>JBDRAZ010000056.1:0-6976 GCA_043823195.1 archaeon
TTTCAGATCGGAGACTGGAAAGGAGAATTACGAAAAGCTTGCCTCCCTGATAGCTACTTGGCAGCTATCAAACCTGAATCTCAAAGAGCAACTCAGGCAGATGCTGCTAAAGAACCTCTGCTTTTGCTAAACAAATACAAAGATTCTTCGCCAGATTTTGCAATTTTGTCGATTGATTCATTTACATATTCACTGGAAATTGAATTCATTTGCTTTACTCCAAAAATAAAAAGAAATAATACAAGAAATGCAAAGAAGATAACTAAAAGATTATACACGCCCTTCCCTAGGCCATGTATTAAATTAGTCATATAGATAAGGCATACATTTGGATATATAAATATTTGTTAACAAAACAATTCAGAGGCAATTAAGAATTTTTCCTATCGCCTCTTTAACGAACATATTCACCAAACCGCCTTATCTCGGGCATTATAGGAACCTTACCGCCCATTGTCTTTTCTCCCCTTTCCCCGCGAAGTCTGGGCAAGCTTCGTCTGAGGGGCAATAGTGGAACAGTAACGCCTGACAAGAATCATTCAAATTCGTCCCAGCTAATATCTCTGCCAGGATATGCAACTCTTTCAAACGGCCATTCTTTAATCCATTTTTTGACTGAAGAAAAAAGGATTTCATCTGATCCCTTTGCGACTTCACTTTGCCTGACCCACATTACAACCATGGCATCATAGTCTGGATTACCAGATGGACAGATATACACGCAGCCAAGGCATTCAGTTTCGTCTAAATTCATCACCGTAAAAGCAAATGAAGACCTCTTCTGAAATTCTTTTTGGCTCCATCCCAGATCAATCAGGTCCTGTTCCTCAGTCAGGTCTTTGGTTGGCCATCTGCGGCCAGGTCCGAAGGGCCTGGTTTTCTGCAGATGCCCAAAGCTTGTCATGACTGCATCATAATCCAGCTTAACATCATTTATGGTAAGCATTCTCAAACGGAACTTATCGGTTTCCAATGATTCCGGGACCTCAAAATCATCCGGGATGAATTTCTTAGTCATATCCATGCTGTTATCTGCCGGATAATATTAAGGTTTTGCTTTCTCCCATCCGATAATTTAATAAATATGCTAGCTAAAATGGCACCGGGTGATACAATATGGCAGCTACTCCAAAAGCACCAAAGAAAATGAAGATTGATTACAACATTGACCGTGGAATTTATGACGGATTTGTCAAAGCATGCTCACACAAAGGGTATACTCCGAATGTCGTCATTGAAAGGCTTATGAAGAGATACACAGAGACAGGACAGATGTAGTGTCAGTGTCTCGGGATATGGTTATCCATGGGCTTTAGCGCATTGGGAATCGTAATCTGACGAAGCCGCCCGCATGCGGGAGCGCAGCAGAACGTGGTTTTCTGAAGAGGTTGCGATGTTGGGCCTCTAATTCTTGAAAAACTGGATCTTTGCAAAATCATAGAGTGCGGCCAAGGTAAAGATTATCTGAAGAATCATGAATATCGGGTCTCCTACGTAAATGCTGTATGTTTCCAGGCAGATCCCTCCAAGAATATAGAATATGTCTTCAGTCTTTCTTTTCTTTGTAATGATCCCTGTCGATATTAGTATTATACCCAGTCCACCAATAATTTTGAAAATAGCAATCATATTTTTGCCTCGCCAATAACAAAAATTTTCTATATTCTGTGAAGGGCTAAAAACTCCGCCCTTTTAACGCACCCCTCTCCACTGAATCGCCCTCTGCCAAGGATTTTCCGAAAGAAATGTCGCCACAGGCTCTTGAACCCTGGCATGCTGCGTCGCACTGGCTTACTTCTGGTGCATGATGTGCGCCCTTCTCTCGGTCGGCTCGGATGCAAGGTACATGCAGAGGTTTGCAAACAGGAAAATCACCACAACAATCGGGCTGCTGCTGTACCTGTTGCCCATGAATATACCGAATATCAGCGCAAGCAGCACCATGCCGTATGATTTCTTCCTTACATCACCGGGGCTCTGGGTCCTTGGGTAGAGCAAGAACCCGTCCGCCACAGTTAGCGCAAAAATGATAAGATACGTGAGGAATGCGCTCTGTAACTGCCTTGAAAAGAAGAAACCTGCTGTTATCGCACCGCCTACAGCAAAGCTGAACGCCTCTGATGAAAAGCGGAGCCGCGGGATAACCTTAAACATGATGGTCCTGGGGATGCTTCCGGACAGCTCAATCTTATTGCCGATATAGTTGGCCAGCACGATCAGAAGCAGCAGAATAAGGAGGTACACGTTCATTGAAAGCCCGGTTGCCGAAACCAGCTCGTACAGCTTAAGCACAAGATACATCTCCACAACTATAACGAGAAAGCGTTTCCCCTTTTTCATGGGGCTATTATCACCTCTGTTCTATAAATACTTTATGCTTTTAGGAATGCTTAAATACTAGTTGGCTGCCGGCATCCGCATGAAGACAGTCTCTGAAACTGCAGCCGAGGCAGCTCCTATTCCCGTCGCCCGGATAGCTGAAAAGCTGGGGATTCCTGAGTCAAGCCTGTCAGTATTTAATACATACACAGCCAAGGTCTCAGCACAGCTGCTGAACACCCTGCCGGAGCGCAGGAGCAGTCTTATCCTTGTCACAGCGATTACACCCACCAGGTTTGGTGAGGGAAAGACGACCGTTACTATCGGGCTTGCCCAGGCACTCGCTAAACTGGGCAAACGGGCGATGCTCTGCATCCGTGAGCCAAGCCTCGGGCCTGTGTTCGGCATCAAGGGCGGCGCCACAGGCGGCGGCCGCAGCCAGGTGCTCCCGGCAGATGAAATCAACCTGCATTTTACAGGCGACATACATGCGGTCGGCTCAGCCCACAACCTTCTTTCAGCGATCATCGATAACCATCTCCAGCACGGTAACAGGCTAAAGATTGACCCAAGGAGAGTCATCTGGCGCAGGGTGATGGACATGAACGACAGGAGCCTGAGGGAGATCCTTGTGGGGCTGGGCGGCCCGCGCCAGGGGATTCCGCGCCAGGACGGTTTTGACATAACCGTTGCCTCAGAGATAATGGCTATCCTCTGCCTTGCAACAGGCATAAACGACCTTCAAAAGCGCCTCAGAAGGATGGTTGTTGCCTATACATATGACAGCAAGCCGGTCTATGCAAGGGACCTGAATGTAACCGGTGCAATGACTGCCCTTCTCAGAAACGCAATTAATCCCAACCTGGTACAGTCCACTGAAGGAGTCCCGGCCTTTGTCCACGGCGGCCCGTTTGCCAACATTGCCCACGGATGCAGCAGCCTGATTGCCACAAAACTTGCAATGAAGCTCTCTGACTATGTCGTCACTGAGGCCGGCTTTGGGGCAGACCTGGGTGCTGAAAAGTTCTTTGACATTAAGTGCCGCATCGGAAACCTGGAACCTGCCTGTGCAGTGCTTGTGGTCTCAATTCGCGCACTGAGGCTGCATGGTTATTCGGATGACCACAGCAAGCCGGACACTAAAGCAGTCAGGACCGGACTGCCCAACATGGAGAAGCAGATTGAGAACCTCAGGCTGTTCGGTGTTCCCGTTGTCGTGGCAATAAACAGGTTTTCCTCTGATTCAGATGAAGAGGTCAAGATAGTATTGTCTGAATGTAAACGTCTGGCTGTCCCGGCTGCTGAGGCCAGTTTGTACGAAAACGGCGGTGCCGGGGGCCTTGATTTGGCTGGATTGGTCCTCTCTGCCGAGAAACAGTCAGGCATCAGGTTCCTGTATCATGACGAGACAATAATGGAAAAAATTGATATTGTTGCAAGGCGGATCTATGGTGCATCCCGCGTAAAATACACGCCCCATGCAGAAACCCAGCTGAAGGGCCTTGGAAAATACAAAAATCTCCCTGTATGCATTGCCAAGACTCAGAATTCGCTTTCTGACAATCCCAAGCTGCTTGGGAGGCCCAAAAATTTCACTGTCACTGTCACTGACATCATACCATCGCTTGGTGCGGGGTTTCTGGTTGTTCACACAGGAAACATACTGACAATGCCCGGGCTTCCTGAGCATCCGAATGCAGAAAACATAACTGTTGGGGCCGACGGGGTTATTAACGGCCTTTGAGGGCCATAACCCTCTCAACCAGCCAATCGGCGATCTGAAGCTTTGAACCCTCAACCTTCTGAACAGATTCCCTGTCGATAAAATAGGCCTTGGCTTCGTCTCTGCCGATCGCCTCCGGGGTGTTTGCAACTATGAGGTCAAGGTTTTTGTTTTTCAGCTTCCCTTTGGCTCTCTTTATGAGGTCATTGGTCTCAAGGCAGAATCCGACAAGGATCTGCCCCTTTCTCTTATTCCTGCCCAGTTCTGCGAGAATATCAGGCGTTTTTTTAAGTTCAAGCGTTAATCTATCTCTCTTCTTTAGCTTCTGGTAATGGGGCACGGCAGTGAAATCAGCGACCGCCGCCGCGCCGATGATGATGTCTGCATCAGAGTGATTCATCACCTCCTTATGCATCTCATCAGCTGACACAACCCTTATCTCATTTACATCAACAGCATGGTTCCGGGTCCCGTGTACAAGGGTTACGCGGGCTCCCCTGGCAATGCATGCGCGGGCAACGGCAAACCCCATTGTCCCGGATGAGTCGTTTGAGATATATCTGACCGGGTCAATGTATTCCCTTGTCGGCCCGGCAGTAACAAGCACCTTCTTTTTTTCAAGGCCCCCGGAAAAGAATGTCCTGATAAAGGCAGATATTTTTGCGGTATCAGCAAGCCTGCCGATACCCGACCTCCCCGAAGCCAGCCTCCCCGTATCAGGTCCGATAAAAACATACGCTGCAGATTTCAGCTTTTCAATGTTCTGCTGTACAATGGGATTAAGATACATGTGGCTTTCCATGGCCGGCGCAAATGCAACCCTTGCCTTTGTCGCCATTATCGTGGTGCTGAGAAGGTCATCGGCAATCCCGCACGCGACCTTTCCGATTATGTTTGCCGTTGCAGGCGCCACAACAACCAGGTCAGCCAGCTCAGCCAGCGACACATGGGTTATCTCCTTTGTAAGATAATCCCGGTAATCCTTACCCTCCTCAAACATATCGCAGGCGACATCACACCCGAGTTCATCAGGGTTCATCAGCCTGCGTGCATTCTTTGTCATTATGGCTATAACCTTTGCACCAGCAGCTTCAAGGTCACTGATGAGCTGCTTTGTCTTGAACAGTGCGATGCTTCCAGTAATTCCGATGAGGATGGTCTTTCCTTTCATTCTATCAGAATATTGTCGATCAGCCGTGTGCTGCCGACATAGGCAGCTACAGCCAGTACGAGCGGCCTTTGCTCCTTATGCATTAGTGTTTCTGGATCTGCAGCAACAGCATAATCCAGTCTGCCGACACGGTTTACTCTCTTTTCGATCCTGTTGATTGCCCCGGCAACAGAACCTTTATTCAGTATTGAGTCTCTGGCCTCTCTGAGCGCCGCATATATCTCAGGTGCTTTTGCCCGTTCCTCACCGCTCAGGTAGCTGTTCCTGCTGCTCATGGCGAGCCCATCGGTCTCACGGACTACCGGGCATACCATGATTTTAATCCCCATGTTAAGATCCTTAGCCATTCTTTTGATGATGACTGCCTGCTGGTAATCCTTCTGCCCGAAGTAAGCGCTGTCGGGCTGGACAATATTGAACAGCTTGCAGACAACCGTACAAACGCCCTGGAAATGGGTGGGCCGCGATTTTCCGCACATGATGCGATCAAGGCCTGATACCGTTGTGTGTGTGCAGAAGCCTTCAGGGTACATCTCCGCATCATCCGGGTAGAATAGGATATCCACGCCTTCTTTCTCGCACAGTCTGAGGTCCCTTTCCAATTCCCTCGGATAGCTCGACAGGTCTTCGCCGGCACTAAACTGCGTGGGGTTTACATAGATACTAACAGCAACAGCATCATTTTCCTGCCTTGCCCTCCGAACCAGGCTCAGGTGGCCCTCATGCAGGCAGCCCATTGTCGGGACATAACCCATCGTGCCATTCTGCCGCAGCCTGCGGCATTCAGCCTGCATCTCTGATGACCTATTTATGACCAGCATCTTAATAGCTGTGCTCCCTGGCCGGGAATCTTCCCGCCTTCACATCCTCGGCAAATCTTGCAACTGCATCCCTGATCATGGCACCACCCTCTGCATACCTCTTGACAAATCTGGGCCTGAAGTCCTCAAACAGGCCAAGCATGTCATGCGTTACAAGCACCTGCCCGTCGCAGTTGCGCCCGGCCCCAATCCCGATTGTGGGAATTCTAAGCTTGGCTGTAATCCTCTCTGCAAGCGCAGCTGGCACACACTCAATTACAATGGAAAAGCAGCCGTCAGCCTCAAGCTCCATTGCATCCTTTACAATCCCCTCAGCCTCATTGCCCTGTTTTCCCTGCACCCCGAAAGTTTTTGCACTCTGGGGTGTGAGGCCTACGTGACCCATGACCTCTATGCCCTGTGCGACAAGGCATTTTGCGATACCCTGCGGATTGCCCTCAATTTTAACCCCTGCTGCTCCCGCATCAAGAAGTCTCCTTGCGTTCATCAGCGCATCCTCTGCATTTTCATATGATCCTATTGGCATATCGCCCATGATCGGCTTTTTCGTCCCCCGTGACACAGCTTCCACGGCGCGCACCATGTCCTGCATTGTCACGGAATGCGTGCTCTTGTGCCCCAGCATTACCATCCCGAGCGAATCGCCAACAAGAATAACATCTGCACCACCCAGAAGCCTGGAGCTCCAATAGTCATAGGCCGTCAGCATTACAATCTTCTGGCCCGCTCTTTTCATTGCCAGATATTTCTCCTTCATATCCCCGCAGTAAAGCAACTTTGTTTATATAGGTTTTGGGATTGTGGGCTTCATCCGGAAAAATTGATAACCATTGAATTCTAAGAAGAAAACTGATGGGCCGCGCGAAGCGGCGCATCAGCCCAGCCGTACGTTCGGCCGTGGATACACAGCGGGATTGCCGTGCGATTGTTGAACTCAATCGG
>JBDRAZ010000057.1:0-8011 GCA_043823195.1 archaeon
GGCTCGATTGCAAGTTCCATCAGTTGCACCTCAATAATATGTTGTGTGTGAAGCATTTCGCATAGAAATGTCTGGCTTGCTGCCAGACGGTGCGGCCACGCAATGTTTCTCCCATGCCCCTTTTCAGCATACTGTTTGCAGTCTCAGTGAGCGGTCTTCTTCTGTAGCTTCTTCCGGGCCATCTCCGTCGTAGCTGCTTGCGTCGCGCCCCCTTTGTCCTCCACACTGGAACCTTTTTGTGGCGCAGGGGTGCAACACTTTTGCCGCCCAAAGCCAGTACCTTCCTATGAAATCTTTCTTCAGCATCAAACTCAGTATCTGCGACAATTGTCTTGCCGTTCACCCAGGGACCAAGCAATTTGTCCAGGTCATCCAGCCCGTTACGCTTTGGGTAAGCATAGATTACAGCGTCGACAATTCGCAAGCTTCTGGTTCCTGTTGCTATGGTTACCTTCCTGTTTGGCTCGCGCTCAAGTTTGCGCTTTATGCGCTTACAGTAGGCAACACTTGGCCTACTGATCTGGAAATGCGTTGGATCAAGAGCAATGCACTTATCCCGCCCGCCCTTGCCAGAAAGCTGAACCAGCTTTCTTAAAAAGCGTGGCGGAATACGTCGCCACGCGCGCCACAGCGTCGATGAAACCGGAATTGACTCCAGCACTAAAGTGCTGGGCGGGCATGATTCAACAAGTCTTTTGAATCGTTTGTAGCTCTTGTCAGCCATGCAGAACAAGACGTAAAGCACTATCACGAGATGAACATTATATCTCTCGTTTTTGGTTTTGCTCCAGTGCGTTGGCACGTCGTGGTATCGGCAAAAATCAAAAGTCTTAGCAACAACTTTATTAAGGTCAACATCGTAAGTTCTCATCCGGGGTCCTCCCCCCCAACACTTTGGATTTGCGTAATTCAAATTAAGGGGGGAGACCCTATATTAACCTGTTCTCAGAAAACTTGCAATCAAGCCGCAGGTAATGATCAGAGCAGATGCCCTGCTGGAGATATTCAGGACGGAAAAAAGGAAGAGAGGCAGTTTTACTTACCAGAAAATCCCTCAGGCGAACAGAGAACCAGCGGAGCATTAAGCATGCCACTACATTCTTTAAACACATATACAATATTTGTAAGGATATTCAATAGCGGATGCGCCCATCTCTGCAAATTGTGTATGCAGGAACAGAGCTGCAGGAGTGCACTGATGTGCCGCGGCATTGGCTGTGCCGCAAAATCATAAAAATCCGTCAATCTGCCTTTTTTCATCCAAAAACGACCAAATCCCGCCATTTTGCCTGAAAAGCGCCAATTTAGCGAAAAATTTATATATAAGCGTACCTGACTAGTAGTAAACTGAGACGATTTCATGGGACAAACATCACTTGCGATAATGAAGATTCTGGAGCGCGACCCTGCAATACGGCGAGACCTTAGGCGCGGGCTTATCAACACCTCTGCACTTGCAAAATACATGCACAACGAGGAAGGAATAGATGCCTCAATTGATGCAATCGTCACAGCCTTAAGACGGATCCTGGAGGACAAAAGCCTTCTTGCGCATGACGCGGCAATTAAGAAGGTGCTGCAAAACTCAAAGGTCAGCCTGAGAAACCAGATGGGGCTCATACTGCTCAAAAGAAATGACGCGGTTGTCGACCTGCTGCCAAAGATCGTTTCCCCTGACGTAACATCTGACCCGATCAGGCTCATCAAGGGTTCTGAAGCTGTTGAGATTCTCGTAGACACCAGGAACCTTGACAAAATAAAGGAGATCTTTCCGGAGGACCACATCAAGCAGGTAAGGGATGACCTTGGCGTTGTCATCATTGACCTGGACCCCTCAACTGTGGAAACCCCGGGGGTTTTTGCAGCTGTCCTGAATGAGCTTGCCATAAACAGCATCAACATTGTTGAGGCAATCTCGTGCAGCACCGAGTTTCTTATCTTTGTCTCGGATAAGGATTTGCCTTCGTCATATACTGCGGTTTCTGAATTGTGCCAGTAACGGCAAAAGCGGCCAGATGGAGGTTCTAGCTGAAGACCAGCATGCGGCCGGCATTAATCTTATTGCGCAGATCACCTAATGACCTGACCCGCGCAAGCTGGCTCAGAACATAATGCCACCGGAGGTAGAATTTTCGGTAGGCGTCTTTTGCCAGAGACTTCAATTCAGTCTCGCCCAGCGTCTTTGTCCAGAACATGGGAAAACCATGCCGCGGGTTTTTGGCGTAGCTGCGCCAGTCTACGTCCAGGCCGGCCTCAAGCGCCTGCCTGTGGAGCTCGGTCCCGGGGCTGACCTGTGTAACGCTGAACTGAACATAATCCGGATTAAGGTGCCTAGCGAAAGCCATGGTATTGTGAATCATCTTCAAGGTTTCCCCGGGACTGCCGATCATGAAGTAGCCCACTGTTTCAAGGTTATTGTCCCTGGCAAGCCCAAATGCCCTTTCTATCTGCCGAATAGTTATGCCCTTTGCGAGAGTGTCTAAGGTTTTCTGATTTCCGCTTTCAACACCGAAATGGATTCTTGCCAAACCGGATCTTTTCATCAGCCTGAGAAGACCATCATCCACGAGATCAACCCGGGTCCTTATTGCCCAGCTGATTCTCAGCTTTTTTGCTTGAATCCCTCTGCAGACAGCGGCAACAAGATCCCGGTTAAGGGTAAAGGTCTCGTCATAGAAGATTATCTCCCTTATGCCGAGGCGGATGCAGGCCTCAATCTCTGCAACAACATTTGAGGCAGACCTATACCTGACGGAATCTTTGTAATGGGCCTGGCTGCAGCAGGTGCACCTGTACGGACATCCCCTGCTTATGACCATGGTCGTCACTGGACGGGATCTGCTGAGCACTGAAGTGTAGCTGCCGTAAGGAAGAAGCCTCCTTTGCGGAAATGGTATCGAATCAAGGTCCCTTATCAGTTGCCGGGACCCTGTCTTAATCACTTTGTTCCCTATCATGTATACCAGCCCTTTAGCATTTAACCTGGAGCTGAGCAGGTCACTTATTGCCCCCTCCCCCTCTCCCAGAATAAGATAATCAACCTCTTTGAATCCGATCGTTTCATCGGGAAACAGGTAGGGGTGCGGGCCTCCGAAAATTACCCTGACATCCGGATTCACTTCCTTGGCCAGGCGGGCCATTGCGAGGCAGTCTATTAGCGTAAAGGTTGTCACTGACAGTCCGATGAAATCAGGATTTTCCTTCCGTATTCTTTTTGCGATATCATCAAGTCCCAGCTGCTCCAGATCTGCATCGAGCACAGCAACCTGATGCCCGCGAAGAGCTGATGCCACATACAGCAAGCTTAGCGGCGGAAGATGACCCTGGCTTTTTAGGTCAATGTCATAGCCAGCCAGGACATTTCTGTACGGGGGATTGATGAGGAGGAGCTTCATTGCAGCAAAAAAGCAATAGCAGATATTTATACTTTCACTAGGGTTTCGGCTCAGCATTAGCTGAGGACTGCTTTTTTGGCAGCCAGGGATTGCATGATGTTGCACAGGCTGCGATGAAGATGTCATTTCCGGCTGGACCGCCTTACTCTTGGGGGCAGTGCAAATCTACGACAGAGCCTTGCAGCTTGTCAGATCAGGGGATTCACATGCCCGCTAAGAGGCCCCGCATCCTCAGGCACTTCCCCTGAACCAGCCCACAATGCCCCAGTTTACAGCTCGAAGAAACCAGCTGTTGAGGCAAAACCAGATATTGATCCTGCCTTAACCCCGCCACACAATCCTTAGCTGGCATCATGCCTCAGCAAATCTGTCATGGCATGAGAATTGCATCTATAGATAATTTTCGATATGGCCGGCTTCCTGGGAACAGATAAGAACCTCACCGCACTCAGGAACTCCGGAAAGAACAACCATGTCATCCCTTAGTTCGAGGGTTGCATATGGAAAATGGATTTCTGCCTCTTCGAGGTATTGCCGTGCTGCCCTGAGGAGCTCATGTTCCTGTACGCCCCGTGCAATCTGATCAGCAACCATTTCAGTTATTGACATATGTATCACCCGATACTCACAATGGATACACTATTTAATAATCTAACCCTCATTTTGGGTAAGATTTTACCCAAAAACGACATATTTTACCCAAAACAATAGTAAATTGCTATTTTTTAGTGGAAACATTTATATAGACCAGATGATGAAGATATTTGCATGAACAAGCATGTCAGCGGCCTTGTGACAAGATACATCGAAGGGGATCCGACAATCAGGGTGGGGCTCATGCGCGGGCTGATCCCGAGCAGATGCCTGACCAGGCACATCCTAAGCGAAAGGCGCGAACTTCGAAAGAATTACGATGATGTCAGGAACGCTGTAAGGAGATACGCCGGCCAGGATGCCGTCGACCTGAGGAATGTATATTCGGCGTTCAAGGACTCAAATGTGGATGTAAAGAGCAACCTCACCTATATTGAGGTCAGGCAGCTGAACAGCCTCACACAGCTGCCCGGAATCCTCGGCCGGTTTGACGGCAATGAGTTCATAAATATAATAAACAGCAGAAACTCAATCATCCTGATAATCCCTGACAATTATATTGACGCAGTTGTAGCTTCAATCGGCAGGGCCAACATCTCATCTGTCAAGGATGGGATTTGCTCGATAACTGTGCATTTTGACCCAAGCGTTAAGCAGACACCGGGCGTATATTTCCTAATCATGGGGCAGCTGTCGCTTAACAACATTAACATCTATGATATCTGCTCGTGCGAGTCTGAAATGACTGTCTATGTAGAGCAGAAGGATGGCGCGCGGGTGCACCAGCTGCTCTATGACCTGTCAGAATATGAAAAGAGCTTTGCCGGTTAGGGGGTGTATGAAATGCTGCAAAGAAATGATCTCCTGTTGATTTCGCATCTCAGGGACAATGCCAGGGAGACGCTTACCAGAATGAGCAAGAAGACCAGCATACCTATTTCGACCATTTTTGAAAGGCTGAAATCCTATAACGAGCATCTAATCAGAAAGCACACTGCCCTTGTTGACTTCGGCAAATTGGGGTATCATGCTATCGCGCTCCTTTTTATCCGGGTTAGGAAGGACAAGAGGGAACAAATCCGGGAATACCTCCTCAAGCATCAGAATGTCAACTCTGCGTTCAAGGTAAACAACGGGTACGACTATTTTGTTGAGGCAATCTTCGCCAACATCAATGAGCTTGAGGCTTTCATTGACTGCCTTGAGGAGAAGTTTCCGATAAAATCAAAGCAGGTCTACTATATCCTTGAGGACATAAAGAGAGAGGATTTCCTGAGCGACCCGGCTAAACTTGAGATTATCACAGCATAGGGTAGATGAACACCGGAACAGGGCCGGGTGCCGAGAAGAGAACGATGATTCCAGCCAGTAGCAGGATAAGCAGTAGCGGTATGAGCCACCATTTCCGGTTGTGCTTTAGGAAGTCAATGAATTCCAAAAGAAGCGCCTTGTTCCCCATGCAGAATTTGTTTGCATCCAAATTATATAAACCTATTGGCAGAAGACGTAAATATGCTTTGTTAGTGAACTGTGGATGTAGTAGCTGAATTTGTGTTCTATCCGAAGACCATAGGCAAAGCGTCCTATCGCGCAAGGAAATGCGATAACAGCCCGCCTCCTGAAGAGCCCGGGCAGAATCTTAAGGAAATCCCGATAGAGGTTGCTGCCGCGTATTGTGCTTTTCCCGTACGGAAGGTCAGAAACAATGCAGTCAAATTGCTTCCTGAGTTTCAGTGCGTCCGATTTGGCTAAATTTACCTTGTAGCTGATTAGGTTTTCCCTGCATCTTTCCAGCATCTCATCGCTGAGATCGTAGCCATAGGTTTTGAATCCCATCAAGGAGGATTCAATCAGGATGCCCCCTGTTCCGCAGAACGGATCGCATACAGTGTCGCTTCCTGCTGCTCCCGTCAGGTTAACCATGGCCCTTGCCAGCCTGGGATCAAGCGAGCTGGGATGGGGCCTTGGGCGGTTGTGGGCTTTGCGGTTTGAGAATTTTTCAGTGTTTGTCCAGAGTCTTTTTGCCACCAGCAGGGATTTGCCCTGGATGATTTCAACGAGGGTCTCCGGATTATTTAGATCCACTATGGGATTTACGAGTTTTCGCCAGATAAAGCCGGCAAGCTCGGGCTCTGAGCCGGAAGACCTGAGCGCAAACGACGTTTTGATTATGGACATCCAGTCAAATGCCCCCAGATCCCTCTTAAGATTCTGTTTTGTTGTCCTGAACAGCAGCCGGGAGATGCTTTTTGTGTATGCAAGCCCGCCCCTAACATCCCTGATGCCGGCAACCAGGATGTTTCTGTAGAGCTCCCCTTTTGCATTAAAGAGGGTTTCTGCCTCGGCCCGGGCAATGCCCGGTGCTTCCCCTGAAAAGACAAAGATGCTTTCCATGGGCTGTGTTTTGCGGCTCTTTAATATAAAGTTTTAGAAAAATTGAAATAACACGGGAAAATAACCGCTGCCATGAAGGATGAGGTTGTCGGGAGGCTGAAGGAATTATCCGGAAAGAGTCACGTCAGGGTTACTGAGAGAGGCAACGCCGCCATAGTCCAGGCGCTGAGATATGCCAACCGAAAATTGGTTTATATCCAGGACCAGGGTGGCTGGATCACTTACAGGCAATATCCGAAAAAACTCGGATACGAAACAATTGAATTGAGGACTGATTTTGGGATAGTTGAAGACATTGCGCCAGAACCTGATTCGGCTCTATTGATAAACACGCTTCCGGGATATTTTTGTGAACAGCCGATGGATGACATTGTTCGGGTGTGCAAGGATGCCAATTGCCTGATCATCAACGACGTGTCAGGCAGCATCGGACGGGGTGTTGCCAGGGTGGGCGATCTTATTGTCGGCAGCTTCGGCAAGTGGAAGCCAGTCAACCTTGAGCATGGCGGGTTTATCGCCTCTGATAACCCCCTGCCAGGGGAGGATGCGCAGATTGATTATCCGCGATTGCGGGAACTGCTGAAGAACCTTGACGCGAGGCTGAAGAATCTTCAGAAAATCAGCGACATCATTAAAAAGGACCTATGCATACACCGCATAATCCATGCGGAAAATAATGGAATAAATGTTATTGTTCAGTTCGGGAGCGATGCTGAAAAAAATTCAATCGTTTCCTATTGCGAAAAGAATAAATATGAATATACTATATGTCCGCGTTATATAAGGGTCAATACAGATGCAGTTAGCATCGAGGTGAAAAGATGGGAAAAACCTGGATCATTGTGATTGCTTTTCTGGTGGTGGGCGGTTTTATAATCAAGGGTGCCTATAACCTGAACCTGGAAAGCCAGGAAGACAGAAAGACATTTATTGGAAAATTCGCAGCATGGGTACTGCACCTTGGCGGAAACGTCAAGGACCTTACCGGCCAGGCAATTGAACAGGACTGGCTTCCGGATTCAAATAACACAAACAAATCATTAACTTATGTTATATACGAGAGGTGACCTTATGTTTACTGAACCGGAGAGCATGGATGAGATTGTTTATTTTACCAGAAGAGCGATTGGTGACGGATGCGCTGTTTCGTGGGTTTACAGGCAGGAATGCCCGGTGTGCAAGGCTGCCAAGATGGGAAAACCTGTTGTGAAGGGAAAGGTTAAGATCCGGTCTGATGAGTATGTATGCCCGGCATGCGGACATACTGTTGAAAAAAAGGAGTATGAAGAGTCCCTGAATGCCCAGATCAACTACACCTGCCCTGAGTGCAGGAAAGAGGGCAGCTCTGAGGTTCCGTTCAAGAGGAAAAGCATTAAGGGTGTGCAGACATTGCGCTGCCAGTGCGAGCACTGCGGTGCAAACATCGACATTACCAAGAAGATGAAGGGGATGAGCTAGCTGCATGACTTCTATACAGTGGTGAAGAACCAAAGATTTATAAAATATGAGCATTAGCGTAATTCTTTAGTATCCTGAAGCCATATTTAGAATATCTTGAAGTCCTTCGAGCACGTTCTTTTTGTTCAGACGGAGAGTTTGAATCACGGACAGAAGGAACGCAGTGGCAT
>JBDRAZ010000058.1:0-26547 GCA_043823195.1 archaeon
CGGCTCAAGAAGCAGAAGAGGAGCAAATGCCACTGCGTTCCTTCTGTCCGTGATTCAAACTCTCCGTCTGAACAAAAAGAACGTGCTCGAAGGACTTCAAGATATTCTAAATATGGCTTCAGGATACTAAAGAATTACGAATGAGAAACTAAATCCCTTCAGTCTCAGAAAGATACTCCCTGCAGAGCGCCTCAGCAGAATTAGCAATTCTTCTTGTTAAGCATCTTGAGGGCTGCACAATGCAGGCTCTGAGGGTTCCGGAGCCGTTGCTGTAATGCCTGTCGCTGAGGTCAACTGCCTCCGGGTCTTCCTGCAGCACTCTTGCGACATAGAGCGCCTCGATGATGTGCAACCTTGAGACATCCACAAGGAAAGCGCCCAGCTCACTCGGCCGGATGTCCGAAATGTAGTCGCCAGCAGCTCTTAGCTGGTCGATTGCAGAATAGAACTTCTCGCAGGCATCGTTCTCCAGAAGATATCTGTAGTCGCCTACCTCAGGTACACGATGGAGAGCATCGCTCATGCCCCACATGAAGCGCGAGCCCTTGAGCCTGGAAGAATCCATATTCAGAGGCGTGAGGTCGCAGTGCCCGTCATATGAGAAAATCGGCGTATACGGAGGGATGAAACTGTCGGACTCATGCCTGTTCTGGTCCAGGCGCTTGGATTTTTCCATCACTCCCAGATACGGGACACTGACCTTTTCCAGCACGCCGTCTCCATCCTCGGCTGAGTATGAATTCTCAAAAATCAGCCTGTGGCCCGCACTCGGGGTCCTGAGAAGCTCAAGGGTCACCCTGCCCTCCAGGGCAGCGCGCAGGGGGATCCCATGGTTCTGCCTGAAATCCCGGGGAAAGACAAGCTCATGCCTGTCATCCTTGGTCCTCGGTGCAATATCTGTCTCCATTTCAATCATGTTACTATTTGGTAATGAGTACATCTATAAAAACCTTGCGCACTGGAGTCGATGAAAATCTTTAAATAGGGACTGATATTCTGGAATGCCATGCTGTTTTCATTCCAGGAGCTCATCGACCTTGTTGTCATGACTGCCTTTATAGGCTTCATCTTCAAGGATGTCTTTAGGAAGCATATCAATGTTGACATGCTGAACCCATACAACTACTATTCTTCCATGAACCTTGAGAACTTCAAGTTCGCAGTACTGGTAACTGCGCCGGCAATAATCCTTCATGAGATGTCGCACAAGTTTGTTGCAATAGCAATGGGCCTGTCTGCAACGTTTCACGCAGCATATACCTGGCTAGGGATAGGGCTTCTTCTGAAGATGATGAATTTCGGATTCATATTCTTTATTCCGGGATATGTCAGCTATCCTGCAGCAGGAACAGCGCTCCAGCATGCACTTATATCATTTGCAGGACCAGGGATGAACCTATTTATCTGGCTCCTAACCTCATTTGCGATCAGACAAAGGCTGATCCCAAGAAAATACCTGGAAGCTGCTCTCCTAACCAAGCGAATCAACATGTTCCTCTTTATCTTCAACATGATCCCTATCAGCCCTTTTGACGGCGGGCATTTCTTTTCCAATATCTTCAGAGTGCTGTTTGGTTAAGTATTATTGGAAAACAACAAACTTTAAATATAACTCAGAAGAAACTATGAAGATGCAGATACAAAAAATACCCTGTTTCTATTTGCCGAGGGGTGGTTGTCTGTGACTGAGGCTGAGGATATGCTCAGTTCGCTTGCCAAAAAGACCCTTGATCATGAGTTCTACACTCCTGTGCCCAAGGGCTACATGGCGGGCCAGACAAAGTATATAGTCATTACCGGGAGCGTAATGTCGGGCCTTGGCAAGGGAATCTTTTCTGCATCGCTTGGAAAGGTGCTTGAAGATTATGGATTTAATTGCTCACCGATCAAGTTTGACGGCTACCTGAACTATGATGCAGGAACACTTAACCCGTACAGGCACGGGGAGGTCTTTGTCCTGGATGACGGGACAGAAGGAGACATGGACCTCGGCACGTATGAGCGTTTCCTGGACAAGAACCTGACAAAGGACAACTACCTTACCGGCGGCAAGATCTTCACCAGGGTCCTCAGCCTGGAAAGGAAGGGCAAATTCCTGGGAAGGGATGTCCAGTTCCTCCCTCACGTAACCGGAGAGATCAAGCATTTCCTGAGGGTGCTGGCAGTAAAGACAAAGGCAGATATCGTCATGGTCGAGGTCGGCGGAACGGTCGGCGATATAGAAAACGAATACTTTATTGAGGCGATGAGGCAGCTTGCGTTTGAGGAGGGAAAGGATAACTGCTGTTTTGTTAATGTCACATATATTCTGGAGCCGGGCTTTCTTGGAGAGCAGAAGAGCAAGGCTGCGCAGCTCGGCATAAAGAGGCTCATGGAGCTCGGGATTCAGCCCGACATCATCGCCTGCAGGGCATCAAACCCGGTCACTGAAAAGGTGCGGGAGAAGATTGCCATATACTCAAATGTGCAGTTTGACAGGGTAGTAAGCGTGCATGACTGCGAGAGCATCTATACAATCCCGAGGCTCCTTGTGGAATCAAAGATTGACAGCGCGGTTTTTGACATACTCAGCCTTGCGCCAAAGCTGCAAAAGGGCAGGGTGAAGGCATGGAATGATTTCGAGAAAAAGATCGGCGAATGCACAAAAAAGGTTACTGTCGGGATAACCGGCAAATACACAGGTCTTCGCGATTCATACGCCTCAATAATTAAGTCGCTTGAGCACGCAGGCGTGCATAATGGAGTCGAGGTTGACATCAAATGGATTGAGACAACCAGGATTGAGACGGCAGAGGATGCCGAAAAGGCCCTCAGGGGTGTGCAGGGCATCATAGTTCCGGGAGGATTCGGGAAGCGCGGCGCAGAAGGAAAGATCGCATGCGTGGAATATGCCAGGAAAAACAGGATTCCCTACCTTGGGCTGTGTTTCGGGTTCCAGATGGCGCTGATCGAATTTGCACGGAATGTCTGCGGGTTAAAGGACGCAAACTCAACTGAGGTCGAGCCCCTGACAAAAGAGCCTGTTATTGACATTCTCCCTGAGCAGAAAAAGATCGAGGGTCTGGGCGGCAATATGAGGCTGGGGGGAAGAGACGTCGTAATAAAGAAGGATACACTGGCATATAAGCTCTACGGCAGGAGAATGATCAGGGAGCGCTTTAGGCACAGGTATGAGTGCAACCCGAAGTATATCAGTGCCCTGGAGGCGAAGGGGCTGGTCTTCTCAGGCAAAGCGCCTGACCAGCCGATCATGCAGATACTTGAACTGCCTGATCACCCGTTCTATGTGGGTGTGCAGTTTCATCCTGAGTTCACGTCCAGGCCGCTGAAGACCAATCCGCTTTACATGGGATTCCTCAAGGCCATTGGCTAGTTTCTATGAAAGAGATATTTGATGTCGTTAATGACAATGATCAGGTCACCGGTAAGGCTACGCGATATGAGGCGCATTCAAAAGGCCTGATACACAGGGGCGTAGTATTTTTCATCTTCGACACGAAGGGCCGGATGCTGATTAACAAGAGAAGCAAGGAAAAGGAGTTCTATCCCGGCTGCTGGAGCATTGCGCTCGGCGGGCATGTTAACGCAGGCGAAAACCAGGATGACGCTGTTGTCAGAGAGCTGAAGGAGGAGACAGGAATAACAGCCAAACCACATTACCTGGGCAGCTTCAAGAAGAGGTTCGATGGCCTTGACAGGGAAAATAATCGTGTGTATGCCTTTGTAAGTGACGATGAGCCTATTCTTGATCCGCACGAAGTCGTAAGAGGCGAATATGTTGAAGTGCCGGAGCTTCCCAAGATACTAACAGAGAGGGAATTTATCGTCGAGACTGAAGTTCTGATGGGATTTGCTGAAAAATGGGTGAGTTAGACTATCTCAGTGTCCTGAGGGCGGTTAAGGAGATACCGTTCGGTGTTGGGAAAAAGCTGCTGGCCAGTTTTCTGCGCGGAGAGTCCGGTGATTCAATTTCCCGGAACAAACTTGACAGGCTTGAAAGCTACGGGTCGGTTGCCTATCAGCCGGAGGAACTCAGGAACCTGATTGAAAACCTCATAATGAACAGGTGCCTTGAATGCTCAGGAACACCCGGCAACAGGTTTCTTAGGGTCCTGATAATTACTCCGAAAGGCGAATCAGAACTGGAAAATCCGACTTTGCATAAGGGGCGGGCCAAAATGAAGATGCCTGAAACAGTTATAACAGATGAGGACAGAAAGGCGTTTGAGGGGCTTTCTTTCTTTCTTTCACACTACAATGATTTCCAGAAAAAGGCAATTATCGGCAAAAGCAGGAAGATCCTGTGCATTGCCGGGGCAGGCACAGGAAAAACCACCGTCCTTACCAAAAGAATAGAATTCCTGACAAAGTACAGGACAGCTGATACCAAAAGGATACTGGCAATAACATTTACAAGGAAAGCGAGAACAGAGATGAAAACCCGGCTGGCCGGCCTTAGTATTCCGGATGTCCGTGTTGAGACATTCAATTCCTTCTGCGAAAAAACCCTGAAACAGCATAATGACATTGCCTACGACCGGCCGGTGCGGGTGATTGCCTACAGTGAAAAAATCCGGCTGATTAAAGCCGCGCTTTCACATATAAACTATGATATGAAGGCGGCTACCGAGACATACTTCACCCGCGGGCAGATGCGCGGCAAATCAACTGATCAGCTGATGCATATCTTTGTAAACGACTGCTACTTTGTCCTGGATTACTGCAAGTGCAGGAATCTTGATCTTAAGACAGTCTACAGGGGCGGAATGGATAAGCCGTCAGTGAGGCTTGTGTATAACGTGTGTTTTTATCTGAATAAGGAAATGCTGAGGCTGGGCCTCAGGGATTATGCAGACCAGCTCGTTGACGCAATTAAGCTGTTCAAAAAGGACCATGGGCTTGTACCTGAATATGACCATATCCTTATTGATGAATACCAGGATGTTAACTCAATACAGATTGAGCTTGTAAACCTGCTTAATGCCCCCAACCTGTTTGCTGTTGGTGACCCAAGGCAGTCCATATATGGGTGGCGAGGTTCAGATATTCGATATATACTCCAGTTTTCAGAAGACTATCCGGGCTGTGAGATTGTCGGACTGACCAACAACTACAGGTCATCCCGTGCAATAGTTGCCCTGGTAAACTCGGCAGTAAAGCACATGGGCCTTCCTGACCTTGAAAGCCTGGAGCCGGGGGGTGCCGGTGACGCAAGGCTTGTAAGGTTTCACAATGAGGCTGCTGAATTTGAGTTCGTAATTCAGGCGATACTTGCGTCGGAAATCAGCCGCAACGAGATCTTTGTTCTTGCAAGGACAAACAGGCAGCTAACCGACCTGTCTGCGTTATTCAGGGACAGGGGCATTGATCATGTTGTAAAGAGCGAGGAAATCCATGCCTCTGTGGACATCAGGGAGGGGCAGGCAACGCTTGCAACAATCCACGCTATAAAGGGACTTGAGGCAGATATGGTCTTCGTGGTTGGATGCAACGGACAGAATTTTCCGTGCAAGGGCAGCGAGCATCCGGTTGTTGAGATGGTCAAGATCGATGAATATGACAAGGAAGAGGAGGAAAAGAGGCTTCTTTATGTGGCAATGAGCCGGGCCAAAAAGACCCTTGTCATGACGTATACCGGGAGCATCACGCGGTTCATTACAGAGGAAATGCGCAGCATGCTTGGCCACACAGAGCCGCAGCTGAAGCTCAACAAGGGCGATTCAGCTGATGCATTCGCGCGGCTCAGGGAGTGGAGGCTTTCGGTGTCAAGGGCGTCCGGGCTGCCACCTTACCTGATTGCCCATGATTCAACTCTTCAGGAGATAGTCCAAAAAAATCCCCTGGACCTGACGGAACTTGAGAGGATAAGGGGCCTTGGGCCTCTGCGCGCGAGAAAATACGGAGAGGACATACTAAGGGCAATACTGGGCATCCCGCCGTAACATTTATTAATGTTGCCCTACTTTCGAGGAATCTATGTCGAGACGATCAAGGCGAAAGAAGTTGCTAAGGCAATTGCAGCCCGATGAGAAGGCCCCTGTGGAGGAGGCTCCTGTGGAGAAGAAAGAGGAAGTCCGCGGGCTTGCCGACTTCTATGAAAAAAAATACATGCTGCTTATGATAATCCCGCTTGTCCTGCTGATTCTTGCGCTTGCGCAGATCGGGGTCCAGTATGCAACCACCGGGGATTTCCTTAACAAGGGCGTATCCCTGAAGGGGGGCATCACAGTAACGATTCCTACGGATGAGCAGCTGGATGCCCGTGACATCCAGGGTTTTCTTGAGGATGAGTTTCCCGGCCTTGACATAAACGTAAGGGTGCTCAAGAGCGTTGGTGAGCTGGTAGGGATCAGCATAGAAGCAGATGCCGATACAGGACAGATGAATGATTTCCTGAGGGCCATTGAGGAAAAGACCGGCATTTCGAAGGACCTGTTCGGCATTGAGCAGATCGGGTCGTCGCTTGGCGACAGCTTCTTCAGGGAAACGCTTTTTGCAATAATGATTGCGTTCCTTTTCATGGGCATTGTCGTGTTCTTCTATTTCAGGACAGTTGTGCCGAGCGTTGCAGTGATTCTGGCAGCTTTTTCAGATATCGTGATCACTCTTGCCATTGTCAACCTCCTTGGAATCAAGCTCTCCAGCTCGGGGATTGCGGCGTTCCTGATGCTTATCGGATATTCAGTGGACACAGACATACTCCTGTCGACCAAGGTACTGAAGCGAAAGGAGGGGACTGTGAGTGAAAGGGTTTATTCAGCAATGAAAACCGGGATGACAATGACAATGACGACTATTGCAGCTGTTACAGTGGGGCTGATATTTTCCAAGTCTGCAGTCCTGCAGCAAATCATGACAATACTGCTGATAGGTCTTATTGTGGACATAATCAACACATGGATCCAGAACGTGGGCATAATACGATGGTACATGGACAGAGGGCATAAAATTGAGCAAAATAAGTAGGATATTCAAGAGCGTAAGGATAATCATTGTCCTGGTATTCCTCGTGCTGGCAGTTGTAGCGATCCATCCGAGCCCGGACGCCACAGGAGCCACAATCCGGACCGTTGTCCAGAACAGCTCAGCGAGTGCAGCCGGAATGGAAAGCCCGAAACCCACAACGCTTCCTATGAGCCGGGAGAGGGTACTGTCAGTCAACAATAAGGCCATCGGCACTATTGAGGACTATTACGCCTTTGTTGAGACCGTCAGGCCCCAGAGGGCATACACCATCACTACCACAAAAGGCATCTATAAGCTGGAGGCAAGGCCGCTCACTGTGACAACCGTTCTCAATGAGACCGAGGAAAAGGTGATCAGCGAGGTTGTTGAGGCCAATGAAACCATCAACGGGATGACTGTGCCGGTCAACAGGACCATAAACCGGACTGTGGTTGTCAACAAGACCAGAACTGATGTTGTAGGCGTTGAGGACCTGGGACTGAAAGTCTATGAGGCTCCCAAGACCAACCTCAGGAAAGGGCTTGACCTGCAGGGAGGGACACGCGTAATACTGATGCCTGAAGAGGAGATTTCGCCGCAGGACAAGGAGATGCTCCTTGAGAACATGAAGTACCGCCTGAATGTCTACGGGCTTTCAGATGTTGTGGTGCGGGAGGCGGGAGACCTGTCAGGCAATGAATACATACTTGTTGAGATTGCCGGGGCCAATGAGGACGAGGTCAAGGAGCTCCTCGCCAGGCAGGGCAAATTTGAGGCTAAGATAGGCAACGACACGGTATTCCGCGGCGGTTCAGATATAACCTATGTCTGCAGGAGTGCTGACTGCTCGGGCATTGATCCCAGCCGCGGCTGCAGCCAGGCTTCGGCAACAGAGTGGTTCTGCAGGTTCAGGTTTGCAATATCGCTAAGCCCGCCGGCAGCACAGAGGCAGGCTGATCTTACACGGGATCTTCAGGTAGTCACCGAGAATGAGGAGCAGTATCTGAGCGAGAAGCTCTACCTTTACCTTGATAACAGGCTGGTTGATGAGCTCAATATCGGGGCGGATCTCCGCGGCCAGGCAACCACAGAGATTGCCATTTCCGGCGGGGGGACAGGGAATTCACGGGATGTTGCCGTATTTGAGGCGCTCAAGAACATGAAGAGCCTCCAGACTATCCTTATCACAGGCAGCCTCCCGGTAAAGCTGAACATTGTCAAGACAGACAGCATATCCCCCACCCTGGGAGACGAGTTTGTGAAGAACGCAATCCTTGTTGGTCTTCTGGCAATGCTTGCAGTATGCATTGTTGTATACATACGCTACAGGAGGCTCAACATCGCGATTCCAATGATGTTCACTATGATCTCAGAGGTTGTCCTTCTGGTGGGCCTGGCTGCGCTTATAGGATGGAACCTTGACCTAGCAGCAATCGCGGGAATAATAATTGCAGTGGGCACGGGGGTTGATGACCAGATAGTCATAACTGATGAGACCCTAAGAAAGGAGGCATCTGCTGTGGTGGGATGGAAACAGAGGGTCAAGAGGGCGTTCTTCATAATAATGGCCGCCTATTTTACAACTGTCGCAGCCATGATACCCCTGTACTATGCCGGGGCCGGTCTCCTCAAGGGCTTTGCAATTACAACGATCTTCGGCGTCACATTCGGCGTTTTCATCACAAGGCCTGCATATGCAAAGGTTATTGAGATACTCCTGAATGACTGATGACCGCAAGCCCTTACGGGCATAATTTTATATACTATCTGGTAAATGGTTTTTTGATGGGAACTAAATTATGGGCAGTTGCCATTGTTTTTTTCTGTACTGTTCTTACAAGCGCCGCCCAGGTCTGCTACAAGCTTGGCGTGGAACGGCTGCAATTAACGCCCGCGGGAATACTGTCTAATTACTTTATCCTCGGCGGGATTGTCATCTACCTGGTTAGCGCAGCGCTCCTTATCCTGGCGCTCAAGGGCGGGGAGCTTACTGTCCTTTATCCCGTTATTTCAACGGGTTACATCTGGGTAAGCCTGCTTTCTGTTTACCTGTTTGGTGAGCTGATGAATCCATGGAAATGGGCTGGTGTCGGTCTGGTCATAATCGGGGTGACCATGATCGGCAAGGGCAGCACGAATGTGAGCATAAGGAAAACCATGAGGGGCGGGATGAGGAGAATTCTGGGGGGCAGCATATTGAGGGGCGGCACATGACTGCGTGGTGGGCAATCTGTGTTGTCATAGTCGCCTGCATAATAGGGTCATTCGGCGCGATCAGCCTGAAGGTCAGTTCGAACAGGCACGGCTTTAATCTGGTAAGGATAATGAGGTGCCGCTATTTCATTTTCGGGATCCTGTTCTATGGCATATCCACACTCATGTTCATCTCTGCGCTTCGCTATGGGGAGCTGTCTGTGCTTTATCCTCTTGTCGGAACGAGCTACATCTGGATTTCGCTGCTCTCAGTAAAGTATTTAAATGAGGAAATGAACCTCTGGAAATGGGCCGGCGTGTGCGTGATCGTATTAGGCGTGGGCTTTATCGGGTTCGGGAGCTAGCAATGGATGTCCTTGTTTCCCTTGGCGGTTCGATGATTGTCCCTGCAGAGATAGATGCAGGTTTCCTGGCTGATCTGCGTAAGCTGGTACGGGAGTATGTTGCCCGGGATTTCCGGTTTGTTCTTTATATAGGCGGCGGGAACACAGCAAGGATATACCAGAAGGCCATCCCGGGAATCTCGCAGCGCGACCAGGATATGATAGGGATAGCCGCAACAAGGCTTAATGCAGAGCTGCTGAGAAGCATGTTTGCAGATATTGCACGGGCTGAGGTTGTCTATGATCCGACCGCCAGGATAAAGTTTTCTGAAAAGGTTATCATCGCAGCCGGCTGGAAGCCCGGGTGGTCAACTGATTATGATTCGGTTCTCCTGGCAAGGAACCTGGGGATATCTGAGGTTGTAAACATGACAAATGTTGACCATGTATATGACAGGGACCCGAAGCAGCCGGGTGCAAAGGCGATCAAAAGCCTCGGCTGGGATTCATACCTGAAAATTTCCGGGACCGAGTGGAGGGCGGGCATGCACCTTCCGTTTGATCCTGTTGCAAGCAAGGAAGCGGGCAGGCTGGGCATGAGGGTTATTATCATGAAAGGGCTGTCAAATTTCAGGCGCTACCTGGACGGTAAAAGCTTTATTGGCACAGTTATCGGAAATCAATAAATTTATATAGTGTGCACTACACGATCCGGTGCATGCTGGCTATAGCGAAAAACATACGCGACATTAAGCGGCTTGATCAGGTTCTGAATGTTCTTGTAAAGAATGAACTGGGCTGGCTGGTTGCAAAGCTGAACCTCACGGGGAAACTTTCGTTCAGGGCCCGTGTCAAAAAGTCAGCATTCAGGGAAACAGATACCCAGCCGTACAGGATAAGGAAGGTTCTTGAGGATCTGGGCGGCACATTTGTCAAACTGGGGCAGCTTCTCAGCCTGAGGCCGGACCTTATCCCGCGCGAATACTGTGATGAGTTCAGAAAGCTTCAGGACAGCGTGAAGCCATTTTCCGGGGATGCCAAGGCGATTGTTGAAACAGAGCTGCAAAAACCCATAACTGAAATCTTTGCGCATTTTGAGGATAAGCCGATAGCTGCCGCTTCAATAGGCCAGGTGCATGAGGCGATACTAAAGGACGGCACCAAGGTCGCTGTCAAGGTGCAGAGGCCGGGCATAGCGAAGCGGGTTGATGCCGACATTGATATCCTGTACCACATTGCGCAGCTCATGCAGAAGCACCTGCGGCTTTCAGTCATTGATCCTGTCCAGATTGTCAAGGAATTTGAGCGGTACACCAGGAATGAGCTGGACTACATTGTTGAGGCTAAGAATGTCGGCAGGTTCCATGACAATTTTAGGGATGATAAGAACGTAAGGATTCCAAGGGTATTCCTGGAATTCAGCACCGGAAAGGTCCTTACGCTCGAGTTTATCAGGGGAGTTAAGGCTTCAGAGATTCACTATGCCAGGCATGATGTCGACAAGAAAAAGATCGTGAGGACTGTTGTCGGGGCAGTCTATAAGCAGGTCTTTTTCGACGGTTTTTTCCATGCTGATCCGCATCCGGGAAATATACTGGTGCTCAGGGATTCAAAAGTGGCTTTTCTGGATTTTGGGATTGTCGGCTACTTTGATGATGACCTGAGAGGGAAGGTATCAGAGGTCTTTATATCCATGATACTGGGCAACCTTGACCGCATAGCCGAATCACTTGTCAACCTGGGTGTTGTGGATAATGACATAGATGTAGGGCTCCTCAAGACAGACCTTAGAGACCAGCTGGAGCGATACTACGGCACAGACCTGAGGCAGGTCGACATATCAGAGGTGTTCCCCAGGCTGATCAGCCTTGCCAGGAAGAACCACATGGTGCTTCCGTCTGACTTGGTGCTGCTGTGCAAGTCAATTGTGACTGTGCAGGGATTTGCAGCTGACCTTGACCCTGAGTTCAATCTGGTGGCGTTTTCAAGGCCTTTTGTGAAGCGCCTTGCCAAGCAAAGGCTCCAGCCAAAGGTGGTTTTTGGGAAGATAATCCGTACATCCCAGGGGCTTTCGAGATTTGTGACGCAGTTTCCAAGCCAGGCCGCTGAGCTGATCAGAAGGATACGGGAGGGCGACCAGAGCATTAAGCGGATAGATTCTGACATCAGGACACTGACAACAGAGATTGACAGGTCCAGCAACAGGATTGCCCTGGGGCTTCTTATAACCGGCTTTGTGATCGCATCAACCCTTGTTGCCAGCGTGCCTCAGCCGATGCTGCTTTCCCTGCCGGCACTGACCCTTGCCGGGTTTGCGGTCACGATGATACTCCTCATGATGCTCATAGTCTCGATACTTCGTGAAAAGCAATATTAAAACAAAAAAATATTTAAATTATGGTGGATTGCAGGATATAAAAAGAGGTGGGATCATGAAAAGCATAATTAAGAGGGGCATTTTGCTTGGGATTGGTGCAGTGTCCCTTACTAAGAGAAAGGCTGAACAGGAAATAGCTACGCTTGTCAAGTCAAAGGCCATTACAGTCCAGGACGGCAAGGAGCTGGTCAGATTCGTCATAACGCAGGGCCTTAAGCAGAAGAAGAATGTTGGGCGCATCGTGAGGGCTGAAATCAAGAAAGCTGAGCGCGAGGGCCTGAAAATTGCCAGGACGGCTGTGGCCAAGGCCGGGAAAAAGGGCAAGAGCGTTGCTAAGAGAGCCGCATGCAAATCCAAGAAGGTCATAAAAAAGGCAGCCAGAAGGGCCAAAGCAGCATAGGGGGGATTTTCTTAATCTGATGAGCATGCCAAAACATATAGCCATTATACTCGACGGCAACCGCCGCTTCTCAAAAAAACTGCGTGCAAGGCCATGGAAGGGGCATGAGTGGGGGGCAAAGAAGGTTGAGATGCTGTTCAGCTGGTGTGAAGAGTATGGCATTACTGAGCTGACTCTCTATACCTTTTCGCTTGAGAATTTCCAGAGAAGCCGGACCGAGGTCAGCTATCTCATGAACCTCTTCAGGAAGGAATTTGACCGGCTCAAGGATGATGAGCGCATTGCCCGCAACAGGATCCGCATAAATTTTGCAGGAAGGCTCCACCTCTTCCCTGAGGACATCCAGGAGCGCATGAACGGCCTTATGGAGTCTACAGGCAAGCACAGCAGGTACATCGTGAATTTTGCAATGGGTTACGGAGGGCGCGCCGAGATTGTCGATGCGGCAAGGAAGATTGCTGAGCAGGTGAAATCCGGCAGGCTGAAGATTGAGGGCATCAATGAAGAAACCTTCAGCAGGAACCTGTACCTCTCAGGCGAGCCTGACATGATCATACGTACGGGTGGAGAGGTCAGGACTTCAAATTTCCTGAACTATCAGGGCGCCTATTCTGAATGGGTCTTCCTTGAAAAGACCTGGCCTGAGTTTGAAAAGAAAGACCTGGCCGACTGCATAGCTGAGTACGCAAAGAGGGAGCGGAGGTTTGGGAAATGATTGCCGTTGGCCTCATAACCATCCTGACATATTCAGCTATTGCTTTTGCTGCGATTATCCTGGTCTGCTGCCTGGTTGTCATATGGATATGGAAGACCAACAGGATATTCTTCCCCAGGCTATGGCATATGCTCCTTTCCAGGTTTGAGTGGCCGGTGCGGAATATACTGTGGAGGCTGGATTTCAACGGAATCCTCATTGATATCTCTAATCGGGTCTACTCAAACAGGTTTTACAGGACCCCGTACAACAAGAGGGCCGTGTTCTTTCCTCAGTGCCTGAGGGCCAAGGGGTGCCCGGCAAAGCTTGGCGAAGAGGGCATCATCTGCATGGGCTGCGGCAGGTGCGGTCTGGGCAAGATCAGGAAAGAGGCAGCAGAGCTGGGAACCAAGGTCTTCATTGTCCCGGGCGGAAGCTTCATCAGGAGGCTTGTGGCCAAGCATCATCCCTGGGCTGTTCTTGGAATCGCATGCAGGCCAGAGGTAAGCGAGGGAATGAAGATGGTCGGAAAGTCCGGCCTTATTCCGCAGAGCGTTGTACTTCTCAGGGATGGGTGCATTGACACAATGGTTGACTGGGCACAGGTCAGGAAGGCTATGAGGCGGCTGGACTGAATGCACGCGCTTATTGTGCACGGCGCTGAAGGCCACCCTGGTGAGAACTGGTTTCCCTGGCTTCGGGGCGAGCTTGAGAAAATCGGCATAATTGTGAGGGTTCCCCATTTTCCGCAGCCGCAGTCCCTGGGCAGCTGGACCCGCTATCTGGAGGCATCAGGTAATCCTGAGGGCCATCCCGAGGGCAGCCCCGCCGGCAAGGATTCCATGCTAATCGGCCATAGCGTAGGGTGCGCATTTATCCTCGCCCTTCTTGAGAGGTTCCGGGCCAGGGCGGCTTTCCTTGCTGCGCCGTTCACGGGCAGGCTTGGGATACCTTATGACAGGATCAACAGAAGTTTTGTTGAGAGGGAGTTCAATTGGGAAGCGATTATGCAAAACTGCAGAAGCTTCTTTCTTTACAGCTCAGATAATGACCCGTATGTTCCGCTGAAACATGGGTTTGCCCTTGCTGTGAGGCTTCAGTCCAACCTTAACATCATGCTCAAAAATGTCGCCAGACGTTTTTGGGCTGGGTCTGAAACCCCGGCCTTTATGCCGGGGTAGGGCACTTTCGGCGGATTTTTATGATAAAGGGTGCAGGGCATTTCAACGAGGCGGGCGGGTTCAGGGAATTCCCCCAGCTTATGAGGGACATTAGGGCTACTGTTTCCGGTTTAGCATGAAATCAGCAAAGTCCATGAAGAACTGCTTTCCCTCGCCGGTTATATCAAGGTCCCCAATATCCTTTTTCGCCTTCATTATGCTGTTCCTGGCAAGCTCTGTTACGTACTGCACTGCGCCTGTTGAATACAGGGCGTCAATTGCGCATCCGATCACCTCATGGCTGGCTGACTGGTTGCCAAGGGTTGCTTTAAGCACTGCCTTTTCCTTGTCTGTGCCCAGTTCCATGGCCTTTATCACGAGAAGCGTTCTTTTGCCTGCACGCAGGTCTGATCCGATCTGATGTCCTTTGCCCATGTGGGCGGATATGTCCATTATGTCATCCTGAAGCTGGAAGGCAAGACCGGCAAGCATCCCGAAACCAGCCAGGGACCTGACCTGCTTTTCATCACCTCCGCCCAGAATTGCGCCGATCCTGAGCGAAGCCGAGAATAGGGCGGATGTTTTCCTGCTGATCATGTCAAGGTACTGGTCTTCAGAGCATTCCCGGTTTTCCATGTAAATGTCGAGAAGCTGCCCCTCATTGACAGCCCGGTAGGCATCCATGTAGGCTGAAAGGGCCTCAATGATGTGGCGGTCCCCGCATGGGGCGCTGCACAGGCACTTGGCACCCATGGCCAAGAGTATGTTGCCGTCGCATATGCTTGCTGACGCCCCAAACCTGGTTTTCCGGTTTTTGAAGACCCTGCCTGCATTACCGGCGGCCTTTCCCATCTTTTCTATCCTTGCCATCTTTTCCATTGATCTGTGGAGGCTTGGGTTGCCCCTTCTGAGGTCGTCCTCATCCATGAGGTCGTCGTGGACGAGGGTTGAGGCATGAAACAGTTCCACTGACAGTGAGGGGGTGATTATGCTGTTCTTCCCTCCGACTGCACGATAGGCCATTATAAGCGCGATGGGCCTGAGGCGCTTGCCTCCGGAAACCAGGTAGGCCCCCGCTTTTTCCAGATTGGCCCCTATGAAGCCGGCACTGCCGTCAAACAGTCCGGCCAGGTCCCTGTTCAGCTTGTTCCGGTAGCTGCTGAGGGTGTCCTCAAAGGACATATTGCTGTTCTTCAGCGTGTCCAGGACGGCCTTGATTATCCAGTCGGGCGTGGATGCGCCTGCTGTCACGCCGATCTTTTTTGAGAGCCACGATTTGTCGATCTCGCTTGCATCCTCTATCTGGTGGGTTTCAGTGATCCTGCTGCAGAGATGCGCGAGCCTCTTGGTGTTTGCGCTTTTCCTGTCGCCAATGACGAGCATGATCTCTGATTCCCCGGCAATTTTTTTGGCAGCATTCTGCCGTTCTGTTGTTGCATTGCATATTGTTGAGCATACCCTGACCTCTTCGGCGTGCCTGGCCACTTCTTCCAGTATTGTTTTGTAGTCCTCAACCGACTGCGTTGTCTGGGCGACAAACACAATCCTGCCGTAGGTGCCCAATGCCCGGGCATCCCTGATGTTTTCAATTATGATGGGGTTCTTTGCATAGCTGGCAATCCCGTGGACCTCCTTGTGGTCCCGGTCACCGAATATGACTGTCTGGTATCCCTGCATAGAGCACTCGCCTGCAATGTCATGGATTTTCTTGACAAAAGGGCAGGTCGTATCCAGCACCCTGATTTTTCGTTTCCTGATCTCGGCAAACAGTTCCCGTGTGACCCCGTGGGCGCTTATCACGAGGGTGCTGTTCGCGGGAAGGTCGTCAAGATTTTCAATCACCCCGATCCCCTGCTGATCAAGCCTGCCGACCACATGCCTGTTGTGGATCAGCCAGCCGAGCGTATAGGTCTTTGCCTTGGACCCCATTGCCAGGTCAAGGGCGCGCTTCACGCCGAAACAGAGTCCCAGATTATTGGCTATGTTTATGATCTTGCTGTTCATGGTCTTATTGTTCATGGTCTTGTTGTTTATGATCTTGTTTGTGTTCCGGCAATTGAAACTGGGCCGCTGCCACGCGCCTTGGTGCGGAGATGGCTCCTAGCGGCGGGTTTTTGTTATGCACGTGAACTGACAGCCGCTGAGAGCTGAGCATACCTTCTCTGCATCGGTGCGGCATATGGCAAAAACAGTCGGGCCTGAGCCGCTCATGCCTGCTCCCAGTGCGCCTGCTTTGAGCATTGCATTTTTAATTTTTGCAATTTCCGGGTACGCTTTTTCCACCATGGCTTCAAAGTCATTGTGCAGCGAGGCCGCCACATCTTCGATATCCGGGTGGTCCGGAAAGCCTCTGGCCTGCGAAAAGGCCACAGCTGCATATGCCTCCGCTGTGGATACATGGATTCCGGGATTGGCAATCACCATTGTCATCTCCGGCAGCTCAATGCCTGCAAGCTTATCGCCCCTGCCTGTGGCGAGCGAAGCTTTTCTGCGGATGCAGAACGGGACATCCATCCCGACTGAGCTGCCAATCTCCATGAGCTTTTGCTGTGTTGCATTGAGACTGAACAGCCGGTTGATGCCCAGGATTGCCGCTGCTGCATCGGCACTGCCGCCGCCAAGGCCCGCTCCGACAGGGATGTTCTTCTCTATCGTGATCCTCACTGGGCCAAATGCAAAATGCTTCCTCATCTCCTGCAGTGCTTTTGCGCATATGTTTCCCTTAATGCCGGAAATGATCTCATCCCTGCCGGATGTCTCGGCAGTGACAATGTCGGCAAGTTCCACCGGCACCATCACGCTTTCTATGTTATGGTATCCGTCGTCCCGTTTTCCCAGGACATGCAGGGTCAGGTTGACCTTTGCATGGGCTTTGAGTGTTAATCTCATTTCAGGCTCACATAAGAGGCTGCGCGGATGCCCTCTCCCCTGCCAAACGGCGTTAGCCCTTCGCCGCTGGTTGCGGTGATTCCTATGCGCCCCATGTCCATGCCGAGGAGTGCGGCGATACTCTCTTTCATCTGGCCAGTGAACGGCTCTATCCTTGGCTTCCCGGCCTCAATCGAGATGGATATGTTGCTGACTGTCCTGCCATGTGATTTCAGCATTTCACGGATCAATCTGAAGAATTCAGAGCTGTCCCTGTTCAGGTTTGCCTCTTCGTTGTCCGGAAAGTAGTGCCCTATGGACCTGCCACCCATGGCGCCTGATATTGCGTTGAAGAGAGAATGCAGCACAACATCGCCATCTGAGTGCGCCATAAGCCTGTTCCCGTGAATCTTTACCCCCCCCAGGACCAGCCCGGGCCGGTCTGAGAACCTGTGGGAGTCCTCGCCGTATCCGACTAGCCCTCCAAATAGTGCGTTTGCCAGCTCCAGGTCATCTTTGGTGGTTATCTTGAAATTCCTCTGCGAACAGGGGATAACCCTTACCTCCCTGCCCAGGCGCTCCACCAGGGCAGCGTCATCAGTCGATTGGAATGCCTCTCCTTCGGCACTTTCAAAGGCCTCCAGCGCGAGTTCCAGCTGAATTGCCTGCGGGGTCTGCATGTGCCACAGCCCCGAGCGGTCAAGAGTCTTTACAATGGCGTCGTTCTTTACAACCCGTATAGTATCCTTTGCAGGCTGGGCGCAGACGCACGCACCGTGCTCCCGGGCGGTTTCTGCCGAACGGGCGATCTCATCCTGGCTTACAAATGGATTGCATCCGTTATGTATGAGGACCACTGAATCCTTTTCAGCAAAACCCCTTGCAGCCTTAAGGCCATTGTATACAGAGTCCTGCCTCTCTTTTCCTCCGGCGACAACCGAACTGACTTTGGAGACCCTGTTTTCCTTTATGATCTCGGTTATTGCAGGCATATCTTCCTCCCTGGCTACTATTACTATGGCATCAATATGGGGGGATGCCTCAAAGGCCATTATTGTATGGTATATGACCGGCTTACTGCCTATCTGCAGGAAGACCTTGTTTTCAGATGCCTGCATTCTTTTTCCGGTTCCTGCTGCAGCGATTATTGCGATGTTCATTTTTCAAGCAGCCTCCGGGTCTCATTCCTGGCTTTCCTGTCTGCCTCCATGATCTCTTCAAGCCCGGGTTTCCTGACGGCCCTGTGCCTGTCCATGACGCTTTTTATCGCACTAGCTATGTCTGTGAAGGATATCTTTTCTGAGAGGAAGCTGGCGACAGCAACCTCGTTTGCCGCATTCATGACTGCCGGCATGGTGCCGCCGGTGCGTCCGGCACGATATGCATATGACAGGCACGGGAACCTTTCAGCATCCGGCTCCTCAAATTCCAGCGACCCCCTTAGCTCCAGCCTGGGAAGTTCAGGGCTTTCATACCTTTGCGGATATGTCAGGGCATACTGTATCGGTATCTTCATGCTGGGGACACCCATCTGCGCCATGGTGCTGCCGTCGCAGAATTCGACCATTGAGTGCACGATGCTCTGGGGATGAACCACCACGCTGATCCTGTCGTAGCCAATGCCATACAGCCATCTCGCCTCGATCACCTCAAACCCCTTGTTCATGAGGGTTGCGGAATCAACCGTGATCTTTCCCCCCATGTTCCATGTGGGGTGTGCAAGGGCGTCTTTAAGCGTGACCCGGGCGATCTCATCCTTTGAGAGCTTCCTGAAGGGCCCGCCGCTGCACGTGAGGATTATTCTCCTGAGGCTGTTCCTGTCTTCTCCGTTTAGGCACTGGAGAATGGCCGAGTGCTCTGAATCTATAGGCAGTATTGCTGCATTATTCCTCTTTGCCTCTTTCATCACAATCTCTCCTGCGCTGACAAGAGTCTCTTTGTTGGCAAGTGCGATATCCCGCCCGCTCCTGATTGCGTCCAGTGTTGGAAGTATGCCAACTGAGCCGACAAGGGAATTGAGCACGGTGTCGCCTGTTAAAGCAATCTTGCGGAGCCCATCTATGCCGGAATACACCGGAATGTCTGTTTGGGATGCCAGCTCATCAGCCTTTCCGGGGTCCATCACTGCGACAGCATCAGGGCTGAACTGCTTAATCTGCCTTCTCAGGAGGTCTGTGTTCCTGTTTGATGATAATGCACTGACTCTGAACCTTCCGGGCATTGCTCTTATTACAGAGAGGGCCTGGGTTCCGATGCTTCCGGTTGAGCCGAGGATTGTTATTTCTTTCATAGCGAGAGGGCGACCTTTGCAATGTTTTCCTTTGTGAGGCCGTATTTTATGCGGAGATATGACTGGCTGCCGTGCTCAATGAACCTGTCAGGAAGCCCTATGCGGGCAAGCTTGATCCTGTCGCAGCCAAGATGTTCAGACAATGAACTGCCGAAACCCCCCAGAATGGAGTTCTCCTCTATTGCTACCGCCTTTTTTGTCTCCCTGATCTTCTCAAGGATTCTCCTGTCAATGGGCTTTGCAAATCTTGCGTTGATAACTGTTGCAGAAACCCCGTGCTTTTTGAGGATCCTGGCAGCTTCAAGGCTTTCGTAGACCATGCTTCCAATTGCAACAAGAACAATATCCTTCCCTTCACTGAGTATCTCGCACTTTCCGATCTCGACCGGCTTCAGCTCACTGTCCATCTCTACGCCGAGGCCGCAGCCCCTCGGATACCGTATCGCAATCGGCCCGTCGTGCTCGACAGATGTTTTCAGCATATGCTGAAACTCGTTTTCATCTTTTGGGGCCATGATTACCAGGTTCGGGATGCTTCTCAGATAGGAGAGGTCAAGTGCCCCGTGGTGGGTCGGTCCGTCGTCACCTACAATGCCGGCGCGATCCAGTGCAAACACGACTGGAAGGTTCTGAAGGCATACATCATGGATTATCTGGTCATATGCACGCTGAAGGAATGTTGAGTATATGGCAACCACCGGCCTCAATCCTGAGGCTGCCAGGCCGGCGGCAAATGTTACTGCGTGCTGCTCAGCAATCCCTACATCAAAGAACCGCTCAGGAAACCGCTCTGCAAATTTTATCATGCCTGTGCCCTGAGGCATTGCAGCGGTTATCCCCACGATCTTTCTGTTTTTTTCTCCGAGCTTCACAAGTGTCTCAGCGAATGTCTCAGTATAGCTCTTGTTTCCGGATTTTCCGGTGCATTCGCCGTTTTCAACATTGAAAGCCCCGAGGCCATGGAACTTTGTTGCGTTGTTTTCTGCATGCCCGTAGCCCTTTCCCTTCTTTGTTATTGCATGGATGAGGACCGGGCCCGTCTTTTCCTTGGCCTCATTGATTGCCAGGATGATCTTTTCAATGTCATGCCCGTCAACCGGTCCGATGTAGTCAATGCCCAGTTTCTCAAATACCAGTCCGGGGCTTCCGACCCCCTTAAGATGCACCCTGAGCCTTTCAGCCAGTTCTTTTGCATGTCCGGATGTCAGTTCAAGAACCCTGCTGATGTCAGCTTTTACATCCTGGTAAATCCTGGTTCTGGATATTCTGTGGGTGTATTCTGACAGGGCTCCGACGTTGGCATCAATTGACATCCTGTTGTCGTTCAGGATGATGATGATCCTGCTGTTGAGGTATCCTGCCTGGTTAATAGCCTCAAGGGCCATGCCGCCGGTCAGCGCACCATCGCCGATCACGGCAATGACATGATTGCTTTTTCCTGCAAGGTCTCTTGCCTTTGCCATGCCAAGGGCTGCTGAAATTGAGGTGCTGGCGTGGCCGACACCAAAGGCGTCATGGGCGCATTCGCTGATCTTTGGGAAGCCGCTTATGCCGCCGGCCTGGCGCAGGGTGTGGAACCGGTCCCTTCTACCGGTGAGAATCTTGTGCGGGTATGACTGGTGGCCTACGTCCCATACTATCTTGTCGGCAGGGCTGTTCAGGCAGTAATGGAGCGCAATTGTGAGCTCGACAACACCCAGGCTGGATGCAAGGTGGCCCCCCGTCCTGGATACATTTTCTAGGAGAAACTGCCTGATCTCGCCTGCAAGTCCCGGCAGATCGGAAAACTGCAGTTTTTTAAGGTCATCCGGCGAATCAATTTTTTCAAGCATTTTAGATTTTTTCGATCTCTTTGAGCAGGGCAGCGACTATGTTTTCGTTGTCAACCTTTGCCACCACCCTTCCCTTTCTGAATATGAGCGACCTGGGGCCTGCGGCAACACCCACATCTGCGTGAGCAGCCTCACCTGGCCCGTTAACCTCGCATCCCATCACGGCGATTTTTATTGGCTTTTTTATGCCGCGTGTGGCCTCCTCGATGTCACGTGCGATCTTTTCGATGTCCGCGCCCTTTCTGGCGCAAGTCGGGCATGAAATGATGTTCCTTCCGGACCTCAGGTCCAGTGACTTGAGTATTTCCATGGCAACCTGCACCTCTTCAACAGGATTTTCAGTAAGGGATACACGGATTGTGTTCCCTATTCCCCGGCTAAGAAGCGATCCGATGCCAATTGAGGATTTTATTGTGCCGGCAAACCGGGTTCCTGCTTCAGTTACGCCAAGGTGTATCGGGTAGCTGCAGCTTTCATGGATCATCATGTTTGCCTTGATTGTCTCGGCAACGTCAGAGGATTTCAATGAGATGACGATGTCGTAGAACTCATTGTCTTCAAAAAGCCCAATGTGCTTAATGACTGATTTCACAAGTGCTTCAGGCACAGGCATCTGCCTGTATTCACGCTCAACAGATCCTGAGTTAACACCGATGCGCACTGGTATGCTGTTGTCCTTGAGCGCGCGGATGACATCTGGAATGCGCCCGCCCAGGTTACCGGGGTTTATCCTTATCTTGTCGCAGTGTTTTGCAGCCTCAACAGCAAGCCTGTAGTCAAAGTGGATGTCGCCGACCAGGGGGATTGATATGTTCTCCCTTATGGCTTTCAGCGCGGCCGCAGATCTTATGTCAGGCACAGCAACCCTGACAATATCGCAGCCGGCTTCTTCAAGCTCATGAATCTGCCCAATGGTGGCGTCCGGGTCTGTTGTTGGGGTATTGCACATGCTCTGGATTGAGACCGGAGCCCTGCCCCCTACAGCAACATTTCCAACCTGAACAGATCTTGTTATCAAATTAACCCCCAGTGAGGAGCGAATGTCTGATGGTTTAAAAAGTTTTCTGGAATATTCCATTAATTGGGTGTTGGAGTCGAAATGTTTATAACATGGGTGCTATAATGGCAGAGGGGGTGAACTGATGAGGTGGACTATTCTGTTGATTTTAATGCTGGTAGCTGGCTGCGGGGGGCCTATGCTAACAGGACAGGGAGCCCCCGGGGCTGAAACGCATGAAGCCCAGGCAACAACCCATAAAACGGCCCAGACAACGACCAAGGTAAATGTTGTTAACAGGCCTCTTGATGTTTTGTTGACTGCAGAGGACGGCGTTAACCTTCAGGCCACGCATTATCCGGGAACCGGGAGGTCAGTGCTTCTTGTGCATATGCTCAACAGCAGGCGGCAAAGCTACGATGTGTTCGCCGGCCAGCTGAGCTCAGACTTTGCAGTGCTGAGCATCGACCTGAGGGGCCATGGCGGCTCAGACCTGGACTGGAAATCCTTTAGTGATGATGATTTCAGGGCCATGGTTCTTGATGTTAAGGCCGGGGTGGAATTTCTCAGGGGCCAGGGCTATGAGGAGATCATATTGGTGGGAGCCAGCATCGGCGCAAATTCCGTGCTGAACTACGCTGCTGAAGACCCGACGATCAATAGCGTGGTGCTGCTGTCTCCCGGGATGGATTATCGCGGGATCTCCATTGAGGAGGGCATGCTGTCTTATAGCCGGCGGCTCCTGGTCGTGGCCAGCGAAAGCGATGAATACTCGTTCAGCACTGCAGAACAGATCATGCAGATGTCCATGGCTGACAAGGTATTCATGCCCCTGAACGGGAGCGCGCACGGAACAGATATGCTTGACGGGTCGCTTATGAAGAAAATAGTAACCTGGATCAAAGCCTGACCTGGGTCTCCTCAAGCTTAAGGAGCTTTTCCCATTCACGGTCGACATAATCCTGGGTCTCCCTTATCTCTGCATCGTTCATGTGCCTGAACCTCTTCTGGAACTGCAGGTATTCCTTTACAGGCATCCCCGATGAGGGTTTTTTTGTGATCTTTACAATGCCATCCTCGATCTCATAAAGAGGGACCGCACGTGTCTCATGCGCGAGTTTGCATACCTGTATAGTCTTACTGGATGCAATGCCCCAGCCCGGCGGGCATGGGGTGAAGACCTGTATATATGCAGGACCCTGCTTTGAGATGCCCTTCCTAATCTTGCTTATTATGTCCAGGGGGTACGCGATGCTGCATGTTGCAACATAGGCGCCGTGTGCAGCCATGATCATGGGCATGTCTTTCTTGTATTCAGTCTTTCCGTGCACTTTCATGCCGGCAGGGCTGGTTGTTGTTGCTGCATATTTTGGGGTGCCCCCGCTTCTCTGCTTGCCGGTGTTCATGTATGCGCCGTTGTCGTTGCAGATGTAGCAGACCTTTTCGCCCCTTTCAGCTGCGCCCGACAGGGCCTGGAATCCTATGTCAAAGGTTCCGCCGTCGCCGCCCAGGGCGACCACATTTGTCTTTTTGTTCATGCGCCTGAGCGCTCTTGACACGCCAGAGGCAACAGCAGCGGCATTCTCGAATGCAGCGTGGATCCAGGGGACTTTCCAGGCTGTTTCGGGGTAGGGGCTGCTTACAACCTCCATGCATCCTGTTGCCTGGCAGACAACGACGTCTTTTCCGGTTGCTTTCAGCACATACCTGAGGAGCAGCGATGCCCCGCAGCCAGCGCATGCCCTGTGCCCCTTTTCAAAGAGTTCCTCTTCAGGAAGTCCCAGTATCAAAACATCCACCTCGTTTCCCTTGGCCTGTCCAGATTGCTGAATATTTCCCTGATGTGGCCGGGTGTCACGTCCCTTCCGCCGAGACCAGCTATGAACCCGTTCACAGTAAGCTTCCTGCCAAACAGGGCCGACCTGATCTCGCTCAGCAATGCACCCTCCTGGCCGATTGAGATGTCACGGTCAACAACTGCCAGGCCTTTCAGGCCCGCAGTCGCCGCGTTCAGCTCTTTTTGCGGGAACGGCCTGAATGATCTGAGTTTGATTAGCCCGACTCTCTTGCCCTGTTTCCTGAGCTCGTCAACCACAACACGGGATGTTCCCATGATGGTTCCCATCCCGATAACAGCGTATTCTGCATCTTTCATGCGGTAGCATTCAAGCAGGCCGTCGCCATACGCCCTGCCGAACGCGGACCTGAATTTTGAATTCACCTGCTTTATCACGGGGATGGATCTAGCCATTGCGTCCTGCTGGGCCTTCTTGAATTCCATGTATATGTTCGGGAACCCTATCGGGCCCTGGCTTGTCGGCCTTTTTGGATCAGTGAACGCGTGGATTGGCTTGTAGGCGGGAAGGAATGCGTCAACCTCCCGCTGAGACGGTATCTCAACCGGCTCGTAAACATGGCTCAATGTGAAACCGTCGAGGCATACCATGACCGGAGTCAGGATCTCGGCATTTTCAGCAATCATATAAGCCATTATTACGGTGTCAAGTGCCTCCTGGGAACTTTCGACGAACAGCTGAATCCACCCAGAATCGCGGGATGCAATGCTGTCCTGGTGGTCATTCCAGATGCTTATTGGAGCAGACAGGGCTCGGTTGGCAACTGCCATGACAACCGGAAGGCGCATGCCGGAAACAACAAACAGCATCTCATGCATGAGCGCCAGGCCCTGTGAAGCTGTTGCAGTAAAGGTCCTTACACCTGCTGCCTGGGCGCCGAGGGCCGCAGACATCGCAGAATGCTCAGATTCGACGTGGATCATCTCGCTGTCAAGCTGGCCGTCGTTTATGAATTCAGCAAGGTGCTCGACAATATGGGTCTGCGGAGTGATGGGATACATCGGGATAACCTCGGGCCTGCAGAGCCTGGCGGCCCACGCGACAGCCATGCTTGTTTCCATTACCTTTTTCATTTTACTTCTTTTGCCACCCAGTCTGCGTATTCTCTTGAGGCTTCAGCTTTCCATGATTCGATGCAGGGCAGGTCATAGCTGTGCAATCTCTTTACCTCATCCTGTATCTCACTGAATTTCCCCTCTGTTGATTTGCATATGATTGCGAATTCAGGCTCATGGCTGATCTTATCCTGCCACCAGTACATGCTGTCAACCGGCATAATATTTGCACAGGCAATAAGCCTTTTGTCCAGAAGGCCCCTTGCGATCTTCTCTGCCTCTTCCCTGTTGCCTGCAGTCATGTAGACAACAATCATTTTTCCTCTTTCACCATCTTAATTGCCTTTACAGGGCAGACGTCTTCACATATACCGCACCCCTTGCAGAAATCGAGGTCAGTCTCTGAGCGTTTGCCGCCTTTATCGGGAATGCAGGCATCTGGGCAGAACTGCCAGCAGATCATGCACTGGGTGCATTTCTTTTCATCCCATTCAGGCCTTAGCGTTCGCCAGCCTCCTGTTTTGTTCTTTATTGTGGAACCCGGCTCATCGATTACTGCTCCCGTTGTTAGCTTCATCTGCAGGCGTTATAAACCTCCTTAACGGCTTTGTTGTTTAGGTCAGCAATCTTTTTCCCCTTCGATTTGCTGAAGTGCTCATCTATCGCCTTCCCAATTGAGCTGAGGCTTATTACCTTTGAAAATGCGCTGAAAGCCCCGAGCATCGGGGTGTTGACTATCGGCTGTCCGAAGATATCCATTGCAATGCCGGTTGCGTCAATGGTCCTGACATCGAAATTCCCTCTGACTTCCAGTTCTTCCGGCCTTTTGTTTGTGTTGATTATCAGAAGCCCGCCTTCCTTAAGGCCCGAAGCAACATCAATTGCATCAAGGAGCGATGGTTCAAGAACCAGGACAATATCCGGATTGTATATCTGGCTTCTTATGTTGATCTTCTGATCAGATATGCGCACAAAGGCCTGGACCGGCGCGCCTGTCCGTTCAACACCGAACATCGGAAAGGCCTGGCTCTCTTTGCTGTCATAGAATGCGCCAATTGCCATGAGCTGCCCCGTGGTTACAGCCCCCTGGCCGCCGCGGCCGTGGATTCTTATCTCTTTCATGGGCTTTTTTGAAAAAAGTGTATTATAAAAAGGTTTCTGTTCACTTGCGCGTGCAACAATCCCGGACATGTCCGGTGCCAGGCACCTATTGTGCTCTCTCTTTGTGCTCTATCGTTTTGCGTCCCTGTAAGTATCTCCGATGAGAAATAACTACTTCTGAATTAAAAGAAAAGCCTATGCAGGCGAACCTGCATAGACCTTTCTATCCAATAGAATGAAACTGCTAAATACCTTCCTAAATAAATCTCTTTCGCTTTTGCGGCTTGGAACCAGCTGGTTTGCCAGGCTTCTGGGCGCAATTGCTGAAGCCAGTAGAACCATTAGCTATGTTGAAACAGTTGCTCCTTCCCAGGCTGATAGCCTCCATCAGGCAATCAAGTCAAGCGACATCCGGATATTCAGGCACGAGTTTGA
>JBDRAZ010000059.1:0-5907 GCA_043823195.1 archaeon
GGTCGTTGCGTATAACCTCCGCCACATGCTGTACTGGACCGAGGCTGATGCGCGGAAAGTGCCTCTGTACGAGGCGGTGCCGGACAAAGCCTGAGGCCGGTGGGAGGGGGTGGCACGGGCGCAATAGGCTCATTGGGCGAGTTGGAGCGCTACATGACTGACGAGATTCTGCGGCCGGGCAGGGAAATCACAAAGAAAACAGGGAAAAGAGCAACTTTCCAAAATTGTCCACTGAATGCTGAAATCACCATTCAGTCCCAGCGAAATCGCTGGAAATGCGGTTTTCAGGATGAAGCCGCATTTTGGCTTCGCCAACAGTATAGCATGATCCTGTGACCAGTATCAGGTCAGTTTCATGTGCTGCCCTAACCGCAGATCTTATTGCAGAAGCGACATTTTTCCTGCATATGCCGCGCCCCGCAATTTTTCTGAGCGTTTCAGGCGCAATAGCCCTGGGCGTATCCGGTGCCGTAAATACCAGCTCATCACTGATCGGGGATATCATAGATATCATAGACCTGGCATCCTTGTCTGACAAAATCCCCACAACACTAATTAACCTGCCATAGGAAAGGTCCCTGAGGCTTTTCACAAGCGCCTTAACTGCTCCCGTATTATGTGCACAATCATAGAGAATATTGCCAACCCTCTCAAATCTCCCGGGCCATACCGCGCTCAGGAGCCCTTCAGAGACGGCCTTGTCGGATACTGCAAATCCCATATGCCTGAGTTCCATGCATGCGGCAACGGCAATGGCTGCATTTTCCTGCTGATAGTGCCCGGCCAGCCCGGTCACATAGGTTTTCGACAGATCAGGCATAACCAACCTGGCATTTTTCTGGCTGCAGACCTGTGCAATTATATCCTGGGCCTTTCCGTTTGCGCCCGCAACAACAGACGAATTTTTCTTGATTATCCCTGCCTTCTCAGCCGCAATCTGGCTTATGTCAGGACCCAGGTATTCTGTATGCTCCAGTGATATTGGGGTGATGATCGAGATGATTGAATCAACAATGTTTGTCGCATCCAGCCTCCCGCCCAGTCCCGTTTCAAGTACCACAAATTCGCAATTCATTTCATGGAAGTACTTCAAGGCAAGTGCAGTCAATGCCTCAAAAAAAGTCGGCTTTACCTTATCAAAAGCCTTTTTGGCGCTAATTACAGCGATTGCAAGGGCTTTATCGGTGATAGCCTGGCCGTTTACAGCAATCCGTTCATTAAGCCAAATCAGGTGCGGTGACGTGTATTGCCCAACCCTGAAGCCTGCGGATTTCAATACTGAGCAGATCATGGCTACCACAGAGCCCTTCCCATTGGTGCCTGCCACATGGATTATGCGCAGTTTCTTTTCGGGGTTTTCCAATAGCCTCATCAGCTCCTTGATCCTGTCAAGTCCCAGCATTGTGCCTCTTGATTGCATCCCGTTCAGGTAGTCCATTGCATTGTCATAATCCATGCAAAAAAGAAAGAATTGGTAGTTAATAAAGCTAATCAAAGGCTTTATATACATGAATATCGGCCCTTCATGGAATGCCAGAGAGCCAGGAAGATATTCTGGAAAACCTGCAATACAGGCTGATCCTTGCGCAGAACGCTCCTAACGATCCGATGGTAAAGGGCATTATGCTCGCCAGGCTGATTACCGGCTATCGGAAAAACCATATCAAAATGCCCGCTGAAGTAGCAGCCTTTGTACAGAACGAAACCTCAATTGTGCAGGACAAGCTAACATCCATTATTGAGCATAAAAAAGAGCAGCTGCAGAAGCGCCAGGCACAAAAAGCGGAGCTGATCCGTAAAAAGGAGCATGCTAGGAAAAAAAAGACAGACGCAAAAAGGAAAAAGTCACTCACCAGGACTCAGCAGATATTCGGAGAATGATCTCAGTAGCAGATATGAAAATTCTGGAAGACAATTCAGAAGAATACGGGGTATCAAAAGATATTCTAATGGAAAATGCAGGTGCGGCTGTCGCTGACTACCTTGCAGGAAACCATCCCGGGGCCAATATATTGTTCATTTGCTATCACGGGAACAATGGCGGGGATGGCTTTGTTGCTGCAAGACATCTCAGCAAAAAGGGCGCAAGCGTCACTGTATTGTTTGCCGGAGACAAAAAAAAGCTTAAAACCGCCGCTAAAACGAATTATTCCCGGCTTTCCCCGCAGATGATTACCAGTGATGCAAAATTAAGCTTTGCGGACTATGATGTTGTTGTTGATGCGCTCCTAGGCACCGGTGCATCCGGTCCCCTGCATAAACCCCTTGACCAGCTCGTGCTGAACTTCAACGCATCCCGGGCATACAAGGTCTCGCTCGATATTCCGACAGGGATCGAGCCGGATACCGGGGTCCGCGGAGAGTTGTATGCCAAACCGGATATTACCCTGTCGTTCCATGATCTCAAACCCGGCCTAAGAGGACTCAGGGCAAGAGTGCTTGATATTGGCATACCCCCTGAATGTGCCGGGATAATAGGCATTGGTGACCTAAGGGCGGTTATACGGAAGAGGAAACCGGATGCTCATAAAGGAGACTCGGGAAGGGTGCTGATTGTTGCGGGATCAGATGACTACCCGGGTGCAGCCTACCTTGCATCCAGGGCATGCGCTGCACTTCGCTGCGGAACAGACCTGGTAACGATAGCCGCACCTGAAAAAGTTGCCTGGGCAATAAACTGCCTCTGTCCTGACCTTATCACAGTGAAACTCAGCGGGCATTACATTTCCTCCGGCCATAAAAAGCAGATCATGCAGCTCTTGACCCGCTCAAACACCCTTCTCATCGGACCGGGCATTGGAAAAAGAACGGAAACAGCAGATGTTATAAGATATCTGGCGAGGCATAGCATTTCCAAGGTGATTGATGCTGACGCTATTCATTTCGTCAGCGTTAAAAATACTCAAAATGCCATCATTACTCCTCATGCAAAAGAACTGAAAATACTCTGCAAAAATTCAGGGGTTGCCTTCCGCTCACCTCAGGCACTGCAGCCTCATCTGAAAAACAACATTTTGCTCCTAAAGGGCCCAGAGGACATTATCATAGGCAGGAACAAGGTCAAACATAATCGCACAGGAAACCCGGGAATGACAGTTGGGGGAACCGGTGATGTTCTGGCCGGAATGGCTGCCGGTTTCCTTTCCCAGGGAAGCGACCCTTTTTTATGCGCATCTGCGGCCGCCTATCTGAACGGAAAAATAGGAGACAGTCTCGCCAGGAAACTGGGCAACGGCCTTATTGCAAGCGATTTCCTGTCCGAGATAGCGAAAGTAATAAATAATGCCACTATTTAGGATTTTATAAAAAGAGGATTAAGCATGGACAACATATTCTTTGATATTGGCATGATCATTATTTTTGCGACGGCGCTTGGCTATCTTCTAAGGATAATCAGGCAGCCGGCAATCCCGGGATACATCCTTGCCGGGCTAGTGATCGGGCCCTTTGGCCTGCAGCTGATAAACGATACTGAAGAGGTTAAGCTGCTGGGGGAGATTGGCATTGCATTCCTTCTTTTCATTGTTGGGATTGACCTTAATTTTGGCAGGCTCAGGGACATCGGCCAGGTTAGCTCCCTTGGCACAACAATTCAGGTCAGCCTCCTCTTTGTCATGGGTCTGATTGTTGCCAAGATGTTTTCCGCCTTTACCTTTCTTGAGGGCATCTACATTGGGCTGATACTTGCCTTCAGCAGCACCATGATTGTCATCAAGATTCTCTCAGACAAAAAGGAGCTTGACACACTGCACGGAAGAATAATAATCGGCATTTTGCTTATGCAGGACATTCTCGCGATCCTGGCACTTTCAATCCTTAATTCACTCGGCCAATCATCATTATCGGCTGTGTTGTTCTCTATAGTGAGGGGGTTCATCATATTGCTGGTCGCTGTCGTGTCAGGCAGATACATATTTGACCCAATTTTTAAGCTGGGTGCCAAATCTACGGAAATATTGTTTTTGCTGTCTGTTTCAGTGTGCTTCATTTTCTCTTTCCTTGGCCATCTTTTGGGGCTTTCCGTGGCAATCGGGGCCTTTCTTGCGGGCGTAACTATTGCTAACCTTCCCTACAACCTTGAGATTGCATCAAGGGTGAAGCCCCTGAGAGACTTTTTTTCAACCTTGTTTTTTGTTGCACTGGGTATGCAATTATCCATAAGCTCACTTAAGCCGATAATTGTGCCCTTGGTTATCCTGACATTGTTTGTGCTTGCCATAAAGCCATTTATCATCATGGTCATCTGCATGTTGTTCGGCTATGCCAAGCGTACATCCTTCCTGACCTCAATATCCCTGGCTCAGATATCCGAATTCTCTCTTATAATTGTTACACAGGGCCTCCTGCTGGGTCATGTTTCCTCCAAAATATTTTCCCTTTGTGCAGTGCTTGCGATAATAACCATAATCTTTACTTCATATTTCATTAAGTATGACTATTGGCTCTATTCTGTTCTCAACAGATATATGGAGCCCCTGGGGCTGGTCACAAGCAGGGACAGCCACCTGGAGTACATACCAGCCAAGCACAATTATGAAGTTATTCTTATAGGATATGACCGCATAGGATACTCGATCATCAAGCGTCTAGGCCATCTTAAGGAAAAGATGCTAGTCGTAGATTACAATCCTGACCTTATCCGGAGGATGATTAAGGAAAAGATCCCCTGTATATACGGTGATATCGGCGATGCTGAGATCCTGGACAGGCTAAATTTTGAAGAGGCAAAAATCATAATTTCAACGGTGCCGGAAGAGCAGACGAACCTATTGCTCATCAGGTTAGTCAAGCATAAAAACTCCAAATCAGCATTATTTGTCACTGCAAACCAGGTTGAAGAGGCTCTGCGCCTTTATGAGTCCGGAGCAGATTATGTTATACTCCCGCATTTCCTTGGTGGGCATCACGTAGGGATCCTGCTGGAAAATGTGACAAAAGATATGGACACTCTGCTTAATACCAAGATACAGCATATTGAAGAACTTAAGGTCAGAAAGTCACTTGGGCATGAGCATCCCAAGCACCATCATAAGGATCTATGAAACCACACAACATTTCCGAACTGAGAATCCGTGCACACCAGCTTAAGCCAACTGTCAGAATCGGCAAATCCGGGCTAAGAGAATCTGTAATCCACGAGATAAACAAGCAGCTCAAGGCATCCCAAATGGTAAAAATAAAGCTGCTTGGCAGTTTTGCAGAGAGTTCTGACCGAAAAGAGGTTGCAAAATCTCTCTCATCCCAGACCAATTCCACCCTAATTAGCCTAACAGGGCAGGTAATAGTGCTCTATAAGGGATGAACCGTAAACTATATAAAATATAATTCCCATCATGAGTTCAAATCTAGTACGGTGTTGCCATGGTCAGCAGTGAAATGCTTGAGGAGTTTGGTTTTGATGAAGAAGTGGCAGAGTTAGCTATGTACAGGAAAGGCGACTGGCAAGAGGTACAAACAGGTTTTCCAAAGCCAATCGACTCACGCAGGCTTCATTGGGAATCCTTTAACATGTCCATGGAGGAGAGCTATTACTGGGTTCTTGACCATATGAGCAAGCTTACCGGATATTACGACATAACCAAGGTGACTGATGTATTCGCAGCATCAGAACAATCCTCTTTCTTCGGAGCAGCCTGGCAGCGGGTAGGTCTGCAGCAGGACAAGGTTTCACAGTTCCTGGCCACAATCGGCAAGATGGTCAAGGAACTCTTCCAGCTGGTCAGGGAGCTTAGGATTATAGATGAACGCCTGGCCTACTACAGGGACAGCTATACGTCAAGCAGAAGCGCAGCCAGCGCAGAGATAACCCTTAAGGGAATATGGATTGACCTTGTTGAACAAGGCAGCAAGAACCCCGCATCCGTCTACGGGATGGCGCGCGAACTGCAGTTCGTTACCCTGCCTGAC
>JBDRAZ010000060.1:0-9723 GCA_043823195.1 archaeon
GCGAGATGGAGCGCTACATGACTGACGAGATTCTGCGGCTAGGCAGGGAAATCACAAAGAAAACAGGGAAAAGAGCAACTTTCCAAAATTGTCCACTGAATGCTGAAATCACCATTCAGTCCCAGCGAAATCGCCGGAAACGCGGTTTTCAGGATGAAGCCTATTGGGCACAGATTGACAACGTTTAAGGATGTTCATCTTCACACCTTTTCAATATGAAAGAATATGAAACAGAATCAGAGACCTGATTGCCAAGAACCCCAAGGGCATGACAGTAACGCAGATTTCTGAAAAACTGGATATCAACAGGAATTCTGCCGTGCCGGGCGTCTCAAAAGAATTCCTCAACATCGTTGACGATAGCCCAAAGGTAATTGACACCAACGAGGGTATCTCTTCTCCTGTGGTGAGTCTTCACACCTTGCCTCACAACCCATGTCCCGGCGCCCCCGTTGACCGATAAGAGCCGCCCCGGCACAAAACACACACCATCGCACTAGCCCTCGATTTTGTTCAGAATAAATTCAGTTCCCTGCCTTATCTCTGCATCGCCAGAACCGCACAGCGGGCAGATGATCATGTATGGCTGACCTATGCTGCTCTCCTGGTTACAGCTGCCGCAAAACAAGCGCCCCTCAGCCTCATTAATCCGGAGTTCGGCATTGGAAAGGATGGTATCCTTCTTCAGCAGGTCAAAATAATACCTGACAGAAAGAGCCTTGTATGTTGTCATAGCTCCTAACGTCACTATGACGTGCCGGGGCTTGGCGATACCATTTTCCCTGCACACCATAACCCCCCGATTAATCAGTTCCTTTACTGCAGCCAGCTCATGCATCAGCATATCCTCGGCACAATCCTGCCGCTTGGGCAGGGAAGGATCCGCTTCCCGATAATCGTCTGCATGACAACCTTGTCATCATCAGTCACTTCACCAATAACCCGCGCATCAGGATTGAACCTTTGGAGCCCCTCTACTGCCCTTTTGGCATTGCCGGGAGACACAATGCACACAAATCTCCCTTCGCATGCCAGTTCATAAAGACTGATCCCGAGCATCTCAGCAACCTTCCTTACCTCAGGTTTTGCAGGAATTGATCCTTCGTCCAGGAGCATGCCAACCTTATGGCATCCGCAGATCTCATTCAGAGCTGCCGACAGGCCCCCTCTTGTTGGATCCTTTGCAACCTTAATCATAGGTTTTACAGATTCAATCTCCTCAACCAACGGTTTGGAATCTGAGACAACGGCTGCCTCATAATCAAATCGCTTGGACAGGATTGCAACGGCATGCTCACCTATGCCGCCTGAGACAATGACCTTATCTCCAACGAAAACATCCTTTGTCAGAAGAGAATCCTTATCAATCACAGCCACCCCTGAGGTATTAACTACAATCCGGTCAATTTTTCCATTTTCCATGACCTTTGTATCGCCTGTTGCAACAGGAATCCCTGTGTCATCTGACAATTTCCTGATAGAGCCAATAATCCGGTCCAATTCATTCTGGGAAAACCCCTCCTCAATTACCAGCCCCAGGGACAATCCCAGCGGTCTTGCACCCATAACTGCCAGATCATTAACTGTCCCGCAGAAGGCCAGGTGTCCAATGTCCCCTCCTGGAAAAAATATCGGATCCACAACAAATGAATCAGTTGTAAAGATCAATTGTTTATCTCCCAGGTCAAGCGTGGCAGAATCATTGCGGGTATTTTTCCAGTCCCCCTGAAAGAAACCAAACCTTGAGATAAGTTCTGTCATCTCTTTTCCGCCTGAGCCATGTGATAAGCCTATCCTCATTTTCCATACCTGTATGATATTGCACAAGTCCCTTCAGCAGAAACCATGCAAGCACCCTTTGGATCCTCAGGTGTGCAACCCCCGCCATAGCGGCTGCACTCAGTTGGCTCAATCATGCCTCTCAGGATCTCGCCGCATCTGCAGCCGGTCTCTTTTGGCGGTGGCACCTTGGCGATAATGTCTGCATATTTCTTTTTTGCATTCAAAGCATCATCCCTGACTTCAAGCCCTGATTTTGGCAGTTTTCCTAATCCGCGCCATTCAGCATCCGTAACTCTAAAGACCTCACCAAGCAGCTTTTGTGCATTTGCATTGCCATTCTCCCTCACAACCTCAGGATATCCATTCCTAACCTCGGCCTTATTATCTGCAATCATTTGCACAAGAATGCGGATCGCCCGAAGAATCTGCTCTGGTGAAAATCCCGAAATAACCTGCGGAACTCTGATGCCTCTGTACGCTTTGGTTCCAATTATTGAAGACACATGGCCAGGGTCGATAAATCCATCAATATTTACCTCTCCATGCATAAGGATCTCAATCACTGGCGGCACAAGCTTGTGTACTGAGTAAACACACACATTATTCTTCAGCAGGTATGCGGTCATCGGTGCAGTTGTCTCAAAGCCAATTCCGAAAAAGACGACGTCAGGGTGTTTCTTTCTAATCTCAAGAACCTCGGTTGTTGAATATACATCAAACACTTTTTTGCCCGCCGCCTTTGCGTCCTCAAGGCACGAGGTGCTTCCGGGCACCCCCATCATGTCACCGTATGTTGCCACCGGAATACCGCGACCGGCAATCTCAATTATGCAATCAATATCATGCTGGGAGCTCACGCAGACAGGGCATCCGGGTCCGGATATCAGCCGAATGTTATCTGCAAGTGCCTCTCTTATGCCATACCTCATTATGACGTTAGTATGGCCGCCGCAGATCTCCATGATGGTGACGGATGACAGGTTCCTTGCTGACTGATTGATCTTTTCCAGGTGCTCTTTAATCAGTTCATCCATCATTACTCACTTCTGACAAGGCAATCATGTCCCGAATTGCCTCCAGCGATGCCTCTGCCGATTTTTTGTCCAGCCTTTGAATGGCAAAACCTGCATGGACCAGCACATAATCTCCACAACATGCCTTGATCAGTGATGCATTTGCCGTCTTGGTAACCCCGCCGTAATCTATAACAGCATTTTCACCGTCAATTTCAATAATCTTTCCCGGAACAGCATAGCACATTTTATTTTGCACAGTTCAGGATCTGCCTGACAACCTCTTCCTTGATTCTGGGAATCTGCCCAGTGATTTCATCGCTCAGCCCGTCATGAAAAGCCTTCAGGTTATTAACTGTGATCCCCACAACACACACATCAGAAATATCCGGTTTGTAGGCTCTTAGCATCGCAGCAGTCTGCTCAATCCCGAAATCATGCATTGAAACCGGGCTCACCGCACTCAAATCCTTTTCTTTCAATACAACAACCTCGCCAATTATGCCTTTGGAATGCACAGCATCAACGATAATCAGCCTGTCATCATCCTCAACATAGGAAATAAGATCAAAACCAACAACACCGAACTCCAGAATCTGAAATTCCTTCAGCTCCGGCCTGTCCCTTAATTCAGTGTAGAGTCGCGGACCAATCCCGTCATCCCCCCCCAGCGGATTACCCACAAAGACAACCTTTACTGGCATGCGAATAAGAAATACCTGAGGCCATAAAAGCCTTTCTATTGGTAAACAACCCAAATCTTTTTATATTTATGTCAAATTCAATCGTGTCATCGGGCCCGTAGCTCAGTCTGGTTAGCCAGTAAGGCACTATGTCTGCTGGACTAAAGTGCTGGTCTTATATGACCGCTACTGGTACAATCTAAGACAACCAGTGGTCCGGAGTTCAAATCTCCGCGGGCCCACCTTTTTTAAAGAATCCTAGTTTGCAAGATAATCCCGCAGTATCTCGTAGCAGTCAATGCTGGCCTGACCTCTAGCCCTTATGGCGCCGATCCCGAGAAGCGTATCATCCAGTCTTTGGCCCGGAACAGTCCCCATCCTAACTAGCGCCTCAACCTCAGCACGTTTTTCAGCGTGCACCGGCGCATCAGATAAGAGGGCTGCCACCTCATTGCACAGCAATCTGTAGGCAGGCTCATCCGGCTCTATGCCGCTGAAACGTTCAAGGGGCTCAAGGAACCTGTTATCCCGGACATCATCATTAACCTTTGATACCTCGCCTACCAGGACAGGCCCGCCTGAAGTGCTTCCGTAGAACTTATGATAAATCGGCCCGTCATTCCCGGCCTCACCCCCTTGCACGCCGTACAATCTCACCCTCTCATGAGGATCAAGGACTATTGTGCTTCCGGGATCGTAAAGCTGCCCATTGACTCCGCGCTGCATCGAGTCCTTTGGAATCCAGAATCGCTCATTCGCAAGCCGACCTGGCACACGGGCAGCCTCGTCGCGGGGCCTGCTGTAGTCCATGGAATGAGCAAGCCACACCTCGATGACCAGCTGCCTGCCTGAACCGACAGGAGAGAGGTTTACGATATCCTCTGTCTTGTCCCAATGGTAATGCGTCGGCGTCACCTGACCTGGCCCGACGATCATCTTTTTCTCAGCATATGTTTCGCCAAGATCTCCGACAACGCCGTTTGCCGTGGTAAACAAAAACAATCCCTGCTTAAAGAAATCCTGGCTGCCGAGAGTCGTCACGTCAAACCCGATCATCCCTTCGGCTATCCTCGCATACCTGGCTCTAAGCTCAGGTTCCCCAGCGATCAGCCCCCAGTCGCTGGGAGTGATCGCATCAACAGCAGGGACGGTATTGATATTACTCTCATCAAACAGGTGCTGCGCAAGCCTTATGACCAGATTAACTGCTGAACGTTTCATAGCAAAACCCGACATATTCATCCCCTCATGTGAAGTACATTCTTCTTGAATGCCTCTATTTTCTCTTCATGACCTTGTATTCGCAGAACACGATGGTCCTCGCAGGCCTGGTAGACCGGTCTCATCTCCTTATAGATTGCAGCAGCTTTTGGATCAGGCATAACTGGGTCAGCAACCCGCCTGACAAACGAAGCGGCCATTTCTTCCCAGGAGACCTCAGTTCCATGGGCGTTCAGATAGCGGTGCGCTGCCCTCATCATGGCACCCATTGCTGCAGAATTAGCCTCCTCAAGGCTGTACACTGGCTTATCAAATACATTAGCCATTACCTGCAGTATCTCCCTGTTTACCGAGGCACCTCCTGTAACAACAAGCTCATCCAGATTTCCCATGTAAGCGGTGTGGTTAGCCATCGCCAGCATCTGTGCCTCAACGCAAGCCCTGACATTAGGCTTAACCACCTCAGGCCAGTGAAGATCCTGAAGTCCTCCATATCTCACAATACCTCGGTCCAAGACCACCGGTGTAATTTCTGTGTCGTAATATGGTAACATAAAGTATCCCCGGTTGCCTGGTTCTGTTGTCTTTAACGCATCACTGAATTTTCCCCAGTCAATTTCAGTTTCATCTCCCACCCTCGTTGCCATACCATATTGCAGCGCTACCTCTCCTCTTGTCAGCGATCCGTTCTTCCAGCACATAAGGTTCATCCATTTGCCGTCCGGCGCTCCGAAGATATGTCCCTCTGCCGTTTCGCTCACAGCCGGTATTGCAAGATACCTAGATGCAGTATCACTTGATCCCAGGCTGATCATTAAAGTTCCGGCCCTGCCGATCAGACCGCAGCCGGCCAGGCTGTTGATATTGTCTCCGGTCCAGATGGTAAGTTCGGTATCAGGTCTGAAGCCGTACTTCTCAAAGTAATGGCACAATGTTCCAATGCCAGAATCAACCGGCAACGTTTCAGGTATCCTTCCTACAAGGCCAGAATCAATAGATCTAAGCAGATCTCTTCTGAGTTTCTTGGTTACTCGGTCTGTTCCAAGGGTCCCTAGTCCGTCCCCTTCATCCCAGGGAACAATGGATCCTCTCAGGAGAGACGCCATGAATGATGATACAAGGCTCACTGTTGCTGTTTGTGAATAGCCCATGGGATCTTCAGATAAGTACTTCCAGATCTGTAGTACGGAAAATCTCTCAGAACCCAGTGCTCTTGAACCCACTGCCCGAGCTGTTGCCCGCGGACCGCCAAAGAAATCCTCAAGCATCTTGCCATAAGCGCTCGTGCTGGAATCCCGCCAAATAGGCATGACGGTCCGGGAGAATCCATCCTGGACCCAGGCTGCTAGCGTCAGTTCAGGACCCATCCTCTGCAGATTTCCCAGCATATGTGGATTAAGGTAAAGGGTTCCGTGCTGCATTCCTGATCCCGACATATCCCCGACCTTTCCGGTCCTAAAACCGCTTGATCCGCTGGCTCCCTGTATAGCAAGGTTTTCCATTAATAGATCAAGGGCCTGCACAGGCCCGAGCGGATGGCCAAACGCCTCTCTCGGATTATCTGCAGAGTTCCAGTATCCTTCATCAGGAACTCCCAGATCAAAGTGTCCCAAACGTTCTTGATTATACGCCGCAGATGACGTAAACAAGACTCTTCTGTCTCCCACGTTCTCAGCCCATTGCGCAGCCACAACCTCACCTCCCTGCGTACTGATATCAAATCCCAAGAACTGCAAATCTTCCAATGCCATGTCTACCCCTCCTTCTAGCCAAAACTCAATCTCACAGTATTATTTCAAATCAGTGGAGTCCGAATCTGATCGGAGCCATATGGTCCATTCTCGCCCGCACCTTTGGGTCAGCCATCGCCCGGTCAAAGTTTTCCCGAAGCTCTCCCTCAAGTGATTTGGGAACGCCCACTCCACCATCCCTTCCTAATGCCCTGATCTCCCGCTCAAGCATCAGGACTGCTTCTGCCGTAGGTTCTCTTATTAATGTTCTTGCTTCCCTGAATCTTCCAGCCTCCTGCAGCCCATACACATGATCCCAGTCAACCTGTCTGGCCGCCTCCTCTGCAAGCCTCACAGTCAGGCCGTTTGAGTACTGAATCTTCAGGCATTCAGCGATATTTGCACCATGGGGGAACTGGAAATCCAATCCTGCAAACCTCGTCACCCCATCCGACGGATTCGAGAACGTCTCAGACCTTGACAGGGTATTTACCAGCTTCACAAACCGTGGTGTCAGCTCCAGCGGATGATCTGAGTCCTGCATGCCCCTCTCATACTGCCTGTTCAGGTGGATATAGAACAACTCCCCCGCATCATCAATCATGGCAACAGTCTGGTTCTCGCAAAGGTTGTTCATCACAAGGTGCCCGAGTTCATCATTTGCACCAATGCGATTTATCTGTTCCATTGTGAGCCTTCCTTTTTTCAGTCCCATCAACAGCAGCGTGTTCAGGTACCCGCTGTTCTGCATATAAAGGTTTTCAGGCTCAAAGGGTTTGCCCTCAACTGCAATAAACATATCATATTCAATTGCCAGATCAGACGCAACCTCAAGCATTCTAAGGTACCTGTCATTGGCCTTATGGAAGTCAACATCCAGGTCATCGTTGTATTTTTCAGCCCCATTCCACAATACAATAGTCTTAACACCGTGGGCCTTTGCGACCTCAAAGCAGTATCTTAGCCTTTTTTCTGCAGCATCCCTCTCGTCTGCAACATCAGAGGTTACAGCGCGGTAGATAGAATAATGGTGGTGGTTTGGCGTTCTCATTGCGGCACCGATCCTCATTCCGTCTATATCGGACTCTGCGTACGCCGTCTCGACGATTGGCACCTGCTCCAATGTCTCTTCATTAGGGACATGCCTCTCCTCTCCCTCAAAAAGTAGGTGTCTGTCTTGAGGGTGCCTGGTCCTGTATTCCCTGTTTATTGCCGTATGAAACCGTACAGGAAGCCCTGTGTTCATACCGAATAACTCATATCTGCTTGCATCAAGAAAGCCGGGCCCGTCGCCCTGGTTGACGCTCCAAAAGCAATATGCCAATGGTATATGGTCTTGTTTCATTGTTTCCCCCTCCGATTAATACTAATGCCAATAATATCCAGAAATTCGTAATTAATTCGGTTTGGCGTTTTCATATCCTCCAATACGAATTAATGTATCCTCATCACGGGTCATATATATACTTTGTGAAAATTGTCTATGTCAGAATAGTAACATAATGGTGACGATTTCAGCAATATCTGCAGGTTCATTGTTCTCAGCATGCAATAGCAAGCTTTAAAAACAAGCTCCCAATTCTTGGCGACAGGCCCCGTTGGTGTAGTCCGGAAAGGCCAAAGCCTTGGATAACCAATCATCCAGCCCTTTCGAGGCTGGGACTCGGGTTCAAATCCCGAACGGGGCATTACTATGCGGGGGTTAAGGTAGCAGATAGCAAATCTGTGAAGACAAAATGAAAAGAAGTTCACGACGATGGAAGAAGAAAGGCCAGATGCGCTGGAAATGGCAGAGAAAGAGGATGAAAAAGGAAAAAAGAAAGCGCAAGGTCAAGAGCAGTTAAAGATCTGCAAACTCCATCTCAGCAGCATCCTTTCCAATAAAGGCTGCTGCTTTTGCCTTGCATTTTTTCTTTTTGGACATCCTGCACTCCTGAGTTTATGCCTGTATTCAGCAGAAACCCATCGACACAATGTTTTTTTCAAAGAAAAATCGCTGCCTGTAGCTATATCCGGCCCCTTAGGCTCAGCAAGTATTTAAGCCTTTGCTCACCGTGGCGCAGTGGACACATGATCAGTTGCTCCGATCCGAAAGGTTTATATACAACATTGGATTTCCAAATTCGTTATCGCCACCATTACATTGCTGGATTAGATATATAAATTCTAATAACATGCACAATAGTGCAGCAGCATGTTTTTTGATGAGTACTTGAGTGTATGCTCAAGTATGAGGTAGTTTGATGGAACCAATTCAAATTTTGTGATTATTGCGACCAAATAAAATTCCCGTTGATCCTGCGGGAGGCTGCTGTTATTGGGATTCGATTAAGCCATGCAAGTCTAGGGGTTCTTCGGAACACCGGCAAACCGCTCAGTAACACGTCGATAATGTGCCCTTAGGTCTGGGATAACCTTGGGAAACTGAGGCTAAAACCAGATAGGGGGATTTGTCTGGAATGATTTTCCCCTGAAAAGTGATGCCTAAGGATCAGTCGGCGGCCGATTAGGTTGTTGGCGGGGTAAAGGCCCACCAAGCCAAAGATCGGTAGGGGCCTTGAGAGAGGTAGCCCCGAGAAGGGCACTGAGACACTTGCCCTAGCCCTAAGGGGTGCAGCAGGCGCGAAACCTTTACAATGCACGAAAGTGTGATAAGGGAATCCCGAGTGCCAATGTTCCACATTGGCTTTTTTCAAGAGCAAGAATCTTGGAGAATAAGTGGTGGGAAAGACTGGTGCCAGCCGCCGCGGTAACACCAGCGCCACAAATGGCAGCCGTAATTATTTGGCCTAAAGCGTCCGTAGCCGGTCAGTTAAATCTCTTGTGAAATTGCTGGGCCTAACTCAGCAACGTGCAGGGGAGACTGGCAGACTTGGGACCGGTAGGGGTCAGAAGTACTTTGGGGGGAGCGGTAAAATGCTATAATCCCCGAAAGACTACCTGTGGCGAAGGCGTCTGACCATAACGGATCCGACGGTGAGGGACGAAAGCCAGGGGAGCAAACCGGATTAGATACGAGAAATTTCCTTTCAGAACATTTCTGGAATTGGCATCGCATGTTTGTTGAAACGCTACTGTGCGTTGCCAACTGCAGATTTTACATGGAAATCTGCTCGCTAATTACCCGAGTAGTCCTGGCCGTAAACGCTGCGAGCTAGGTGTTGCATATTCTCCGAGAATATGCAGTGTCGAAGTGAAGACGTTAAGCTCGCCGCCTGGGAAGTATGGTCGCAAGACTGAAACTTAAAGGAATTGGCGGGGGAGCACTACAAGGGGTGCGGCGTGCGGTTTAAT
>JBDRAZ010000061.1:0-2422 GCA_043823195.1 archaeon
CGAAGGTGAAACTGGCACGCCCCCAGGGTGGACTAACCTCTGCACTGAAAGCATTAATTGCAAGATTATCAGTTCCCCTTTCTGTCCAGAAGGAATCTACTGCATTAGAACCATGAGGGCACGCTGTGGGGGCGGTGGAGGTATAAGCAAGTACTATAGAACCTTTCCCTCTTTTGCTGATAAACAGACCTACAGATTCAAAGTAGCCAGGTCCCAGTACATATTAAGTGACGACTATGGTCCTGTGAATGAGAGAGAGCTTCTGAAGAGGCTGGAGAAGTACAGGTGATAGCATGAAATGGATTACTTACGCAATATTGGCTTTGCTGATGGTTTCATTATGCTTGGCTGCAAATGAACTGTCATATTCGCTTGTCATAAAGTATGAAAATGGTGTTCTTTCCAAAGAAAGCTTAAGCCTGATAGAGGGAAAAGCTGCTGACAGGCTAATGCAGCCGGATGATGGCTATGCCTTAAAAGTAATGTCATTTTCAGGGGAAGTGCTCTATTCTTTCATTTTTTCCATAGAGCTTGTTCCCAATTATGAGCCGCAGGCAGACTGGTTTGATGACAAAGGGAATCAGATAAAGTTCTCTGATGATGAATCTGAAGAGATAACCGAAGCTACAGTTGCATTGTCAGTGCCTTATTTCAGGAATGCAAAGACTATTGAAATATACGCTCCTGAAGGAGACCTTGCTTTGAGCGTGGATGTTTTGGAGTATGCCATATGCAGCCTGGATGGAATTTGCGATGGATTTGAGTCTCCAGAACTGTGCCCCGAGGATTGTTTGGAAAGCGAGAATTCTGGAGATGTCCTTCCTTATCTTATCGCCATCATGTTTCTCTTGCTTGTTGTATTTTTCGGGATAGCCTTGAAAAGGAGATTTTTGAAGAATGGGAAGTAAAGTCAAAGATATACCTGAGATACTAATAGCTAATCCGCCGTATTGCACAAAAAAACTAACTGGTCCTGGTCACAGTTATAATAAGCTAGATGCCAAAACCTTAAAAGCAGTTAAGGCCACAAAGAGCATTCTTTCGCAACAGCCCGGGCTTCTAACTGCCCCAAGGTTTTTCTATGCTCAACAGGCATTGGAGCGGAAACCAAACCCCATAATTAGAAGTTTAAACTGCGCAGTATATGTTAACAATCTTCTTGGCAGCACCCAGCCAGGTTATCCCCTCTATCTCCATCCTGCCGTGCTCCTTCAAGCTATGCCTTAGGACATCGTAGTTCAAGACACAAAGAATCTTGTTCGCCAGATCATTGACATCCCAAAAGTCCACCTTCAGCACATGCTTGACAATTTCAGATACGCCTGAGGTCCTGGATATTATTGCCGGCGTATCCCTTATCATTGACTCTAATGGCGTAATGCCAAAAGGCTCAGAGACAGAAGGCATAACGAATACATCAGCCATCCTGTATAGCCTGTCCACTTCAGGGCCCTTCACTCCCCCTGTAAAGAATATCTTGTCACTGATTCCAAGCTGCGCCGTAAGCTCAATCATCCTTGGCAGCATGTCTCCAGGACCCGCCATTATGAACTTAACGTCCTTCTTCTTCTCAAGGACCTTCTTGGCAGCATATATGAAGTACTCCGGCCCCTTCTGGATTGTTATCCTGCCGAGGAAGAGGACTATGCGGTCTTTCTTCTCAATTACGAACTCGTGATGGCGGTGAAGCCCTATCTCAACTGCGTTGTGCACAACTTCAACTTTTTCAGGAGGAATGCCATACTTCTCCACTATTATTCCTTTAGTTAAGTTGCTTACTGCTATTATCCTGTCAGCAGCATTCATGCCCGCCTTTTCAATGTCATAGATGTACTGGTTGGGGTGCCCCGCAGTCCTGTCGAACTCTGTTGCGTGGACCTGCACTATGAGCTTCTTGCCTGAAACAGCCTTGGCCTCGATGCCTGCCTGGAATGTCATCCAGTCATGGCAGTGTATCACGTCAAAGTCCTCCACCTGGGCAATTATCCTTGCGCTCTTTGAATATGCCAAGACGTCATGGAAGAGGTCCTTGCCGTACATGTCCGCCATCTTTCCCCCCATCACGTTGCCGTACCTGTACTGCACTGCCGAAGAGTAGCTTGCAGAAGAGACATAAGGCAGAAGCGGAGAGCCAATGCCAAGAATCTTAAGGCCTTTTATAGAAACAGAGCTTATAAGCTTCACATACTTGGCCTTGACATCTCCCAGAAACTTGGGGATTACGAAAGTAACATCTACACTGAGCTTGCTTAAGGCTTTTGTCATGCCATAGCAAGCCGTGCCCAGACCACCACTAAAATATGGCGGAAATTCCCATCCGAACATCAGCACTCTCATTACTGTTACACCTTCTATTTCCCGCCTGCATTTTCCTTTGGGTTATAGAGGACTCCCGTTGTATAAAAACTTACCTATTCCTTTT
>JBDRAZ010000062.1:0-7053 GCA_043823195.1 archaeon
TTTTCTACTACTTCGTATCCTTCCATATTAAGGCGCATCGGTTTTCGCATTGTAGTTACAATGTAACTACACAAATACAAAAAGATTTCGGTGCTGTAGTATACAAGTGGGAAAAACGCTTCAGAAAGCTAAAGAATTACAAGTTTTGCGAAGATTTATATAGGTGTCAGGGGTTTTATTTCATATGCTTAATAAACGGGATTTTGCTGATATTGAACGGGAGCTTGAGCAGTTCGATGCAATCCGCGAAGAGGCAATCAAGCAGTGCAGGGTGGTCCTAAAGGCGTCAAAGCAGGCGATATACTGCGTCCACAGGAATGAGCTGAAAGAGGCAGGCGGGCTTTTGTCACAGGCTGGAAAGGTGCTCAGTTCACTGAGAAAGGCTGCACTGAAGAATCCCAAGCTGGAAGCAGTCGGTGCGATGTCTGAGGGCATGCAGGAGTATGCCGAGGCTATGTGCTATCTTGATTTTGTCAGGAACAAGAAGATACCCACGCGGGCTGAGGTCGGGGCAAATAGCGAGGATTACCTGATGGGGCTCTGCGACCTTACCGGCGAATTGGCACGACGGGCAGTCATGTCAGCAGCAGGAAAGAATAATGAGGATGTTGAAACCATCAGGGCCCTTGTTGATGAGATCTATGGCGAGTTTATCAAGTTCAATCTGAGAAACGGGGACCTTAGGAGAAAGTCTGATTCCATTAAGTGGAACCTCAAGAAGGTTGAAGAGATTGTGTACGACCTGAAAAAATGATATCCCTTTCTTGTGCAGCAAGGAAGGCACTTGTTGATTCTATGGGCCTTAAGGCGGGTGAACGGTGCCTTGTAATTACCGATTCCAGGAGGAAGAGGATCGGGGATGCTTTCTTTTCTGAAGCTGAGAGGCTTGGTGCAGAGGCCAGGCTGCTGGTTGTTCCCTTTGCGCAGTTCCATGGCCAGGAGCCCGGGGGTGTCGCCCATGAGATGATGAGCTATGATGTGATCATGATCCCGACAACAATGTCCATGTCGCATACTCAGGCACGGAAGAAGGCCTGCGAGAACGGCGCAAGGATAGCCTCAATGCCCGGGATTACTGAAGAGATGATGAGGCGGACGTTTGCAGTGGATAATGAGAAGATGAATGCCCTGAGCACGCTTCTGTTTAATATCCTGAATAAAGGGAGAGGCATGAGGGTGAAGACAAAGGCCGGAACAGATATTGCCATGTCAATAAACAGAAGGGTGCATGGTGATTATGAGGGCCTGTACCGGAAACCGGGCCAGTGGGGAAACCTGCCTGCCGGTGAGGCATGCGTGTCACCGCTTGAAGGGAGTGCGAAGGGCGTTTATGTCCTGGATTGCGGGAGCCCTTTGGGAACAGGGATGCTGGATGCCCCTGTACGGGTGATTGTCGAGAACGGAATTGCCACGCGGATCACCGGCGGGAAATCTGCCGAGGAGCTGGAGAGTGCTCTTCGGAAGTGCGGGGAGGGCTCAAGAAACATTGCAGAGCTGGGCATAGGGACAAATGACTGTGCAAAGATCACCGGCGCTGTTCTTGAGGATGAGAAGGTGATGGGTACGGCGCACATAGCTCTTGGTGATAACCATTCCCTTGGCGGATGCGTTGTTGCGCAGTGCCACCTGGACGGGGTTTTCAGGGATCCGACAATATGGGTTGATGACAAGCTGATAATGAAAGACGGAAAATTACTTGTGCATCCTTCTTAGGTAGGAATCGAGCTTGTTCTTGACAGCGGTCTCATACTTTGATGTGTCGAACTTTGGAAGCACAGTGAGGGACCCTTTGAATTTCCGGTTGGCTTTTTTGACCTCTGCCTCAATCTGGCAGGCATATTTTGTGCCGAAAAGCCTGATTGCAGGAAACTTGGTTATGCTGTCTGCTCCTGCGTTAAGGAGGGTGCTGATCTCATTCAGCCTGTTTACCCAGGAACCTGCGACGATTTCCAGCTTTGGAAAGGCGTTTCGGGTTTTTTCTATCCATTGCGCGTAGTAGCCGGTGTCCGGGCCTTTTTTGAACGGGGTTCCCTTATGCGGGTTGAGGGCGTAGAAGGTTATCTTTGAGATGCTGTTGTTCTCGATGAATTTCCTGAGTCTTGGGAAATCCCTAATTGTCTCTCCAAGGCCGATGATGATTGTTATGGATTTTTTCAGGCCGAGTTCATCACAGCTTTTGAATGTCTGCCTAATGTCTTTCAGCGGCTTGCTTGGGCAGACCTTGCTCCTGATCTCCGGGTTAATGCACTCTACTGCGCCGCACACGCCTTTGGTGTAGGGCCTGAGCCTCGTCAGCAGGTCAGCCGGAAGGGCTCCGAGATTCAGCCAGAGCCTTTTGCCGTATGCTTCCTTTATCTTTTTTACAAGGTTGACCAGTTCATCGTCAGAGTAGCTTTCATACCCGCCGGAGAGAAACTCGATCTTCCAGCCCAGTTCCCTGCAGATTATGGCTTCAGCCATAATTGATGCCGGGCTTCTCCTTGCCTTTTTGGGATCAGTTATGAGCTTTTTCTGCGTACTCATGTAGCAGAAGCTGCAGTCGCCCTTCCCGCAATACCACGAGATGAAGATTGCACGCTCGAAGTGAACCATGTGGCTTAGAAGTTGATTATGTTAATAAGCTTATGGACTATATGCTGCATGGGCCCACCTCATGTTGATGTAATGCCTTTCCCGCCGGGGGTCGTATGATGCGAGCACAACCCAGTGGGGTCTGCCCTCAAAACCCTCGCGGTGCGCCACAACCTCAATAGAGTCTTCTGGCTCCATTCCGCGTATGGCATCAATGGACTCCGGATGCACCGGGAGAGTCCTGTCCATAGCTGTGAGATGCAGTCCGTCAGCCTGCTTTGTAAGCCTGCCTTTCCTTTCGTAGTTCTGTCCTAATCCCTCGACAATTTGCCTAAACATCGTTTCATGTATACTCATATCATTTATACTCATTTTCTTTCACCAATAGAAAGGTTTTTGGGCTATTTAAAAAGCTATCTGCTATTGAGAAGAGGTTTTCGGGAAGAAAACCCTATTGCGGGCCTTACTGTCCTCTTAATGCCTCGAGTATCTCGGCCTCTACGTTGCGACCTCTCCAGATGCTTGTCCTCAGCTCCGCATTAAGATGGGCCCGGGTCATATCATAATTTTGGTCCGGGTCAGCATCACGCATTGCACCTGCAATGTGTTCTTCAATTTCCAAGGGACCCTTTTCTGAATATGTTTGCATGCTGGTAGCCATGAAAAAGTTTCCCGCGTAATACATACCACCTCCGGAAAAATCTCCGGAACGCATAGCCCTGCCAAAATTCTCATGCCATGCAGGCCCTCCGGCAATGATGGTGGCCAGCTGGTCGCCGTCGGTGTCCGGACCGACATCATAGAAAAAGCTCAATCCGCCACCGAAGACGCTTTCGTAGCCTCTAGCAGTTCGCTCCTGTTCAGTCCGCATCCTTTCTCTCATCATAGCAAAGCGGGCTGCCGTCGCGGACGATACCGAAGATGAAGCCGCTGCTCTCCGCTCCATCGGCTGGGTTACAATGTCTCTGGGAGATGGTTCGCGGTCTGTCGACAGCCTCTGGCGGGGCGATAATCCCCAGTATTCTGCTGACGGAATGTGCCTTCTTTCCAATTTGCCTGTCTCGGCAAGGCCGACGAGCCAGTCATGCTTGTATAGCGGTGTTTCTTCTGGTTTTAATCCTAAATCCAAAACTCTCTGGTTGAAATATACGTTGCTCGGGTCCATGTGACCACCCCCTAAGAGTAGTAAGTCGGGCTCTTATATAAAAAGTTTACCCATTTTTTGCGGGAAACCTGCAGAGGAAACAGAAAACTATTAAACCATCAGGCCCCATATTGAATCTGTGGGGTGCATGGATTTTATCGGCTATCTTGGAAAGGGCATCGGGCTGGAGCCAGGGAATAAACTCCATGCAGGGAAAATAGCGTCAAATCAGCTGAGCATTGTTGGCAGATATAAAGTATACATCTTCGGAACAATAACAGCAAAATACAAAGAGGCAAAAGGCAGCCCTGCAGAATCCGTTGTTGAACTTTATGAGACATACGGCGATACGTTTCAGAGGCATCTTGAGGGGCAGTTCCTGATAATTATCGCTGATGATAAGTCAGTCAGGTTTTTCAATGACCGCTACAGCTATAAGAACTGCTATTATTATCATGGCGGAGGGTATTTTGTTTTTGCCGGCAGCCTGAAGCTTCTGCTTAAACACCTGCCGTTTGAGCCGGAATTTGACCTTGACTGTGTCCCAAGCTTTCTGGCAACCGGATTTTCGTTTACAGAAAAAACGCAATTTAAGGACATATGCAGGATGCCTCCAGCCTCTACCCTTATCTATGATACAAAGCTAAGGTTTGCTGACCACCTGGATGATGAGTTCAGGTTTGATGTGAGGCCTGTTGAGGACCTTGATGAGAGGCTTAACGAGTATGAAACGGTATTTCAGGAAAGCATCAGGAACAGCATTATAGCAGCAAAGGCCAAACGGGTCGGGTGCTTCCTCAGCGGGGGCCAGGATACTGCTTTTGCCCTTATCCAGGCGAGCAAGGTCTTCCTTAAGCCAATACATACGTTCACGGCGCGCTTTGCCGGATCAGGATTCGATGAGGTGCCGAAGGCTCAGGAAATCTCCGGGAGGTTCCGTGGCATACACCACGTAATCACGATTGACCCGAAGAGCCTTGATGTTCTTCCTGACATGATAAGGATCCTGGAAGAACCAATCTCAGGATCATCCTTCGTGTTTTATATCTGTGCAAAAGAGGCTGCAAAGCATGCTGACCTGGTGATCACCGGAGACGGGGGTGACACGCTCTGGAATGAATACTACCCGGTTGCAGAATGGCACCGGTACCTCAGGCACATGCCATCTGCCGGGCGGAAGCTGCTCCACCAGGTGAGCCGCATGTCTCTTTGGCTCTCTGACTGGGAACGCCTCTGGGAACTTGAGCACACGCTTTCCCTCTTTACACCAAAGGACTATTATTCTGATTTCTTTCAGAGGCTGTGCACCTATAGGCATTTCAATGAAAGGCTGCTGCGGTCGCTTCTGAGGGATGACTATGAGCTCTACAGGCCCAAAAAAAAGCTGCACATGAATGCTGATAATTTTTATTTACAACTGATAATACAGAAGATGTTTTATGGCGTATACCCGTATCTTGTGCCGATTAGCCAGAAGGTGATTGAGCATTACGGGATGGCCTATGCAGCCCCCTATCTCAACAGGAAAGTCATGGATTTCATAACATCGCTTCCAGCGGAGTGGGTCAATTCAGGGACAAGATGGCAGAAGATCTTCAATGACGCCGAGAAGAGGCGCTTTCACAAGGAAGCCCTGCTGAGATACCTTCCGAAGAGATTCGTCTATTCCATGCAGCGCAGCTTCGATGTGCCTTGGACGGTCCTGCTGAACAGGCGGCCGGGGCTGCTGGCATGGCTTCTGAAAAGGCTTAAGGCGCGCGGGTGGTACAACAATGAGGTGCTGGACCGGATATTCTCGGAGTTTGCCGTCATGAAGGCCAAGCCGCATGAGCTGTGCCAGCTGAAGCTCCACGGCTACCGCATTTATTCGCTGCTTTCGCTTGAGATATGGTGCATGCAGTTCCTTGATAAGAAGGAAATTAGGCTGGATGATCTATGATGCTTATTGTTGACAATAATATGGATATCAGCGGCTATCCGCAGGGGCTTATGGTCTGTTTGGCCCTTGGTGCTGCCGGTCTATCGGCTAAAATCAAAAAACCAACTGAACTCACTGAGGAAGACTACGAAACTGATAAGGTGATCCTCTGTGGTTCGACGAGTTACATCAGGGAAAATAAAAAATGGATGAAAAATGAGCAGCTCTGCATCTCCGAGTGGATGCAACGAAAGACTCCGATCCTTGGAATCTGCTTTGGCGGCCAGCTTCTGGCACAGCATATTTTTGGCGATGTAATTACAGCCATGCCTGTCCCGGTGAGCGGGAGCGTTATGTTCCGGCGCAGGAAAGCGCCCCTGTTCGATGGGCTGCCGGAAAGATTCGGTGTTGTCACCAGCCATTACGAGGCATTTTCTGTTCCTGACAAGCATATTATCGGCGAGATTGATGAATGGCCCTCATATGCCTTCTTTTATCCGCCGAACATCTGGGGCCTGCAGTTCCACCCCGAGCTGATGGGATTTGCCGGAAGGGGGATCGTCCGGCTGCAGAGGATGGTTTATGATAGGCATGTGTACCAGGACTTTTCAGTCAGGACGCAGGGAGGACACGGGAAGAGGATGCTGAGGAATTTTACTGAACATGCCCCGATTAGGGCTCGATTGCAAGTTCCATCAGTTGCACCTCAATAATATGTTGTGTGTGAAGCATTTCGCATAGAAATGTCTGGCTTGCTGCCAGACGGTGCGGCCACGCAATGTTTCTCCCATGCCCCTTTTTCAGCATACTGTTTGCAGTCTCAGTGAGCGGTCTTCTTCTGTAGCTTCTTCCGGGCCATCTCCGTCGGAGCTGCTTGCGTCGCGCCCCCTTTGTCCTCCACACTGGAACCTTTTTGTGGCGCAGGGGTGCCACACCCTTGCCGCCCAAAGCCAGTACCTTCCTATGAAATCTTTTTTCAGCATCAAATTCGGTATCTGCAACAATTGTCTTTCTGTTCACCCAGGGACCAAGCAATTTGTCTAGGTCATCCAGTCCGTTACGCCTTGGATACGCATAGATTACAGCGTCAACAATTCGCAAGCTTCTGGTTCCTGTTGCTATGGTCACCTTCCTGTTTGGCTCGCGCTCAAGCTTGCGCTTTATGCGCTTACAGCCCAACTTTGACAGATAAATAGAAAAGTACTCTTAGGTTGTCTGAGTCTGCAATGAAACAAACAACCCTAAGAGTACAAGAGAGTATTACACCGAACAACAATATATGTATTTGTTTAGCTGATTTCTGAGTTTTTCGAAGATTTATAGTCTCCAGAAGCGAAATCTTGATATATTAAATCAGCTACATTATAGCTAATGACAAAAGAGACAAAGATTCAATTGACGGGATATGAGATGCTTGAGA
>JBDRAZ010000063.1:0-35246 GCA_043823195.1 archaeon
TTACCAACAACTTTATTAAGGTCAACATCGTAAGTTCTCATCCGGGGTCCTCCCCCCCAACACTTTGGATTTCGAGAATTCAAATTAAAGCGGGGAGACCCTATATTAACCTATTCTCAGAAAACTTGCAATCGAGCCGGTGCGATCAGATTGTATTTGGCCCGGTTGAGTTCGTACCTGCATCCGGACATAAGGAATCTCTTTTTTTCCCCGTATTCAATCATCTCCAGGATCTTTGCCTCTATGTCAGGGGCGCGGTCAATGATATAGATGCCGATAAGGCCTGTTACGTCATCTATCAATTTTTCTTCGTCGCTGGCGGTAACTGAGGCCCTGGTTTTTAGCCTCTGAAAATCGTTCCATATGCGTTCTATTTGCTTTTTCCCGAACTCGTTCATGCACTTTTGTATGTGCCGAGATTTTTAAAGATTTCGATTGGGGGATGCCAACCCGTGTGCAGGAAGGTTCACGCAGGAATCTGTTTCTTTTCAGCCTTTTCTTCTCTTAGAATCTTTTTGGCAATAACGAATACAACAACTGCGATTATCAGGAAGTTGATTGCCGAGCCCAAAAATGCACCCCATTTTATCGAGACCGGACCGAGAGCCATTGTGGCGGTTTCCCAGGTCCCGTGAGGGATTAGCGGGTTCATAAAGGGCATGACTATGTTTTCCACAAGCGAATTCACGAGGTCCTTTGAAGCGACACCTATGATAAAGGCAATTGCCAGGCCGAGCACCTTGTATTCCTTCAGAAATTCCCGGAACTCGCTTGCAACCTTCATTGTTATAGCTATAAATCAGTAAACTATATATTTATTCCGGATATTCAGGGTATATGCAAGGACTGAGGCAGTCGGTGATCAGGCTCAAGGGCAGGATAAGTGCATATTTATTGGAAGTGGCAGTAATAAAGAGCTCCCCTCACTCGATTGCTCTGGGTTTTGCTGTCGGGACACTGATTGGCATCCTTCCCACACCCGGAATCAGCTTTATCACGGGAGGAATTGTGATCCTGATGTTCAAGAGCATAAGCAAGATATCATTGTTCGCTGCTCTTGTCCTGTTCAACCCGTTCGTGAATATACCCTTTGATATTGCCTCCTACAAGCTGGGGAATTACATCTTTCAAAATGCGCCGGTCCATGAATTCACCATCCCGTTCCTGAACACAGTATATCGTTTTACGAGAAGATACCTGGTGGGCAACGCCATCATTGCAGTTTTGATGTCTATCCTGAGCTATTTCATGGTGAAAAAAGCGGTAGTGAGGTTTAAAAAATAAACCGAAGCTTATTATGCTCAAAAATGTCGGTAGACGTTTTTGGGCAGGGTTTAAAACCCCGGCCTTTAGGCCGGGGTAGGGCACTTTCGGCGGATTTTTATGATACCTGCGGACCGCAAAGCATCCCCCGGTTGGGCGCTATTCCATGGTTTAGGCCGGACAGACAAGAATGGTAAGTGTTGACCCCGTAATCCTAAACATTGCAATTCTAAGTCTCGTAGCCCTGCTTATTGGCATGGTACTCAGATACTATAACCAGCCGTCAGTAATCGCCTATATCCTTACAGGGATTATCCTTGGCCCTTACGGTTTTCATCTGCTCAGGGACAACGCCCTCGTCAGCCACCTGGGAAACATTGGTGTTGTGCTTCTCTTGTTCTTTGCGGGCATGGAGATATCCATTGACGGGCTTATCAGGAAGTGGAGGATTGCCATAATCGGTACATTTTTCCAGATAATGATAAGCGTTCTTGTGGTGTATATTCTGGGGCATTACCTGGGCTGGCCGGTGGGGCGGAGCGTACTGATCGGGTTTGTAATCAGCCTCAGCAGCACGGCAGTAGTCCTGAATATTATCCAGAACAGGAACGAGCTGGGAACAAAAACCGGACAGGACGTCCTTAGCATATTGCTGATCCAGGATATTGCTGTAATTCCGATGATCATCGTGATCTCCCTCCTGAGCGGGAATGCCGTTAACCCAGGCGAGGTTTTGCTGCAGGTGATCGGGGGAATCTTGTCTGTGCTCTTTGTAATCTGGCTGGTCTACAAGAAGCACGTCAGCCTGCCATTCGGCTCAAGGATCAGGCAGGACCATGAGCTTCAGGTTCTCGCAGCATTCATACTGTGCTTTGGCATTGCCGTGGTAACCGGGCTGTTCCAGTTGTCAACAGCCCTGGGGGCCTTCCTGGCGGGAGTCTTCCTTGCCAGCGCAAGGGAGACAGAATGGGTGCACAACAGCCTCCACTCGTTTAAGGTGATCTTCATAGCGGTCTTTTTCCTTTCAATCGGGATGCTGATCGACCTGAGATTCCTCTGGGATAACCTTGCCTTAATACTTGTCATTCTTTTTTTTGTCTACCTGATGAACACACTCATCAATGCGATAGTCTTCAGGCTTAACGGCAGGACATGGAGAGAAAGCTTTTACGGCGGCTCATTGCTTGCCCAGATTGGTGAATTCAGCTTTATTCTGGCGGCCATCGGGCTGCAGACCGGGATCATTGCCGGGTATTCATATCAGATAACCATTGAGGTTATCGCACTATCACTCATTGTCAGCCCGTTCTGGATAGGCTATTTCTGCAGGTTCATGAAGCGTGCCCGCAAACTATATGATAAAACGCTGAAGCATGCAGCATGATTTAAGGCGGGATGGGCACTTTCCAAGACAGATTAGCATATCACAAATTATTTAAACAAACGGCGCAATGGAAGCACCATGCTTGACTGGCTCAAAAACAAACTGATTCGGCGGGACGCACTCACTAAGGCAAAGGAACTGGAGGCGGCAGCAGAAGAGATGGACCAGTTTGATCCGGCCAAGGAAGACAAGAGGTTTGTCAAGACGGCAAAAACCGCCAGGAAGTCACTCACTAAAATTAAGAAGATCAGGTGAAAAAATTCTTCAGGGGAACCTCTTTCATCTCGTCAGCCGGCTCTTCGGTCTCCCCGCACTTCAGCAGCACATAAAGGAATTTCTTTCTTGACCTGCTCCCCAGAATTTTTTCAGAAATTACCTGGGCAAGCTTTTCTGGCCGGTTTAGGGTGGAGTTCCTCAGGATCTGGATAATTGTCTCCTCAAATGACTCCTTTTCCAGCAGGCGCATTGTGTCCTTCTGCTCAAACAGGTTCTTCAGGAGCTTTTCCCGTCCCCCCTTTCCCATAATCTTTCCATTCTTTTCAAGCAGAAGCGCCAGCCTTTTTGGGTCAGCGATAGTAAGGTACTTAATCAGCTGCAGGGTTCTGATTATCTCGTTTCTGTAGTTCTGCTTGTCAAGGTCCTTTAGCACATCGTACAGGACCTGCTTGTACTGGTGTACTGCAATGTCCGGAAGCTTTTTGAAATCAGCCAGCTTGCTTGTCCGGCCCAGAACAAGGGTTTTTCCGTATTGGATGTGGGCACCTATGTGCTCTTCAAGGGTGTCACTTATCTTCTTAACAATAAGGGCATCGTTGAATTTCTCGGCATACCCCTGCGGGGATATGCTGTCAGCAGAACTAATTGAGCAGGCAGTCTCAACATGGAGCGCCTCTTTTACTATGCCTTTTTCCGTCTTGATCGCTATAAGGTCAATTTCCTTGTTCTGCGCAACCTTTATTCCGCTGAGTGTAAAGTAGCCTTTCCTGTTCAGCCACCAGTTCACGATTTCACGTTCAGCATTCATTGTCGGTCAGGTTCAGTATTGTCCTTATCTCACTTCGGGAGATTGCGCAGCCCCTGAGCTTAACCCCCCATAGCACACTGTGAAGAAGCCTCCTTTTTGCGTTGGGAATCTCGGCAAGGAAATAGTCAAGAAGCCCCAGCTGAAACGCAACTGTGACAAGCTCAGTTGACCTGATCAGCTTTACATCCCCAACATTGTTTGTAAAATCCTTCAGGGTTTTTATATTTATTGTAACTTGAGTATGCAGTTTGTTTTCCAGCCTGTCGCGGAGCCGCTGCGGCTTCTCAATAAGGTAGCGGAGAGTCCTCTCATCGACAACCATGGCATCAGATCCGAGTATCTTTGCAGCTGCCAGTGACTCCATTTCGCCGCTGTGCAGGATCTTGATCTCGTGCCCCTTGGCGATGTAGATTGAGTTTGCATAGTCAAGCAGGACGTTCCTCCTGTCAATAATATCCTGCCGTTCAACTACCGCAAGGGTGCGTTTCCGGATTAGGCTGAGGACCTGCAATGCCTCAAACTCATACTTCTTTGTGTTGAGGGGCCGGTCAACGAGCTCGTTTTTGACCGAGGGGGTTATCCAGAACTGACCGCCAAACCGCTTTTTCAGGGGATCAAGAATCCAGAACAGGTTGTTTGTTCCCAGGCTGATTACCGGTCCTGCGTCAAATACGAGCGATTTCATAGCCCGAATAACTGCCGTGCGAACGCCAGCCTCCTCTTTGTATCAGTTCTTTCCGGTGTTGAATCAATTATGCCGGTCTTGCCTATGTAGCTCATCAGCTCCCATTGGGATATTCCGAGAAGCTCAGACGCTTTTCCGACAGAGATCCCATGCTCGAAGAGCTTTCCGCCCTTTTTTATCTGGGCATCCTCAATCACCTTGCCGATGTACAGGCCCAGCCCTGAGTCGATGTATGAGATTCTGTCGAGGATCTCCTTTATGCATTCCCTGAACAGCTTCTCGCTGTCCTCGGCCAGGAAATCCCGTGCATTCCTGATGAGGAGGGGAATCTTGTCGCCTACTGCCTTCCGCTCGATAACCTTTGAAAGGGCATACACAACAACCGCAATAGACACCGAATCCTTGTCCTGGAATATGGATGCGTTGTGTATTGTGTGGTTGCTCAGCTCCTTTAGCTTGGATATTTCGCTTTTGTCAGTTGCCTTGATTAACTCAAGAACAGTGCTTAGAATCCGGATGATGTCCCTTTTGACAATGCTGTTCATTTGGTATGCCATAGGGAGCGGATTATATAAATATTACTGCAAGTTTGACGGACGTTGCGCAGAATATTAGCAAAGCCCCGGCCAGGTCCATCCTGTTGATTGCTCCGTGTATCTTCTTTGAGCCAAGCGCTATCAGGACAGAAAAAATAATGAGCACAACTGAATTTGCCAGCACCGCAGCATTCTTTATGGGTGAGAAAATAAATATTGCCATCATGGCGGTTTCAGCAGATGCGAACACAAGGTGGACAAAGCCCGCAGGGCTGAGCCTCCTATCCCTTATCAGGTGCGATCTGAACCTGTCATTGGACCATGCCCAGTGCGCATAACCGTTCACAGCTATGCCAATTAAAGCTCCGGAAAAAATAAGGCCAGTGCCAATGGCAGCCGAGTACAGCCACAGGACATTGAAGGGTACCAGAACCCAGTCTGCATACCTTATTGTCCAGTTCCTTTTAAACTCTGCAATACGCCCATCCCTTGCAGCGAGGCGTTCCTGCATAAAGTAGCTGAGGGCCGGGAGTATCCCAAGAAATATTGGCAGGATCACAATTCATCCTTATGGGCCGTATAATAAATATTTTGTGAAAAGCCTTAAATAACAGCAACCTATTACAGAAGGCATGTCTTTCTTGGATCTGGTCAGGTTGATGCGGCCGTTAACTGGTAAGGAGAAGTCCACTCTGGCTGAGCTTGAACCGCTGCTGGAAAAAGAGGATCTTGCGAGTGTCAGGTCATGGCTCAAGCAGGGCAAGGTCGGTATTTCCTATTCACGATTCGGCATTTCTGAAAGTCTCTGCCCAGACAGGAAATTTATGCAGCTGAGCCCCGACGGCCAGGAGGGTGACCTTCTGGACAGCATTCATGAGGTCAATGAAAAGATTAGGGCGAACGCCAGATTATTGCTGTTCAAGTCATTTTCTGAGGCCCCCATGGTCAGGAACATGGTTGCGCCCGGCATATTGCTGCCTGATTACCTGAAGGAGGCTGTTTCACTCCAGCTTTTTTCAGAGGAGCCGGTCCATATACTTCTCCTCGGCGACCCCGGCACAGGCAAGACCCAGGTGCTTTATTCAGTCACGGACCTTGCCCCGGTGAGTTCCGTAGGGCTCGGTTCCGGCATAAGCAAGGCAGGGCTTGGCGTAACCTTCAGGGGAGATGAGATGATAAAGGGGCTATTGCCTATGGCCCATGGCGGCATCTGCGGCATTGATGAGCTTAACCTTATGAAGCCGCAGGATTATGCAAGCCTCTACAACGCAATGGAGAAGGGATTTGTTGCCTATGACAAAGGCGGCAAGCACACAAGGCTGGATGCCAGGGTCTCAGTTATCGCGTCAGCCAACCCCAAGGGCGACAGGTTTGTGGGCAAATCAAGGGAAATCATCCAGAAACAGCTGCCGTTTGATCCGGCGCTGCTGTCGCGCTTCCATCTTGTGTTCTTCCTGCGAAGGCCCGGCATTGAAGAGTTCAGGGAGATATCCAAGCGCATTGTCCAGGATACAGGCATGAAAGTCAGAAAGGAGGATGTTGGATTTGTAAAGGATTATGTCCGCCATGTGTCTGGGCCGGCTGTGAGTTTTCCGTCAGAATTTGAGGCCTTTGTTGTGGATTTTGCCGGGGACATCAAACGGAACGAGCGCAAATACCTCATTGAGCTCAGCCCCAGGTTCATCGTGGGCTTTTTGCGGCTGACCAAGGCGCGGGCCAGGATGCATAATCGCGACAAGGTCAGCAAGGAGGATGTCTCGATTGTAAAGGAGCTGGTCCTAAAAAGCCTTTCGACATCGGCAAAATAAAAAACTTTATATATAACCAATCACGATTTTTACGACACAAAATGATAAATATTGTTAAAAAGTTCATAAAAAAAGTCCTGAAAAACCTTTTTAAGAAAAAAAAGCACCTCAAGCTCGGGCTTTACGGCCCTCCTAACGGGGGGAAGACGACCCTTGCCAACCGAATCTGCCAGGACTGGCTGGGCGAGGACATGGGCTCTGTTTCGGGGATTGCGCATGAGACGCGGGAGATTCAGATAAAGGAGCAGATCAATATCAAGTCAAAGGGCAAGGAGCTGTCCTTTAACCTGGTTGACACCCCGGGAATTGCAACAAAGATCGATTATGAGGACTTCATCAGGGTCGGCATGAAGGCTAAGATGGCCAAAAAGCGGGCCAAGGAGGCAACCAAGGGCGTAATCGATGCAATAAAGTGGCTTGATGATATGGATACTGTGATTGTTGTCCTGGATGCCACCAAGGACCCGTTCTCGCAGGTTAATATCACTATCGTAGGAAACCTTGAGGCAAGGAAGATACCGGTCCTCATAGTCGCTAACAAGATTGACCTGAGAAAGGCAGACATAAAAAAGATTGAGACTGCGTTTCCCCAGTATATTGTAGTTGGAATCTCTGCCAAGTTTGGGAACAACATTGATGAGTTTTATGAGGCCTTGTTTACAATTACCGAATAAAATGCTGACACTGCAGTTTGTGCCCTACCATGAAATTGAAAACCTGACATCTGCAAGAAGGATAAAAAAGCTGATGGATATTGTGAAGGATGACAAGATCATACTTCTGGAGGGCCGCCTGACAAAAGAGGAAGAAAAGGACCTTATAGAGATTACCATGGAAGAGATTGATGAGAGGTTCAAGGGAATCGAGCTCAGTGTTGTGAATCCGGAGAACAAGTCTGTCCACTGGCTGGAGAAGGCAAGGAAGGGGATGATAAACATTCTCCTTGGGAACCGGCAGGGCTTTACGATTATCGGGCCCGCAACCGTTGTTAAGGAGATCAAGCGGGACCCTGAAAAAATAGAGCTGCTGACTAATGATCTTAACAAAAAGAGGCGCAGGAGGAGGAAGTAGTTGCTTAGTTTCTATGCGCATGGGGTGATCTAGATGCCACACCAGTGTGTAAGATGCAACACACTTTACGACGACGGCGCCAAAGAGATTCTGGGCGGCTGCAAGTGTGGCGGCAAGCTCTTTTTCTACATCAAGCGGGAAAAGCTTGAAGCGGCAAAGAAGGTAACCGTCAAGCTGAGCAGGAACGAGAAGAAGCAGATTGAGAAGGATGTTCTGGATATCGTGGGTGCAGACAGGAAGGAGGAGGAACCGGTTGTCCTTGACTTTGAGAGCATCCGGATAGTCAAGCCCGGGAAATATGAGCTTGATGTTGTCAACCTCTTCAAGAAGCACCCGGTCATCTACAAGCTCGATGACGGGAAGTATGTGATTGACCTGCCCACGAGCTTTAAGAAATTCAGGGAAGCCTCGTAATTCCTAGCTGATTCTGTCCAGGATGCTGTGGGTGTCGGATGAACTCAGCATGCTGCGGATGCTGGGCCATGAAAGCCCGGATCTGGCTATCAGGGCGGCTTTAAGATTCTCGCGCTCCTTGTTTGAAACCCGGGCGAACCTGTCAGCTTCAATGAGGCCGTAGGGGTAGCCTGGGAATAAGGCGTCCCTTGAATTTTCTGCCAGGGTGCTGAATATGCGGCGGTCAGGCCTGCGGGCATCTATCCTGAATACATGCGATGAGTTACGGTGAAGCCTGGCAAAGCAGATTTCAGGGCCGGATCTGCTGCTTGCCAGGGGATTGTAATACCAGGGGCCGCCCCCGAATCCGGAAAGGACAAAGGATACTGATTTTCCGTTGTCCGCAACAAGGCTGCATGACTTGGCCAGGGCAGATATCTCGGTATTGGAGTTGCTGCAGGACATGAAAAGGGCCCCGAGTGCGTCTGATTCATGGGATGTGTCCGCGTCCAGTGTTCCGTCCAGCACAATGAGCTTGCCGGTGCCGGCAACATGGGCGGCCAGCCTGATCTCTGCGCACCGCCTGAAAATATCGATGATTTTCTGCGGAGATGCCCTGTGGCGGCCATCTGCAATCGAACTGTCATTAGGGTCCATGCACATTTCCTGCGGAAGGCAGGGGTTGTTTATGTTGAATAATCTTGTCCTGTAGCCTTCCTTCGCCGGGCTTACCAGGACATAGGAATCAAACCTCCCTGATTCAGTGCGCCTGTTGCGCGGGTATTTGGTATAGTACACCCGGACCAGCTGCAGGGAAAAGTCAGATGAGCCCAGGATCTCGGCGTTGCCTCCGTCAATAAATATTGCCGGCCAAAGCCCGGGACCGGTGATGGGGTGAAGGTTCTTCCTGTCAATCGGAAGAGGGTCATAGCCCCGGGGAAGCACAGCCATTATATCGGCAGTTTCATGCTGTTTAGTGGAGAGAAGAGCCCTTATTATCTCATCAAACATGCGTGCAGTAATATGAGCAGCCTATTTAAGGGTGTCTGAAAAGCTTTAAAAATATGTGTTCATAGTCTGCCTCCATGGACATAGTCACGCTGGCACTAAATGAGGATATCGGCTCCGGTGACGTAACCAGCCGGTCAGTTGTTCCGGAGGGTTCCAGGGCAGTTGCTGAAATCCGCGTGAAGGAAGAGGGAATCATATGCGGGCTGTCTGTCGCAGAAGAGGCGTTCCGAAGGGTTGATTCCGCTATAGAGTTTAAGGGCCTTTTTTGCGATGGTGATAGGGTTGCGGCAGGGTGTGTTGTTGCGGAGGTCAGCGGGCCGACCAGGGGCATTCTTGCCGCAGAGAGGACGGCCCTTAATTTTCTTCAGCACCTCTCAGGCATTGCCACTGAGGCTGCCAGATATGCAGATTTGGGTGTCAGGGTCTTGGATACCAGGAAGACAACACCGGGGCTGCGTGAGCTGGAAAAATATGCAGTGATGGCCGGAGGCGGAGCAAACCACCGGATGGGGCTGTATGATGCTGTGCTGATAAAGGATAATCACAAGGCCATTGCCGGCGGCATTGCCAAAGCTGTGCAGGCAGCCAGGGCAAAAAACCCGGGACTCGGGATCGAGGTTGAGGTAGCAACCCTGGATGAGGCCAGGGAAGCCCTGTCAGCCGGAGCAGATACCATTATGCTTGACAATATGGATGTGCAGACGATGAAAAAGGCGGTCAGGATGATCAATAAGAGGGCAAGGGTTGAGGCCTCCGGCGGGGTTGACCTGAAGAGCGTTGCCGAGATTGCTGCAACGGGCGTGGACATGATCTCTGTCGGCAGCGCGCTGACGCTCTCAGCAAAGGCACTGGATATTGCGCTTTATATCAAAAGCTTTTTATAACCATATTTTTTTTGAAGACCAGGGTAGGTCAGGGGAGGTAAAAATGAGCTGGGGACTAAACAACAGATTATCCAGGATAATTAAACCAAAGACAGGCAGGACTGTGATGCTTGCGGTTGATCATGGCTATTTTCTGGGACCGACAACAGGGCTTGAAACATTTGATGGCATAAGGCCTTTGTTCGCCTATGCTGATACGCTGATGCTCACGCGCGGACTTCTGAGAACCAGCGTTGATCCGGGCACAGATGTTCCGATAGTCCTTCGGGTCTCCGGGGGAAACAGCATCGTGGGAAAGGAGCTTTCCTGTGAGGGAATAACCACTTCGATGGAGGATGCCATCAGGATGAATGTTTCCGGCGTTGCCATGTCTGTCTATGTCGGAGCGGAATACGAGCACCAGACGCTGATGAATCTCTCACGGCTGGTTTCAGCTGCTGAGCGCTACGGGATACCTGTGCTGGCAGTAACAGCTGTAGGCAAGGACATGGCAAGGGATGCACGCTATCTTGGCCTGGCATGCAGGATTGCGGCTGAGCTTGGCGCGCACTTTGTCAAGACCTATTACTGTGAGGATTTTGAAAAGGTCGTGAAGGCCTGCCCGGTGCCGGTTGTCATTGCAGGTGGCAAAAAAACCCCCGAAAAGGAGGCCCTTCAGATGGCCCATGATGCAATTTCAAGAGGGGCAGTCGGTGTTGATATGGGACGGAACATATTCCAGTCAGACAAGCCTGTTGCGATGATCAAGGCAGTGCGGGCAGTTGTCCATGATAACGCCTCGGTTGAGGATGCCTACAAGATCTATCAGAAGGGCTGATCGCGATGGCAATACCAGGATATGAAGACTACAAGAAAAGGGAATTCTGCAGTGATGTCAGGTGCCCGGTGCAGATTGAGCTTAATGGCCTGGAAGCAGGATCAGACAGTTACGAGAAGGTCCGGAAGGGCTGCCAGGGGGATTGCAGGTTCACAGCATGGCAGTTCCACCACTGGCTCATTGAGAAGGGGTATGAGATAGCAAGGCCTCAGACAGAATAAACAGCCTGCCTTGCATCCTGGAGGTATGGCCTTTTTTTGACTGCTCCAAGCTTGAGGAGTATGCCAAGGGCATGGCGGACCGTCCTTGCAGGCAGGTATGACTCTGAGGTGATCTCTTTTTGCGTCAGTTCCTTGTGCTGCGTCAGGATTGTGTAGATGAGCTTGGCGCTCGGTGACAACAGCTTAATCTTCGAGTCAACCCTTACAGTCCTCTTCCTGAGCTTGGTTTCAATTGGTTCGTCGGAGAGTTTGACAAACCTTGCTGAGTGCTCATACGTCCGTATCACGACCCTGTTGCCCGTCAGTGGTATGCGCACCTCACCATCTATGATCAGGAGCACTGTGGTTTTGGACTGGATGTCGCTTACTTCTATCGCAGCTGAATCCGGAATGACTAGCGGCGTATGTGTGCGGTCCATTGTGAGGATGGGGATCAGTGAGAGTACCCTTGGCTCATTTACAATAATGGGGCCGCCCGATGAGAGCGAGTGCCCGGTGCTTCCCGTGGGGGTTGAAACAAAAAGGCCGTCAGCCGTATCCTTCCAGAAAAATTTGCCGTCAATATGCAGGCTGTACCTTATCAGCGATGCAGTCTGCAGAGGGAATACTCCTATGTCGTTCAGGGCGGGCGGAGTTTTTTCCCCGCTTATCTCTGCGGCAATGCGCGTTTTTTCGACAATCTCATATTCCCCCCTGGCAATGGACCTGAGGCAGTCCTGATAGTTGAATCGGTTTGCCTCTGCCAGGAAGCTTGAGCTTACGGCGATGCCCAGCACCGGGGTGTCTTTGGTGTCCCTGAATGTCTCCAGGATCAGGGCATCGTCGCCAACTGCGATGACCATGTCCGCATCCGTGCCTGTTGTGTGTGCCTGCCCGAGATCCTTAAGATATGACATGACCTCAGCGGCCAGCTCTGCGGAGTTCCGGTCCCGTTTTGACCTTATTGCAAACATGGTGCGGCACAGGCAGCAATACTATTTAAACTTAGCGGCAAATTTTGCCGTGAAATGGGAGGTGAAGTTTTTCCTTGCCTATATGGATAACTATATTAAAAAGCGCATAGCCTAGCCCCCCAACCATATGAAATTATCGGCAAAAAATGACACACACTGAGCTTATTGAAAACATAAATAAACTGAAAAAAGAAAGGGATGCCATTATTCTTGTCCATAACTATCAGCGGCCTGAGATTTATGATGTGGCAGACCATATTGGTGATTCACTGGACCTGGCGCGCAAGGCGGCCAGGGCAAAGGAGAAGATTATTGTCTTTGCAGGGGTTCGGTTCATGGCAGAGACCGCAAAGATCCTCTGCCCTGAGAAGACCGTACTTCTGCCTGCGCTTCATGCAAAGTGCCCTCTGGCTGGGGCTGCGACCCCGGCCCAGGTCATTCAGGCCAGGAAAGAGCACCCAGATGCTGCCGTTGTCAGCTATGTTAACACCAGTGCTTCGGTGAAGGCGGAATCTGACTACTGCTGCACATCAATGAATGCTGTTAAACTGATAAATTCCATACCTGAAAAGGAGGTAATCTTTCTGCCTGACCGTAATCTGGGTCTTTATGCCCGGAAAAACTCAGGCAAAAAAATCCATATCTGGAGCGGCTCGTGTTTTGTGCATGACAATATTCTTCCTGAGGACGTAAAGAAGGCAAGGGCGAACCACCCTGAGGCAAAGCTTATGGCTCATCCCGAATGCAATCCTGATGTCCTGAGCCAGGCAGACCATGTCTGCGGGACCGGGGGAATGATCACGTATGCAAGAGAGAATCCTGCGGAAGAATTCATTGTTGCAACAGAGTGCGGGATGTGCAACAGGCTGAAGCGGGAGGTTCCGGGCAAGACGTTTTACCCTTTTGGGACCGTCTGCTTCAGGATGAAGGACACAACCCTTGAGGGTGTGCAAAAGGCGCTTACAAACGGGCAGTATGAGGTCAGCCTTCCTCAAGACATAATGATGCGTGCCAGAAAAGCACTGGATGCGATGCTGGGGTTCTGATGAGGATCGGCTTAATAGGCTGCGGCAATATCGGAAAAAACCTTCTCGCTTCGGCAGAGGGGCATGAGTTTTTGGTTTATGACATTGATCCCGGACGCACGTCTGAATTTGCTGAGGCTTTCGGGGCTGAGGCTGCTGATTTCAGGGGGATCTTTGAGAGGGCTGACCTGGTCATTGAGGCGGCCCATCCGTCGGTTGTGCCGGAGGTCCTCAGGGAGGCGATCCGCTCGGGGACCGATGTCATGATTATGAGCACCGGCGGGATTATAGGATCCGAGGATCTCTACAAAAAGGCAGGCAGGAAAATTAACATATACCTTCCTTCGGGTGCAATTGCAGGGACGGATGCGGTGATGGCGGCATCCCGCGGAAAGATATCATCTGTTACAATCACGACAACCAAGCCTCCGGCGGGTCTCGCGGGAGCGCCCTACATCACTGAAAATAATATCTGCCTGGACCTGAAGGAGAAGGCAGTGATTTTCGATGGAAGCGTAGGGGATGCCATCAAAGGATTTCCAAAAAACATCAATGTCTCTGCCACTCTTATGCTGCTGTCCGGGTATGGTGATGTGAGGGTCAGGATCGTGGCTGATCCGGATACAAAATCAAATACGCACGAGATTGAGGTTGTCGGGGAATTTGGCAGGATCCACACAAGGTCTGAGAATGTTCCCAGTCCGGACAACCCGAAAACAAGCTATCTTGCTGTTCTTAGTGCGGTTTCTGTCCTGAGTCAGATTCTGAAAACCAAGCGCTGATTTTTCAGGGGTTTTGGCAAAAGCTTTATAAATAAACCCCCTTGTCCCCAGGATAATGTACGAGCTTATCATAACTGAGAAGCCCAAGGCAAGCCAGAAGATTGCGGATGCCCTGGCTGATGGCAAGTCTGTCAAGCGGAGTGAGAACGGTGTGCCTTACTATCAGATTAAGCGCAAGGGAAAGGATATCGTTGTAGGCTGCGCAGTCGGCCATCTGTTTACGCTTGCTGAGAAAAAGAAGAACGGCTGGACATACCCTGTCTTTGACATTGAATGGCAGCCGACGCATAAGATAAGCAAGGAAAGCAAGTTCTCAAAGAAGTATCTGGACACGCTGAAAAAGCTGTCAAAGGGTGCAGATTCATTTACAATAGCATGCGATTATGATATCGAGGGCGAGATAATCGGCTATAATGTCCTTCGTTTCATCTGCAAGCAGAAGGACGCGCATAGGATGAAATTCTCAACTCTGACAAAGCCCGAGCTTGAGGCCTCTTATGAGAATGCCTCGCAGACCCTTGACTGGGGGCAGGTTGAAGCAGGCGAAACCCGGCATGAGCTGGATTACTATTACGGCATCAACCTCAGCCGTGCCCTGACAGCCTCAGTAAAGGCTGCCGGCGCTTTCAAGATACTGAGTTCCGGACGGGTGCAGGGGCCGGCCCTGAAGATCGTTGTTGACCGGGAGAAGGAGATAAAGGCCTTTGTGCCCAGGCCCTTCTGGCAGATACAGCTTCACGGGCAGGTCGAGAGGGGAAAGCTTGAGGCCTGGCATGAGGCTGACAAATTCTGGGAAAAGGACAAGGCTGACGCAGTGATGCAAAATGTCCGGGGTGAAAAGACCGGAAAAGTCGCGGATGTCAAGAAGAGTACCTTTAAGCAGCCACCGCCGGTTCCCTTTGATCTCACAACGCTCCAGACTGAGGCCTACCGATGCCACAGGGTGTCGCCAAAGGAAACACTGTCGATTGCACAGGAGCTCTATATCGGCGGATTCATATCCTATCCAAGGACGTCATCCCAGCAGCTGCCGCCCAGCATCGGGTACCAGAAGATCCTGGCCCAGCTTGCCAGGCAGGACAGCTATGCAATGCTTGCGAAATCTCTCATGGCAAAGACACTTAACCCGAACAACGGGAAGAAGTCAGACCCGGCGCATCCAGCCATCTACCCAACGGGCCTTGCGCCTGAGGTTTCAGGCAGGCAGCAGAAGATCTATGACCTGATTGTTAAGCGCTTTATGGCTACTTTTGCACAGCCCGCCGTACGGCAGTCTACTGTCATAAGGATTGATGTGAAGAATGAGATCTTTGTTGCCAGGGGGACTACTACCGTTGAAAGGGGATGGCATATCTACTATGAGCCCTATGTAAAGCTTGATGAGGAGGAGCTGCCGCTTGTAGAGGCGAATGAGGCGGTCGGCATAAGGAGGATCGATCTGCTTGCTAAAGAGACACAGCCCCCAAAGCGATACACCCCGGCATCCATTATCAGGGACCTTGAGAAGCGCAACCTTGGAACCAAGTCAACAAGGGCGCAGATTGTTGACACGCTGTACCAGCGCGGATATGTGTCCGGCAAAGTGCTTGAGGCTACCCAGCTGGGGATTGGAACTGTCGATACGCTTGAGAAATACAGCCCAAAAATCCTGGATGAGGCCCTGACCCGGCACTTTGAAGAGGAGATGGAAAACATCCGCGAAAAAAAGAAGAAGCGTAAGGACATACTGGATGAGGCTGAGTCCCTGCTGAAAAATATGCTGGTTGATTTCCGGAAAAACGAATCCGAAATCGGAAAGGAGCTTGCCAAGGCCAACCGGGATACGATGAATGATGCTGCTACAATGGGCACGTGCCCGAACTGCGAGGAAGGCCAGCTTGCGGTCCGGAAGGGGAAGTTCGGCAGGTTCCTTGCCTGCAACCAGTATCCGAAATGCAAGACAACATTCAGCCTTCCGAAAACCGGCATGGTCAAAAGGTCTGCAAACAAGTGCAAGAGCTGCGACCATATTATGATCTCAATAATCCGCAAGGGAAAAAAGCCCCAGGAGGTCTGCATAAACCCTGACTGCCCTGATAAGGAGGTCAGCCAGGAGGCAAAGGAGATCTCTGAAAACGGCGGAAAGAAATGCCCGAATTGCAGCGGGAAAATGGTTCTGAGAAAGTCTGTTTACGGGCAGTTCTACGGGTGCTCGAATTATCCAAAGTGCAAGACTACAGAGAAGGTCAAGTGACCTTTATGCGGCGGGGAAAGTATAATAAAAGGCACCATATTGCCGCTTGTTTATGAGGGTTATGCTGTTATTTGCACTGGTTGTTCTGGCTTTTCCTGTCAGCGCTAAGGAGTCACATGTCCGGCTGCTGGCTGTGACAGAGACGCCGCAGGGCTATGAGGGAAGTGTTGCGGACCTGTATCTCTTCATTAAGCCCGGCAGCGGGCGGGTTTTCATTGACACCTTTCCAATCACCAAGGTGGATACGCAGATGTCCACCAGGTTTGCAAAGGAGATTGCCTGTGCGGCATTGAAGGTTGACTGCAGCAGGAACGATTTTTTTTATATGATCAGGGCGGAATCAAGCATTATCGGGGGGCCCAGCGCCGGGGCTGCAATAGCCGCACTTACCTACGCAACCCTTGCGGGGCAGGATATTAAGGAGGGCGTTAGCGTTACTGGCACGATCAATTCAGGGGGGGTCGTTGGAAGCGTCAGCGGTGTAAAGGCCAAGATTGATGCAGCCCATCGCTCAGGCCTCAAAAAGGTGCTGGTGCCCTTTGGCGCATCAGCAAGGGAGGGCAACTCTTCAGATTATCTGGCGGACTATGGCCGTGAGCTCGGGATGGAGGTTGTAGAGGTATCTGACCTTAGCGAGGTCATGCTGCATTTCACCGGCCTGCCGCTTCCCGGGAGGCCCGGCAGCATTGAGATAAACCCCACCTACCTTAAGACCATGGAAGACATCTCGGTCATCCTGTGCAACAGGACAGCCAATCTCATAGGCAGGCTTGAGGGGCTGTCGGTAAATGAATCCATGCTAAATGACACGCTGAACCTCAGCATGCGCGGAACAGAGGCTTTTGCTGCGGGCCATTATTATTCTTCTGCAAGCTACTGCTTTGGCGCAAATGTCAAGCTGCAATATCTCCTGATCAGCGCCCGGAGCGGCGGCGATGACATCTACGGCAGCATTAACCAGACCGTTGAGATGATCGCCAAGTTTAAAAAAGCGCTGGATGGCCAGAGGCTGAATACCATCATGGACCTGCAGGCCAAGATGGTGGTGCGAGAACGGCTGGGCGAGGCAGAGGATCTTGTGAATGGTGCGATCCAGAACCTCATGAACAACCGCAGCGATGCAGCAAGGTATGATCTTGCATATGCCTATGAGCGGCTCTACAGCGCAAAAGCCTGGAGCAACTTCTTTGGCAAGCCGGGAAAGGGTTTTGACCTCAACAGCGATGCACTTAAACGGTCGTGCATGACGAAAATTGCTGAAGCTGAGTCAAGGGTCAGGTATGTCCAGTTGTTCTTCCCCGGTGTGCTCTCAAGGACCGGCCAGTCTATCTCCCAGGCCGGGGAATATTATGACGATGCAGATTATGAGCTTTGCCTTTTCAAGGCGAGCAAGGCCAAGGCTGAGTCTGAGTCTGTCATAACGGTGTTCGGGATGCATCCAGATGACTACAATGTTACAATCACGCACAAGCTTGACATGGCCAGGAGGGTGATCCTGGACCAGCAGGAGAACAGCATATTTCCTGTGCTGGGATACAGCTATTATGAGTATGCAGGCAGCCTGAAGGACAGCGATCCCGGCTCATCACTCTTCTATTCGGAGTATGCCCTGGAGCTGTCTAATCTTGACCTTTACTTTAACAGCTATCAGAGGCCGTACAGGCTGCAAATTGAGGAGCCGGTATTGTATGCTGCACTGGCTGGCCTTGCTCTGGGTACTCTGCTGGGGATGATGCTCTGGCGGAGAAAAGGAACAATCTGTGTGAGGATCAAATGATTTATTTTTGGACATTGCATGGTCCAAAGCCTCGCGCTGCGCAGCCTCGGATTTCTATCGGGCCGGGGTAGGGCACTTTCGGCGGATTTTCATGAATTACGAATTGGCTTGCAGGTGATGACCCGTCTGGTTCTGGGGCCTGAGGGGATGTTCTGCATAATTCACACTGTGGCGGCATCATTAATAAGCATAAGCGTACTTTTATAACTGGGGCCCTATTCTGAACGATTATGGAGACTACAAAATCATTTAAGGACCTGAATTTAATACCGCCGCTGGAAAGGGCACTGGCTAAGCAGGGGTATAAAGTGCCTACCCCCATACAATCAAAATCAATCCCCGGCCTGCTGCTCGGCAAGGATCTGATCGGCATCGCGCAAACAGGCACCGGCAAAACCGCGGCATTTGTATTGCCGATACTGCAAAGGATGACTGAAAAATCTCCGAGGATTATTCAGACTCTGGTGCTTGTTCCCACCCGGGAACTGGCTGCACAGATTGGGGACAGTTTCGGTGCGTACGGAGAGTTTCTTAAATTCAGGCGCACTGTCATCTTCGGCGGAGTAGGCCAGGGGCGGCAAGTTCAGGACCTGTCCCGCGGGGTGGATATTCTTGTTGCAACACCTGGCAGGTTGCTGGACCTGATGAATCAGAGAAAGCTTACCCTGAAGAATATAGAATTCTTTGTGTTGGATGAGGCTGACAGGATGCTGGATATGGGATTTATCCATGATATCAAAAAAATCATCTCCGTATTGCCCCCTAAAAGACAGTCACTGTTTTTCTCAGCGACAATGTCTCCGCAGATTAATGGCCTTGCACGAAGCCTGCTTCATAATCCAATTCATGTTGAGGTCGCAGCCCAGGCAACAACAGTAGAGCGTGTAAAGCAATGCATGTTTTTTGTTGACACGCCAGCAAAGGAAAAACTGTTGCTTGAACTTCTAAACCATGAGCATCTTACGAGCGTCCTGGTTTTCACCCGGACGAAACACAGGGCAAACAAGGTAGCACGGTTTCTCTGCAAGAATGGCATCTCCTGTGATGCAATTCACGGAAACAAATCACAAAATGCCAGGACCAAGGCGATTCAAGACTTCAAGACAGGCAAAATCAAGGTATTGGTGGCAACCGATATTGCTGCGCGGGGAATAGACATTGACAATATCTCGCATGTTATTAATTTTGAACTTCCAAACGAACCTGAAAGCTATGTTCACAGGATCGGCAGGACTGCGCGGGCAGGAGCTGATGGGACAGCCTTTTCATTTTGCGCAGCCGATGAACGGAGCTTTCTCAACGATATTGAAAGATTGATCCGGCAAAAAATTGAAGTTATGGATCATACGTTTCACTCAGCAGCCGCTCAAAACGCAGTAGGTGCAGCTGCCAAACCCGCACCAAAAAACAGGACACCGTTTTCCAGAAATTTTAATGATGGGCGCAGGCCCAGGCCCCGTTTTAGGCGGCGATGAACAGCTGACCCGATTATCGCTTCTAAGATCGGATTGAGTCATTGATTGCATCAGGCACAAAAATTTGGCGGACCGTATATTGATTGCCCCGAAAAACCCGCCCCAGTCTGCCAGCATGTTGCAGTTATTAAACCCCTGGTGAAACCTTCGCGAGAAGGTCTCACCCGGGGAAAAAGAGGTGATCTTAAAACCCCTGGCGAAATCCGAAGATTCCGCCCGGGGAAAAAGAGGTGATTGGCATTTTCTGATAAATGTGAGTACACCCCCCAACGTATTTACTTGAAAATAGACAAAGTCTATTTTTACTGTATAGTGGTATTACTTTTATATAAATATTTCGATACTCCAGTATATAATTGACAATGCTCCAGTGACAACAACCAATGGGGTAATTTAAAATATGGGTTCTTTATAGGGGTCTGATATGGCATGCAGATGCGGGAAACGCGCAGCAACAAACTTCAGCCATCTGGGCAGCCTGTGCAAGAGATGCTTCTCGGCAATCATTGAAAAACGCGTAAGGCGTGAGCTCAGGAATGCAGGCATAAGGCCCGGGCAGAGGGTTCTTGTCATGGGCAGGGTTGCAGGCTTTTTTGCCAGGAAAATCCTGACGATGCCACTGGATATTAGTGTTGTCAGAAGGGATGGCAGAATTCCGAAGGGTTATGATGCGGTTATTGTCCCGTGGACCCTTGATGATGAGGTTGAGCGCTTCCTGCAGGATGTTTTTTCCGGAAGACAGCCCCGGGCAGGAAATGGCCATGTAAAGCTCTTCAGGACTGTGACCAGGGACGAGCTAAGTGAATTCTGCATGCTGAACCGCCTGAGATATTCCTGCAAAAAAAACAGGCTGGGAAGACTCCTTGACAGATTCTCTGCCAAATACCCGGAAACAAAATTCTCGCTTCTTAAAAGCATTGAAAGAATTTCGAAACTGCCGGCATAGGTTTCTGCCAGGCGGCATCTTTTTTGTTCTGAGGCGGGCAAGTGCTATAAGCCGGAAAGAATAACAGCCTGGAATGAAGTGGCTTGCTGTTCTGGTCATGTTATTGGGGTGCACTGAACCGGCCTATCTTGAGAGTATTCCTCAGCCACAGGTTTATTTCTGCCCACGGGATGACTGCGAGGGTGTGCTGCTCGCCTTCATCAATTCTTCAGAGAGCCTGTCCTGCGCATTCTATGACCTTGGGCTTGCAGCTGCCATTGATGCCCTGGACAGCTCCAGGGTCATTGTTGACTGGAGGAATGTGCCGGAAAACACAAGCTTCAGGGCGCATAAGGGGCCGGGGCTTATGCACAACAAGTTCTGCGTTGGTGGCGGGCGGGTGCTGACCGGATCAATGAATCCGACAGAAAATGGCGCCAGCAAGAACAACAACAATATCATCATCATCAATTCAGCCTTGCTTGCATCGAACTACCTTGAGGAGTTCGATGAGTTGTGGAATGACGAAAGCAGGCCAAATCAGGTTTCACATTTTGTCCTCAATAATAAGTCATATGAAAACTACTTCTGCCCTGAGGATGCCTGCGAGGATGAGGTGCTGGCTGAACTGGAAGCTGCCAGGCTGAGCGTGTATTTCATGACCTACTCCTTCACGAGCAAAAGGATTGCCAATGAACTGATTGTCGGGCACAGGGAGGGAAAGGAGGTGAGGGGCATTTTTGAGAGGAGGATGGGCAGCTCCTCAGTTTACGGTTTCCTTAACTATCAGGGCCTTGACATAAGGCTTGACAATAATCCCAATACAATGCATCATAAGGTGTTCATTATCGACAATGAGACCGTGATTACCGGCTCTTACAACCCGACTGCTAATGCCAACCTGAGAAATGATGAGAATCTGCTGATTATTCATGATGGGGAGGTTGCTGAACGGTTCCTGGAGGAGTTTCGGGTTGTGTGGGGCGCTTCGGAATTATCCAAAAGAAATATATAGTGGCTTGTTTATGGCATAGACCGGATGTTCGGTCAACTTGTTCAGCTGGTTGTGCTTTTTCTCGTCATATTTGATCCCTTTGCCAGCCTATCGGTTTTTGTGATCGCCTCATCCTCAATGTCTGCACGGGATAGGAAAAGAACGGCCGGGATAGCTGTGCTTGTTGCTCTTTGCCTTTCTCTTATGATCCTGTTCTTTGGCGAGGAGTTCCTGCAGCTCTTCAGCACATCGCTTGATGAGTTCAGGATTGCCGGCGGGATAATTCTTGCGATACTCGGCGTTAAGATGACCCTGGGGCATACGCTCCTCAATGCGGAGAAGTACAGGGGCAATTCCGGAAAGGCAATTGCTGCTGTGATCGGTACACCGCTCCTTACAGGCCCCGCTGCAATAACCGCGATCATTGTCTCAGTTAGCGACTATGGCCGGCTGCTTACCCTGGCTGCTGTCCTTATTGTCCTTTTCATTACCGCAGTGCTGCTTTTTCTGGCAGAAAGGGTCAGCAGGCTCTTGGGTGCGACAGCTGTGCAGGTACTCTCCACTATGTTCGGGCTGGTGACGCTTGCGTGGGGTGTCAAGTTTGTGACCGCCGGAATATTGGGGATATTTGGTTGAGCCTACAACCGGAGCTTTGTTACTGAATAATTATCAAGCGGAATGTACTTCCATGAATGCCCCTTTGGCATTATTTTTGCAACCATTTCCTTCTCACACGGGCCTGTCTCGAAGTACAGCTGGCTGTGCCAGCCCCTGTTCATTATTGAGGCGATCAGCCCTTCATATGCGGCAAGCGGACCGTCGGGGTGGAAGAAGCTTTCAGGCGGCGCCTGAGGGAGCTCTTCGGCCGGGCTGGTGCTGAGCATATGGTCTTTGTCGCCGTAGGGCAGGTCAGCGATCATATATCTGACCTCGAACGGGAAGTAATCGACATACCTGTCAAGCATGAACGTGACCTGTGCGCCATGGATCCTCCTGTTCTCCTCGGCGAGCTCAAGGCTCTTGTCGACAAGCTCTGTTGCATAGACTCTGAGGTCCGGCCTTGTGAGCGCCACTGTTATCGCGATATTGCCGCGCCCAGTTCCAGCTTCGAGGATCGTCTCGTTTTCAGGCACTTCATCAATGAACATCTGTACCATCTGCTCTGTTTCGGGATTGGATGTGTATGCCCGGCGGTCATTCAAAAACTCCCTGCCAAAGAAAGTGCTCGATGGTGCTATGTAGCTCATGGTCTCGCCATAGTAACGGCGTTCGAGGGCGCAGTGGAACCGGACAAGGTTGCCCCCGGACATCCTCCTGATCTCAGCGATGTCTGACGGGTCAAGGCCGCGGTCTTCATATTCCTGTGACAGGCTGTCTAGAGCCGGCATTCTAATGTAAGCCCTCCGTACGCCTCGTTTCCGAAGCCGGCATGCAATGATTTTTGGGCGTTGAAGTATGCCCCTATTGTTGCCTTGCCCACCGGGAGCTCTGCACTTATCCCTGATGTCAGGTGCGTTAAGTCTGACTGGCTCCAGAAGTAGTTGTGGCTGTAGGCTGCGGAAAGCATTGCTGCCAGGCTGATGCCCCTTACCGAGAAATCCCTGTCAAGCGTCAGGACAGCCATGCCGCCATTTCCGTCTATGAAATCATATACGCCAAGGATGCTCCCGTTGACTCTTCCGGAATGCCTGAGCTCTGCAAACACCTCCTGTGTGTTTGGTGCTGATCCGTTTGGATAGTGGTAGATTGTTGTGCCCAATGTAAGATCCAGTGTTCTAAGTTTACTGTCAACTGAGCCAACAATGTTTATCTCGGTGGGGCATCCTTCCGGCAGCCCGTAGCTTGCCCAAAGGCTTCCGGAGAAACTTCTGTGCGATATGGCTGCATCCGCCTGAATTGCGGAACCTTCTGATTGTGGCAGGCCGTTTCTTCCGATGTATGCGCTGTGTGCGCTGATACTCGTCTGACCTGTTTGTCCATCTGCTTCTGCTGCAAATAACGCAGCAATTGCGGCCAATAGTATCTTCTTCATCTTGGCACCTCGTCTTGGTCCAGTACCTCGGAGGGTGATGGATCCACCACCTGCCCTTCATTTCTCAGCTGCCCTGCAAGTGAATTGTGGTTGTACATTTTGTTGCCTCTAGGATTTGTTTTGTTAGTACTTGAACGTGATATATTATTTAAGAAAATATGCTACAACTAATTTTGTACCAAAAAGTTTAAAAAGACTCATTGATATACTGTGTGCATGATTGAGCTTTCAATACCGCAGCTTGGCGAGAACAGCAAAAACACCAAGGACCTGGTGTTTACGGTGCTCTCGCAGGACCAGCCTCTTTCGCTGATTGAGCTCTATAACCGCATCAGATGCCAGTACAGTGTTGGCGTCACATACCAGGCAGTGAGAAAAGCAGTTGATAACCTTGCCGGGCAGGCGGTTCTCCTAAAGGAGGGCAAAAAATACAGGATATCGAAGGGATGGGTATTGCAGTTAAAATCGTTTTTTGACAATCTGCTTGTGAATTATGAGAAGGGCAAGAACATCCATGCCTTCACAAAACAGGCAACATCTGAGAATTACTCTGTATACACCCTGAGCTCGTTGTTTGATCTTGACAACTTCTGGGCTGATATCCTGTATTACGTGTTAAGAAATATTAAGGATGATGAAGAGCGCGTTTCAGTGAACTATGGGCACTATGCATGGTGGATGCTTGTCAACCTGGGCCAGGAGACAAGGCTCTATCGCGAATACAGGAGGCAGAAAGTGGATGTGAGCTTCATTTTATTCAGGGATCTGCCACTTAATAAATACGCAGCTGAAATCTACAGAACGCTGGGGCATAAGGCCACTATTGCTGAGGACCCATCGGTGGATGAACTGCTGGCCATCAATACAATCGGCGATACGATCATCCAGGTAAAGTACCCTGCCTCAATTGTAAGGACGGTAAGGGCCTTCTTTGAAAAGCACACGACAGAAACCCTCAACAGCCAGGAGCTGGCAAAAATTGTACATACGCCCTGTGAGATTAAATTCATTCTTTTCAGGAACAGGGTGATGGTGCAGAGTTTGAATGAACGGTTTCTGAAACACTTTAGATAGGCAGGGAATCCCTGTGCCGGACATTGCAGGGATAATCTTAATCTCATTGATGACTCTTTGCCGGGTGTCCTTACCGGGCATGCTTACTGACCTGGTTAACGGGCCTGCGTGTCCTTCGTCTTTCAGGAATCACGCCCTGGAGCCGTCTTTGATAGAGCAAAATCTTTGGGGGCTTTCGGGGGCACACGACAGCGTACCAGATGCGCATTTATTTATCATTGTCAAGTGGTGATTTTATTGAAAGATTTATAAACCTCTGCTGCATGTCCTTATTGTATGCATCCGCCAAAGGTCAAAGAGGAATTAGAGCTTAGGCAGATTGAAACGCATTTAAGCCAATTTGCCAGAAAGTTCTATGATGCCCTGGTCAGGCGATATAATACAGCGGGCGACTACCCGGAGGCAGCAGATGAGCTGGACTGCACCGATGAACTTGTTTCCATGTTCCCGCCCGGGAGGTCAGACCAGGAAATCAGGTATCTGCTCTCAAAGACAGGCCTCAAATGGGGGCGGATAAATGATCAGGACCAGGATAATCCTGAGTTTGCAACGGTGGAGACTGACCATGTGCTTGATGAGATTGTTGCTGAGGCTACCGAGAGGCGACCTGATCAAATCTGCGACCTAAGGCAAACAGGGCCTATTTTTTATCGCGCGGATGTGGATATGTACGGGTCAATAGATATTCCTGCAGATGTGCAGGCCCGGCTTCATGCGCGATTTTTTGAGAACCCGACCCGGTTCATTGAGTCTTGCCGCCTGATAGGCAGGGGAACAGAGGAATTCGGGAGTACGATTGCAGATATCTGGGGCATTCCCTATGATTTTACGCGGGTCAGGACCTACAAGAACCTGGTTTTTAAACGGGTTGAGCTTGACAAGGTGCGGTATGCTGAAGAGGAGAGGGACGAGGCAGGAAGGATTGGGCAATTGATTGATGGCTTTGATCCGCGCGTTGGCGTCCAGCAGACCCTAGGCTATGTCTGGGACCGGGGGAATGTCTATCTTGTCTCCAAAAGGATTCCGGGTGAGAGCGCGTATGAGCTCCAGGCCGTGGTTGGTGAAACCGCCCGGCACGCCCATATGTATGGCGGTTCCGACCTTTGGGGGAACAGCGAGACCGAGCAGATGATTAAGACTCTCGGGCAAATACTCCAAGGAGAGCACGAGTTTGACCATAAGAACGTAATAGTTGAACTCTGGCCGGGCAAAAGATATCTGCAGCCAGATTCAGTCAAGAGGATGACCATTATTGATTTCGAGACCAAGCCTAATGGGTTAACTTTATAAACACAGCGAAAAAAATTAAGGGAGGCATAAGATGATTCCGGCACGCAGCTACAAGGCGCTTGAGGTTACAGTAACGGGGATTAAGAAAGCGGCTCCTAAAGGTAATGGCCTAGTTGTCACGGTTATGAGAAATGACCCTTCAAGAAAGATCGATGCACTAAACATGAGTCCATCTGAATTAGTAACCTTGGCAAACAATGTTGGTGTAGAGGTAAGTGAGTTGGGTGACTGCATAATACATGGCAACTATTATAATAACGAATTGCAGCAGTTATATAAATAACAAAAATCATAAAAACCCACGCCTATCCCGGCACGTGCCGAGCTTTTCCCCCCTCGCACATGCGGCCGACAGAGATAAACACCGATGAGCCCGCGCAATTCCACCCTACAATGATTTCCGGTACATTTGTGGTAATTACGCTGTCCGGCGTTTTGTTGTCATTTTAGAGTGATTTCTTCCGAAAAGTATATAAAATAAGGTTGAATCCTGTTATGAATGTGCATGTTGGATGATGCTGTAAATGATCTGGGAAACTGCGGAGAATCTGTTGAGAACGCGCTTCAGCGGGCAGCAGTTGTTTTCCTGCATCACGTCTGTTCTGAGATTATTGGGCCGAGACAGGTATTCACCGAACTCGGAAACCGCTTGGCAATGCCGGAGGGAGCTTAAAAATGCAGCTTGATGTGGCGCTTGTTGACAGGATGGGTTGTGATATCAGGACAAAGGAAGCTGCTATCTGCCGGCTGGGTGATGCGTATGAGCTGAGATACAGTACTGCCTATCATGCGCTCATGCTGTGGAGCGCAGCTGGGCTGGATACTGCAGCGGATCCGCCTGCTCTTGTCAGGCGCCTTCATGCGGGTGTTGAGACGTTCGGCGCAGACGGCACCTATGTCAGCGCCCGTCCGATCGGGTGGCCTGAGGCACGTCCAGAATTCGGGGGCGTGGACCGGTCCATGTACTGGAGCCCGCCTATATCGTTATCTGAGGGCTATGCAGAAAAGGTTATAGCAGGAGTCCGGGAGACGGTCAGGCTGTATGCTGACCAGGATAATGGGCAGAAGATGGTTGCTGTTGTTGGCTCGGACTGCCTGACTATCCCTGATCCCAGGAGTCTGTCTCATGATGCCAGACCGGATGGGCCATCTGCGGCATTGCATGGGTTTTTGCAGCATGGCGAAAGCAGGGTTCTGCCGGGCGCAGCTCTCCTTGAACCTGATGTTCCTGACCTTGCACTTGAGGCTTGCGATGAGCTTCCTGGAAGGCTTGCGGCTGAGGCGCTGGAAGTCCTTGTTGCGGCCTGCGCAGGCATATTTGAGCCCAGGCTTGTCTATACTGAGTTCGGAGCGAATGTCACTCCGAAGGGGCCGATAGTGATGGATGTTATTGTCCATGATGTTTTGCCTGAGGGCGAAACAGGAGATCCGGTAACTTATGCTATCCGCTATGCAACCCTTGAAAACAGGGGGGGAATGACGAGCCACTCCGGAACAAAGGGTTTGCCGGCAGAGGGAAGCACGGTTCCAGCAAGGTTCGTCAACGGCCGCCTTGAGAGCTTCCTGTGATGTGACAATGGACCAGCCAAAACATAACTATGTCACGCTTGACGTCACCATAACTGATGTTGACCGTCAGCCTGGGCCTGGAAGGCTTGCTGTTACTGTTGAGCGGAACGATGGTTCCGGGAAAACCGACACTGTAAACCTGACCCTGATGCAGGTTACCAGCCTTGAAGAGGAGCTTGGCGCTGAACTTGACGGCATGGTTGGCCGGAACGTAACCGGGGATTACTGTGACGGACAGCTTAAATCCCTCTACAGGTAAGCCCCCGGATATGCCGGCAGGTTCCGGGGCCATGAACAAATATTCCAGATAACGCAGATTTATATATGTCAGATACCTGCTATGATAAAATGAAGGATTATAAACCACGCATAGTCAATCCCGCACATCATCTTAATTATGAGATGCTGGAGCAGCTGCGGGGGCAGCAGGCTGACGGGAGGATGCAGACTGCTGTAATGACTGAAGCAGACGGAGTCGGGGCAGAGCTTGACCTTGACAGGCTGGTGGGGTTTTATGGCATTGGTGCATCCGGGCTCTCATACGCTGCAGAGCAGTCTGATCTGGCCGCCGGGTTCGGCAGGGCAGGACCTGATTATCATGTGATGGATTGGTCAAGCGGGTCAGATGGCCCGCTTCATATACCGGAAGTTTCCAGGCTGCTCAGAAGGATAGGCGGGGATAGGTTCGGCCTGACCCTGGTTTCAAGGCATCCGGGAGTAACAGGTTCATTTGTTGCTTATGCTGTTGAAGGTTCAGATAATGCGATACTTGATGCACTTTTTGCAGCCCAGTTTCTGACTGATCTGGCCGGCTTGCTGGGAAGGGAAACCGAGAGGCTTCTGGAGAGCTACTCCGGAAGGCAACAATTCATACGGCAGAAAGTGGCCTAGTTTCTATGATTGGAGAAGAACGGTTTAGGAAGCTCCTGTCTGACATGGACAGAGTGCTCGGGGGAATGAGGGACGGGTATGTCCGCGAGTTTCACAGGCATAGCCATGAACTGGAAAGGCTTTTTAGCAGCCGGTCCGAGGAGAACCCTGACGCGTTTAGGGGGTCGCTTGATTCCCTGGTCCGGGGAGATGCATATGCAGGCTACCTGAAAGATCCGGCAATCCAACCGAATAATGACCGCACCAACAACGACATCCTGTCTTCGTTCAGAGAGCTCCGACGGTATGCTGCGATGGTCAATCTCCTGTTTGGCCACCCAAAGACAGGCGAGAAGCTGTCTGCTCCATATTCAACTGATGTCGCCCTGATCCTTAACGATGATGCGGTTGTTGCAGAGGTTCCTTTTAGCAATGAAGAATTGCGGGCGGTCCTTGACAGGATGCCGGGGCCCGGCCTGAGTACGAGAGATATGACAAGGTATGGAATCTTCATGTCCAGGTTCATTTCTGATGCAGCATGCTATAATCTGTTCCTGCCTTTTGAGAGGACGGACCCGCTCGAGATGCACTTTCATTTTGAGGATGGAAGGCTATCAGAAGTCGGCCTGGATACAAAGTATTCCATTGATTTCGCCCCTCTTACTCTGAAGCTATATGAGTCTGCGATGCGGCTGGCCGAATTTGCCGACCAGGTTCCTGTCTTCAACTACAGCGGAGTCCAGGAGGCTAAGACCGAATATCTTATCCCGACGGGCATGAGGCTTACCTATGTTCAGATGCCCACCGTAAACACAATAACCTTCAGGGATGCCGGGGAGCTCATGCCTGTGGATCATTACGAAATGCTCAGAACCAAGATCCGGCCGAATGTGGACAACATCAAGAATAATCTGATGATCTCAAGCTATCTCGATCTGCTGGCAATGAGATGAACCCGAAAGGATTATTAACAACCAGGTTCCTTATCTCCCCATGATTCGAATAGGCACTGCCGGGGCAGCCGAATTGTATACACGGGAGGGTTTGCAGAGCCTAAAGGATGAAGGGCTGAACGCCATGGAGGTTGAGTTCACCTATGGCGTCAGGATGAGCAACAATGCCGCTTTAGGGATTGGTGCAGATGCAAAAAAGCTAGGTATAGCGCTTAGCGTGCATGCCCCGTATTATGTGAACCTTGCCTCAAAAGAAAAGCCCAAGATACATGCAAGCGCTCATCGCGTCCTTGAGAGCTGCGAGAAGGCCCACCACCTCGGGGCGACCCACGTTGTCTTCCATCCGGCTTTCTTGCAGGGCAGAGCAAGTGAAGAGGTTTTTCCGATTGTCTGTGAGCAGATTCAGAAGATGCAGGACGTAATCGATGAGAGCGGATGGAAGGTCAATCTTGCCCCTGAAACTACAGGCAAGCAGTCGCAGTTCGGCGATGTGGACGAGCTGCTGAGGCTTCGGGATGAAACCGGCTGCTCGATGTGCGTTGATTTTGCGCACCTGCTTGCAAGGACAGGGAGCATCGATTACACAGGAGTCTTTGATAAGCTTAGGCCGTTAAAGCACATTCACGCCCATTTTAGCGGGATTGAATATGGCGACAAAGGGGAGCGCAGGCATATCCTGACAACCGAGGATGTTATTGAGCCGTTTTTAAAAGAGGTTGTAAAGCGAAACGCAGACATCACAATAATTAACGAGAGTCCTGATCCTGTTTCTGACGCAGTGAAAACCTTGGGGGTTCTTAGGAATATTATCTGAATATTCTGCACTAGTATGACCCAGAAATAGCTTTATTTCCTGTTGCCGGCAGCCAGACATTCATGAGGCCGGTGATAACCCCCGAGGATATTGTTGCAGCTGACCCCGGGTTCTTTTACAATCTGACCGTCGGACTTAGGGCGGGAATTGACTGCGGTACAAGATGTGTTGAGGGGGAATCTGTTAATGGGGTGTCCGGTCCGCCGGTTCCGGTCCGCATTATCACTGATGCCCAGCGAATCTATGCTGTTGCACCGACGGTTGCAGAGCTTGCTGACCTTCCGGGGGTAAACAGCCTGGTTGTCATGTATCACCAGGGGAGATACCTGAGCAGGGATTACATCGAGGATCCCCATCAGCATGCTGAGCGCCTGACTGATGCATTGGCGGAGATGGGCAGGGAAGACCTGTCTGGCAGGGTGTTCCCTTTGCACAGCCTGGATGCTCCGACAATCAATGCACAGCTCTGTTCCGGAGGGATTGCCGTTCTCCCAAATGTCAGGTCACATCCGGATGAGACTGATAAATACCGCGGAAGTAACATGCCGAGCAGGTCTGATCTCATACGGACGTTTGAGGGTGTTGTTGATGTTGTAGTTGCAGATGACTATTCAGTCAGGCACAGACCTTCTCCTTCTGTGGTGGGGTGGAACGTGCCTCTCCTGTGCAGCCTCCACATGAAGGATGAGGTTGCATCCATTGAAAAACTGAGCTCAGGATACAGCAGCCCCACATTCTGGATTGTCGCCGGGCTGAAGGTTGATGATTACTTTGACACCCTGGAGTCGATGCTTGAAGCAGGGAAGATCGACCGGGTTCTTGCAGGAGGAGGCTTTGCAGAGCTTGGGCTGGCAGTCAAGGGCTATGAATTTGGTGAGGGGAATGCACATCTGCGCGACAAGGGCCTGATTGGCGACGGTCCGTACCAAAATGATCTGAACTTTCAGAGAATGAGGATGCTTCTTGGCCAGCATGGCGATAAGATCGATTTGCCTATGGACCTGGCGGTTGAGCGCGACGGCCGGAGGGCAGACCTTAAGCTAGGTACTCCGCGAGGCCGGGTTTTGAGCGAGCCGGCATGTGATATCGGGCATGATACTATAGGCAATTACATCTCAATCCTGCGGCGGGGAAAGCCAAGCATGACCTTCATAAAGGGCCCAATGGGCAAGTATGAGGATCCAAGGTTTGTAACGGGCACAAGAGAAGTGCTTGAGGCAGCAGTTGCGCATTCAGGCGATGTCTTTCTTATGGGCGGCAACACAAACGGCGCAGCAGAACTGATCGGGCTTCCTAAGGAAGGCTACAGATCAACGCTTGCAGGCGGTGCAGCCATGGAGGGGATGACCCTTGCCCTTAGGGGCAGGGCGCTTCCCGGGGTTCAGGCGCTTTATGCAACCGTTGAACGTGCTCTCTCCGGTGCCTATGGGGAGACCATGCAGAGGGTTGCGGAACGGGTCAGCTGAATGTTTCCCTATAAAGGTTCCATGTTCTTATAAATTCCGCGTGAGGCCAGGCCAGGGGCAGGGTTATGTAGGCAATGCCTTTTTTGAACATCGGGTGCTTTCTTGCATTGTTGATCATAACAAGCCTGTCCTTTCTGAGGAGGCCAGCGTCCCGGAAATCTGAGACATATTCTTCGAATTCATCAATGGTGGCGATGTGCTCAGGTAGTTCGCCCTTGCAGGAAATCTTCAGCACCCAGGAAAGATACCTGTCGGCTGACCTCTTGTCGCCCAGGCGGATGAAATGGCGGCACATCATGAGCGTGAAATGGGGCCATGGCCCCCAGCCGCCGTTGTTCCTTCCCTCATACTTGGGGTAGCGGCAGATTCCGCCCAGGTCCCTGTTCCAGAGTGCGCGGGTAATGTCTGCTGCGGTGCCTTTTATCTTTGGGTCATCATCTGCAAATACCCCGTAATCGGCCAGGGCGATTTCGCATGCATCGACATATGGCTCAACTGAGCTGGATTCATTCAGGCGGATATTCTTAATGAAGCATTTCAAACGCGAGTTCCAGAGGTATTTCAGGATGCCTGACCTAATCCCCTCAGAGACCCTTTCCATGTTATCAGTAGGGCGATGCATCTCTTTGCAGAGGCTTGCTGCCTCACCAAGCGCTGCGCAGCAGACTGCGTTTGCCCAGACCTCGAGGCCCTCTTCCATCGGCGGGAACTCATGGATTGAGTTTGGGGTGTAGACCAGCCCTGTCCCGTGGATGCTGCCGGCAATATACCTGGCTCCCCTTTTAATGTGGTTCCATTCCCTGCCTGCGAACTGCATGTCGCCGGTTGCTTTTACATACTGCACAAACGTATAGATGATCAATCCGGTCCCATCAATCTGGATTGGCTTGTAGGAGGCGTCATGTCCTTTTGTATCGTATCTCTGCGGAAAGGCGCCGTGTCTGAGCTGACCCTGCAGGATGAATTCCAGTGCCTTCCTGGCCTCTTTATACATTCCTGCAGAAATGAAGCCCAGGATGCAGATTGCGTGATCCCTTGGGTAGACATAAGGATATCTCTCTCCCTTGGGGCTGGCCAGGCACCCCCCGTTTCTCAGCTGGACTTCTGTCAGGACATCAATGCTTTTTCGGTAGATGGCTTCTGCCTTTGATTTATTGACCGGCATGGATCGATTCTGCACATTGACTTTTTTAAGGTTTTCTATCTGCCGATACGTCAGCTTGACCCCGTAATCGAAAAATTCAAATATAACGGGGCCATAGGGTTGTCCATGGATCGGCCCTTTAGGTCAATACTGGTTTTCACGGTTGCCTACTTTGCATTCTTCACGGCTCTTGCCTTTGTTCGCGGAAACTTTGAGTTCCTGTATTACATTACAATACTGCTAGCGCTCTTGGTCTTTATCGTCTTTTACCAGAAAAAGCTGCACCTCAGCATCCACATCCTTGCGGGGCTCTCCCTGGTCGGCTGTCTGCATTTTGCGGGCGGCAACCTTTATTTCGGAGGCCAGAGGCTGTATGAAATCTATTTTTTGCCTTTTCTGAGGTTCGATAATATTGTCCATTTTTTTGGCACCATTACTGCAACCTTTGTCTGCTACAACATGCTCCGGTCGCACCTTGACAATATCAGGTATGACAAGTATATTTTGTGCCTCATCCTCGTCATCATGGCTATGGGGCTGGGCGCACTGAACGAGGTCCTGGAATTTGGTGCAGTTGTCTTTCTTGGGGCGGCTCAGCAGGTTGGTGATTATTTCAATAATGCGCTTGACCTGCTGTTTAACCTCACCGGCTCAGTTATCGCATGTTTCTTCATTCATCCCTATCACAAGAAGCAGCTAAAATCCTGAGAATTATCCTGTTCCAGCCGACCGGGCCGATGCCGGGTGCCCTGTTGTAGCGCTTGGATGCATAATGGTGGTCTTCCCTAAGGACAAGATATGGCCTGTCAACCGCATCCAGCATCTTGAAGTCGTTCCTTGAATCCCCCAGGCCGATGCTTTCAACCTTTCCGTATCTGCGCCTGTAAAGGTCTATTAACAGGGCAGCAGCCTTGCCCTTGTCGTTATTCCCGATTAGGTGCAGGTACTTGCCCCCGCGCGTATAATGGAGGTTATATCTCTTGATGATCTCCTTCATCCTCTCTTCGTGCCTTTCTGAAAGGATCTTTACGGGCTCATCGAATTTGCGCATCTTGCTTAATTTGGCTGTATCAAGCGAAAGCCCAGTTTCCTCTGCAACCTGGCGCGCAGTCATGTCGCCGAAACCCTCAAGGGCCAATCCCTCTTTTGCCATTGCTTTGAGGATCTTGCGCAGCTTCTGGTAGTCTGTTCCCAGCTTGAATGCCAGGTATTTCTTTGTTTCAAAGTCGTGGTCAAACTCAAACTCAAAATACCCTTTTGGGACATAGGCTGCACCGCCGTCTTCGCAGATAAATGGGTCAGGGATCTTCAGTTTCTCCCTGTAAACCTCAATCTCGGCCTTGGTTTTGCTTGAGCAGATGATGATGGGTATTTTCTTTTCATGCAGATGGCTGAGTGCTTCCCTGGCCGGCTTATACGAATAGGTGGAGTAATCCAGCAGGGTTCCGTCAAGGTCCGTGAATACTATCTTCATAGGTAAACCCATTTTGGGTCTTTCTTGAATTTTTTCCGGTACTTGTCCACCGTTATCATCGGAGGGAGCTGCACGTCATGTATCTGCCTGCTCTTCAAAATATAATCGCCCCGGTACTGTTCTATGACGCGGTACTTTTTCCGTATCTCCCTTACAAGTATGAGTTTGCCAAGCGAATTTGCCCTTTTGGCAAATACCTGCAGTATTGCAAAGGCCATGTTGCTCAGCTGCTGGAGGTTCTGGTTCCTGTGGACCCTCTTTATTAGGTTAACCTGGGCAATGGTCCTCAGGCCAAACTTCTTGACAATATCAATAAGCATGCCGGTCTCGACGCCGTAGCCTGAGAAGACAGGTATCTTTTCAAGCACCTCCCTTCTGATTGCAGCCTCACCAGAAAGAGGCTGTATGAAGCCGGATAGCCTGGGAAAGTACTGGTTGAAGAGCGGCCTCACCAGAAGCTCGGTAACGCGGCCTCCGCCAAGCGGAGAGAGATTCACCCCGTTTGCTATTGGCCTTCTGTAGAATGGCTTGACAAAGTTCAGCTTGGGCTTGGTGAGGAGCGGACCGACAAGGCCATAGACGAACCTGGGGTGGATGTTCTTAATGTCTGCATCAACCCAGCAGATTATGTCCCCCTTCAGCAAATACTGCGATTTCCAGATGTTTTCGCCCTTGCCGCGAACGCCCTCCTTGGGCAGGCATTCTGATGCCAGATATGCCTTTGCGCCGCAATTCTTCGCGATTTTCAGCGTATCATCGGAACTGCCGCTGTCAATGACAGCGATCTCGTCAATCAGGCCGTATTTGTCAATCAGGCCTGATTTAAGCACAGAAATGACATTCCCTATATTGTCAGCCTCATTATAGGTGGGAATAAACAGGCTTATGGTGAGATTCTGCTGTTTTTTTAGCTTCACAAGTCTCTTTATATTCGAAAAGCTTGTGTATTTGTACCTGTTTTTTACGAACCATTCCTCGACATTCATTCGCCATCCCCCGTTATTCGGCTTAAATCCTAGTTATAATAAATACTTTGCTATTGAAATTCACTATTGATTATTAGTTTAACTGCTGTCAGAAAAGCTGTCACGGGAAGCATCTGAACGTGTACGAGTCGTCAGGGCTGAACTGGGTTCATAATTGAGGCTTATTGCGGGCAATCCGTAATTCTTTAGTATCCTGAAGCCACATTTAGAATATCTTGAAGTCCTTCGAGCACGTTCTTTTTGTTCAGACGGAGAGTTTGAATCACGGACAGAAGGAACGCAGTGGCATTTGCTCCTCTTCTGCTTCTTGAGC
>JBDRAZ010000064.1:0-15591 GCA_043823195.1 archaeon
GTGCGGCGAATCAGGAGCAGGGGGGGTGAATATGACTAAAGAACCAAGTAAGGGGCTAGTGTAATCAGCTGCAAAGCCGGCATACTAATGATGCGGCTTTATATGTATCGGAGATACTGGCCCAATAGAAAGTTATTTAAAGGGTATTGTGCTGTACATATCGGTTTTTCAGGGCAGGCCCGGGGTTCGGAAGTGCCTGCAACATGGAAAAAAGGAAGATGCCCAATACACTCTGATGTTGTTGGGCGGTGCGCATAAAAAGAGGTGTCGAGGATGAAATTGCCGTTTTGGGTATTTTCATCCCTATGTTAAGATGAACGTATTGATGTTCGGCTGGGAATTCCCGCCGCTCAGTTCTGGGGGGCTTGGTACAGCGTGTTATGGGCTGACAAAAGGGCTTAGCAATAACCATGTTGGAATTATCTTTGTAGTACCAAGCAGCATGGAGATTGGCTGCGATTTTGCCAGAATAATCTCAACAGGCATCATAAAAATAAGGAAAATTGATTCAATAATAACACCCTATATGACTTCAGAGAATTACCGCACTGAGACTAGGAGCAGGCCTTTCAATGCAATTTACGGATCAGACCTGTTTAAAGAGGTTCATCGGTATACCGCCTTGGCGGCAAGGATTGCCAAAGAAGAGGAGTATGATATTATCCATTGCCATGACTGGATGACATTTCCTGCCGGCATAGAGGCCAAAAAGGTCTCGAAGAAACCCCTGGTCGTCCATGTGCACGCAACAGAATTTGACAGGACCGGCGGGAACGGCATCAATGAGCATATTTATTCTGTGGAAAAAAAAGGGATGGATGAAGCTGACCTGATTATAGCGGTTTCAAATTTCACAAAAAGCAAGATAATACAGCATTATCATATTAATCCTGACAAAATACGCGTGGTTCACAATGCGGTTGATTTTAAGGATTGCAGAGAAGAAACCTTTGAGATAAAGAAGTATGACAAGCTGGTTCTGTTTTTGGGCAGGATTACCCTTCAGAAGGGACCTGATTATTTTCTGTATGTTGCAAAAAAGGTGCTGGAGTACCAACCCAATGTCAAATTCATCATGGCCGGAACCGGCGACATGGAACACTTCATAATGGAAAAGGCTGCTGAGCTGGGCATAGGAAAAAACGTATTATTTGCCGGCTTTTTGAAGGGAAATGATATAGACAAGGCTTACCAGATGGCGGATGTATATGTGATGCCGTCTGTTTCAGAGCCATTTGGCATAACTCCGTTAGAAGCAATGCGGAACAAGACACCGGTAATAATATCAAAACAAAGCGGTGTCTCAGAAGTGATTACCCACTGCCTAAAGGCCGATTTCTGGGATATTGATGAAATGGCCAACAAAATCCTGGCGGTGCTTAATTATACGGTCCTCCACCAGACTCTTAAAGACGGCGGCTTGGGAGAGATAAAACGCTTCACCTGGGACAAGCCGGCACGAGAGTGCCTGAGCCTTTACCGCGGGCTGCTGGGCGGGGGAGCATGATAAATGGAAAATTGAGGTGATGAGAATCGCAAGAATAAGAATATCGCAAAAAACACTGAGTGACGTGCCTGAGGATAGGGTTTTCTGGCTCAATGACGGCAGGGTGCTGAGAAATATCAGGGATCTTTCGTCCGCATTGGCAGACATGGGGCCAGGTGTCTTTCAGCATCACGTGAACTGCGAAAGAAACGACTTCGTGAACTGGATCAGGGACGTTGTGTGCGACAAAACGCTTGTTAAGGCTATCAATGGCATAGGCACACCGGAGCAATTGCGTACCAAGCTGGACAACAGAATCAGCCGGCTGGAATCTTTAAGCCAGAAAAGGAGGTGAGAAAATGAAGAATATCATTCTGCATTCCGGTGATGAAACCAGCTTCAAGCTCAATGACGGCAGGGAGGTCAGAAACCTGAATGAGCTGAGCGAGATGCTGGAGAGCATGGACGACGGTACATGGATGCACCATGTAAACGATGAAAAAAATGATTTCAGCACATGGGTTTTGCATGCGTTAAGCGACGAGAAGCTTGCCAAGAACCTGCTGGGTGCCAGGGACAGAAGGGAGGCCCAGGTAACTGTCCTGAAAAGAATAATTGAGCTACTTAAAGAAGTGGCGATGTAGGCTGCATAAGCTGGTGCTTGCTGCCAAGGCCGGATTGGTTCTCTTTTGGATAATGAGGGAATTCCCAAGGCTCGCCGGGGATGGTTGCGGCGAATGCAGGGCGCAGCATGGAAAGGAATTTATACTGAACAAGATTGATTCCCGGCATGTGCGAGGATTGCGGCTGCGGCGATGCAGGCAAGGTTGTGATGGTTGATAAGCCAGTTGCCGAGGCGAATGACAGGATTGCGCATGATAACCAGCATAAGCTTGAGCATCATGGGATTTTCTGCATCAACATAATGGGGTCTCCCGGAAGCGGCAAGACAACGGTAATTGAGGGCCTCTGCAGGTATCTCAATCCGGATGATTTGGCGGTTATCCAGGGCGATCTTGAGTCTGATGTGGACAAGAAGAGGCTGGATGCGCAGGGCATTAATGCATTTCAGATCAACACCCACAGCGGCTGCCATCTCAATGCAAAGATGGTGTCTGATGCGCTGAAAGAGATGAGTCTTATGGGCAAGAAGTATCTGATTATCGAGAACGTCGGAAACCTTGTCTGCCCGGCAGGCGTCAGGCTGGGGCAGCATCTGAATTTGGTTGTCAGCTCAACAACAGAGGGGTCTGACAAGCCGAAAAAATATCCTTTAATATTCATGGATGCAGGCTGCATAGTAATCTCCAAGTCGGACCTGATGTCTGCAGCAGGATTTGCCAAGGATGATTACGTTGCCGGCCTGAAGAGGATTAACCGAAAGGCCCGAATCATTGAGACATCCATACATAATCCTGATTCCTTTAAGGGGGTTGCTGATTTCATAATGCATGCCAAAGGGCTCAGGTCAGGCCATGCGCATTAGGTTTGCGAGGTATGCCTGGCCAAAGCAGATCCCTCCGTCGCCGGGCGGGATTTCCCTGTTGACAAGCACGCTGTTTCTGATCATCAGCCCCGAGATCATCCGGTTATAGGCAACACCGCCGGAGAATACGATGGGCTTGTTCAGGCTGGCTGCCATCTCATACATGCCTTTGGCCAGGTATGCCTGGACTGTGGCCGCAAGGGCACCCCTGCCCTTATCGCCGTTGTCTATCAGAAACCTGAAGAGGTCTGTTGTTTTCAATATGGTCCTTCCGTCTCTTTTTTCCAGAACCGGATCAAGGTGAATGGCTTTTTCAGCCGCACTCTCGAGAATCATGGCCGGCCTTCCGTCATAGGTTCGCCTGTCGCATAGTCTGAGCAGGGCTGAGGCAGCATCAAGGATGCGGCCCGCGCTTGTGGTCATTGGTGTGTTGAATGAATCATCCAGCATCTTGAGGTAAAGGCAGGATTCCTTTTTTTCAAACAGATTCAGTCCAAGGATTTCCTTTTCATCGAGAATCCTGCTGAGTATTCCAAAAAGCATCTTCCTTGGATGAACTGCTGCGGAGTCGCCGCCCAGCTGAGGCTGCTCCTCAAGGCTTCCTATGCGTTTGAAGTCAACCCCGTCAGTTACATCAAACACCTCTCCGCCCCAAATCTTTCCGTCTTCGCCATAGCCAAGGCCGTCCATGGCAATCCCTGCGTAATCCTTAAGCCCGTGTTCTGCCGCAGCACCCGCAACGTGAGCCTTGTGATGCTGGATCTTTACCAGTCCTGCATTGTGCTTCTCCGCAAGCTCTGCTGCGTATGCAGTTGAGTTGTAGGCCGGGTGGAGATCGCAGGCAATCATCTGCGGCTTTGCCCTTGTTAATCTAACCAGCCGGTTGAGCGCGTTTCTCATGAATTCGGCGGTCTCAAGCCTGGATGTGTCTCCTATGTACTGAGATAGAAAGCAGTTGTCTTTCCTGGTGGCGGCGATCACGTTGTTCATTTCTGCACCGAGCGAGATCGTGTCAGCGCATTTAACAGGCAGCTTTGCCGGGAGCGGTGTGTAGCCGCGGGAGCGCCTGAGGAAGAAAGATTTGTTTTCGATTACCTTGACAACTGAATCGTCACACCTGTTTATTATCCTGCGTTCATGAGTCAGGAAAGCGGGGGCGATCTTTTCATCTGTTGCAACCGGCTCACCCGGCATGTTGCAGGAAGTCATCAGAAGCGGCTCATTGATATAATCAAACAGGAGCCGATGGAGTGCGGTGTAGGGGAGCATTACACCAATTGAGTCAAGCTCGGAAACCTCAGAATAGATTTCCCCTTTCTTTTTCAGTACAACAATGGGCCTCTGAGGGCTTTTTAGCAGCACGGATTCCCTGCCGGATACCAGGGCAAATTTCCTGATCATGTGCAGGTCTTTGGCCATTATGGCAAACGGCTTGTTGGGCCTTTTCAGGATATCTCTGACCTTCCTGACGGCGGCATCTTGGGCGAGAGAGCAGATATGAAAGCCGCCAACACCCTTGATGGCAATAGACTCCCCTGATTTGATTATGCCAATGGATTTCTTGATCAATTCTATGCCGCATCCGGCGATTTGTCTGCCATTGTTTATCAATCTCAGTTTCGGCCCGCAGTCATTGCAGGCAATAGTCTGTGCGTGGAATCTCCTGTTCATCGGGTCTGTATATTCCTTTTCACATTCTGAGCACATGCTGAATTCGTTCATGGATGTAAATGGCCGGTCATAGGGATGATCGGTAATCATTGAGAACCTGGGGCCGCAGCTGGTGCAGGTGATGAAATAGTACTGGTGCCTCCTGTTCTTTTTGTCCCGGAGTTCCCCTTGGCAATCGCTGCACATGAATATGTCCGGAGGCAGCAGTGTCTCGCCGGCGCTGCCAGAGCTGCCTAAAATGGAAAAGTCTGAGAATTGTCCTTGTGTTTCTTCAGATGAATGTTCAGTTATCTTTGCAAGTGGGGGCAGGCATGTGAGTTTCTTCATAAATTCAGAATCATTTACAACAATCTCAACTCCGCTGCCGATATTCTTAACGTATCCTACCAGGCCGTTCTCCTTTGCCTTCCTATAGATGTATGGCCGGAAGCCAACTCCCTGGATAACGCCCCTGACAATGTATCTGTGCATGCAAGGGGCAGTAGAGGATGATATTTAACTATCTTTGCAACAGTGAACGTCTTGACCTCATCATGCGGCTTAAGGTGCAATCTGCAGCGGGCATACGAAATCATAATGTGGCCATTATTAAGTTTGCACAGGATATCCCGCGCATTTATGCGGAGATGGCGCGGCAATTTCTTTATGGCCCCCGTGTCTGTGTGTGTGGGTGGACGACGGCTGAGAAATGCGGCGGCCGGGATTCGAACCCGGATTACCACCGTGGCAGGGTAGTGTCCTAGCCATTAGACTACCGCCGCAACTGGGCCCGCCCAGATTTGAACTGGGGACCTTCGCCTTACTCAGGTATCTCTGAGAAATACGATGTAAGGGCAACGTCATAGCCGCTAGACCACGAGCCCGGGGCAGAATCCAAAAATCCAATATTATATAAAAAGATTTGCATCCTGCAAAATCCATACGAAGCGAAACATTTATATACTGATATAGTTATTACCTCTTGGTATATTAGTATACGTTTATCGATATTGGTGAACTGATGCAGGAAAAGGTATTTGAAATCATATTTGACAAGGATGAGATTACTTGGCAGACTATGATCTATGAGCTTGTGAAGAGGGAGGAAATGGATCCCTGGGATGTTGATGTCTCTGTGCTCGCGCAGCGGTTTTTGGACATGCTCAAGAAGCTCAAGGAAATGGATTTCAGGATATCGGGAAAGATTCTTCTCGCAGCAGCAATACTTCTGAAGCTGAAGAGCAACCGGCTTGTTGAAGAAGACCTTAATGTCTTTGACCGGCTCATGGCTTCAACAGAGATCAATGAGGAAGAATTCTATGAAGAGCTAGAGAGCGAGCTTGGGCATGTTGATCTGGACGCAACAAAGGATGAGTTCAGGCTGGTTCCCAGGACACCCCAGCCAAGGAAGAGGAAGGTTTCTGTGTATGATCTGGTTGATGCACTGCAAAAGGCTTTAGAGGTAAAGAACCGCAGGATACCATCAAGTGTAAGGGATTCGCCGGCAGTTGAGATTCCGAGGAAAGGTGTTGAGATATCAGTTATCATCAAGGACATCTATAATCAGATCAGGGAGCACTATTCAAGCAAGAAAGGCACGCTGACGTTCTCGCAGCTGCTGCCATCAGATAACAAGGAAGACAAGGTTTATACATTCATACCGCTGCTGCATCTGACTAACCAGAGGAAGATTGACCTGGAGCAGAAAGACCATTTTGGCGAGATCTGGATTGAGCTGTTGAGGCCCCAGGCAGCAAAAACCATTTAAATAGGAGGCGATTATTCATATTCTATGCATCTTGTCAAGACTAATATCCTGGGTAATCCCAATGTGGGAATGTATGGCTACACAACAGATGAGTACTGCCTGATCGGCCAGCAGATCCCGAAAAGGCAGTCCTTAAGCATTGAGGCGGCGCTTGGTGTTCCGGTATACCAGGCAAGAATCTGCGGAAATGAGTTGCTGGGCGTGTTTTTGGCAGGAGTCCAAAAGAAGCTGCTTGTCCCGGGAATTGCCTTTGATGCTGAAATCGGGCATCTCGGGAAGCTCGGAATTGATGTTGTCAAGGTTGAGACCGACCTGACCGCCCTTGGGAACAATATGGCAATTTCAGAGAACGGCTGCGTGGTTAATCCTGAGTATGGTGAGGATACAATCGCGCTCCTGAAACGTGAACTGGGCATCAGCGTTATCAGAGGGACCATTGGCGGGTATAATATTGTGGGTTCGCTCTGCAAGATGAACAGCAAGGGTGCCCTGGTCTCGGTGGAGGCGAATGATGCCGAGGCAAAGCTGCTTGCGTCGCAGCTTGGAGTGCCGCTTTCTAGGGGGACGGTGAACCAGAACAGCCAGTACATCAGTTCGGGTATAATCTGCAACTCTAAGGGATTTGTCATCGGAGACCTGTCAACCGGCCCCGAGATTATGGATGCGGATACTGCGCTGGGTTTTTTGGGTGCTGATGATGAGTGAGATAAAACTGCTGTGCTCTAACACAAACCGGGAACTTGCTGAGAAAATAGCCAAGGTCGTGAAGGTCAAGCTGACTGAACTCGAGGTCAAGACTTTTTCCGATGCTGAGACTTATGTGAGCATCAAGGAAACCGTTAGGGGGGATGATGTGTTTATTATCCAGCCCGCTTCAGGAAATACAAATGGTGATATTATTGAGTACCTGCTGATCATTGATGCTGTGAGGCGGTCCTCGGGAAGGAGCATTACTGCCGTAATCCCCTATTTTTTCTATGGTAGGCAGGAAAAGCAGATGGGGCCGCGCGAGCCGATTTCAGCCAAGCTCTATGCAAACCTGCTGTCTGTTGCAGGGGTTGACCGGGTGGTTACCGTAAACCTGCATTCCGGAACAATCCAGGGTTTCTTTGACATCCCGGTTGAGCATCTCACCATGATTCCCAAGCTTGCTGATTATTTCAAAAAGATGCGCCTGCCGGATCCTGTAGTGGTTTCTCCTGATGCAGGCGGGGCAAAAAGAGCAAGGTTCATGGCTAAGCTTTTGGAGGCGCCGCTCGTAGTGATAGACAAGAGGCGCGAGCGTCACAACCAGGTTGCTGAGATGTTTGTTATTGGCGAGGTTGCAGGAAAGACTGCAATAATTGTTGATGATATCATTGACACTGCAGGGACGGTAACTGAGGCAGCAGAGGTCCTGAAGACGAAAGGGGCCAAGGATATTTATATAGCGGCTGTGCATCCGGTAATGTCAGGCCCGGCATATGACCGGGTGAACGGGTCAGCTGTAAAGGAGCTGGTTGTTTGCGACAGCATCCCGGTTGATATGGCAAGGAGCAAGAAAATAAGGCGGGTATCAATGGCTCCAACAATAGGCGAGGCAATCAGGAGAATCTATGAAAACAAGGCCCTTACCGATATGTACAAGGTGATGATATGACCGAAATTTCAAAGGAGTTGCAGGAGAGGCATATGGAGCTGCAGATGCTGGATCAGCACGCCAAGCAGATACAGAAGCAGATTGAGACCGTTGACACCCAGATGGGCGAGCTGCTGTCGGTCAAGCAGGGACTGGATGAACTGTCGGCCATAAAGGCGGGGTCTGAGACTTTGGTGCCAATCAGCCCGGGTATATTTGTGAAGGGGATTATTAAGGATGCAAAGAAACTCATTGTCAATGTGGGTGGCAATGTTGCTGTTAAAAAGACGATTCCCGAAACCCAGCAGCTCCTGGAAAAGCAGGCACAGAGCATCCATGATGTGAGAAACCAGCTTGTTCAGCAGCTGCAGCAGGTTGTTGAGGTTGTTCAGATTAAGCAGGAAGAAGCACTCAAGCTGATTGAAGAGCAAAATGTTTAAGTTTCTGAAGGAAAAGCTTAGCAATGCGATTTCTAGGTTTTCCTCAAAAGCAGAGGATGAAGCAGATGATGTTGAGGAAGAAATACCTATAGAGGAGGCTGTCCGGGAGCCTGAGGCCGCCGAGGAACCGGAGGTACCAAAAGAGGAGAAGTTAGAGGATGAACCGGAGCCTGAAGAAGAGCCAGGGGAAGAGCCCGAGGCAGCTGAAGATGAGAAAACAGAGGACGGGCCTGAGCTAGTTACAGAGGAACCTGGAGGACCAGCTAAAGTCGCCGGACCTGAGCCCGGGGAATCCGGGTTGCATGCTAAAGCCACTAAGGGGCCGGAGCATGTTAATGCAGCCGATGAGATACCCGAGGAATTAGTGGAAGAAGCAGCTGAGGAGGATGTGGGGATATCTGGGCCCGCGGATGCGGCCGGGCCAGAGGAAAAGCCTGATCCCGGAGAGGCGGAACCAGAAATACCGGAAACTCAAGAACCTGAGAAAAAAGGGTTCTTTTCAAAGATAAGGCAGACGTTTACCAAACAAAAAGAAGCCCCTGATGAAATTAAAGCTGAGCAGCCAGCAATACCCGGGAAACAAGCACTATTTGCCAAACTCAGGGAAAAGGTCAGCAAGAAACAGATATCTGAGGCAAAATTCAATGACCTGTTCTGGGAACTCGAGCTCGCGCTCATGGAAAATAATGTGGCGGTTGAGGTTGTTGACAAGATAAAAGAAGACCTCAAGGCAAGTCTCGTTGACAGGCCTATTGCGAGAAGGGATATTCCAGGGGCAATTGCAAAATCGCTCAAGCAGAGCATTGCATCTCTGATCAATGAAGATAGTATTGATCTTGAGGCAAGGATAAAAGAGAAAAAGCCGTATGTGATCTGCTTTGTTGGCATAAATGGGAGCGGGAAGACTACGACCATCGCCAAGGTATGCCATATGCTGAAGGCCAGGGGGCATTCGTGCGTCCTTGCTGCAGCTGACACATTCAGGGCCGCAGCAATTGACCAGCTGCAGCTGCATGCAGACAAGCTCAATGTTAAGCTGATTAAGCATAACTATGGAAGCGATGCAGCAGCTGTTGCGTTTGATGCAGTAAAGCATGCAGAGGCAAAGGGAATAGATGTTGTACTTATTGATACCGCAGGAAGAATGCAGTCCAATACAAACCTAATGGATGAGATGAAAAAAGTGGTCAGGGTGGCTAAGCCCGATTTAAAGGTGTTTGTCGGCGAATCCATTACCGGAAATGACTGCGTTGAGCAGGCCAAGAAGTTTGACGAGGCAATCGGCATTGATGCGGTAATCCTTTCAAAGGCTGATGTCGATGAAAAAGGGGGGGCTGCTGTTTCTGTTTCTTATGTTACAAAGAAGCCAATCATATATATAGGCGTCGGGCAGGGGTATTCTGACCTTAAGCCGTTTGAGTCAGGTATTGTGCTTGACAACCTGGGGCTTGCGTGATTGCAGAACGCTCGAAATTGGACATCCTGGATTATCTGTGTTTCAGGAATTCTTCACGTTCAATTCCTAAGTCCTTTTTCAATATCCTGTTGAGAAGTCCTCTGTCGATATCTTCTCCCGGATGATTGGGAATGACAGTGGTTCTGCCATCAGGATGCCTCATGAAAACGTGGCTACCTTCTTGTCTAATGGTTTGAAATCCCATCTTCTGTAGTATTTTGATTACTTCTTTTGCAGAGAACAAGGGCAGTTTTGACATCTTATACTACTACTCTTTGTACTCCCAGAAATCTTTCTGAGACAGTGGCCGGTTGCTTCTGACACTTAAGATACAGAGAAATTGCCTCTTTAGTTCGTTTGATTAACTCGTCATATGATCTAGCCTGTGTATGACACCCAGGCAGTTCTACTACTTCAGATAGCAGATACCCGTCCTCTCCCTGTTCAATGATCATATTGAATTCTTTTACCATTGTGGATTACGATAGGTATCTATTGTTTATAAAGGTATCGACCCATTATCTTTATCTTCCATTATTCTGGCTTAATTTTTTGGCCAGAGTGGAAAGAGTGATGATCTTTCTGCACCGTAAGTATTAAATACCAGTAATGTCAGAATATTCTTAAAAGAGGATGAAGCGAGTAACTGCAGCGCTAGTTTGTGTATTATTGATTCTGCTATTTTCTGTAGGTGTTGAAGGCGCGCAATACATTTATTGTGATGACTGGACCATTGCCAGCGGCGTGGATTGTTCAAGTCTGAGATGTCGTGACGGTACAACTCCTGGTAATGATCAGTGCGCAGCTCAGAGCAATCCAATTGGGGAAGCATATAAATGTGAGTGTTATAATCCCAGTGATGGATGTCAAGCAAGATGCGTTGTCGACTGCAGCGTCTGCTGCGACAATGCAGGAGTCTGCGACAGTTGCCTTACCAAACCCAGGATTGATGACTGCGATTGTAATGACGAATGCGCAAGTCCTTTCCTTTGCAGGGATGAACCAGGTTATGGCGTTGTCTGCACTGCGCACGAGAATGAGGCACGGTTCGGCAGCCTTTCCTGCGGTGACGGCAGTGATAATGATGTTGACAGCTCCACTGACTGCCAGGACAACTGGGACTGCGGGTCACAGCTCTGCGGCTACTCTGCGGCAACGTGCGTGGATGACTGCTCGAGCACTGGCCCGCTGGGCGGAAGCGGGGAGTATGGGTCTCCGACGTTTACTACGCGGAGTGGTGAAGCCCTTTATTGCCCAAGCGGCGCAGGCTCATGCACTGATACAAATACTTGCAGAGAGGTTGACGCGACCTGCGATGCCGGAGATAATTGTCTCCAAACTACATGCGGAGGATCAACCTGGTGGTGTGTGGATGTTGCCGGGCCTGGTGACAGGTACTGGACCACATCGATGCCGTGTGCGTGTGCTGGCGGCTGCAGCCAATGCGGAGGCTGTGATGACTGCCTGAACCTGGCTTATGGAACTGCCTGCGATTGCGATGAAGAGTGCGCATCGGGAATCTGCGACGGCGGCACATGCAAGAATTGCGTGGACAGCGATGGCGGGCAGGTGAAGGGGACAGCCGGTACCTGTGAAGATTCCAGTCGTACTTATGAGGATAACTGCCCGGATCCCGGCTTCCCGGACCGGATTAATGAATACTATTGCAATGGCGGTGCTTCGGGAAGCTGTGCCGCAGCCACGCAAACATGCACATCACCTCAAAAGTGCATTGCAGTTGATCCCTCATACTGTGCTGATTGTGATGGTTCGAGTATAGCCTGTACAAACTCAAACTGCGGCCCGGGGACGTGGGGTGCGAGCAGGTTCAGTGCGGGAACGGACAGCAGCTGCTGCGGTGAGGTGGGTAATAATGAGAGATATGACTTAATCCCTATATACGGCACATCTTCTGTTTGCTGCCTGCAGTCCGAGATGGATGCCAATGGCGGAAACTGCATACCTGAATTCGAGGATTATGCGCTTGCGATTATTGCCTGCAGCGTGCTGTTTACATCTTATTTTGTTATCAGAAGATTCTAGGTGGATGCAATCCTGACCTGTTTAACCTTTACATTCAGTGTCGGGTAGACCTGCTGGTTCTTTTTGACAAAGATGTTCTGGCTTGCTATCGAGATCTTTGTGGCATTTTGATTCTTGACCATGAATCTATAGGTTTTCCATTCAGTTGAGTTAACATAAGCACTCGCTACCTGAACAGTATCGAATGATAAATTCATATGCCGGCCTTTGTTTATGTCCCGGTAAATTATCGGCCCGTTCTCTGCTAATTCATTTACTGCCACTTCAGCTTCATCTTTTGTCAGTGCCACAGGCACGGGCAGGCCGTTCTTGTAGTCGTAAGCAGTTATGCCCGTATCCAGTCTTGCGGTAACATCTATGAGATAATCCCGGGCAGCCAGGTCGATCTCACTATCCAGTGTGTATAAATTCTGTATGGTGTAACTGTCTTTATATACGCCATCCAAATCAACTGTTAAATCGCTATCTTTTAAGACTATCTCAATCGGACCCTCATGCTGCAGAGGTTTGTCCCCGTTAATATCCTGTTCTTGGAATTTTTGAGTCGGGATTCTCGTGTCCACAAAAACAGGACCCAGCACCATCAACACCAAAACAACTGCAACCGCAACCCCAAACCCAACCATCATCTTCTTTTTCCTGTGGTGCCTGTGTATGCCGGTCAGGTGCTTCTCGCGGATTTCATCCACGATCCTGTGGTCGTATCCGTGCTGGGTCATCTTCTGCTTGATCATGTTAGCGTCATAGCCCAGTTCGATTGCCTTTTCAATCCATTTGACAACTGAATCAGGAAGGGTCTTCATGTGCTCCTGCCTTTCTATGTCCCCGATGATCTTGTCTGCAATCCGGGGGTCGTAGCCCTGCTTTCGCATGTTCTCCTTGATCAGGTCAATATTATGGCCCAGGTCAACGCATTGCTTGACCCAGCTGATAACGTGGTCCGGCGCATCACGATGAAGCTTGTCTGTCTCTCTCATGTCAACAAGGACACGGTCGACAATTGCTGAAGAGTATCCAAGCTGCTCAAGCTTGGCCTTGATGGTCTTTGCATCGTGGCCCAGACTTAGGCACTGCTTAATCCATCTGGAAACTGCCTCAGGGATTGGCATAGTGTTATTATCGCCATGGTCTATATAAAACTTGATTACTACTTCAGAAAAGCAAAAGCCGATCCGAAAGCATTATTAAACCAGGATGACTTCCCAGAGGCATGATCATCAAATCAGTGAGACTGCATAATATCCGCAGCTATCTTGATGAATTGCTCGAGTTTTCAGTTGGTTCTGTTATGCTCTCTGGTGATATCGGCTCAGGAAAATCGACTGTTCTTCTGGCAATAGAGTTTGCGCTCTTCGGGACAAAGCGGACGCAGCTGCCGGGTTCATCCCTGCTCAGGCAGGGAAAAAATGAGGGCTATGTCGAGTTGCGCCTTGATCTTGGCGGAAAGGATATCACGATAATGAGAAAGCTTTCAAGATCAAGGGATGCAGTTAAGCAGGAGTCCGGGTACATAATACAGGATGGAGTTATGGCTGAGGGAACAGCAATAGAACTGAAAAGCAAAATTATGCAGCTGCTTGGCTATCCAAAAGACCTGGTGTCAAAGTCAAAGGATCTTGTTTACAGGTATACAGTATATACGCCCCAGGAAGATATGAAGCAGATCCTGACCGAGAGCAAGGAAGTCAGGCTGGATACCCTCAGGAGGGTTTTTCAGATTGACAAGTACAGGAGAATCAAGGATAACAGCGGAATTATTGTGACCTGGATCCGCGAAAGACTAAAGGAAATGGCCGGCAGGATAGCTGACCTTGAGGACAAGAAAGCGCAAAAAGAGCGGCTGACCAAGAATCTGGCAGAGAGTGAGCTGAAGCTTTATCAGTTGCGGCCGCGGATAGATGATGTAAATGCCAAACTAGCCAAGTGCAAGGAGGATATTGCCCGGATCGAGGGGCAGATTGTCAGGTTGAATGAACTCAGGAGAGAGCTGGCAACACTTGAGGTTGAGCTAAGGAACAAGGCTGAAGCCAGCATGAGGTCATCAGTTGAGATCCGGGAGCTTGAGGTGCAGACAGCTGAACTCAAGAAGGAGCTCGGGGGCAAACCACTCGACCCTGAGGCTATTAAAGACAATATGAGGGGCGTTCAGGAACAGATTGATGCTGTTAACGAGAACCTGGCCGACCAGGGAAAAACGGTTCATGAATGCAGGATAAAGATTGCACAATCAAGGGAGATTCAGGAGAAGATTACCAGGCTTGACTCCTGCCCGCTCTGCAGGCAGAATGTTACTGAAGATCATAAGAGGCAGGTTGCCGAGGCAGAGACTGGGAAGGTGCATCTTTTTGAGAAAGACCTGCACAGGGCCGGGCTGGATGAGGCGGGGCTGAAGACGAGGCTCGTGACGCTAAAAGACCAGATTGAAGCCCTGCGAAAACAGGAGAGAGAGGCTGATGTTGTAACGCTGAGGGGCATTACCCTGACAGAAAAAGAGGGGCGGAGGGCGGCACTTCAGCAGCAACAGGCGGAGCTGAAAGCAGTTATCGGCCGGATTAATGCCGACAAGATAAGGATCAATGAGGAATTGCATACATTGTCCGGTTCCGAAGAGATATACAATAAGATGAGATCCTGCATTGAACAAATCCGGGAAAGCGAAAAACAGCTTCTTATGCAGAAGGCAGCGACGGAATCTGAGATCTCGGGCATCAGGAGGGTCATTGAGGATATTTCAAAAGAGATTGAGGATAAAAAAAAGATAAAACAAAAAATAAGTGAGGAGCTCCAGGTCAAGAACTGGATGGAATCGCATTTTGTCGGCCTGGTCGGCCTCATGGAAAAGCAGGTTATGCTTAAGGTATACCATGAGTTCAATGAGCTGTTCCAGAAATGGTTCAATATACTGATTGAGGATGAGACAATCAGTGTCCGGCTGGATGAGGAGTTCACACCGACAGTGATGCAAAACGATTATGAAACTGATGTCAGCAGTTTGTCCGGTGGTGAACGGACCAGCCTTGCGTTGGCATACAGGCTCTCGCTAAATAAGGTTGTTAATGATTTTGTGGGAAATATCATGACCCACGACCTGATCATTCTTGACGAGCCTACAGATGGCTTTTCAACGGAACAGCTGGATAAGGTAAGGGATGTTCTTGATGAACTGAACGCCTCACAGGCCATAATTGTCAGCCATGAATCAAAGATAGAGGGCTTTGTGGACAGTGTCATAAGGATCAGCAAGAGCGAGCACGTAAGCAGAGTGCATAAAAGTTAAATACTACCTTTGAATTTCGCTATGCAATGGGGCCGTAGTGTAGCTTGGTCTATCACTGAAGCTCGGGGTTCGTTGAGGTTGGCACCTGCCACGACAATGATACGGACAGCTTCAAACCGGGGGTTCAAAGCAGATTCTTACCTGAAATCCGGTAAAGGGCAGGCAGGACGCAGGGTCCTGCGGGCTTACCAAAGTAAGAATCTATGAAAGTCCTCGCGGCCCCATTAAAACGTAATTCTTTAGTATCCTGAAGCCATATTTAGAATATCTTGAAGTCCTTCGAGCACGTTCTTTTTGTTCAGACGGAGAGTTTGAATCACGGACAGAAGGAACGCAGTGGCATTTGCTCCTCTTCTGCTTCTTGAGC
>JBDRAZ010000065.1:0-15743 GCA_043823195.1 archaeon
GGGCAGTTGGCTCACTCAGATCCTCATTAAGTGCGGAGCCATTGTCTCAGGATATGCTTTGTCACCTGCGACGAATCCATCCCTATTCAAAGTTCTTGGATTGCAGGAGAAAATCGGCAGCCATTTCGGAGATATAAGAGATCGGGAAAAGCTGGCTAACGTGTTACATTCAGAGAGGCCCGAATTTGTCTTTCACCTTGCGGCCCAGCCACTGGTTCGCGACAGCTATGATAATCCGCTATACACCTTTGAGACCAATGTGGTGGGAACCGCCAACCTCCTAGAACTAATAAGAGAAAGTGATGTGAAATCTGCCGTAATAGTCACAACAGACAAGGTTTATGAGGATAAGGGAGATCATACTTACCGAGAGCATGACAAGCTTGGCGGGCATGATCCATACGGCGCTTCAAAGGCTTGCGCTGAATTGGTTGTCCAGTCATACAGGAGGTCGTTCTTTGACAAAGGCAAAACGCTTGTGGCATCTGCCAGATCAGGAAATGTGATTGGTGGCGGCGACTGGGCCAAGGGCAGGCTCATCCCTGATATTATCAGAGAAACCTATGAGGACGGCAATGAAATTGTGCTAAGAAATCCCAATGCCATCAGACCTTGGCAGCACGTGCTCGAGCCAATAACAGGATACCTCATGCTGGCTGTCCGGTTGTATAACCACAAAGACAAATTTGCAGATGCCTGGAACTTTGCCCCTGAAGAGCGCAATTTCATAACTGTGAGTTTGATTGCTGAAAAGTCCCTTAACATTATTAAAAAAGGCACATTCAGGGTAGAAAGAGATCCAAGACATGAGACCGAGATTCTAAAGCTTGATTCCACAAAATCAAGGGAGCTTCTGAAGTGGAAATCTGTTCTTGGAGTGGATGAGGCCTTGCAGTGGACTTTTGACTGGTACAAGAGCTTTTATGCAAATAAAGATATCATCTCGCTCACTGACAGCCAGATAGAAACCTATTATCAACTGCTTGACAACGGAACTTAATACACTCTACGATGCAAAAAATTACGATTCTTATGGATCTTCTCCCCTCAGAGCACATCGGAGGAGCTGAGCTGCAGACCGCTGAGATTGCCAAAAGACTGTCCAACAAGTATGATGTTACAGTGATTACAAGACGATTCTCAGAGAAACGCCAGGGTTACCCATTCAATACAGTCAGTATTAAAGTCCCGACAATTCCAGTTTTAAGGGGTATCTTTGGGTTTATAAGAACCAAACAGCTCATGAAATCTGTGAAAAGTAATATTACTCTGGTAATGAAGAGTATGCCTAATGGCTTAATTGCTGCATTATCCAAGAACCCTTACATAATCTGGATACGGGGTGAGGGAGAATTTGATTTTCACCAGGCCTTCTACAACACACACGGTCTCCTCAATCCCAGTATTCTGTACCATTTATTCAATAAATACGCTTACAAAAAGAGCCGCCGTCTAATAGTGCAGTCAGAGGCAATTAAGGATAAGCTCTCCCAGAGGTACCCATCAATTGCACGGAAGATATCTATCATACCAAATGGAATTGAGCCCAATGGAATGAGGGCCAGTGGAAGCGAAACCATTTATGTCGGCAGATTGGTCAGGGGTAAGGGAATAGAGCACCTGATTAAGGCAACTGGAGATAAGCGAAAACTCATAATTATAGGGGATGGACCCCATCGTAGGAAACTGGAAGAGGTCTCCGGAGGGAACGTGACTTTCACAGGTAATGTTCATCCTAGTAAGATTAAATCATTATTGAAAAGAGGTAGGATTTTTGTACTGCCTTCCACTAGCGGTGAAGGACTGCCTAACGTCATTCTTGAAGCAATGTCTGTGGGACTGCCTGTCATTGCCACTAAAGTCGGTGGAGTGTCAGATGTAGTAAAGCACGGAAAAACTGGGTTCGTTATAAAGCCTGGGGATACCGGGGCATTAGCTGATTATATTGATAGGCTTTATAATGACAGTTATTTATGGAAATATATGTCAGATAACTGCGTAAGAGAGGTTAAGAAGTACTCATGGCAAAACATAATACCAAAGATAGAGTCAATTCTGAAGAGCTAACCAGAAAAGAACGATATCTTATGCGAATACTTCTTGGTGGCGAGAGCATTCACGGAAAGCGGATCCTTGATGCCGGCTGCGGGAACGGGGACAGGACAGCCACAATTATGCGATATGGCGGGCCAAAGTACTGCCTTGGCATTGACATTGATGTCGATTCGGTTAAAAGGGCATCCGCCAGCCATAACCTGAACAATCTTGAATTTTTGCACGGAGACATTGAGAACTTCAATGGCAGCTTTGATATTATAATCATGAGCAAGGTACTTCACCATGTAAAAAAAGTGAAAAGGGCATTGGACAATTGTTACCGTATGCTTCCCAAAGGCGGTGTCCTGATAATAGATGAGCAGAACAGATACTCTGCAATGCTTAATCCAAGAGCAGTGGGCAAGGGGAAATTCGTACCAAGAGAGCTGATTGGATGTCTGAGAAGGGCCGGGTTCAGAGAAATTAAGTACCGATATCATATTCCATTTTGCCTTAAACCCCTAAAATTTGCTTTAAATAATATGGCAGCAAATATCCTTGTGGGGCGAGCCTATTTTATCCACGCTAAAAAGTAAGAAAATTTATATACCAAACCAAATTCAGTAGCGTGTCATGGATCTTGGGGGTAAGAAAGTTCTGGTAACAGGAGCAGCAGGCTTCATACCATCGCATATAGTGGACAGGCTCGTTATCGAGGGCGCAGAGGTTGCAGCAATTGACAACATGCAAAACGGCCATGAATCCAACCTTGAGAAATCGCGTGATAAGATACAATTTGAAAAGGCAGATATCAGAGAGGCTGAGAAGATATCCCAGCTGGTTAAAGACCAGGACGTGGTTTTCCACCTGGCTGCAAATGCCAATGTACCGTATTCGGTAAAGCATCCTGATTACGATTTCTCAACAAATGTCATTGGCACATACAATATCCTCAAGGCTGCAATGGACTCGGATGTAAGAATCGTGTATGCATCTACAGCTGCAGTCTATGGGGACCCACAGTACACTCCGGTTGATGAGAAGCATCCTCTGGAACCAGTCTCTCCTTACGGGGGTTCCAAACTTGCCGCCGAGAGGATCGGTTTCGCCTACCACCGTACATACGGAATACCGTTTACAGCGATCAGAGTCTTTAACACATACGGTCCGCGACAGCGGCACTATGTATTGGCTGATCTCGTTAGAAAGCTGTCTAACAATCCAAAAAAGCTCGAAGTTTTAGGTACAGGTGAGCAGATCAGGGATTACTGTTTTATCTCTGACACTGTTGATGCATTTATTTCTGCAGCCATCAAGAAATGTGCGATTGGAGAGGTATTTAACATATCAGGAGGATGCCCAATATCAATCAAGGAATTAGTAGAACACATAGCGAATCTCCTTGAGTTGAATCCCGAGATTATATATACCGGAAAAAGCTGGAAGGGTGACATTACTGTGCTACAAGCAGATATTGCAAAGATCAGCAGAGTTCTAGAATGGAAGCCAAAGGTGGATCTGAAGCGGGGTCTCTGTCTATTTAAGCAGTGGTACAATGAGTAAGATTAGCATCTGTTGTCCACACTCCGGATTCTCACCGCACGATAACCGGGGTGGGGCAATCTATGAATACAACATCTTAAAGAGATTGGTAAAGTACAATGTTCAGCTTAGGGCCATCCTACCAGCTTCCCAGTATTACGAACCAATGCCAAATTTGGAGGTAACTAGATCTGGTTTGCCCTATAATCCGGCACTGTATAACGTGATTCTTCCCTTGTACATAAACAGATTATACAAAGAACAACCTTTTGACATCCTGCGCCCAGCGTATACAAGTGTTACCGGGCCAGGCGTGGCAATTTGGAAGGCAATCACCAGGAAGAAGATCCCAACAATAGTCACGCAACACCATCTTCGAACAAATTACCTGAGGATCGTGCAGATGGCTGTACTCAAACGGATGGACAGAATCATAACTGTTTCTCCGGATGTAAGAGAAGTGCTGATAAAGGAAGGGATATCTAATGATAGAGTAAGATTCATCCCTAACGGCGTTGATACAGAGGTGTATGCGCCGGGTAACAAGCCAGATTATCTTCTCAAGAGGTACCAGCTTAAATCGGAGGACTTTGTTGTAGGGACCATATGCGGATTAGAGAAAAGAAAGCGCGTGGATCTGTTGATCAAAGCCATTTCAAAACTGGATCATCCGAAGCTAAAGCTATTCATCGGAGGCAGGGGAGATAGCTATGATGATTTATTGAACCTGGCAAAGAGGCTCGGTGTGTCAAAGAAAGTTATATTCGGTAACTTCATTAAGAAAGATGAACTGAGAGACCATTATAATCTGTTCGATGTTTATGCCCTTCCGAGTGATCTTGAGGCTATGCCGCTTGCGATACTCGAGGCAATGGCGTGCGGAAAGCCTGCAATTGGAACCAAAGTTGGAGCCATTCCCCTAGAGATTTCACATAGAGAGAACGGATACATAATTGAGAAGGGCGATCTTAACAGCCTGGTGAACCACGTAAAGGAAATGCTCAGCGATCCTGGCCTGACCCAAGAGATGGGCAGAAACAGTCTAAAGAGAGTAAAAGAGAAATTCAACTGGGACCATTGCGCCAAACAGACCTATGAAGTTATTAGGGAATTAGTCGAATGAAAATACAATTTGTCTTTGCACCGCCTGTAAAGGAACCGCTCGCAGGCCAGTTAAGTGAAGGCATATGGCCTCCAATGGGTATACTGTACCTGGCAGGCTACATCAGAGACCGGGTTCCAAAGACTGCTGTAAAAATAACTGATGGATTACTTCTGGGCTATGAGGAGACTGTTAAGGACATAATTTCCTTTACGCCCGATATGCTGTGCATATCATATGTAACTCTCGTAGCCACTGATGCGTATAAGCTCATCGACCAAATAAAGAGCCAAAATCCGAGAATTGTGATAATTACAGGCGGGCCGCATGCAACAGCTCTTCCGAAGGAAGCGATTGAAGAATCAAGGGCAGATATTACGGTTATAGGTGAAGGTGAAGAAACTCTGCGGGAACTGGTAGTAAATTTCAAGGGTGCTGCCGTTGAAAACCTGTCAGCTATTAAAGGGATCGTATATCGAGATAACAATATTCCTGTTGTCAATGAAATCCGACCATATATCACAGACATTGACAGCATACCTGTTCCTGCCTGGGACCTAGTCAACATTAACAATTATAGAGGATGGTTCCTGTTCAAGCAGAAACCTGAGGCAAGCATTTTCATGTCAAGGGGATGTCCCTTTGACTGTACATATTGCTCAAACCAGGTTTGGAACTGCTCGTCACCAAAACTTAGGCTCAGATTGCCTGCAAAAGTTGCAGATGAATTTGAGTATCTGCATAAGAGGTTTGGATTTAAAGAGTTCTTTGATAATTCAGATGAGTTTAACAATGATATCAGCAATGCCAATAATATCTGCAAAGAACTCGTTAAGAGAAACCTAAAGATCAGCTGGAAAACCCAGATGAGGGCGGCACCCATCTCAGAAGAATTGGTAGCCAACATGAAAGAGGCCGGTTGCTGGTATGTGCATCTTGGAATTGAATCAGTAAACCCAAAGACCGTCAAAGGGATACGGAAGTATATAACCAGGGAACAAGTCATCCATGCATGCAAACTGCTCAAGAAATATGACATTAAGATCCTTGGGCTTTTCATGTTCAATAATGTCTGGGAAACAAAAGGCAAACTTGAATTTGAGACTGTTGAAGACTCCAAGAAAACCCTGAGATTTGCCAGAATGCTCGTAAGGAAAAGGTTGCTTGATTTCATTGCAGCCTCTATAACTACACCTTATCCTGGAAGCGAGCTTTATGATATAGCTGTAAGACATAAGCTGATCAAGCCTAAATACCATAAAAAATGGGACAAGTGGCTTAGAGAGGATTATTTCATAATGAAACTTCCCGGAGTGGATGAAAGCCAGCAGGCCAGACTAAGAACTAAAGCATATCTAACCCAGTTTATGTGCATGGTCAGATCAGGAAATATCGGGATAAAAGACGCCGGGTACTTCCTTCACAAGGGTTTGCAGTTTGTCAAGAACGAACTATCAACAAGGTAAAAATGCTGGAATACTTGGCTAATAATAATCCGAATTTGGTGATTGAATTGTCTAAAAAATGGTAGCAATCTCAGTGGTAATTACTAGCTGGAACGCTAAAGGTTATCTGGAAAAGTGCTTGACCTCAATTTTTGAGGACCCTGCGCAAACAGATCATGAGATTATTGTGATAGACAACGGCTCAACTGACGGGACGGCGGCAATGCTGAGCAAATTCTCTGGGATTAAACTGATAAGAAATAAAAAAAACAGAACGATTGCCCAGGCAAGAAACCAGGGGATGAAGATGGCCCGTGGAAGGTATATCATGATGCTGGATGCAGATACAATTGTGTTGCCTAACTGCTTTGAGCGGATTGTTGAGTTCATGGATTCACATATTGATGCGTGGGGAGCTGGCACAAAAACCCTTAACCCGAATGGAACCCTACAGCCGAATTGCCGCACGTTTTATACACTACCCATAATTTTATTCAGAAGGACACCGATGGGACGGTTGTTTCCCGAGAATAGGTACGTAAGGAACCACTTAATGCTGGACTGGGATCACAATGACGACAGGCAGGTTGACTGGGTAGCTGGTGCATCATTGGTCATGCGAAGAGAAGCTATAGACAAAATAGGACCCTTGGACGAAGGTTATTTATATTGTGTAGAGGACACTGACTGGTGCTATAGGGTAATGTTATCAGGCCACAATATTTGGTACATATCGGATGCCAAAATAATACACCACGTGCAGCGCAACAGTGCCAAGTTATTGAGCTGGAATGCCTATGAGCATATGAGAAGCGCTCTGCGCTTCTACTGGAAATTCTACATAAGAAATAGAAACGCAAATCCGACTAGGACCAGTTCAAGGAGAAATAGAGAATAGATAACTGATGTCTCTCTGACCGTAGTAAAAATTCGTATTACTCTTATCGCCACATGCTCCAGCCCGTAAATCTTCTTGTAGGGCATTTTCAGAGATCCGTCACTCTTCAGCTCAGCAAAACTCTCCTTTTTCATCCCGCCCCTGAGCTTGAGGAAGAACTGGATCAGGTAGGGTATGAAGAGGAAGAGCGCAAGACGCTCCATATTGGCCATGACAGCCATTATGGCAATGAGCGCCCCGACGGAATATGTCAGGGTGTCACCTGGGAAGACGCGCGCAGGGTGCTGGTTGTAGTAGTAGAAGGCAATCAGCGAAAACACCATGCAGAACATGATCATCGAGCTCCAGATGTCGCCGTGGCTCCAGGAGAAGTAGCCCATGGTCGAGAGGATAATAATCCCGAGCCCTGCCTCAAGGCCGTTGTAGCCGCCGATCATGTTGAAGCCGTTTGCAGCCCCCACAAGGCCGATCGGTATGATAACCAGGGGGAAGATAAGGCCAAAATCAACTGGCCCCAAAAGTGGTATGTGCATAATTGAATGGCCTGCATTGAGGACCATAAGAGGAAATGCAGCAGCAATTGTCAGAAGGGGCTTCTGCCTCTGCCGTATCCCGATCTTCCAGCCAAGGACATCATCCATGATGCCGATGATCGCAATGATAAGCATGCTCGCAATGATTGCCATGATCTGGAGGCTTGTCCCGTAGCTCCTGTAGGCAAATGTCCCTATTGCCACATAGACAAGAACCCCTGAAAGGAAACCCATAAGGACGGGAAGCCCCCCCATCTCAGCCACCTGCGGCTTATCAAGCTTATGCACATCAACGCCCGTGAGGCCCGCCCGCTTGGCCCTGCGGATCCATACGGGTGTGACTATGAAGGTTACAAGAAAACTGATCGCCAAGCATAATGTCAGTATCTTTTCCAATTTCACTCCTTTGTGCGCTTGTTTGAATCCAGTATTGCATCCAAAAATGCTGAATTAATGTCCTTCTTAAGTATGTTAATGTTCGGTATGAGGCAGTGGCCGCCAATAAAACCGGGATACATGACAGGCCTGGGCAGCTTGTGTTCAATATCAATAGTTCCCGTCTCATTGAAACGCTTTACAGCCTCATTAAAGTCTGCGCCGTAATGGCTGCAGATGCGGTCCATATCCTGATGAAACGCAATATTAACAGCATAGTATGTTGTTGAGAGGAGTTTTCCCAGCTCTGTGTTGACTGGAGATCCCATGACCTCCACACGTAGGCCAAGCGTCTGGTAATACTCCTTTGCAAGTTTTCCAGCCTCTTCTGTGGCCGGACCAATGAACTTAACGAACTTCAAAAGTCCACCCTCGAGATGAGGATGCCTCCCCCTCACCGGGGAATGTACAATATGCTTTTTTGTCGCACGGTATATATTCTGTGTTGTTCCGGGGCGAACGGTTGATTCAATGATTGTCAGGCGGGGGCTGTACGAATTGATGCAGCCAATAGCCTGCGCCTCAAACTCATCACCAAAGGGAATGCAGATGTGCATAATATCAATCTTTTCCGAAATCTCAAGATCCTCGACATCCTTCTTATAAAGGTTATACTGCCCGGAATCCCGGACAATGCTGTACACTGACTTACCGATCTGCCCAAAGCCTACAACCAGCACATTCCTCATAACTCAATCACCTTTCCCTGTCTTGATGATTCAACGAGCTTTTCCGCAAGGTAAAGGGCTGCTGCGCCGTCCTCGCCCGTGACCAGAACCGGCCTATTGTTTTCCACGCAGTCAATGAAGTGCTCGATCTCCAGGAGGAGAGGTTCCTTTTTGTCAACCTTCATCTTTATCATCCTGCCCTCAGACACCCCGCGCATCAGGTCAGCGTAGTCCTGGTGGCCTTTGCTCTCATCGTTCTCATAGAAATAGAGATCCTGTGAAAGATAGTTGGCAACAAACATGCCCTTCTCACCGGTAACATAGATCTTCCTTATCTTTGTCGGCGTCAGCCAGTTTATGTTGAGGTTGCATATCTCGCCGGATTCATATTTCAGCACACCTGAAAGCAGATCCTCATGCAGGGTATGAATGCGTTTTTCAGTTTCTGCATATACGCGCTTTGCCCTGGAATTCACCAGGTAGCTTATGACATTAAGGTCGTGGACTGCGAGATCGATAACCACGCCCACATCCCGTATCCTTGATGGGAACGGGCCGACCCGGTTGACATCTATCTTGAATATCCTGCCAAGAACGCCTGCGTCGAATTGCCTCTTTAATTCTATCACCGCGGGATTAAATCTCTCTATGTGCCCAATCATGAGCTTGGCATTTTTGGCTGCCTTAATAATGCCTGCTGCCTCATCATGGGTTGATGCAATCGGCTTTTCAAGAAGCGTGTGCACACCGTTTTTCAGGGCGTAGGTCGCCACTTCCTCATGCATCTTTGTAGGCACGGCAACTGAGACAATATCTGGCTTTTCAGTATCAATAAGCTCCCTGTAGGATTTGTAGGTTCGGGCGGTATATCTTTTTCTTGCCTTCTCAAGAAGCGCTTCATCCTGATCGGAAACAGCCGCCAGGATGCCCTTCTCAGCATAGACCCTTGCATGGTTTGCCCCCATTGCACCTATTCCGATAACTGCTGCTTTCATAGTATCTCCTTTAATGCATCTATTATGATATCAAGATCGCTTCGCGAAACGAGCGGATGAACAGGCAGCGAAAGTGCCTCGCCTGCTACCGCTTCTGCAACCGGATAGCTCTGGCCCGAGTAGGATTTCAGCGCCTCCTGCCTGTGCACACTCAGCGGATAAAAGACCGATGTTCCGATGCCCTTTTCCCTGAGGCGACTCGCGACTTCATCACGGTTTTTAACCCTTATGGTGTACTGGTGGAAGACATGCCTTGTGTTTTCCTTCACCCGGGGTGTTATGACCATGTTAGCAAGCTTCTTGTTCAGGTGCATGGCATTGTTTATCCTTCTTGTGCTGAAAATGTCAAGTTTCTTCAGCTGCTCAATTCCTATGGCTGCAGCAATGTCTGTCATCCGGTGGTTAAAGCCGAGGACCTGATGATAGTATTTCTCCTCTGAGCCATGGTCCCTGAGCAGTCGTGCCCTCCTGCATATTTCGTTGCTGTCGGTTGTTATGATGCCGCCTTCCCCGGTTGTCATGTTCTTTGTGGGGTAAAAGCTGAAACATCCTGTCCCGAAGGACCCCACTTTTTTTCCATTATGCTCAGCGCCGTGCGCCTGGCAGGCATCTTCTATAATCTGGATATTGTGATCATCCGCAATTTCTGTTATTGCTTTCATATCGCAGGGATTTCCGTAAAGGTGCACCGGCATTATTGCCATGGTCTTTGCGGTAATGGCCTCAGATATCAGGGCAGGGTTGATGTTATAGCTTTCATCTATATCAACAAATTTTGGCTTTGCGCCGCAATGGAGAATCGAGCTTGCGGTTGCAAAGAAGGTGAAGGGCGTTGTTATAACCTCGTCACCCGGCTTAATTCCGGATGCCAGGAGGGCAGTATGGAGTGCGGTTGTGCCGTTGGACGTGGCAATTGCATGCCTGACGCCAATGTATTCAGCAAATTTATCTTCAAACTCCTTAACCCTGGGACCCTGGGCCAGCATCCCGGATGCAAGGACATCCAGAACAGCCCGCTGCTCTTCCACACCAAGGAAGGGTTTTGCAATTGGAATCATTTTCGCCTTGCCTTTATTATCTGGTTTTGTTGAACATCTGCAATAATTATTGAGCCGCTCGCTATTTTTGAATTTTCCCCGACCGTTACGTGGGGCTCGATGAATATGCCGGTGCCTAGTGTGCAGTTGTCACCGATTGTAACGTCCCCGCTTGTTGCGCAGCACGGGCCGAAAAGGATATGGCTGCCAATTTTGTTATGATGCTCTATGCTTGACTGGGCACTGATCAGATTGTTGTCACCAATACTGGCGCCATATCCAACATGGACATTTGCGCAGATGATGTTTCCAACACCCAGTTTCGCAGTTTTATTAACATATGCCCTTGTATGGATTGCGTTAATAAATCCGTAGCCCTTTAGCTTGAGCTGCTGAAATAAATCTTTCCTCAGTTCCATATTGGACGTGATTGAGATGATGAGGTAATCGAACGCCTTCTTTTTTGCCAGATCGTCAACAATTGCGATAGGGCCAATGATGGATCTTCCCACCAGTTCGCCATCTTGCGTGTCGTCAAGAAATCCGATGATTTCGTTTTCAGGATTACTATTGAGAATATCAGAAACAACTTCACCTCCGTTTCCCGCACCCAGGATTAGGATGCGCCGTTTCCCAGGCTTGCTGATAGCCTCAGCGACATCACTTTGCTGAATAATACCACCCTTTTGCATATCGTTCAGATCAATACCCTTTTCGCGTGCAAGCCTCTTTGCAGCGGGCGAGGCACGAACCCGCTGTTCAGGGGCCGCCAGCTCAGTTGGTCTATACTTAGCCGTGTCAACTGCCTCGCCCTTCTGCCCTATGAGCGCCACAACAGACGCTGCGGGAATAGCCTGGTTCTCAGGTGCAAGCCTCTTAAGTAGTATGCCATCTGCCTCAGACTCAACCTCAAAGACACTTTTTACTGTTTCCATCATGAAAAGCGGTTCGCCCTTCTTCACTGGCTGGCCCTCTTGTTTAAGCCATTCGGTGATTGAACCGTCCGTCATGTTGGCTTCAAGCTTTGGCAGGATTACTTCATGAACCATATTGCATCAAATCCCTTATCTTTTTCATAATTGATTCCTTATCCGGCACTGCGCATTTTTCCAGGGCTGGTGCACAGGGTATAGGGATGTCAGCTCCTCCTACTCGCATTATCGGCGCATCAAGGTATTCAAGGGCATGCTCTGCAATCTGTGCGCTAATTTCTGCACCCACACCGCCGGTTATGCAGCCCTCCTCTACAATCATAACGCGCCCGGTCCGGGTTACGGATTCAGTAATGGTTTTTATATCAAGCGGTTTTAGGGAGCGAAGATCCACTATGTCTGCTGACACCCCAAGCTCTTCAGCTGCATGGACTGAGAGGCCAGCCATCCTAGAATAGCTGATGATTGATAAATCTGTTCCTTTTCGGAGCAGATTTGCTTTTCCTATAGAGGCCGAATAGGATTCAGCAGGAACCTCTCCTTTAACACCATAAAGAAGCTTGTTCTCAACAAAAACAACGGGGTCTTTGTCACGAATCGCGCTGACCAGAAGCCCCTTTGCATCGCGGGGATTAGAAGGAGCCACTATCTTGATGCCGGGAATGCTAATCAGCCAGGATTCGAGGCTTTGCGAGTGGGTTGAACCGTAGCCCCTGCCTGCACCGGCAGGCGTGCGGATAACCATTGGCACAGTTATTCCCCCGTTTGACAGATACCTGAACTTTGCTGCATGGTTGGCAAGCTGATCAAGCGCAAGTGTTATGAAGTCCATGAACATGATCTCAAGAACCGGCCTGAGACCCCCGATGGCGCACCCTGCTGCAATTCCGGTGATTGCTGACTCTGACATTGGTGTGTTGCGAACACGCTCTTCTCCAAAACGCTGAACCAGGCCCTTTGTCACGCCGAAAGCACCCCCGTACAAGCCGATGTCCTCCCCCATAAGGAAAACAGCACTGTCTCTCTCCATCTCCTGCAAAAGAGCCTCTCTTATGGCCTCAAGGTAGCTAATTTCTCTCATTCTGGTTCACTGTTGGTTCATCTGAACAGGCAGCAAATTCTGCTGCATCTTCAATCACGCCCCGGATTTTTTCTTCAACGCATTTAAACTTAGCTTGATTTATCATGCCCGCATCAATCATATGTTTCTTTAGCCTATAAATGGGATCTTTTTTCTTCCATGACTCCAGCTCCCCTTTTGGTCTGTAGAGGCATTGGTCATTCTTTGAATGTCCGGCATATCTGTAGGTCCTGCATTCCAGGAAATACGGACCCTCTGTGCGCGCTTTTATAATTATCTCATGAGCCAAAGAATGGAGCGACAGCACATCGTTTCCGTCCACACTTTTGCTCGGGATTTTCAGCGCCCGTGGAATGTCTGTGAGTTCTGCCAGAGTAGAGTTTTTAATATTGGTTGACATGGCGTAAAGGTTGTTTTCGCATACAAACACAATTGGAAGTTTCCAGACAGATGCAATGTTGAGCGCCTCATGAACATAGCCCTCGTTCATTGCCCCATCCCCAAAAAATGCGACAACAACATGGCCTGTTTCCTTAATTTTATTTGAGAGCGCCAGACCTGCTGCAACAGGGACCATGCCTCCTGTTACGCCATTTGCCAGAAATCCGCCAGCAAGATACATTGTATGCTGGGTGCCGCCCTTTCCAGAGCAGTAGCCGCCAGCCTTTCCCTGCAGCTCTGCCATAAGGCATTTGATATCAAGACCCTTGGCAATTGCGTGCCCGTGGCCGCGGTGTGTGCTGGTGACGATGTCTTTTTCCCCCAGGCAGCTGCAGATTGCTGCAGGTATGGCCTCCTGACCGATGCAAAGGTGCGCCGTCCCATGAATCCGGTTCCGCGTAAACAGGAAGTCAATCTTCTCCTCAAAAAACCTAATCTTAAGCATGAGCTCGAGCAAGTCCAGCTCAGTTTTTTCCTTTCCCATATTGGTAAAACATCCCCCCAGAAAAACCTAATTAGCTGTACCCCAAGGATAATAACAGGTTTATATAAAATTATCTGTCATTATTTATTTTCTATATTGAAAAAATACAAATTGGGGGGTTAAGAATAAATACTGTCTGGCATTACTTGCGCACATGAATAAGTGGCTGAAATTTGTGCTGGTTGTCATGATATGCTGCACATTGTTCTATACAGTATACGCCCCAAGGCACAATGAGATGCCGCAGCATGTTGACTCATGGATCCTTCTCGGAATTGTTGACCGGGCAATGGAAACAGGATACTATCCATATACCCAGCCGTGGAGCGAAGGTGGGTGGTTCTATCCGCCGGGAAGCCATCTCCTGACGTCTGTAGCTGTGCAGCTTACCGACCTGGACATTTACCTTGTCTCAGAGATGTTTCCTGCCATCTTGTTTGTGATCCTTGGCCTGCTGCAGTACTGGCTGGCAAAGGGGCTGTTTGACAGCGACACAGCCGGATTAAGCGTGATGGCATTTACAACCCTTGTCTTTTCCAATATTACGATAATGGGCAACTACTATCTTGTGCCTTTGTCATTCGGCATAATCCTTACCTTCCTTTGCTTCAATGCATTTATCAGGGAAAGATGGATCCTGCTTTTGGTTTCGTTTGCGGCCGTAGGCTTCACACATTCCAGCACAGTGATTTTTGCTTTCATGACAATGGCCCTGTTTTTTGCATTTAACAGAAGGTTCTGGAGAAAGCTTGTATATCTCGGACTGATAATTGGTGTCTTAGCATTCCTGCTGCACCAGACGAGGTTTCTCTTCAGCATGCTCTCAATATCTTTTATCAGATCATTCTTTTTCATAGCCAAGGAGCGGCCCTACCAGAGCTTCTTTCTTTTCGTTACCTTTTTGTTCGTTATCCTGTACTCAATCGGGTTCTTTGTTATCGCAATAAAAGAGCGCAGGGCAAGACGGTTCCTGATACCCATCCTCGGTTTTCTGTCAATTGACATCTTCCTCTACTGGCGGGACCTTGGGATGTTATTGCCGTACCGGAGGTTATTCTATTACATAATTGTATTCACCCCGTTCTTTGTCGGATACGGAGTATATGTTATCTCAGATCTTCTTACAACCCTGCTGAGAACAGGTGAGAGAAAAAGGCTTTCAAAGCTTAGGTTCTATTATTTCATAAGCTGCAGCAAACTGATGCTGATCATTCTTTTGCTGCTGCTTGTCCCGATGGCTGTCTACTTCAACCAGAAATCCCACCCAAGCCTTATCTACGTAACCAATGCCGAGCATAGGCTGCTCAGCGGGTTTGGGAAGATGCATCCTCAGGAGTTCCTCGCAACAAACCACCTGCAGGCATATGCGCTTCCGGTGTATGACCTGCGCCCGGTCCAGCTCAGCCCGATGCATGTTACAAACATCAGCCACTACCCAGAGCTCTCGCCCTGCTTCTATTCCCGCGACATCGGCTGCATGACCAGATTCTTCAACGAGAGCGACGGCAAGTACAGATACCTCTACACCCAGACCCTTGTTAACAGCACGCATTTCGTGCCCGCGTTCAACTGCTCAGGGCTTGTAATATATGAGTTCATAGCCAATAAATCAGTTTGATTGCAGGTTTTCTCAGAATAGGTTACAGGGTCTTCCCCCTTTAACTTGAATTCTCGACATCCAAAGCGTAACGGGCCGGACAAGTTGCTTGGTTCTTGGGTTTGTGGCAAGATAGCTGTCGCAGACACAGAGTTTGATGCTGAAAAGAGGCATGGGAGAAACACTGCGGGGGCGCACTGTCTGGCAACAAGCCAGACATTTCTACGCGAAATTCTTCACACACAACATATTATTGAGGTGCAGTTGAGGAACCTGCAATCAAGCCAATAAACCAATAAATTTATAAATAAGATATATCTTACATATAAGACGGGTGACATACATGACAACTGGAATAATTGAAATGGGAAAAATAAGCTCAAGAGGACAAATTGCAATACCTTCAGATATTAGAGCTAGATTAGACTTAGAAGAAGGAGCAAAGGTATTATTCGTAGTAGAAGATGATACACTAATGATGAAAAAAGTAACTTCACAAACATTTGCAGCCATTAC
>JBDRAZ010000066.1:0-13743 GCA_043823195.1 archaeon
TGCAAACAGCATGCTGAAAAGAGGCATGGGAGAAACATTGCGTGGCCGCACCGTCTGGCAACAAGCCAGACATTTCTACGCGAAATGCTTCACACACAACATATTATTGAGGTGCAACTGATGGAACTTGCAATCGAGCCTGAGGATCAGCTCAGGATGATCTCAGATGAATCGCCAACATTGAGCCTTTTTGTCAGCCCCTTTACAAGTGCATTGTCGCCGATAATCGACTGCTTGAGTTTTGCGCTTTCCACTACCGCATGCTCATTGATGATGCTGTCCTTTATTATGGAGTTCCTTATCACGCTTTTTGCCGCTATCGAGACATAGGGCCCGATTATGGAGTTCTCGATATCTGCCGCATCATCTATGTATACTGGGGGAATGATTACGCTGTTCTTTGTTTTCGCAGTCTTTGCATTCCCATGGTCAAGGAAGTACCTGTTTGTTGCAAGCAGCGTGTCAGTCTTTCCGCAGTCTTCCCATACATTGACCTCGCAGGTCTCAAATTTGGCTCCCTTCCTTATCATCTGGGTAAATGCGTCCATAAGGTAGAATTCACCCTTAGTCTTTCTTCCCTTTTCCATGAGTTCGTCAATGCAGCTGAACATGAGTTTTGAATCCTTGATATAGTAGAGTCCGATGTTGACCAGGTTGGATGTCGGGTTTTCAGGCTTTTCAATGATCTGGGTGACGATCCCGTCCTTGTCTGCGACGACAACGCCGAACCGCCTGGGATCCTCGACTTCCTTTACGAAAATCATGCCGTCGTTCTTGATACCTGACAGCTTTGATATGTCTGCATCAGAAATTGTATCAACAAACCATATCAGCACATCCTGGTTAACATACGGCCTTGCAAGGGCAATTGCATGGGCCTGTCCCTTCAGCTCTTGCTGCACTATGTACCTGGCATTGAACCTGTAATGCTTGCTGACAAATTCCTCTATCTGGTCGCCGAGATGCCCGACAATGAAGATAATCTCATCGATCTTGTACGGCTTAAGCATGTCAAGGATATGCGCAAGGACCGGCTTACCTGCCACCCTCACCAGCGGCTTTGCCACCGTATGCGTATGCGGGCGAAGCCTGGTTCCCTTTCCGGCCAGCGGTATGATAACCTGCATGGTGTGGGGAATTACCTGTTAATATATTAAGTTATTGAAAATTTCCACATTCCACTATCGTAATTCACTATTTGTGATATTTATAATCATAATTATTGTATATCTGACTGACTTTGCATGAATTGGTCTGCCTGTGCCTCCAAATATACTATATTTTGGTGATTAATTGATAGATATAAAATATAAAGTAGCCTGAATATTGCATTGTATTACTCTTTTTGTAGATTACGGGTGTGTGAACGGATGCCCGTCCCCCTTCATTGTATTAATTATACATGAAATGTAATATTAATTATATCAAATCATGAAAAAATTCTACTCTATTTCTGACTGGGTGGGGCAATCTATGTGCACCTTTACAATAATTATACAAATAAATAAAATAAATAAGATAAAAAAACCGATAAATAACTATGAGACTGATTCCTTTTTGTGTGTCCGGTGCCTATTTTCCCAACGCATTTACAATATATGTATGCATAAATACAATAAATAAGATAAAAAAACCGAAACATTAATATACCACCTTGGTCAGGAATTAGGATCAGGGAAGGGGTTGGGCTAGGCACCCGGCCAAAAGAGGGTCATTAATGCAGGATAAAGCAGTATCTGCACTATCGTTCATCGGAAAAGACGAGCTGATAAAAGCTCTTGATGAGATACTTACTGCTCTTCGCGATAACCACAATATTTCTGAAGAAGAGGCGCTGCGGCTTCTCAGGGAGAAGCAAAGCAAGTACTCTGTTCCTGTTGAGATCTTTGCATCCGGGCTTTCTGTTCTTGAGGCGCTGGTCAAGTATGTGAAAGAGACATATGATCTAAACTATCATGAGATCGGCGGGCTTATTGAGCGTGATGAGCGAAGCGTCTGGGCAGCCTACCAGACCGGCATAATCCGCCAGAAAGGGCCGTTTAAGATCAGGGAATCCAGGATTGGGATCCCTGTAAACATCTTTACCAAGCAGTACAGCCTGCTTGAGTCAATCATAATCTACCTTAAAGAAGTTGAGCACCTGAGGAACATCCAGATTGCAAAGCTCCTCAGCAAGCGTAGCAGCACAATATGGACCTGCTACACCCGTGCAATGCAGAAGCGCAAATGAAAAAAAAGAGGTTCAGTAAGGAATCGGTCTTTGTACTAGGTGCAGTCCTGGTAATGCTCTTTGGAGTCCAGATAATCAGGCCCGCCTTTACCGGCTATGCGGTCTATGAAGGACAAAGCGACCGGATTAACTTCTCATCATCCCAGAATGCCTACTTTACGTGGAGTGTTCCGGAAGAAGGGGTGCTTGGCTCGCTAAAGATGAGCGGCACACTCGGCGGGCTTGGCAGCGCACGGGTATACCTTGTGCACGCAGGCAGGGAATACCTTGTCTATGATGCTGTGCGAATCCCTCCCGGGGCGCCTAAACTCCCGCCCGGGCCGACTGAAGCCCGCTATATCCTCACAAACCTTGAATATGCAGATAGCCAGTGGGACACAGACAACAACGGCATTGAATCATTGGACGGTGTGGTTGACCTTACCGTGGAAAACACCCGGTTCAGCCGGGTTCCGCAGGAAAAATTATGCACCGTATGGTCTATAGTCAGCCTTGACACCAACAAGACAACGACCATGTGCCAGGGCGATACAGGCTGCTGCTCACTGGTTGAGCTCGAGCCAAGCGGCAGCAGCTGGGATGATGTGCTCTATTCCCACTATGGAAAAGACGGCGCAACCAGAAACAACCAGGTCCGCGCAATGGTGATCTTTGCCAACTACAGCCTTGAGGCAGATGATCCGTACTCAGACATTGTCTATTCAGAATGGGCTGAGATCCCGGTAAGATTTGTTGATGACTCCAGGGCTTTTGAGCTCAGTTGCGTTGATACCTGCAATCTGCCCGGGATTAATGCCACTGACCTTGTGTTCAGGGTTGAGCTGGATTCTGCTGAGATAAACATTGATTCAATCGAGTATGCAATGCGGGTTCCGAACCTTGAGCCGGTTTTCAATGAGATCATACCGAACATTACAATACCAAAGAACGGCCGCGCACTCATCAATCTGAGCTACTACTTCACTGACCCGGAAGGTGAGGCGCTGGTTTTCGGGTCAGATGATGCCGATAACCTTACCATACGGATACAAAATGAGATTGCATCAGTGGCTCCGCATGCGGGTTTCCGGGGCATCCGCACTGTCTACTTTACAGCCAGCGATTCTGAGTTCACAACGAGCACCAATGAGTTTATGGTGACTGTCGGCCCAGGGAGGAACAGGGCGCCGATGCAGTCAGCATTCATTCATGACATCAGCCTTGCAGCGGGCGGAAGCGTCACAATCGACCTCAATAGCCACTTCAGGGACACCGACGGAGATCTGCTGACCTTTTCGCATTCAGAGCCGGAGGGCCTGCATGTGACAATTGCAGACGGCATTGCAACAATCGCGGCAGTCCGGGGTTTCACCGGCCAGACCTCGCTCTATTTCACAGCATATGATTCTGAGCTGTCAGCGGTGTCGAATGTGTTCTCGGTGATGGTTGGGGAAGCGGCTGTTGTTGCACAGTCCCTTGATGTCCTGGGCAGGGGCTCGTACAGGCGTGAGGAGTCTCCTGTCTTTACAATTCCGGGATTTGTTGACAAGAACGGTGTGCGCCGGAGCATCCGGGCAGCAGAAAGGTCTGCGCTTAGATCCCTGCAGACTGATGATGGGTTCATTAAGGCTTCGGTATACGATTCCATTGGCAGGATGACTGACATTGCGCCGGAGCTGCTTGACACCGGCGCAGGCATAAGGGTAAGGATCGAGCCGGGAAGGCAGATGCGCGCAGGCCGCTACACCCTTGAAGTTGATTACACTGTTGACGATATTACCTACACAAATGAGCAGGACTTCACCTGGGGAGTCCTTGCAATGAACACCCACAAGTCGGTATATCTTCCGGGTGAGCTTGCAGAGATCTCGATGGCGGTCCTGAGCGATACCGGAAGGATGGTCTGCACAGCTGATGTCACTCTTGAGATCACTGATCCGAACGGCGATGCTGCAATCCTTTCAACAGATAACGGAGAGATAACTGTAACCCCCGCTTGCACAGTCTACGGCCCGACAGACCGCCCGGACTACTATTCAACCTATCGGGTTGGCGGCGCAGGCACATACGCATGGACACTGACTGCTGTAACCCTGAACGGTGAAAGAAGCATCTCTGATTCATTTGAGGTCAGAGAATCAGTTCCCTTTGACGTCGCCAGAAACGCCCCCACCAGGATTTTTCCATGGGTACCCTATGAGGTTGAGGTCTATGTAACGCCCTCAGCAGATTATTCGGGCACAGTTGCAGAATATGTCCCTGCATCCTTTGACATCAAGCCGCAGGACGGCCTGACAATTAGTGTTGAGGGCGATGCAAAGAAACTCACCTGGAACATTGACATGCCAGAGGGCCAGACAACGATAATATCATATGAATTCGACGCACCTGACCTGACACCCTACCTTTTCACCCTTGGCGCGCTTGAGATAGGCTCATGGTCTGAATCCCGCGAATGGATGGTCGCAAGCGACGCAACAACAGTCATTGTCCGGCCCAATGCAAACGGGGCATTCAACACCTGGGCAGCGTCCGGCTCAGGCGGCTATGCAGATGTTGATGAGATCGTTACATACCAAGGCGTGGGTGACGGCACTGTCAGGTACGCTGACAAGAACGATGACGGCGGGATTGAGATCTATCAAGTAAACGAGACGACCATTGTCGGCGTTGTGCAGGAGGTGACTGTCTACATGTATGCACTGGTTGAGGACACCTTGGAAGGCGCGCAGCCCACAGCGAGCGTGTTCCTTTCCGGCTGGAAGACCAAGACGGCCTGCAGCTGGGCATTAACCTACACCTGGACCTCGCTTACCTGGTCCGGCCTCTCATCAGACCAGGCAGCCTTCAATGGCATGCTGCTTAATCTCACAGCGCCCGCATCAGTGGGTCCTGTCTCGGAGCTCTACCTTGATACGATATATGCAGAGGTTGTATACGGCATTGTTGACAATGACGCCCCCCTCTGGCGCTACAACAGCACGAACCTGTCGGCAAGCGGATACACGGGCAGGTCTGCAGGGTTCGGCATAAACTGGTCAGATGCGATACTTAATGTTGACAAGACGGTCTTCTCGTTTGATGCTGGTTCAGGCTCCTTTGTCAACGATACGCCGGTCTCAGTTGGCGCCCAGTCAGTGGTCAGGAACGAATCAAAGACAATAACCGCAGCGCCCAACCAGGCAATCCGCTGGAAATGGTATGCAAATGACACCGAAGGCAACATGAACGTATCATCTGAGCACAGATACGTGATCGGCGGCGTCTACTGGAACCAGTCAACACTCAATTTCACCTCAGCCCAGCAGTATTCAGAGACCTCGGCCTTCATCAGGCTCACCGGGCTTAACGATAATACTGACGCAACTGTCAGCTGCACAGGCAGCTGCAGCCAGATCCAGAGCAATTTCTCAACCCAGAACCTCAACGACGCAGCCACGCTGGTCAATTTCAGCTGTTCGACACTCACACCCGGCAATTACCTGGCCAATTTCAGCGTTTCCTCGACAGAATCATCCTATCAGGATAACATCTCAATAAACTGCACAGTTGTCGGGGAGACGACAGGCCCGGATGTGGCCTCACTCTCAGCATCGCCGCAGAAGGTCCCGAATGGCTCAACCGTAAACATCACCGCATCAATAACCGACGGAAGCGGCGTATCCTTTGTCAAGGCAATGTTCTATTACCCCAACGGCACTAACTTCCAGAACGCAACCATGCTTAACAGGAGCGCCATCTACTGGGTTGACACCATGACAGCGAACATTTCCAGTGCCGGGACATACAACGTGACAATCTGGGCAAACGACACCCTGGGAAACGTCGGCAGCAGCGCAAAGACATGGTTCACCCCCTACCTTTCCCTCTCTGACGCAGAGGATATTACAATAAACGGAGACTTTGATGATTGGGGAACCACTTTGCATGTTGCAGACATAATCGGAGACACAGCCGGGTCATCGCCTGCAGGAGTTTCCCTGGTTTGGACTGATGACTTTACTGGCTACGGAAGTAGTACGACGAGCTATGACGTGGCAAACGGGATCACCGTGTTCTCGGACTATGTCTATATCGCTGGAGAAGTCTTCAACCAATCTGGATACGGCAAGGATGAATGGCGCATAGAGAAAAGATACAAGGCAAACGGATCATTGATATGGTGGAAGAACTATACTGTTCCCGGAAGAGATGCCCAGGCCAGGAAGGTTCAGGCTGATGCAGACAGGGTCTATGTTATCGGTAGCCCAATAGTCGGTACTACACAATCCTTCGGTGTCAAAGCTTACTATGCAGCAAACGGATCCATGATCTGGAGCTTTGATGTTGATTCTGTTACTTTTACCGATCTGGGATTGTCTATGCATCTTGACTCCGGCACCCTCTATGTCGGCGGAGCTCTTGCAAATGCGGTCGAACCAGGAACAAACAAAGATTGGACCATTTATGCGCTGGATGTAGCCACCGGCCTGCCTTCCTGGAAATGGAACCAATCCGACAGCACAAACAATGAGCAGGTCTCGGGATTATATCATGACTCCGGGACACTTTATGCTGTAGGTTTTGTGGATGATATTGTCACAGGCGTCAGTGGTCTGGATGCGGTCGTAAGGGCAATCAACACCACCAGTTCCGTGATCCGTTGGGAATGGCAGTTTACCTCACCAGGAGCTGCCCTCGATTCCGTCGATTCGGCTTCGGACGTAATCGTTGATTCAGGGATTGTCTATACCGCCGGTTATTTTTCTGGACAAGACTACGACTGGATGATCAACGCTTTCAATGCATCTAATGGTTCACTGATCTGGCAAAAAAATATCACCTCTGGATTATCAGAATCCGACCAGGCCACTTCCTTGGCTATCTATGGGGATCAGCTGATTGTCGGAGGGTGGGTTGGCAATACTACCGGTGTCGGCTTGGATGATCAGTTTCTGGTGTCCTTAACTACAGGCAATGGGACCCAGAACTGGAATTGGTCCTACAATAGTGATGAGGGTTTTGCTGATTGGATAGAGGATATATTCATAGATGGGAGTACCGTCTATCTCGCCGGAGCAGCTTTCAACGAGTCTGGTGTCAGCAGGAGGTTCGACTGGCGTATCGCTGCAATGAATATAGGATCGGGATCAGCTAGTGGTGCGGATATTGCCAATGTCTCCCTGGCAAATGATGATAACAGCCTTTTTGCCACCATGTTCACGAACGGAAGTTTAGATTTTGCCGGAACAAATTACTATCGCTTCTATATCTCAACAGATGACTCACTGGGAAATGCGACAACCCCTGAAGGAACAGGAAACCTGAGCTTCAGATACAACTACCGTGTCCAGGTAAACGGAAGCAAGTGCTATGTATACAACTGGACTGACTACAGCAATAATGTCTCTGGGTGCGATATGGCGAACAATTCAAAGGGGATCGAGGTTGCTGTTCCTCTCAATAAGATTGGCGCAGCAACCGGTGCCTCAATCAACGTGTCATTTGAAACGGGCTCATCAACAGCAAGCTACGATTTCGCGCCTGATTACAGGAGCTTCATCAGCTACACTGTGGCGTCATCCGGCGATGCAGCAGCACCAACAGTATACCTCAACACATCCGACGGCACAAACACATCCGACACATTCTTTGTCTTCAACTTCACCGCAACAGATGCCTCAGGGATCAAGAACGCAACCCTCTGGACCAACTTCTCAGGAACATGGGCTGCAAACGAGAGCAACGCAACAGCGATTGCCAGCAGTACATCCTCAATCATCAGCTCAACGCCGCCTGAGGGCATCTTTAAGTGGAACGTTTACGTATGCGACCTTGCGGCCACTCCAAACTGCGGCTTTGCAGCAGCCAATAAGACAATAACCATTGACCGGACTGCGCCGACATTCAGCTCGAACAGCGCTAACGTGACCTCGGGCACAGACACCGGTGACTATGGCGGCTTTGGCATAATCCTGCAGGATTCCGTTGGCATTGACGCGATAATATTCTCCTACGACAACGGCTCAGGCTGGGTCAACGAATCGCCCGTGTCGTCAGGCGGATTCTCTGTGATCCGGAACGAAAGCAAGACCCTGAACGCAGCTGTAGGCGCGACAATCCAGTGGAAATGGTACGCAAACGACACCCTGGGCAACCTGGGGGAGTCGCCGACATTCAGCGCTGTCATGAGCGACTGCGGTAAGCTCATGTCGCAGGACACAGTTTATTCCCTCAGCCATAATGTCTCGTCTGCAGGCGACTGCTTCACAGTGCTTGCTGACAATGTTACCATAGACTGCGGAGGGTACCGGATTGAGCACGGGACCGCTTCTGGTGTCGGAGTTACTGTGAACGGATACGACAACCTTACTGTCCGGCACTGCAACTTCAGAGCCGTTACTGGATCGGGCGGCAATTCAGTGTCACTAGCTTCATCATCTAATCACATAATGGTTAACAATACTTTCTTGATTGAAGTTGCGCAACAGGCAGCATCATTGTCTTATGTAACGGAATCACTATTTGAAAACAACACCGTACAGATAACGGCTGATTATGCTGCTGCGGTGAGTCTGCAAGATTCACATAATAACAGCATTATCAATAATAGTCTGAATGTTTCGGGTACAAACGTGTTCGGCATTCAGCTTGTGACAACCGCAGCGGACAATCTAATTAAGCAAAACACCTTCGAGATTTCAGGAGCTAATTCAAATGGTATAGAATATGGAGCTCCATCGGCAACACAGTTTGATAATAATACTATCGCAGAGAATTTATTCAAGTATAAGCCTGCCTCCTATGACCTGAATTTTAACATAGTGGTTGCTGGTCAGGTTTTGGCAATATTACGGGATCAGGCAATTGGTAACTATACCATGGGAATTTTGTTGGATGGTCACTTCCTGCGCATCATCGATTCAACCTTTGGCGAAATAAGGTTTACTGAGGGCATCACCGGAATCGGCACCAACCTCAGCCACGAGGTGAGGATCGCCGACAATTCCGTTATCATAAACAGCTCGGTCAACAGCGGCCTGGACAAGGCTGCGAACATAACGCTTTACGGCATTGGCGACCGCGGCTACCTGTACCCGTCCATCTACAAGGATGGCGCACTCTGCACAGACTGCTACAACTTCACATCGCTGAGTGCAGATACCGTGATATTCAATGTCACCGGCGCAGGGAACTACAGTATCCGGAACTATCCAGACATAAGTGCACCCACGGTATCCCTTGACACTCAGGATGGAATAAACACATCTGATACGTTCTTTGTCTTCAACTTCACTGGGTCAGATATGTCAGGAATAGCCAACGCCACGCTCTGGGCCAACTTCTCAGGAATCTGGGCGAAGAATGAGACCAACCAGTCAGCAGTGTCCAGCGGCGCAACCACATTCATCAATGTGACAGGGATTGCCGATGGCAGATATGTCTGGAATGTCTACGTATGCGACAGGGCTTTGTCCCCCAACTGCGGCTTTGCAACCTCAAACAAAACAATTACGGTTGATCGCACCGCACCAACTGTCTCAGTCGCAGCGGCAATCTCTCCAGCTTCTCCGTTAACAGCTAATGACCTCACTTGCAGCATCACTGCAACTGAGGGTGCAACAGGCCTTTATGCCAATGTAACCTGGTATGCTGACGGTGTGAAGAATGAAACCGAAAGCAATCTCCAGCTGACATCCGGCCAAAGCTATGGTTTCACTGCAATCTCATCAGATACAACTACCAAGAACGAGGAATGGTCATGCAATGTTACAGTGTTTGATACCGTCTACAACATCCAGGCCCAGAGCACAGACAAGGTAACGATCCAGAACTCCCTCCCGACGACACCAACCCTCTCCCTGCCAAGCCAGGGCGACCACACCAATGACAATACGACAACATTCGACTGGTCAGACGCAAACGACGCAGATTCAGATCCGGTCAGCTATCAGCTTCACATTTTCACTGAAGCAGACGCCTCCAATCCGGCGAGGAACATTACAGCGATCGCTTCCTCTACCTACACCCTGACAACTGCCCAATCCCTTGCAGATGGCAACTATTCCTGGCGCGTGCGTGCAAACGACAGTTGGGGATACAGCGCCTGGTCAACCAACAGGACTGTGGTCATTGACACTGTCTTCCCTGATGTCGTCATAACTCTGCCGGCATCAGACAACACAACCGTAGTCAAGACATCCATTACACTTAACATCTCATGCTCAGATCCCAACCTCTACCGGGCACTCGTCAACATAACAAACTCAACCGGCGGCTCAGACTATGAGAACTTTACAGACAGCATCACAGCGACGCAGTTCAATTTCACTGAGACAATAGATGTCTCCGGCTGGACTGCTGAGGAGAAGACAATCGAGGTCTCATGCACCGACGACCATACTTATGGCAGCCTGCGCGGCCTAACATACGATATCCAGTCCAACGGCATAAACTTCTGTAGGGGATCAAATTGCAAAAAGGTCTGGGCAGGATACTATGCTGCCGGGAGCTACCATTTCCTGACTGCTGAACAGATTGCAGATAACAACGTCCAGTTCAGGATAGGAAACCGCACCCAGGAATACAAGTTCAACATGAGTTTCATACGGCCCGGGACAGATGTGAAGTTCGGCTTTGCCATTCCAAAACTCGGTGGACTTGAGTTGAGAAACGCAGCGACAGGCCACTTTGCCTGGGGCGACTGGTACTTTGACTTCAACGACCTTCTCGGCACAGGCTTCAACATCACTGTTCTGGAAATAACCGACTACTGGGTTGTCTACACATCAACCGCGTTCTGCAGTGTCCCGGCAGGCCAGACCTGTATTCTGGATCCTGTTGTTGGCGGCCTGAACACAAGGACTGAGTACTACACCTTTAATGTTGACCGGACCAGTCCCACATCTCAGCACCCAAGCAACAACGTCAGCAATTCGGTAAAAGGTGAAAGCGTGGGCTTCGGCATCAACATTTCCGACACCAGTCAGGTAGACACAACGATTTTTGCATTCTATAACGGAACCCAATGGATCAATGACACCGCTGTTTCCATAGGTGCGAGTTCTGTAATTCGCAACGAGACCAAGACCGTCCCCTACCATACGTCGGCAAATTTCACAATCCGATGGAAATGGTACATGAATGACACTGCAGGGAACTCGGATGTTACAGAGGAATTCAGCTCTTCCATCTTCGACTGCGGCATAATAAGCACTCCCAATTCAGTCTGGACCCTCACCCGGGACCATAGCTCTTCAGGCACCTGCTTTAAGCTGACCGAAGACAACATAACCGTCAACTGCGATGGCCACACGGTTGAGTATGGCACCGGCGGATCAGGATACGGTATCAATCTTTATCTTGCAGACAACCACACAGTATATGGCTGTAACATCAGAAAGGATCCTGCTGGAGGCGGCACCAATAACTATGGCTTTACCATCAGTCAAGCACATGATGCCCATATTGAGAATAACATTATATCAACCCACGGGACAGTAAATAGCATGGGCTTTTATATCTTAGGGGCTAACCGAAACCATATTATTAACAATACCATATTTACCAATGGTACCGGCACACAAAATCATGGTATTTTTATTACGTCATCAAATGCAGACTATAACACAATAGCAAATAATACCATTATTCTCCGCAAATCATCTTCAGAAGGGATTTATATCAGCGGTAATGATTTCCATAATATCACCGGTAACCTGATACTGGCGAATGTTGTGGCCGGCGACGGCATAACCCTTTTTGGTGCTGCAACAAACAGTTATGTCGCTTTCAACACCATCAATGTATCCGGCTCGAACAGCCAGGCTCTGGATCTGCTGCAGTCCGGCGGCTATTATCCGGCTAACAACACCTTCCGTTCCAATACAATTCTGGCATCAGGCGGGAATGACCTTATCCTGAGAGACTCGGGGATTAACCAGACGACCTTAATTGACCAGCCCATTTCTGATTATTCAATCCAGGATTTTGGTTCACTTATAATAGTGCGGAGTACCGGCTATGGTGAGGTCATATTTTTGGCTCTGGTAAACGGCTCCGGCAAGAACCTTAGCAGTGACATATCATTTGCACCCAATTCCGCATACATCAACGCCTCAAAGCCGGGCCTGAACAAGGCCGCAAACATAACACTCTACGGCGTTGGCAACAGCGTCTTTGCTCTGCCAGTTATTCTCAAGGACGGATCCCTTTGCACTGACTGCTATAACTTTACAGCGCTAACCTCATCCAATGTAATCTTTAATGTTACTGGTGCCGCTAACTACACAATTGTCGATTTTGATACTGATGCACCTGTCTGGAGCCGGTATAGTACCAACATAACTGATACCACCGATAATGGGGATATTGCAGGATTCGGCATAAACTGGTCAGATGAAGCTGCCGTGGCCTACACCATATTCAGCTTTGATCCCGGATCAGGCAGTTTCTCAAATGATACGCCGGTTAGCATCTTTGCCAAATCAGTTGTCCGCAATGAGACCAAGACTATTACCGCTGAGATGGGGCAGACCATCCGATGGAAATGGTACGCAAACGACACCGGAGGACGGATGAACGTTTCAGATGTCTGGAGCCACACTATTCCGGCCCCTTCAGCCGCCCCCACGGTACACCTGAACACCACAGACGGCGCAAACACATCCGCAACAATCTTCGGCTTCAATTTCACAGCAACCGACACGGACGGAATAAAGAACGCGACCCTCTGGACAAACTACTCCGGGATCTGGGCGGCCAATGAGAGCAACAACACGGCAATCACCAGTGGAATATCCTTTATTATCAACTCAACGCCGCCCGAGGGAATTTTCGCCTGGAACATCTACGCCTGCGACCATGCAGAAACTCCCGACTGCGGCTTTGCCGCTTCAAACTATACGATTGCTGTGGACCGCTCCGGCCCGGCTATCAATCTTGAATCGCCGCATAACAACTCAGGGGACAATGACGGAAACATTCTCTTCAGCTATAATGTCAGCGACACATTTACCATTAAGAACTGCAGCCTGATCCTCAATGCTGCACTGAACCAGACCAACTTGACAGTAAGCCGGGGTGTTTCCCAGAACTTCACTGTAAGCAGCCTGCCTGCAGGAAAATACAACTGGAGCATAGAGTGCTACGATAACAGTTCCGGCTATTATTCCGCAACGAGCGGCCTGTACTATGTTTCAGTTGTCAGGATGACGGAGTTCACCGGTGCGACAACCGACCTGTCCGCCCTGGCCGATATTGAAAACATAACAAACTTCATCCTCAGCACCGGCAGCGGCATGATCAACTATTCTGAGCCAATAAACCTCAGCGGCGGCGCAGACATTGACACATCTGTCGACATAAGCCTTAACTACATCAGTGTGGATTCAGAAAACCTGAACCAGCTGAACAGGAGCGCCATAGTGAAGCTGTATAATCTGGCTTATGAGTTCACCCCGGTTCTTTACAGGCATTCCCAAAAGACCCTATGCACCAACCGGTGCCTGAGCAGGCAATACAATCCTTCCACGGGTCTCCTGCAGTTTGCTGTC
>JBDRAZ010000067.1:0-18975 GCA_043823195.1 archaeon
AGCATCTAACAGCAACAACAGCGAAAGCGCAAAGACAGCAGACAAGATTTAGAATAATAGCATATAATGCATACAAGAAGTCGAGTCTATTTTTATTTGAGCATTTCTACGCCGCCAATATACAGCAAAGTTTAAATAATATATTAACTTACATATAGGTGAAAGGATGGGTTTTCAGTTCAGCAGGCACGCACTAGAAAAGGCAAGGGAGCGCGGCATCAGCATTAATGAGATCAGACGCACAGTACAAAGAGGAGCAAAGCACGTCCAAAACGGAAAGATTGTTGCTGACTTTGGGCACATTAGGGTTGTATACAAAAAAATTGATGGAGTCTGCTCCATAATTACAGTCATGATAAGATGAAATGTCCGGTATGCGAAGGAAAATTGGAAAATAAGACCGTTTCTTATAGTGTCCATGGTGAGGAACTGGGCAGGTTCCCGGCAAGCGTATGCAAATCGTGCAGTGAGCAGTGGTTCGATGAGGAAACAGCCAAGAACATAGAAAAACTTGAAAAGGACAAAGGCCTGTTTGGGATGACCAGGACAGGCAAGATCGGCTATTCCGGCAACTCACTGATAATAAGGATCCCTGCGAAAATTGCCAAATACATGAACCTCAGGAAAGAGGAGCCAATCTCCATCTACCCCGAAAGCAAGGACCGCCTTGTTGTTGAATTCTGATTTTATGTGTGCTTGGTTCATTAATGGTACATATGGTTCAAAAGAGGCGCGATCTGGAGCTGGACATGATTGACCCCGTTAAAGCAAGAGCGGGGATTCCATTATGGGGGCAAGGTGCTAATGAGAAAAGTAACCCATCTACGGGGTTCCTGAATTCTGGGCAACCTCCTGCTGCAGCGCGATGCTCTTAACAAGCCGGTTGGAAGTGTAGTCAAAAATCACAAACCGGTCTGCATACCTCACTGCGAACATTCCGGCCCGGACTGTGCTGTCATAGACATCCGGGTTCTGCAGCCTGAGGTCAGCAAGCGACTGTTCGGTGAGCTGTGCGAGCGCCTGCGGCTGCACGTTCTGGTAGGCCTGCATGCCCTGCTGCGAAAACAGCTTTGCAAAGAAGTCTGTTGGCAGTGTCGCCGGCTTTAATACATTCACAATAAGGTCGGTGCTGTAGCGATAGAGAACGGTAAGGCCGTCATACTGCACCAGATAGTCGCCTGGCTGGGCTGCACGGAAGAACTCCGCATCGCTGGCCATCGCCTGGTCAAGCAGCGTCCGATCCATCAGCGTGATCTGGGGCGTTACACCCTCATTGCCCTTCAGTTCTGCGTGGGCAAGCAGCTTCTGCAGGAAATTATCCGGCGCCCTTGGCTGCTCATAGAAGTTGACGATGTTGTCATTCTGATAATCATAGATGACCCCCATGCCCGGGTATTCAAGAAGATAGTCGCCATTTTTTGCATTGGCATAGAAAGGCTGGTTGTTTGCTGCAAAATTGTCAATGTCCGCCTGCGTCAGCCTGGTAATCCTCGGGAACTGATCCATATAACTGCTCAGCTCCGGATGCTGGTTCAGCTGGGAGACAAGCGGATCATAGATATCGTGGCCTGTAACAGACGGCTCGCTGAAAATCATGTATGCGCCGACACCAAGAAGTGCAACAGTCAGCACCAAGTTTGCGGCTACAAGTTTGTCAGTGTGTTCCCCCATCATCCCAGATTACTTACAGGCCTCTAATATTTAAAGTTTTTGATTTGTGTGCCTGAAATGAAAAACTATATAAGGTAAAACCTACATAAACAGAATAAGGACTTACATATACAGATAAAATACATCCTTTTTACCTACGTAGGCAGAATAAAAACTTACATATGCAGATGGTTGCAAGGCAGTATCTAGTATGGGAGCTGAAAAGAAGCGCTGAGCTGCTCAGAACAGAGCACGGCATGCCCTACCCTGAGATCCAGGCCCTTGTCGGCGGTGAAGAGGCAATCCCGGTATCGGCTTACAACAGCAGGCTCAGCGGCCTTGAGACCATTGTAAAGTACCTTGCAGAAAGAGGGCACAGCCTAAAGGGAATATCTGATATGCTCAACAGGGATTACAGGACCATATGGGATGCATGCCGCGCCGGCAGGATGAAGCATCCGGGCAGGCTTAGGGTGTCAGGGGAATCTGCGCTCATACCGGTAAGCGTTTTCAGGAAGCGCAAGCTCTCGGTCATGGAGGCTGCGGTATCCTATCTTAAGGTGAAGCTGGGCTGGACCTTGCACCGGATTGCCGCAGCAATGAAGAGGGACGACAGCACCATATGGACCGTGTATAGGAGGGCGAGGGCAAAATGAGGTGGGGAACAATAGCAATTGCAGGGCTCTTTGTTTTCATGGCTTCGCTCAGCATCCATGCGGGGGGAGACCTCAATTGCGTTATTTCCGACAGCTGCACCAACACCAGCGTATTCAGGCTGAAGAACGAGAGCGGGGGCTACATGAACGCGCATGCAGGCAACATCAGCGGGAGCTCTTATTCATATACTGCATGCTGCTCGGGCGGCGGGGTATCCACATCACTGTCAAACAGCTGCTATGACCCCAACGGGACGGTGCTCTACCTCTCGGCGGCAAACAATGCACACATGCAGAAAAAGAGCGTCGCCACATACTCCGCCCAGGTGTGCTTTTCTGCGACCCCCGGGAACATAAGCTGCACCTACGGCAAGATCTGCCTCCCGCCGTATGCCTGCCTCGCTTCATTTGCCTCTTCTGAAGTGGGGGCCGCCAATAACACAAATGCGCATGTGGGGAGCTGCGATGAGTACAGCGAGAAGGTATGCTGCAAGCTGAACTGCGACCCCGACCGGCACGGGAACCCGGAATGCTGCGACAACACCGCAGGGACACCGCTGCATTCCCCAAACGGCGCGCCGGGCCAGGCGTGCGACAACCATTCGTGCTATTCCGAATCCTGGCTGTGGAACGCGGCAGCAGACGAGCAGTACGCATTTATGCCCTATTGCTGCGGGGACGATTCCAGCGAACACTACCGGAACACAACGCTTGCAGGAACATACTATGACAGCTGCTGCGACAATGCAACAGACTGCGTAAACTCAACAGGATTCTGCATAAACAACGGGTCGATGTCAGAAGGCTACACCTGCTACGAGGGGAGCTGGAACAAGCCGCCAATAATCGAGAATGAGACCAAGGCCCCGGAACCCAGCTATAATACAGATGACGTGTGGCTAAACGCCTCAGTCGCAGACGATGATCTCGATAGGGTATGGGTCGGCGGCAACTGGAGCGGCTCATGGGTGAACTATACAGGGGGTCTTGTCAGTGTGGACAGCCACTACAGGTTCATGGTCGGCTCAGGCAATTTCAGCAACCAGGAGCGCGTCGGCTGGCGCTACTATGCCAATGACTCGTTTGGAGACATTACAATAGGCGACCTGCAGAGGTTCATGGTGCAGAACAGGCCGCCCTACGTAGTCAACCTAAGCAAGCCAAATACGAGCAACTGGACAACAGACAGGACACCGAGGCTCGAGTGGCTGGAAGGCATTGACCCGGACGGGGACCCCCTGGTGTATGACATCTTTGTAAAGTGCCTCCCCAGCTGCTCAGTTGACAACCGCACGGGATTCAACATCACTGCCCTGAACTGGACCCCTGAAAAAGAGCTGAACTACTTCTGGGATGACAATGACTATTATGAGTGGCGCGTCCGCGCCTTTGACAACATGTCATACGGCAACAATTCCCTTGTCCGCAACTTCACGGTCCGGTCATCCGTCATACTCACGCTCTTAAACAGCAGCGTTAACTTCGGAGAAAAGAGCATAGGCGATACAGACGACACCACAGATGACGACCCAACGCCCTTCCTACTGAGAAACGACGGCAACTCAGTCGCAAATGTTAACATCAGCGCGATCAGGCTGCTGTTTGATTCGGCGCCCGCCGCATCGGGCTATTTCCGCTACAAGTCTGATGTGTATTCAGAAGAGCCCGGATCCTTCAACTACAGCGGCTCAACCACGACATGGGCACCGGTTCCTATCTCAAACACCACAATCATCCACAAGCTGAACAACACCGATGCGAACGATCTTGCTGAGATAGACCTGGCAATCCAGGTGCCCCTCGACGAGCCGTCCGGCAAGAAGAACTCAACAATAGTCTTCACGGGCTGGTATGTGAAGGTAACATGAACTGGAAAATATTATGCGGCATCCTGGCATTCATTGCCATAGCGGCAATGGTGCCCGACATCAGGCCCCTCCGGCCCCTGAATGATATACGCAATACCACAGTGGACTTTGAGTGGGGAGGACGGCCCGGCCCGTACAGGCTGCTGATAGACGACAATCCCGGGTTTGGGACACCGGACATATACCGGACCGCGGAAACCCGCTACCGCACGGAACTGGAATACGGGGAATTTTTCTGGAAGGTGGAGGGCCCCATCGCATCATCTGGGGTGCAGAGGTTCAGGGTGGTGTCCACGGTTGCAGTCTCACTGAACGAGACCACGGACGGAATAATAATAGAAAACGGCGGTGATGTGGACCTCAGCCTGACCATTCCGGGCGTAGTGGGGGCCGTTGTTCTGCCGGTTGGAAAATACACCGAGGTGAACAGGACGCCAGGGATCACTGCCGAACAAAAATGAACAAGAACATAATGCTGCTGCTGGCAATTCTCCTGGTCTGCCTGCCGGGTGCGCGTTCCATTGGGGTAACCCCGGGCCGGACTACAATTGATTTTGAGCCTGACCTCCATAAGACGGTGTCTGTCTCAGTAATAAACAACGAGAACAAGGATTTCGCTGCCAGCATATATGCCAAGGGCGAGCTGGCTGAGTATGTAACGCTGTCAACAGACCAGCTCAGGTTTACCGCAGAGGAAGGAACAAGGGATTTTACTTACGAGGTCAACCTGCCCAAGAAAGTCCGCGAGCCCGGGACGCACCTGGTTGAAATTGTGGTCAGGGAGACCGGAGACTTTAAGGGGGATGACCCGGTCAGCATCGGGGCAATGGTTGCTGTCGTATCGCAGCTGCAGATAAATGTGCCCTATCCGGGAAAGTTCCTTAGGATCCGCCTGCATATAACCGAGGCCCAGGTTGGAAAGAAGGTGCAGTTCAAGATCCCGGTTTCAAACCTGGGCGACGAAGGAATTGAGAGCGCAAGGGCCACAGTAATAATCTATGACCCGGACGGCAACGAGGTGGCGCGGGTTGATGGCGCACCCCTCTCACTGGACGCCAAGATGCGCTCTGAACTGTTCATTGACTGGCTTGCCGATGTAGGGCCAGGCATGTACAGGGCTGCGGTCGTGGTTGAATATGACGGGCAGAGGGTTGTGCAGGAGGGGGTCTTTCTCGTGGGGGACTTCTTTCTGAAGCCGCTTGACATCTCAGTAGAGAACTTCAGGCTTGGGGCAATTGCCAAATTCAACATACTTGCCGAAAACGTGGGCAACATAAAGATAGCGGATGCGACAAGCCGGATAATCCTGAACGACGGCGAGGGCAGGAGTGTTGCCGATATCATAAGCCGGCCGGTTGAGATTCCTCCCCTCGCAAAGAGGGAAATGTACGCATACTGGGACACCGAGACGGTAGGCCGGGGGCTTTATGAGGGCAAGGTTGTGCTCAGCTATAAAGACAAGCAGGCAGAAAGGCAGATAAGGACGCAGGTTGAGGAGGACAGCATACAGGTCGAGATAATCGGGATAACCGGCAGGGTTATCTCAGCGGGGAAACCTGAGGGCGGCCCAGGAACGCTTAAGATCATCATAGGGGTGCTCGTCATCATGAATGTCCTGTGGATGGCATACTTCAGGTTGCGGCGACAACAGGCAATAGAAAACTTTAAATAGGAAGGCTACTCTGAAAAAGTAACGCAAATTGGTAAGGTCACACTTGATGACAAAGGATGTTCCCAGAGGTGCAGTTATTGTTCTCCTTGTGTTAGTCATACTGGTTGCCGTGCTGGGTACATGGACCTTCCTTGAGAGGGCCCATTCAGAACAGCCGCAGAGGGCCAGGACAGACCAGGATACCGGCATAGTCAAGATCGAGATACTCGGGCATGATGAACCCCCGGTGAACGGTGAGCCATAGAAAATGAAACAGGTATCCAATACTGCGCTGTCCATTCTGCTAATCGTAGCCGTGTGCATGTCAATAGGGGGGACGCTCCTCAGCCTATCATTCATAAGCAAGCTGAGGGAGGTGCCGCCCGGGATTACGGGATTTGCCGCATCTGACACAGGCACGGCAAACATCAGCATAATCGGGGCCGCATCAATCCAGATCAACAACAACATCGACTTTGGGGCGGGGACTGTCTCTTCGGACGATGCCCACCTGACTCATGTAGACACAGAAACAACGGACAACTACGGCACATTTAACAACTGTTCCAGTTCACACACGCACCCAGAATGCCGCGGGCTGGAGGTTGAGAATGACGGCAACCTGCGCGTGAATGTTACGATGTCGGCCTCGCTGGATGATGACACTTTTTTCAGCGGTAACCCGGCGCAGTCGGGGTTTGATTTCTTTGTCAAGCAGGGCAACAGGACCGGCGGGGAAGAGAATTCATGCAAGAACATAACCGGGGGCTACAACCTGACCCCCCTGTCATGGACAGACATACCCACAACAGCCAGGCTTATCTGCGGAAACCTCAGCTATTCAGACGGAAACGATACAATGCTTGTTGAGTTTAATGTTACCATTCCAACAGATGAGCCAACCGGCCAAAAGTGGAACACCTTCACTTTCAGCGTCATACAAGTGCCGTAGTTTCATGTATTTACAAAAAATTTGCTGGTTCTTTTGCCTTTTTCTGCTAGTTCCCGGTGCAGCGTCATTGGGCATCACCGGAAACAGGGAGGTGGAATGGGTGCCCAACCTCAACGCATCCTATGATCTGTGCATCATTAACAGCAGGGATGCTACAACCACAGTTGAGCTGACCAAATCAGGGACGCTGGCCGATTACATTACCCTAAAGGATACATCTTTGACTCTGCTGCCTAACGGCGGGGTGTGCTCTGAATACAGGGTTGAACTGCCTGAGAATCCCGTTCTCCCCGGCATATCCACCGGATACGTAACAGCAAAAGAGGTGCCCACGGACGTTGACAGCAGCCCGGGCGGGATGCGATTTGTGCTTATTGTTGAAGCCAGGCACCGGCTCCATATCAGGGCGCCTTACCCCGGAAAGTACCTCGAGATGTCATTAAGTGCGCCAAATGCAAAAGAAAACGAGACCCTGCGCTTTAATATCGGAATAATCAGCCGCGGCAGCGAGGTCATCGGGGTGGCTGAGGGGGGCCTGGAGATATTCGGCCCTGAAGGCCGTGTGGCTTCGCTCTACACCGATATGCTCACCCAGATCCAGCCGGGAAGCAAACACGAACTGACTGCAGACTGGGACACGCGCGGCACCCCCCCGGGAAAGTACAGCGTAAATGCAACCCTCATCTACGACGGAACTGCTGCTTCGGCTGCAAGGTCTTTTCGGATCGGCACACTTAACCTGGAAATTATGAACTTCACCAGGACAATATCTGCGGGCGTCATAAACCGGTTCAATGTCATTGTCCAGTCGGAATGGAATGATCCGATTGAAGGGGCATCTGCGCACGTTGTCGTCTACAATGACACCGCATCTGCTACAGTCGATACGCCGCCCGCAACAGTCACCGGGTTTTCAACTGCAACACTTCTTGCGTATCTTGATGCCAAGGATTTCGCAGCAGGCAACTACACAGCAGACATCACACTGAGGTACAATAACCAGACGAAGGCCGTGAGCGGAATGGTGCGGGCGGTTGAAAAGGAGGCAGAGAAGAAAAAGAGGATGGGGTTCCCCCTAAGCCTTGAGATATCCACCACAACCCTGCTGATGGCAGTCATCATAATCCTGATCCTGATAGACATATTCTGGATTGTAGTCAGGAGAAGAAAGTGAAGACGATACATGGAATTGCCCTTATCCTCATTGCCGCATTTTTAACGATTGCTGCAGTCAATATGGTTTACGGCTGTTTCATCATCCTGGATATCAAGACTGTTTCAATGGATATCAAGGTTATGGACAAGGTGGGATTCAATGTTGATCCCGACGCCCTGCACTTCGGGATCACCATGCCGGGGGGCAAGGCAGTAAGATACATTGATACGGCTTTCAACGGAGACAGCCCGGTCAGGGTTTCGGTGCAGTTCTCGGGGGAGCTGGCCCCCTGGACCCGGGCCGCCCCTGACAGATTCATTCTGCTGCCCGATGAGACGGGGCGCATAAACTTTACAGTCAGCGTGCCCCGCGCCGCGGCATACGGGAAATACAACGGCACAGCAACCATAATATACAGAAGGGCATTTGGCTGACCGGTTTACTATCAACAGCAAAAGCTTTATATACTAATTTTGTTGATTGTAAACACATGCAAAAAAAGCAGGCAGAGTTTCTAACGGACTGCAATGTTGCTGATGTCATCGAATTTCCTGACAGATCCTTCCTGGTCATCCTGATCAGCGAGAGCAGGAGCACAAGGAATGCTGCCGGCTCAATCCTAAAAGGAAAGGTCTCCTTCTGCACGGCATCACGCCTCCTCGAGTCTGAGCTCCTGCCAAGGGCCATCTCAGAAGGCCATAGCCTGAAGAGGGGGAAGCCCGTGTGCCGCCTCCTGAAGACAAGGTCCCTGTGTCTAGTCAGCTATAACCTCGAAAACCTGAGCCACTCCAGAAAGACCCTCTTTGGCTATGCCCTCAAGGGAAGAAAAGGGCAGGAGGGCACCCTGGACCTGCTCGGGGGGCAGCCCGTGGGAAGGAGCAGCGTTCTGGTCCCGCTGGAAAGGATTGGCGACCTCAGGGAGTTCATGAAATACTGGGGGGTCAGGCACTCGTCCAGAAGAATCATTGAGGTGGGTGTGGATAATCAACAATGAAGAAAAAATATAAGAAATTGGTTGAGAATCAACAATCGTTTGCAGACCTGATTCCGGTAACAAACAACATGATTGCCGGTTTGGCCATCATACTCATAGTTGCCTCTGCCGTAACCACGACAATGGTCTATTACCAGACAAGTTCATTCCGGGGGGAGCGGATGGAGATTGTAGGAAAGGCAAGTGACGTGGGCTATGGCACTGCAAAAATCTGCATAAACTGGCCGCCAAGGATCAACGTTAGCTGCGCTGAGGCTGCCCAGGTGGGCAATGAATACTATTGCGACCAGATCTTTGCAGATGATGAACGGGGTGACCTGGTGAACCTTACGCTCGACACCACACTCTTCAACCTGTCCTATAACCCGTTTTGCTGGCAGGCGCAGGTGTGCGGCATCGTCAATTTTACCCCCACCGATGAGCAGAGGGGGTGGCACCTGATCAATGTTAGGTCCCAGGACAACATGAGCTGCAGCAACTCCATCTCGACGCATCCCTGGCAGCTTGTGGTATGCAAAGAGCCAAAGTGGGACAAGTTCAAGAACAACCTGACTACCAACCTGTCTAGGCTCGACTGCTGGACTCATGTGGAGAACCTTACAATAGGTGTGCCAAACGGGGGGCAGGTTGATTTTGGATTCCATGAAAAAGATATTGACGGGTATGATCTTGATGCCCACCTGAACATTACGCACAACCTCATTAAGGTAAACATAACCGGCACCCCCGGCCTGCGCGCCCCGGCAAGCGTTTGGATATACAACATAAGCGTAAAAATGCCGCGCATCATCTGGAACGGGGCGTATTGCTACCCCTGGATTTGCTCCACGGAACTGATCCTGGGGGACACAGCCAAGGACATCCTGTTTAGCGTTGGTTCGTTCTACGGCAACTATACAATCGTTGAAGGGGGAACGCTTGTTCTTGGTGATGACAGCGACCTGCGGCCAAACTTTGTTAATAACCCGATGAACTTCCATGCTGATTTCCGCTGGGGCAACAACTCAAAAATAACTGACGGCACCTGCCGGATATCCATTAACGAAACAGGCACCTACGGTTCCGGTGCGGTGATGTCATTTGACCCGGTCACACAGAACTACACTTACGCATTCACACCAACCCTGAAGGGCCTGCACTGGTGGAATGTCACATGCAACGACAGATTCAATGCAACAATATTTGCCTATGACAGCTACTACATCACAAACCGGATGCCCGTCCTTATTGCGTGGCTGCCGAACGAAACCTGGTTTGAAGATTCGGTGCTGACCGGCAGAGACCTTGACAACTACATAATGGACCCGGACGGGGACCCGCTCACATTTAACTATACCCTTGTAGCCAACATAAGGGTTGATATAGACGAATTCTCGCACAAGATAACCCTTACCCCGGATTCAGACTGGTTTGGTGAGCGCCTGATAAGATACTTTGCGTATGATGACGCGGGCGGGTGGGTGCAGACCAACTGGGTTCTGTTGACTGTGGTGGAGGTTGTTGAGTCAATGATGCAGCAATCGTCACCCTCTTCCCCGCCGCAGACCCCAACCCCGTGCGTTGAGAAGTGGGTGTGCTCTGAATGGGGGCCGTGTTTGCCGGCGGGGGTCTCCTTAAGAATCTGCGAGGACCTGACGGCCTGCGGCACGAAACACTACAAGCCCAACGCAAGCAGATCCTGCAGATACATACCCACGTGTTTTGACCACATAAAGAACGCCGGTGAAAAGGGAGTTGACTGCGGGGGGCCGTGCCCGCCATGCCCGACCTGCTCAGACGGAGAGCAAAACCAGGGAGAGATGGGTGTGGATTGCGGGGGGCCGTGCGACCCATGCCCAACATGCACAGACAGAATGCAGAACCAGGGGGAGGCGGGCATTGACTGCGGGGGGCCGTGCAACCCATGCCCAACGTGCAGAGACGGAATAAAGAACCAGGGAGAGGCAGGCATTGACTGCGGGGGGTCATGCCCGCCATGCCCGACCTGCTCAGACGGGATTCGGAACCAGGGGGAGGAGGAGGAGGACTGCGGGGGGCCGTGCGAGGCCTGCCCGGCAAGGCACATCCCGTTTGCGCCGGAGAAGTTCCCCTGGATTATTGTGATCCTTGATTTCCTGATTGCATCATACCTGGCCTATAGGCGGGGCCGCATTTATCTAAAAAACGACGATGAGGAACGGCCGGCCAGCAAGGCGGTTCGCAAGTTCGGCCTCGGAATTGCGGTGTGCCTAGCCGTGCTGATACTGATTGCATATATCTACGGCCAGCGCATAATACTTAACATACTGATTGTGCTGGAATTTGTAACGCTTCTGCTGGAAAGCCCCATTTGCATGGTGGCCCCGAAGGTGCTGAGGCAGATCAGAAGGCTGTATGTTGCTGTCCGGGCGCTGGTCCAGTTCAAGAGCCCGAGGCTGGAGGAAATCCGTGCCGAGATCAGCCTGAATCTCGACAGACTGGAAAAACGCATAGGCGAAGACGCGGAATCTGAGTTGTTTGATGAACTATTCCTGATGATACAGGGAACCCTTACGCAGCTATTTGACCTGAAGTATGAATTCACTCTCGCGGACCTGACGCACGAACTTGAGAACAAGGCGGCCTCAGACAAATTAAGGGATGCCATCCTTGACTACTACAAAACAATTACTGAGATAAGATACAAGGAGCTGCCCGTGAGCAAGGAGCTCCTCCGGGAACTCATTGCCGATGCAAGGAGCATTGTAAGAAGAGCCATTATGGAAAAGGCCAGGGAAGTGGTCAAAAAGGATGTAAAGCAAATCGACCTTCACATCAGAATTTTGCAGAGGGCCATCGGTTCAGGCGATGCCGAAAGGATAAGGGACGGCTATACAACGGTTCTCGCAATGTACAACGAACTTGATGAGGGCTCCAAACGAAAAGCTTACAGGAAAATCAAGAAGCTGCACAGGCAGATCACTTTGCTGCGGATAAGGAAAAGGCAGCCGGGAAGGTTCCTGCCGGTCCTGCTAGTCGTGGCCCTAACCCTGCTGCTGACTCTTGTTGCGCCAGCAAGAACCGGGTTTACTGTACTGGATTCTGAGGCTCTTCCGCCGCAGATAGAGGAAATCCCATTCCAGACAATTAGGGCAGGCGAGGCGTTCCACTACAGGCTTAATGTGATCGGCGGCGAAGGCGCCGTCACGATCTCAAAGGACTCGCAGATGATCGATATTGTGGACGGCGAAATCCGGCTGGACGCTGAAGACAGCATGGCGGGAAAACACCTTGTGGTAATAATTGCAAGAGACCAGAAGAAGAGGTATGCGACAACGCCCTTCAGGTTCCAGGTAATAAAATGAAAAGATCCGTGCTATTCGGGGTTTGCGTCCTGGTGCTGCTATTTGCAGCCGGCTCTCAGGCAGCAAAGCCGCAACTCCAGAACCTTGAAGATGATGACATGTTCAGTGTTTTCCAGGACCAGACGCACTACATTTTTATCCATGCACTGGACGCTGACGGGCAGTACCCTCTCAATTTCACTTCAGAGGCCCTGGAGGTCGGCTTTGAGGTGTTCAGCATGAGAAACTACAACAGCACATCGGCCCGGATCAATTTCACACCGGACAACGATGATATCGGAAACTACACATTCCTGATTATTGTAAGAGACACGTTCCTTGAATATGACCAGGCCCAGGTCACATACGTCATAATCAATGTGAATGACCCCCCAAACATCACTTCGTGGGTCCCGGTAAACCAGACGCCGCGGATTGGGGAAAATGAGACGCTTCAGTTTTCGCATACTGCGACCGACCCGGATTTACAGCATGGCGATGTGCTGACCAGCTACTGGATATTTAACCAATTGCTAATGGGTGAGAATTCGTCATCGTATGACTATGTGCCGGGGTTTTGTGACTGGGGGCATAACAACATAACCATACGGGTGGAGGACCTTGCAAAGGCCGCGGACAGCGTCGAGTGGAATGTTTCGGTCAGCAACGTCAACCGGGCCCCGGTTTACAACGAAAGCACACCGATCCAGAACATCACGTGGTATGAGGACACTAACCTGTCAAACAACATCACCCTATTTGAGCATTTCTATGACCTTGACAACCTGGAATGCACCGGGCAGAACAAGGACCCGCTGAGCTACAGCGCATCAGACACCCAGAAGATAGTGGTCCAGATCCACGAAAATGAATCGGTCTCGTTTTATCCCCCAAAGGACTGGGCCGGAACCGAGACAGTTTACTTCTATATAAACGACAGCTACAACATCACATCCAGCGGCAAGGTGAGGCTTACGGTCATAAATGTGAATGACCCCCCAACACTTTACAACCGCAGCTATACTGCTGCAGCCTATGTTCCGTTTAGTGCACAGGTCAATGCGACAGACCCTGACGTTGTGTACGGTGATGTGCTATTCTACAGCAGTTCAATAGTCAACGGGAGCTTTTCGTGCTTCAATATGAATTGGGGGGGGCTCATATCATTCCAGGCAGACGACACGTGCATCGGAAACCACACGATCAACTATTCTGTGTCTGACAATCAGGGGGTTAAGCGTTCGGGCCTTGGCAGATTCGAAGTTAGGGAGAACCACCCGCCCGCCATAAACCCATTAACCGACATTTCTGTAACTGAAGCGCGCGCGGTCATCATAAATATAAGCGGTTACGACCCGGATTACGATGTCCTGAACTTCTCTAGCAACTTCACCAAGCTTGTAAAGCAGACCATCAATGATACTGCCGCCGTTTTTGCCTTCATCCCCAGAAACGAGGATACGGGGGTCCACATAATCAAATTTACAGTCAGGGATGTATTCGGCGCCACTGACACGGCGATAATGAGGGTCACTGTTGGGGACATTAATGTCCCCCCTGTGCTTGACTTAATATACAACATCACTGCAACCGTCAATGAGACATACCTGGCAAACATTACTGCCAGTGACGATGACGGGAATCTGCTGTTTTTCAGCACCAACGACTCCAATTTCAGCGTATTTACGCTTGACCCCGCCGGCGGAATCGGGCTCATGAACTTCACGGCGCCGGCCCTGGGCAACTATAGCGTCCTTGTCTCGGTCTCGGACGGCAACCTATCTGACTCGCAAATCGTGCGCATCGAGGTCTCGCTCAACAGGCCGCCAATAATCTATCCTATCCCCGGCCAGAACGCAACAACCGGCGTTCAATTCATAATGAACATTACGGCAATAGACCGCGAAAGGAACAACATAACCTTCTCAACCAACTATTCGAGGCTCAGCATCAGCTATTTAAACATAACAACGAACCGGACCACGCTGAAATCAATTGCCAGGCTAAGCATGACGCCCATATACAACGAAACGGGCTGGCATAACATAACGGTTACTGCCGATGATGGCGCCGGCGGCATCGCAAGGACCACGTTTGTGCTCAACATAACCTTTGTTAATCACCCGCCCTATTTCGGCCCCCACGGGAATTTCACCTGCACATATAACTTGAGATGCAGCATAATTGCAACGGGCTACGATGATGACGCCCACCTGCTGAGTTTCGGCATTGCACCAAATATCACCCAGACCCATGCAAACTCCACGCTTTTTTCATCCACCAAAAGATTTAACTTTACACCCAGGAACTCAAGCATCAGCAGATATACCTTCAACGTGTCGATAAGCGACGGGCTTGCCAACACCAGCGAGCTTTTCCATGTGACCCTTAACCGGGCGCCGGTGATCATCTGGGTCATTCCCAATGGGACAGAGGCGACCGTAGCGGAAAACAGAAGCCTCACGTTCATGCAGAACTCAACAGACCCGGAGGATGACCCGCTCAACTTCACCTGGCACATTGCCAGGCTGAATGAAACGCACTTTGAATTCTGCGATGGGCTGACATACACCAGCTTCCTGACCTGCGAGAACAACAGCCAGGGGCTCCGATGCAGATGGAATCCGTCATACGGAACCTGCAACTACCACCCGCCGGAGGCGGGCTATGTCCTTTCCAGCGTGAATGACTCGTGGGCCTATCAGCCAAACTTTACTGCTGCCGGTCACTATCTGGTAATGTTTACTGTTACAGACCTGTTCGGGGCAAATGCGTCTGCCTACTGGAACGTGACCGTCAACAATTCAAACAGGCAGATTGTGTTTGGCACCCTGGGTTATGGCTGCCCTGACTTTCCGGGGGGGTCATTCAACAATACACGGCTAAATGAAGATTGCGCGCTTGTGCTGAACGACACCAACGGAACATACCGGCAGTCCGGCCTGTACTTTTCGTCAAAGATGGAGGTTGGGCCCGCTGAGGAGTATAACCTATCCAAGATATATGCAAAAGGGATCATTGACGCTGCACCGGGGATGGGGGGGTTGTACTCAACGAATATCTCATTCTGGACAAGGACCTCCCGCACCGGCCTCTCATACAACTGGAGCGGTCCCATCCGGAACGGAACAAAAATAATCTCGCCGCCCCTGCAGGACCTCGAGTTCTATGCAAATCTCAGCTCTGGAGGGAATAATACCCCCAAGATAACTGACATAGAGATTAAATACGTGATAACCAACAAGACATGGACCAAAAACACAAGAATCATGGATTGGATAGATCTGGATGACTTTTTCAATGACCCCGATACCGATGACAGCATCCAGTATTCGGTATACGGCAACGCGGAAATCGAGGTGCTGATTTCAAACGGGTCGAACACAGTAATGCTCAACCCCGAAAATGACTTCGTGGGCGAGGAGATTATCATATTCAATGCCACTGACGGCTACAGCATGACTGCAAGCAACAGGGTTCTCCTGACTGTCATCTCGCCGGATGTCGCCGACACCCCCCAGCAGAGCGGGGGGGGAGGAAAAAGCCCGGTTAATGTGGAGTCGCCAAAGACACTGTCAAAGACCGATAATTCAAGCCGGTTTGTTGCATTCGACATACTTACGCCGGGACTTGTAACAACCTATGAGAATGACACCGTCATCGTGCCGATATATGTGCAAAACAGCGGGAACAAAACCCTGAAGGGGATACATTTGTCAGGCGAGGTCGGCAATGAAAATATCAAACTGAACTTCAGCCAGACGTATATCGAGGAACTGCCCAGCGGGGAGACGGTAGAGGTTAGCCTGATTATGTTTCCGCAGCGGGCATACGGCGAGTACGAGGTGCTAATAACGGCAGAGGTCGATGACCCGAAGATCACTGACCGGGCCAAGTTCTTCATACATTCCCTTGAGAAGGGAAAGGACAACAGGACGCAGCTTAACACCAAGATATCTTTCACTAAAGACCTCCTGCAGGAGAACCCCGAATGCCTGGAGCTTAACGAACTCCTGACAAAGGCCAGCGGAATGATTAACTCATCCCAATTTGCGGAAGCCGAGAAGATCATTACAAATGTCGTTGAGAGCTGCAGGTATCTGATATCACTGAAGGAAAGGAATATTGAGGTGCCGCAATCTGCAGGGCCGTTCAGCCGCATCAAGGGCAGAATCATGTCGAATAAGGGGATCTTTTTTGCGACTATTTCGTTATTGTCAACAACGCTGCTTATTTTTGCATACTACTTTTTCCGTCGCCGGAAGCAGTAAGCTTCTTGTGGAGCGTCAGGAGCCGCGGGTATACCTGTGCGCGCTCATGAGATGCCAGGGTTTTGTACTTCAGCAAAAACTGTTTGTAGCGCATTTTTGCCTCTGCCACGTTGCCGGCGCGAAGATGGCTGTCAATCTCAGAAAGCGCGCCTTTGTGGTCTTCCTTAGATTGCGGGCGTACCCTGCCGAAACGCATAAGAAGAAGGTATATCCGGATCGTCAGGAGCTCGGCAGTTTTTTCTATAACGTCCCTTGCAAGCTCCGCCTGAAGAATCGCATAGGCTCCTGCCTCTTTAACGGCGTTATGCACACGCCGGGCTCTTCCGGCGGTCTCGGTTATCCGCTTAACGGTCAGAAGCAGCACAATACTGCGGAACTCCAGAAGCAACTTTTCGATTCTGCCCTTGGTTATGTGCTGCTGGCCATAACGGAGCCTTGAAACCTTGCTGGTAAACAGGAACACCTTTCGCTTAATTGCTTTCCTGACCTTCTTTGCCTTCATGAGTTCCCCCGCCTCTTCATAGGTTGGGTTGTGGCCCAGCGCAAAGTATTTCCTGAAGAACAGGGCGGTAATTGAGTAGAACTGATTTGGCGTAAACTCCTTAAGGGTATCAAGGCGGGCAAGCGTGGTGTCCCGCAGATCGGTTATCCTGTCTGTCTTCCTCTTTTTGTGGAAAAGGCGCATGACCAGTTGAGCGGCTTGTCACAATATAAAAGTTTCCATTGGTGGCCGGCCCAGTTGAAGTTCCAAGGCATTGACGACCAATAGCTTTAAATAGTGTTGCCTCATCCCCCTCGATATGGAATACAAGGAACTGCTGGAGCGTGCCAGATCGAATCTGCCCGAATCTGTGCTTCAGACCGCGAGGTTTGAGGTGCCAAAAGTCAGGGGGCATATCCAGGGTAACCGCACCATAATCAGCAACTTCTATGCAATTGCAGGGGATCTAAGAAGAACACCGGAACACCTGCTCAAGTTCATTCTTAAGGAGATTGCGGCGCCCGGGGACATGAAGAAGTCTGCCGTAATAATAGGACGGAAGGTATCGGCATCCATGATCAATTCGAAGATTGGGCTGTATGTTGACCAGTTTGTAATCTGCTCGGTGTGCAGGCGGCCGGATACAAAGCTTGAAAGGAAGGGAAACGTTGCATCAATGGTGTGCCAGGCCTGCGGAGCGCACCAGCCGGTCAAAGGAAAAATATGATTGTTAAACTGCACAAATCACATGACAAAAAGGTTATAGTTGCGGTCTGTGATAGCGACCTGATTGGGAAAAAATTCGAGGAGAACGGGGTGCAGCTTGATTGCGCCTCTGGTTTCTACGCCGGCAAAGAGGCCGGCAGCGATGAGTTAATTAGGCTGGTAAGGGGCGCATATATTGTAAATGCTGTCGGCAAAAAGTCCATAAGGGTGCTTAAGGCTGCCGGAATCCTTTCGCAAACCATCAAGGTGCAGGGCATCCCGCATGCCCAGGTTCTTCTATGAGGTGCAGGCTTATTGTGTCGGGCCGGGTTCAGGGTGTGTGCTACAGATTCAGGTGCCGTGATGTTGCGCTGGGTCTGGGGCTGAGGGGCTTTGTAAGAAACCGCCCGGACGGGACAGTAGAGGTTGTTGCAGAGGGGGATAAGACGGGGTTGGATAAACTGATTGAATGGTGTAAAAAGGGTCCGCCTGCTGCTTCTGTTGAGGATGTTAGGATTAAGATGGAAAGAAAAAATGAATTTTCTGAGTTCTCCATCCAGGCGGGCCATTAGCCCGACAACTTAATTTTCCATCACATTTATATAGTAGCTCTTCTTAGTTTCATTTATGAAACGAATTATTATAGAATTAAAAAAAAAGAGATTCTTTTTCTAAAGAAGCTCTTAAAGACTGGAACAAATAAAGCAAGGAAATTAACACGAGCAAACATCTTGCTTTTAACAAACAAAGGAAAACAAAGCGATGAGATAGCAATGTTGTTGAGTATTAACAGGAGCACTGTGGCACAGGTCAAAAAAAGGTACATAAAGAAAGGCATTGATTATGCTTTAGAAGAAAAACCTCGAAGCGGTCAGCCTGTAAAGTACACAAAGAAACACGAAGCAGAGATAATTGCACATGCATGTAGTTCAGCCCCTAAAGGAAGAAAGAGGTGGTCAATAAGGCTATTGACTCAAGAGCTTAGAAAGAAAAAAGATTTAAGGAAAATAAACAGGGAGAGTATACGTCTAGTTTTAAAAAAAGCAAAACTAAGCCTTGGCTAAGAAAGATGTGGTGCATTCAGGAAATAACACCTGAATACGGCTCGATTGCAAGTTTTCTGAGAACAGGTTAATATAGGGTCTCCCCGTAATTCTTTAGTATCCTGAAGCCATATTTAGAATATCTTGAAGTCCTTCGAGCACGTTCTTTTTGTTCAGACGGAGAGTTTGAATCACGGACAGAAGGAACGCAGTGGCATTTGCTCCTCTTCTGCTTCTTGAGCCGTT
>JBDRAZ010000068.1:0-61366 GCA_043823195.1 archaeon
GTTTGCCTTCCCACCCCTATGCAGATATGATGATATTAGTATCGAGTACTACCCTCTTGCCCATCTAACAGCCTCAGCAACATCAGATTTCTTTATTCCGTTCCTTTTAAACTGTTGCTGAATTTCCTTTGCAAGTTCTTCAAAGCTAACCGATGGTATTTCAACTTTCTTGAAAACAACGCCCTTTTTTATTGGAAAAGCCACAAACCTTTCACCTTCTTCCAAATCCGCAAGTTCTCTTATGCTTTGCGGAACCACCAATTGTCCCTTTGAAGACATTTTAATTATATTCATGATTCAACTGTTAAACAATTCAACTATTTATTTTTTTCTATCCCGATCATGTTCGCTTATTTTTTTCAGTATTGAAAATAATTAGCAAAATCACGCACTACCCCATATCAGATCAAACATCATCCTCTGGCTGTCAGCAATCTCCTTGTTTTCTATGATCACTCCCATGGGCTCCCTGCTGGTTAGCGATAGGATCGCGACTTTCTCAGCGTAGATCCATGTGGCGGTATTAAACCTCTTGTTCACGATTTTATACTCGGTTTGCTCAGTTACTATGGGCTTCGCATCAAGAACAAGCTTTGCCCGTATGCCCAGCTTTACCCTTCTCTTTACGAAATTCGGGAAATAGAATTCCAGCATCCTTAAGAGCGCCTTCTTGGATGCAAGGCACAGAAAATCATCTTTTGTCTTCAGGATATCTTCAAGTATCGAGACCAGCCCCGTCTTACCTTCATATACTGTCACCTTTGGCTTCTCAAGGGCACTCTCTTTCATGCTTATGAGATCCGGGAGTATCTGCTTTATCCGGTTCTCCTTCTCCCTCAGCGCACTGATCAGTTTAGCCGGATCCACTGCCTCAAAGAATGTCTTTCTGTCCTTCTCAACAAAGCTGACCAGCCCCTTTTCCTTGAGAGATTTCAGTACGTCATAAGTAGTAGTCCTCTGGATCCGGGACTTTTCTGCAATTCGGTGCACCGGCGCAAGGCCTGTCTGCAGCAGCGACACATAGACCCTGGTTTCTTTCTCGCCTAATCCATATTCCCTGAGACTTTCCTCAATCATGCCGAAATTAAAACACAGCAATTATATAAGTTTGTCGGTTATTTTCGTCAACAAATCTATATAAATATGTGACCCCTTCTGAGTCATTATGGATTACTCTGAGCTCAGGGAAAGAGGATTCGGCTGCAGCATGGGCTTTGGCGATCCTGCCCTAATTGTCATCGATATGCTGAACGCCTTCACCCATGAAGAAATGCCCCTGGGAACAGACCTATCCTCTCAGATTGGCGCAATTAACACGCTTCTGGGTGCTGCGCATGAAAAAAATGTCCCAGTCTATTTCACAGCAGTGCGGTATGATGACATGTCTGAGGCAGGGATATGGTACAGGAAGCAGAAGGGGCTGGCATCACTGCGCTCAGGCACTGATGCAGTTGAGATCGACCCACGAATCCACATGCATCCTGAAGACCGGCTTATTGTCAAGAATTACGCATCAGCATTCTTCGGGACAGACCTAGCGTCAAGGCTTAACAGTAGCCGCAAGGATACGCTCATCATAACAGGATGCACGACAAGCGGCTGCGTAAGAGCTACAGCAGTTGACACAATCCAGTACGGCTACATACCTGTTGTGGTTGAAGAGGCTGTTGGCGACCGGATTCCTGAGGCCCACGACCAGAGCCTCGCAGACCTTCACCTTAAGTATGCAGATGTCATGAGCCTGGATGAGGTGCTTAAGCATGTTTGAATACTCACCAATCATTGACCGGCCTGAATGGAGGCTGCCCAATGATGCCCGCATCGCAGTATACATAGGCCTCAATGTTGAACACTATGAACTGAACAGGCCTTCCACCAGTATCTTTCCCGGCACAGCGCATCTTGACCCTGACCCCCTCAACTACGGCTGGCGCGATTACGGTGTCCGCGTCGGTATCTGGCGTGTTGCTGATGTCCTGGACAGGCATGCTGTGCGGGCAAGCGTTCTTCTCAACTCTGATGTATGCGAGCATTATCCGAGGATCATAGAGGAAGGAAACAAGCGCGACTGGGTATGGGCTGCCCACGGAAAGAACAATTCAACCTTCCAGCATGATGTCTCCAATGAACGGCATTATCTTGAGGATGTGCTTGCCACTATTCACCGGTCAACAGGTCAGCCACCTGTGGGCTGGCTGGGTCCTGCACTGACCGAGACCTACGATACCATCGAGATATTGGAAGGAAACGGTATCAGGTATGTCCTTGACTGGTGCAACGATGACCAGCCCTGCAGGATTCCAACAAAGCTCGGCAGGATGATCTCTGTCCCGTATTCAATTGAGGTGAATGACATCCCCCTATTTGTCGGAAAGAGCCTTTCCGGCGAAGGCTTCCTGCAGATAGTTAAGGATCAGTTCGATACTCTTTACGCAGAGGGCAGCCGGGTGATGGCAGTCGGCCTTCATCCCTTCATCATTGGCCAGCCATTCAGGATTAAGTACCTTGACTTGGCACTGGAATACATATCTGATCATGATGACGTCTGGCTCACGACAAGCGATGAGATTGCTGATTGGTTCTTGAGAAACGATGGTTAATCGATATCCATAGCTCCTCTTCTCTCTGCCCACTTTGAGAATTCAGAAGAGCACAAAGTTTCATCAAAACCATGAGGGTCTTCACCTAACTGAATCGCTACCAACCTAAGATCGTCCAAACCGTCAATCGCGTATCCGGTCCTGGTTTTGAACAGATCCCTTGCTGCCGTGCTTCTGTGGATCCGGCTCAGAATTGCCAGTCGATCTTCAGTGTCAGGTGCCATAGGACCAACTTCTTCTCTATATGCCTTGCTTACCAAGCTGTCTATGTATTGTATGGTCATGCGGGCTGGGAGCGTTGTCCAGATAAAACCTGCCTAGCATACGGAAAACTTTTAGAAGAAGACGGAATCCCGGTTCCCCCATATGGCCGAAACCATTTTTGCGATAGCCATTCCGCAATGATTCTCCGTAATGCTCAGTCAAAACAGGTGAATTGCCATAGGATCAGCCAATCTAAAAGCACAAATGCCGGGATTTCAGGATAAGCAAGTTTAATATATATACCTGCTGATGCATATCCCACATGGTGCGTCTAAGCCTCACAAGGGAACAGTTTGACAACTTTTTATCAAGGATATCTGAATTCGGACTCAAGAGAATAAAAGACGGGTCATCTTTTCCCCTGGACTTCCGGATGGTCTATAAATCCAGATTTCTGCTTAATTTTGAATACTTCGAGCCAACGCTTGAATTCTATATGATCGGCCTCGTGCAGAGAGGCAAAAAAAGGCTGTTCCGCAATGCAGCCGAAATGCAAAAATATGATCCGGTTCTTCTCAGCCTAAAGGAAGGGTTTCGCCCCAAAACGTAGCCTCGCCATTCCGAAAACCTTATTAACCCATCGTGCATAATTAATTCATGGCCAAAAACATACTTGTTCTCTGCGCTCACAATGACGATCAGATCCTGGGTGCCGGAGGAACCTTGGCGAAGTTTGCAAAGGAGGGAATGAAGATCACGACGGTCATCTTCTCGTACGGCGAGGGCAGCCACCCCTGGCTCAAAAGGGAAGAGGTCATCAGGATGCGGGTAAAGGAATGCTCGGAGGCAAACAAGGTTATAGGCGGGGGTGACGTAATCTACCTCGGCCTAAAGGAAGGACTTTTCAATGAAGAAATAGAAGCCAAGAACATAAAGGAAAAGATTAAGAGAATAATACTCAGGAAAAAGCCGATAAAGATCTTCACCCACTCAATCGATGACCCCCACCCGAACCACCAGGCAGTCTACAAGGCAACTCTGGATATCGTGGGCGAGATTGGCCACTCCTGTAACGTCTACTCATTCAACGTATGGAACATAATAAACATCCGGAAGCGCAACTCACCAAAGCTCGTCGTTGACATAACCGATACCTTCAGGTACAAGGTTGAGGCATTCAAGTGCCATAAGAGCCAGAAGCCTACAAGGATCTCTCTCATGTGGAACGTCTATTTCCAGGCCTGGCTTAACGGCCTGAAAAACAATGTAAGATATGCTGAGGTCTTCTACAAGCTATGAAAAAGCTATTGATCGCAACGGATGCCTACCTGCCGAGATGGGACGGCATAGCAAGGTTCCTGTCAGAGATAATCCCCCACCTCCACGGCTATGACGTAACCGTATTGGCACCCAAATTCCCGCAATTTCACGGGCATGTGGACCCGGACACAAAAGTTAAGGTCATACGCCTGGAGTCCTACAGGTTCCGCACCGGCGACTACCACCCGCCGAAATTCCATTTCAAAGAGATCCGGCAGGCCGTCGCAGAGGCAGACATTGTCTGGACCCACGCAATAATGCCTATCGGCATGCTCGCTATTTTCTACGCCAGCCGTATGGGTAAGCCCATCATAGCACACATCCACTCAATTGAATGGGAGCTTGCTCTCAACTGCCTTTCGCCCTGGAACATATTCAGGCCATTGGCATCCTATGGAACGAAGCTTGTGGCAAGAAGCCTCTACAATCGCTGCTCATTAATAATAACCCCTTCCAGGGAGGCAGCAAGAAAGCTGTCAGGAATCGGTGTCCGTGTCCCGAAAGTCGTAATCACGATGGGCGTTAACACACACCGCTTCAGGCCCCCCGAGGATAAGGAAGAGGCAAAAAAACACATTCAGATCAGCCCTGAAAAAAAGGTCATAGGCTACTGCGGCAGGCTGGGGCGTGAAAAGGACCTCATGACCCTGTACAAGGCCTTCAACAGGGTCAGGAAAGAGACCAATTCAACATTGCTTATAGTGGGCGAAGGCCTCAAGCACCTTGAGGACATGTTTAAGAAAGACATAAACGTAAAATTCATAGGCGCAACCCAGAACGTGATACCTTACTACCAGGCAATGGATGTGTACGTCCTCCCTAGCCTGACAGAGACATCCTCGCTCTCAACAATGGAGGCCATGTCCTGTGGTGTGGCGGTCCTCGCAACAAAGGTTGGCCACCTTGGCGACTACATTACTGACAAGGTCAACGGCTGTTTCTTTCCAACCAAGAACGACCTTGTACTCAGCCTAAAACTCAAATGGCTATTTGAGAAGGGCTCGGTAAGGAGGGTTCTGGGGCAAAACGCCCGGGAGACCATAATTAATAAATACAGCTGGGACGTGGCAGCAGAAAACATAAGAGGCACCCTGACCCAGTTCTAGATCTTAAGGCTCACAACCTTTGAGATTGTATGCTCATTCATGGACACGCCGTAGAGGTTATCGGCTTCAGAAATTATCGAATCGTTGTGCGAGATCATTATGTACTGCGCATTATCAGAATACTTTGCCACTAGTTTAGCCAGCTTCTCAGAATTCCTCTTGTCAAGTGCAGCATCAACCTCATCCAGCACGTAGAACGATGCCGGGTTGTGCTCCTGTATGGAAAAAATAAACGATAATGCGGTCATGGTCTTCTCGCCGCCGGACAGGCTTCTTATATCCAGGAACTTCTTGCCTGCGATCCTTACCTTTATCCTGACCCCCTCTTCAAAGGGCTTCTCGGGGTTTTCGAGATACAGGGTGGCATCTCCCTTAGTGGACAAAGAGGAGAATATTCTCTTGAAATTCTCGGCAATTTTGTCAAAAGTATGCAGGAATAATTCCTTCTTCTTGGACTCAATCTCCCCCATCATTCCAAGGACATCCTCTTTTTCCAGGAGCAGCTTTTCCTTCTTCCTGATGAGCTTCCCGTACTCCTCCTCAACCCTTTCATAGATCTCAAGCGCCCGCATGTTGACAGCCCCCATCTGCTCAACCGTGCGCTCAAACTGCCAGAGCTCTTTTTTGAGCTGCTCCTCGCTCTTGTTCCTGTTGAGCTTCACCCCGGCATAGGGTTTGAACTCCTCTTCAAAGCCCGCAAGCTCAGCCTTGTACTTGGCATTGTCAAGTGACAGCAGGTTGGTCTTTTTTTCAATATTCCGGGCCTGTTCCTCCCTGCCCATAATTGTCTTCTCAATCTTCTGTATATCATCGGTGATCTTGTTCCTCTTTGTGAACAGCTGCTTGAACTTGGCATAGAACTCTTTCTCGCTTTTCTCCTTCTCGGCCAGCTGCTTGTTCTGAACCTTGATCTTATCCTTGAGCGCCTTTATCTCATCGGCAAAGCTTAACTCCTCACGCTCCAGCTGCTTAAGGATTTTATGCGTATTCTCAAGCTCGGGCTTCAGTATGGTGTCAATCTGCACAGCTATATTCTTGATTTCCCCCGTGATTGAATTGATCGCATCCTTCACCTGGTCCCTCTTCTGCTCAAATGTGTTCAGTTCAGCAAGAAGCGTCGGGTTCCTGAGGTGGCTTATCTTTGCCCTGAGTTCCTGCTTTTGCATTTTGAGCTTTGCCACAATCTTGTTCAGCGAAGAGACCTTCATCTGCACCGCGCTGAGCCTCTCGTCAACTAAAGCGAGTTTCCTTCCCAGTTCTTCCTTCAGCTTCAATGAATAGTCAAGGTCCTCTGAGCCCAGGTGCAGGCTCTTTTCAGCCTTGATTATCTCACCCTCAAGCTCAGCCTTTTCCTTTCGCAGCCTGTCAATGGCCGCCTCATTCTCTTCTCTCTTCTTCTGGTAGACGCAAACAACATCCTCAAGCTCGGCAACCCTCTTTTCAGAGTCATCCATGCTGGCGACAATCTCCTTTTCCTGGAAGCCAAGCCCCCCGCGCTTCCGGAAGCCCCCGTGCATGGCTCCCGATGTCTCGCACATGTCCCCGTCAAGGGTCACCATCCTGGCAGACCCGATTCCCAGTCTCCGGGCGACATCTATGTCCTGCACAATCAGCGTGTTCCCGAACACGTAGGAGAATACGCTCCTGAACTTAGATTCATATGAAACAAGGTTAACCGCAAAATCAACAACGCCATTGGCCTTCGCAAGCTTCGTTACCTCGGGCTCAATTGGTTTGGCCTTCATCTTGTTCAGCGGCAGGAATGTTGCGATGCCCAGCTTATTGGTCTTCAGGAACTTGATGCACTTTGCTGCAACCTCGTCATTCTGAACGACAATGCTGTTTAGGCGCGGCCCTGCTGCAATCTCGAGCGCAAGCGCATACCTGCTGCTCACTGAGCCGAGGTTCGATACCGTGTTATGTATGCCCCCGAACTTTGTCCTCATATCAAGTATTTTCTTTACAGCAGTTGATCCCGCAATGCTCTCCTTTATCCCTATGCTCCTTGTCTTCAGGGCGGACAATTCCTCGCGGGTCTTAAGAAGCCTTTCCCTTGCCTCAGCAAGCTTGGCTGCCAGGCCGGAATCCTCGGTCAGGCGCTTATTAAGTTCAAGGGTGGCATCCCGGAAATCCTGTTTCTTTTTCTTCAATGATGAAAGCTCGGACTTGTGGGCTTTCTCGATCTCTGCGACCTTCTCAATCTTTTCATCTACAGTCCTCAACTGGTACTCAATCTGGTCCTTTTCGCGCAGCATGTTCTGCTGCTCCTCGCGCAGTTTCTGCACGCCCTTAGACTGCTCCTCAGCCTCGGCCTCGAGCCTGTCAACCTCCTTCTCAACATCCCCGGCGCTGTCAATGCCCTTGTCCTTCCTAAAGCCCTTTATTCGCAGCTCAAGCTTTTCAAGCTCGCGGATGCGCGACTCTTTATCAGCATCAAGGGTGTTCTTTTCAGACTGCAGCTTCTCGATCTTCTCCTCAAGTTCAGAGAGCGTGTTATGGAGCTGGTCCTTCCTGCTGGCCATCCGGGCTATCTCGTTTTCGCAGCTTGAAATCCTTGTCTTGTTGGTCGCAGTGTCAACCCTGAGCTGTTCAACCTCCTTATGCAATCTGACCTGGCTTTTTTCACCCTTTTCCTCAATCTCGGTGCTGATTTGCCTGATTTCGGCCCTCTTTGCCTCAATATCCTTTCTTAGGGAACCTATCTCCTCAGCTACATTCTTTGCCTTGGCCTCATTATCGCCTATTTCAGATGTTAGCGACTCAATGCGTTCCTTCCTGGCCTTTATCTGGATATCCAGGAGACTGGCCTTGTTCTCCTTCTTCTTTGAGTCAATGTCCTTGTACCTGAGTGCCTGGTCCCGGTCATTCTTGAGCTCTTTGAGGTGCGTCTCCCTCTCTTTCATTATGATTTCTGCCTCATTGAGCTTTTCCTCAACCTTGTTAAGCTCCCGGAGTGCCTTTTCCTTCTTATCCTCATAAACGGAGATCCCGGCTATTTCCTCAACAATCAGCCTCCTGTCAATAGCAGACATCTCCACGAACCTGATAATATCGCCCTGGAGAATTATGTTATAGCCGTCAGGGTTGATGTTCGCATGAGACATCAGGTCCAGTATCTGCTGCCTTGTCCTGGTCTTGTCATTGATCTTGTATACGCTCTGGCCTGACCCTTTCACTACCCGCGTAATCTTGATTACAGAATCCTCTGTTGGAAATTCCTGCTTAGAATTGTCAAAGAATATGCTTACTTCACCGTCTTTGGCAGGGTTCTTGCTCTTTCCGCCGTTATAAATCAGGTTTGCGGATTTCTCAGCCCTCAGCCCCTTGGTTGAGGACTTTCCCAGGACGAAGCACAGGGCATCCAGCACATTGCTTTTCCCTGAGCCGTTTGGCCCAAGGATGACATTGAATCGGTTGCCAAAGAGAAGCTCGGTTTTAAGGGCAAAAGACTTGAATCCGCGCATCACTATTTTTTGGATCAGCGTCATAACATATCCTCTTTTTAGTGTTAGGTTTAAAAACCAGAACTATATAAACTCTTCGATTTATGAAAACTTACCCCGCCGCTTGCGGCGACTAGATGATCTCTTTTAATGGTGGATAGCAAGTTTTCATGACTAAAAACCCAAACTAATTCATACCGCATCCCTTGGGGTGATTGGGTTTTTTATGCTCAAAAATGTCGTCAGACGTTTTTGGGCTGGGTTTAAAACCCCGGCCTTTATGCTTAAAAATGTCCATAGGACATTTTTAGCATGCTAGAAATCCCTCCTCGGGATTTCTATCAGGCCGGGGTAGGGCACTTTCGGCGGATTTTTATGATTTCAGTATTCGAAGATCTTTTTCTGGCCGTTTTTCCTGGCAACATTTTTCCAGGACGCCCAGGACTTGCGGAAGATCGGGTACTTGCTGTAGTTTTCCTGCACAAACTGCCTGGTAAACGGGTCGCTCGGATAGCCGGATCCGAACTCGATCCTGTACCTGGCCTTGATCTTCGCAATTTCGCTGTCGCGAACAACCTTTGCGATTATTGATGCTGCGGAGACCGTCTCGTACTTTGCATCGGCCTTGTGGGCGCAAACAACCTCCATCTTCTCCGGAAGGTATTGCCTGAGATAATCTGTATATGCATTTATGTTATTGCTTGGGCAGTCAATGTATGCCCTATCCGGCTTAAGGGAATTAAGGAGCTCAACCGACTTTCTTGCCTCAAGCCAGTTTAGGTTTGATTCCTCAGACTCAACAGCCTTGTCTATCTCAGCTATGCTAACAATCTTGAGCTTAAAGTCTGTCACGACTTTTTTTACCTCTTCAGAAATGCGGAGGCGCTGGTCAGGCGTAAGTGCCTTTGAATCCTTTACCCCGATCTGCCTGAGTTTCCCCGCATCCTGCTCATCGATCATGACCGCGCAGAGGACCAGCGGCCCGATGACAGGACCCCTCCCCGCTTCATCAATGCCGCAGATCTTCATCTGATTTCTGGCAGGCAACCCCTATAAAAATCTTTGTTTTCAGAAAAAGTGACAACTAGATGTCAGTTATCGTTGGTATCCTTGGCCCGGGTTTTCTGCGGGTGTCTGCCCGAACTCCACAGCTCTGCGCCTGAATCCATTGTATGCCACAATTGCCAAAACAGCTGCAGCAAGCATGAATTGGGTGTTGTTTGGTCCCTGGAATTTGCCAAAATCTGCGCTGGCAGAAAGTTGTTCAGGGACACCCCAATCCCGAGGTATTGTCTCCTAGGTTATTGGATTATCCATCAATAAATCATTAATGTTTTCAAATGTTACGTCGGTCATAAGGATCACCGGGTGTGGTGTAGGCCGATTTTATTTATCAATGTTTCCTTGATTTGCTATTTTGGCGTGACGACGGATTGGCTTTGCAGTTGATAGAGCACAGATTAATCCGGAAACAAAAATAGAATTTGGGAAGGAACTAGCGGGGAAAGGATTTGAACCTTTGACCTGTGGGTTATGAGCCCACCGGGCACTCCTGACTGCCCTACCCCGCTATGTAAAATGGGAAAGTCAGCATCTTTATAAAACTTACCAAAAATCTTTTAAACTTGCTGCATTTCTTTTATCTTGCCAGACTAACACGCCGAGGTCGCATAGCCTGGCCATTGCGGAGATCTTCGGACCGTAAGATTGCTAATCCTCTGTCCTTCGGGGCACGGGGGTTCAAAGGCACTTTCAGAAACTGAAGTGACTGAAAGTCCCTCCCTCGGCGTTTTATTCTTTTTTGGCTGAAAATCCTTCAAATTATCCCAAAATATATATAGCAGATTTGCGTATACCACCGCATGCCAGCACTCATAATCGACATCGAGACCTGTCCCGTTGACATTGAGCATGCAAAATCCCTGCCTGACGAAGAGCAGACCGGACTCTTAAATCCGATTGACAGCAGGATTGTCGCAATCGGAATCAGGTACAACGAGAGCATTATCCTCCAGGATGAGGAAAAGAGGATGCTTGAGGCCTTCTGGCTAAAATGGAGGGCATTCAGGAAGACCGGCGCGCCCGTCGTTGGCTTCAATATCCTGAGCTTCGACCTTCCCTTCCTTGTTGCAAGAAGCTTCATCAACAACGTTGCCATCGCCCCCTTCACACTAAAGGAAATAATTGACCTGCGCGAGAAGCTCTCTGCCTACAGGTATGGAAAGACACGGGGAAAGCTCAAGGAATACGCAGAATTAATTGGACTGAAGACCCTTGACATCGACGGCTCAGACATCATGCAATTATGCATCGATAATGATCAGGAGAAGATCGGGGAGTACCTCAGAAAGGACCTTGAGATAACTGAAGCCCTGTACAACCGCGCAGAGGCACTCAACATCACAAAGATCTCAAGGTGGTGATAGCTTCAGCTCAAACCTCTGCCCCAGCCTGAAATCTTCAACAATCTCCGGTGAATACCTCATCACCAGAACACCCAGCTCCCCGGCAAACCACGGCAGGATCTCATGTTCTGTTCCGGGCGGCACATGGTAGAAGTGGGTTCCGTGCAATTCTTCAGGCTTTCTCCTTCCAACCACCAGCGTTCCTTCAACATACATTTCTGGCAGGAAACCGTATTCCCCTTCTTCATGCCGCTCTGCTGCCGTTGCACCTATATTCAGATAGGAGACGCATCCGATACCTGCCTGGTCCCCGGTAAGGCCAAGCCTTCCGATCTCTCCTGCGCGGTGGCCGTACCTGCGCTCCAACCTCACTAAGTCAAGGTACCTGCAACCGTGCAGGACATCATAAGCAGTCGAAAGAAAGCTCACAGCAGCGCTGTCCAGGGACGGGATGCCGCTTGTCCCGTGCAATACGCGGGTCTTTCCTTCAAAGGAAAAAGTCCTCATATTCTCCTGAGTGTGGCGCCTGCCGGGATGAGGATGTCATAACCGCTTATTACATCTGTCCGGAGCGCTCCTGCGTGTTCTCGCTTCGCAAGAAGATCGCCGCCTTGAGTAACCGGTCTTCCTCTGTAGATCAGTGATCCTGTCGGGTCTCTTCCGACAACAGCCATTAGTGTCCTGTCGCTGCTGGGCTCAGGCGTATCTGCAACAAGCAGCCTGACAATTGCCTCTTCATATGCTGGAACTGCCCATGCAACCCCGCCATCTACATAGAACGGGTTCTCATCAAACACCGGCAGGTCTTCAAGGCCGACGGGTTCGACCTTTGCTGTGCCAGAAACCGGCTTTATTCCAGTGAGCTGACCGTCAAATACACAGGTCTCCTGAACCCTTGCTCCGTAAAGCTGCCCAAGGTGCCTTATCGGCTCAGCTCCCTGCAGGTAATAGAATAATTCGGATATGCTGTCTCCTTCAAATGACAATGATCCTGCGATCTCGCCTGAATCCAGCGTTACATCAACCTGAAGGCCGTAAGGGTTATCTAGAATTACATGCTGATAGCTTGCTTTGTGCCCGCCTGCTCCGGTCATGGTCCTACACTCGCCGTTTCTGACTCTGTCTGCCACTCCGCCCGATTCTCCCATGACCCTGCGGAGTTCTCTATCACTTACATCATCGCCTACGCCAAAAAATGCCTTTGTTATTCTCCCTGCTCCTGCTGTAGAGCTGTTCTGAGCCTCATAGCTTGAAGTGTGCGCACCATAAAATATCCTTGCTTCGATTATGTTTGCCATTGTTCCCACTGAAAAATGGTATTTATTTATAAACTTTATGCTCGCAAGCCTTATATACATTGACTACCAGATAAATCCCATGATCAAAGGAATCATCTTTGACTTCAACTGGACCCTTTACGATCCAAAAGCCAAGGCACCCACAACCGGCGCAATTGACCTTCTGAAGACACTCCAGGACTACAGGCTCTGCCTTGTGAGCTGCTGCATCAGCGGAATCTCAGTTGAGAAGAGAAAAGAGCAGATCGCCACTCTTGGCCTGCTCGAATACTTTGACAACATTGTTGTTGTGGAGCACGAAAAGACTGAGAAAGATTTCCGCCACTGCGCAGAGGAAATGAAGCTCCCGCCTGAACAGATACTTGTCATCGGAGACCGCATCACTTCAGAGATACAGTTCGGCAACAGGCTCGGCATGACAACTGTCAGGCTCAGGCATGGCGAGCACAGCAAAGCTGAACCCGAAAACAAAGACCAACAGCCAGATCATGAGATAACAAGCCTTGCGGAATTGTCATGTGTTCTGAATTCCCAGCAAGACAATTAGAAACAATTAAATACTGCTTTATCTGATCATTTCTCATGGCAGCAAATCTGGGAAAGTTGGTTGGCTCTGTCCAGGGCCATGTTGTAAAGATAAGTCAGGGCATAGCGCACGTTAAGGTAATGGATCAACCGACGCCAGGTGATGCATTGCAATCGATGACCCGGCAGAGAGCCACACCGCTAAATTTGCATCCGAGCTCTGACGCACCTCAGGTGGGCCAGTACTACCGTTTTGACAGGTATGAGCAGAACGGAAAAACCCATTATATCGCAACTCCGGCAGAAGCGCCTAAGGAATACGCAGAACCGCAGGAGCAATAAGGTTTTCAGCCCACGTCCGCATAATTCATTCTGCTGACCTGCAAAAAGCCTCTTGGCGATGCCTATGGGCAAAGGAGCCGGACGGAATAACCGAGCTTTCTGTTATTGGTGACTGAAACCTATCCTTTCGCAAGCCCTATCCAGAGAAACCTTTTGTACACATTGCCTATTGACAGCAACCTCACAACAGCAACAGCAGCAACAACCCTCGGAACCAGTATCCACCAGAAATTCCCCCCGAGCACAGCAACCAGCATCGTGTCCTCAATGACAGCATGGGCAATAATCAGAAACACAGTTATCAGGCACTTGTCCTTGTGCGACAGCTTGTGCGCAATCCGGTAAAGGATTCCTGCACCATATGATATCCCGATGAACATGCCGACCATCCAAGGCCCAAGCGCCCCGGGACCAAGGCCGATCATCCGCGGAAATATCTCAAGCCAATCCTTCACAAAAGTGGCGCGCTTCCACAGCGTGAGCAATTCGTAGCCCAACGTCAGAAGGAACAGCACAACAATGATCTGCGCGCACGTTACCATCAATCCCTGAAGCGTTGCAACCCACGAAAACTCCTGTGCAGCAAACGGGTTCATGACAACACCGCTCACAGATTCCGGCATTATCTGGTTCAGTACAACCCCTGCGACAACCGCAATAAAAACCCTAAATACCGCAATCCGCGGCCTTGCCATCTTCAGCTTCATGAGGATGCCTGTCTCAACAAAAAGGTTGTGTGCAATCCCTATTGCAACGCCGAGTATTGTGATCTCCCTGAATGTCAGGTCAAACGCAGCCATGGTTGCAAGACCGGCAAAGATATTGTTCAGGCATGCGGCCAGAAGCGTGATTGCCGTCTCGCCCGGAAGCCCCATGACCTGCATAACCGGCGCAAAGAAGGGCGCAATATAATCAATGACTCCGATCTGCTTCAGAAATACCGTAACGATGGACAGCGGGACAAAAACCTTTATCAGCATCCATGAGACTTTCAGGGAATCCCTGAGCGACCGCATAAAGACCGCCTTAAACGTATCTTTCATCATCAATTGCTTAAGCCAGCTAATATTTAATACCTGCCGCAAAATCCCTCAGAATACACACCCTCCCTCTTCAGAAGGGTATTTCCCGTGCTTGCAAGAATTATGGCGGTGTCAAAGGGATCAAATGTTTCCCTTATTTCCTGTACGGTCATAGCCTGAACAATGGTCCCGTCTGGGTCGGATGTCTGAATAAGGTAGTAAGTCTCTGGTCCATCTAATGCCTGTTCAGCGGCTGCGCTTGGCAACTCATCATAATCAAAGATACCCTCGGGCCTGCAATAAGTTCTGCCGCCCTCTTCAAGCTGTGCCTGTGCTGAATCAAGCATCTCAGGAAGGCCTGAAGCAACCAGATGCCTTTTGCCCTGCAGGCCGCAAAATCCTTCAATTGTCATTTTCCGGCAGTTATCTGAAGCATTTATTTAAAGCTTTTGCAGGCATACGACCTTTTCTTTTGACCTCAGGCCCCTGACAATCTCTGCCCTTTTTCCAAAATGCTTTGACAGGAATTTCATAATCTCCTTGTTTGCCTTGCCCTTCTCAGGAACTGCCTTTACCGAAACCCTGTAAACTCCCCCCTCCGGATCATAGGCAATCTCATTTTTTGGAGCACACGTCCTGACCCTGATCCGGATTTGTTCCATGCACTAGGCGGGCAGATCATACTATAAAAATCTATTGGCACCCCGCAAAATCCGCTCAGTCCATGGGATCAACTGTGGATTATTTCAGCGATTGCCGAAACCCTTTCACCCGCAATAAAATAATTGCAGCATACCCGGGCCATGACATAATAAGAACGTCAGCCGCATGCCTGAAATGGAATACTGCAAGGATTATCTTTGCGTGGCAGGAATACTCAGCAAGGTACAGCCCAGGTCAGTTCCCGTTCCCTATACGCCCCTTGAAGAGCAGGTACTGTTATCTTATCTGACCGATAATTTGAGTTCCGCAGAAATCCGGCAGGTATATCCGCCGGCAGGTGTCAAGGGTGCCGTTGTCTATGACTACTGCGCCGGCCTCGATCCTGCCATCAAGACCTCAGGAAACAGGGCTCTTCTGCCGCTCTGTTCTGAGGTTATTCTCCGTAAGACAAAGAGCCGAAAAAAAAGCCATTATCCTGATCCCCTGCTGGAGCACTACCTGAGGCCTGAAGACAAGATTGCAGCAGGCTCCTACCTGAGGATCCTGGATGCCAATGTCCGCCCGATCTGTGATAAAGAAGACATGCAGCTCCTGCTGTACCTTGACCTTGTAGGTAATAATTATGACTCATACGGTTCAGTTGCCTCGGCAGCCCTGGCTGCAGCAGGACGTCACCTTGACGGCGTTGTTAATCTCCCTGAGCATAAGCCAATGCAGGGATTCGCGCAGCCGGAGGCTGAGTGGATTGAAAATACCCTTGCGAGAGTAAACCGTACCTATCCTGCATACATTGCAGGAAATGCGCTCCGCCCCCTCTCAGCACTCAAGGCCGATGTTAATAGGTGCAGGCAGAAATTGATATCAGTAAAGGATCCAGGGCAGCATGAGGCCCTGGAACAGATGGTCTTTGATACCCTGAAATCTGTTGCATCTGCAATCACAGCGGCCCAGCAGGAGAAACTCAATGAATACCAGCGCCTTCACCAGCAGGTCATGAGGCTGCGCTACAATACCCCTTTCCTCTCAAAGCTCTCCCGGGACTACCGGTCCGCCATCAGGGACATGCAGGACCGAAAACGCACCCTCCTGCAGCTTACAACCGACTATCACACGGTCCTTGGGGTGTTCATTTTTAACGGCCTTCTCGACGGTCCTGTCCCCTAGGGTAACGCCTCCAGGGCAGCAAAGCAGGACCATAATCTGAAGCCTTGTATCATTTCCCCTGCCAATGGGCCCTAATCCCGTGAACCCGGACTCTGCCTGCCCCGGGAACCCCGCATCCGCCAGAACCACGACAACCCCCGTAAGACCGATTGCAGACCCAAGAATCAGCCTTTTTGTGAGTTCTCCTTTGCAATGATGCCCAGAAGATCCTTGATATCATCGATCACGTAATCTGCCCGGACATTCCTGTACTCGCGCTCAGCCCCGTACCTTGCAAAGCACGTCTTCATGCCGACTCTTCGTGCACCCGTGATATCACGCTCAGGCCGGTCACCTACCATCAGCGCATTCTCTGGCGCAACAGACAGCCTTTTCAGCCCACGTTCAAACGGCAGGGAATGAGGCTTAAGCTTCCTTGTGTCATCATATGTTACAACGACATCAAAGAAATCGCCGAAGCGAAGGGATGCGAGCCTTACCCACGCCTTGATCTTGGGGGCATCAGATATAATTCCGAGCTTTATCCCTCCCAGCTTGGTTGTCATCAGCGTCCGCCGGACACCCGGGTACGGCTCAAGGAAACCCATCCTGATTCTCCTGTAGGCAACGATGCCTGCGGCAAGTATTTTCCAGTCAATCCTGCCGATTGTCTGCCTGAGGAATCTCTGGAATATCTTGTTGTACTCAAGCCCGTAGTGGTCATAAAGCTCAAACAGGATCTTCATGGCAGCATCTTTCCTTATGTCAAGCCCGGCATCAATCATTGCAGAAATAGCCTCCTCGCATGATGCGCGCTTCACCTTCATGAAATCAATAAGCGTATTGTCAAGATCAAAAAAAACAGCATCTATCATAACAACTCCCCAAACCAATGTACTATAAAAAGCTTTCCCGGTCTACTCTAGCTCGCTCACTATTTTTCCAAGTGCCCTGTCAATGGCAAAGAAAATGTTTCGCTCAAGAGAACTTGAATTCATGGGCTTTCCGTCGTTTATCAGCTTTGCCTGGACCTCATACTTCTCAGACTTTTCAGTCTCATGGATCTTTTTCAGATCCAGTGTCAGACTCTCAAACTTCGGGGACAGATCAGTCATTCGCCGCGCATAGCTGCCAACCATCTTCTTGACAATCACCATGTTGGCCCGGTCAATGTCCCGGAAGCCCTTCAGCACGATGTTCCCGCCGAGTTCAAAGCTGTCTCCTGCCGGGCTCTGCTTAGCATCCTCAGCAATTTCTTTATCTGTCTCCTCATTGATGGATTCTTTTTCCATAACTGCCCCTTAGCAATACTTATTATAAATAATTTGTGCTTAAAACAGGCATTTCGCAACATTTATAATAATCCGTTCCCCTTGGTGGTTCCTATGCATTACAAGTCCTTGCTTCTGGCAGTTCTGCTGTCATCACTCCTGGTATTTGGTGTCCACCTTGGCTTCAGCAGCTTCATGGATCCATTAACGGGGATCACGTCAGAGAGACCATACCCGTTCCCTATCCACAACGATGAATGGGCTCACCTGTCACAGGCCATCCAGATTATTGACCGGGGTAAACTGCAAAACATAAATCCCTATACAGGAGAGCATCACCAGGCCAAGGAGCCGGGATTCCACCTGTTGCTGGCGCTAATCTTTCAGGAGACCGGCCTTGACCCTGTCCTGCACTACCAGCTTCTGGCCGCAATATTTATGGCGGTAAATTCCCTAGGCCTGTTTGCACTCGTGAAGAAGCTAATCGGCAATTACTACATCGCTGTCCTGTCTGTTTTGTTTTTCGCCTCAATACGGTCTAATATGAATCTCCTTGGCAACTGGTTTTTCCTTCCTCTGACTGCCTCAATGATACTTGTGTTCAGCATATTCACAGCAAAAGACCGGATGCTCCGTGCGATTCTGTTTGCAGCCTCTCTGATTATTTACCCTCTTGCAGCAGCTCTGATCCTGATGCTGATGCTTTTTAGCATCCGAAAACTCACAGTGAAAGCTGCCCCTTTGCTGGTCTTTGTTGCATCTGTTTTCCTGGTCTTCATGGTCGTATTTGTCTGGAGAAATAATATTGCTGCCACATCTGAACACCTGTGGAGCCTGCTTTTCTTTGAAAGGGGGTGGGCCTCGCACGAATACAACTACAGCATTCCGCGCCTCTTCGGCTACATGCCGTCTCTGCTTGCCCTGGCAGGAATTGTGCTGACATTCCTGAAACGGCTGGACCGCATCTTTGTCAGCTGGGTGCTTCTGATGCTTGCCGAGGCATCGCTATTTGTCTACCTGGGCTTCACCGTTCTTATCGGGTACCAGAGGGCACTCTACTATCTGATGTGCGGTGCTTCGGTGCTTGCAGCCATAGCCCTTTACCATCTGATCAGTTCCGCAATCAGGCACCTTGGCAAGGCCGCGGCAATCTCGGCAGCCGCCGTCATCCTCGCGGCAGTGTTTTTTTCTGCATTCTCCGGCTACTACGCTGTTGAGCCTGAACAATTCAGGCTGCACGCAATCCTGGATAATGCCAGATATGAGTCGCTTCAGTGGCTCAAAGAACAGCACGGAACGGATAACCTGGTGATGGCAGACCCGTTTCTTTCGGTGGCTGTCTATCCCGTGACAGGGGACCGCGTTGTCGGCCTTCTGCCCTCAAACCTGCCCGGGGGCGACCTGCCGGCAGTTGACGAATTCTACCGGGGCGGCTGCGCGGAAAAAATACAAATTCTGCGCGAGACCGGGCCTGAATATGTCCTTTCCCACTATCCGATAACCTGCAAGTACCTCAATCCCGTTTACTTGGAAGGTCCCTATGTCTACAGTTCAGCTCTCCGCTGAAACATTAAAGACCAAAAAAGGGCCATGGATGCTGTGCGGGTAATCCCTTAAAAGGCCCAGGAAGAACCCGTCGCCAGCATCCCCCTGAACCGCAATGTAGGATACAGCACCTTCAGCAAATCCCTGCCGGTCCCTGACGCCGTATACCACAGTCCTGTCTGCGTAATAGCTGATCTCCGGATGATAATCAATTGATACCATGACAGTCTGCCCGGGTTCTGTATTTTCATTGATATACATCCCAAGCTCAAAAAACAATGTTCCGTCATGCATCTTCCGGGCCTCTGAGACATTGGCAATGGACATTAGGATGAACAGGCCAGTTATGCACAAGGCCGCCATTCTTCCCTGCCTGTGCAATGAACCCATAACCCTGCCTGATGCCAGGGCAAGCCCGGGCATCAGGTAGTAGAGATTATAGTCATGTACCCATGCAGCGTTGATGATCAGGAAGACGTAGCTCAACCCAAATAATACCATGAGCAGAGCAAAGCGGTCACTCCGCTTTCTCGAAGGCATAAAGAGAAAGGCCATAAAAAGCCCTGCACCAATCCAGGTGAAGTATGATACGATCCGCTGAAATTCCCTGATTATAAAATCAACAATTCCAAAGCTCCTTTCATAACCTGACCCGTTAACGCCCCCGGATACGGCCTGGACTGCAGTACCAATAAGGCCTCCGCCGGAAACTGAACCGGTTAACACCCACGTATACGCAAAGAACAGCATTAGCATGCCAACTGCAACCCCGGGGAGTACCAGTATTCCCCAGAACCTTACCCGGTTCTCTATCATGGCATCAATAACCAGGAACAATACGGCATAATATATGCCCCATTCCACAAGGCTGCCCAGCACAAACAGCGCGATCATCCAGCCAATGTGCTTCCCTCCGAGCCATTTCAGGTAGGATAGCGCCATTGCAAGGATAAAGAACATTGCCATACTTCCCTGCACATCAACCATCGTCCCGTAGAAGACGCTCATGGGGAAGAACGATGCAAACACCGAAGCGTATAAGCCGGCAGTATTGTCATAGAGCCTTCTGGCAATAAGAAACACAAGCGCCACGTTCGCAACTGAGAAAACTGCCATCATGAGCCTGGCAGCCCACTCATGCACACCAAACACCGAGTAAACAAACGACAGCATTATGCCAAGCATAGGAGGATGGTGCAGATACAGTTTTTTCATATCAACTGGATCAGTAACCGGTGCAAACCCCAGTGCAAGGTAGCCATGCCTAAGATAGTTGCGGGCAACAGTGGAATATAGGGCACCGTTGTAGCCGTGGTGGCCCCCTGCCCATGGCTCACTGATGCCCTCCAGTCTGGCAGCAAAACCAAGAACCAACACAATCGCAAGCAGGACGACCCCTCTCCTCATGTTCTGTCAGGTGGCTGCATATTTATATAATGGTTTCGCAACATTTTATAAAGGCCCATCCTCTCCCAACCCGGATGCAGGTATATATCGAGACCTTTGGATGCTCAACCAACCGGCACGAGGCCGAGGTTATGGCGGGACTCATCGCGAGGGCAGGATGCCTAATAGTTGACTCGCCATCGCTTGCAGATGTCATAATAATCAACGTCTGTACAGTCAAGGGTGAAACCAAGGCACAAAGAATAATCCGAAAAATGTCGAATGGCTATCCGGATAAGGCACTTGTAGTTGCCGGCTGCATACCGGATGACTATGAGACGCTCCTTGATATCCACCCAGCAGCATCAATGGTATCTACCCATAACATATCAGACATAGTCACAGCAGTGCGCAAGGCCGCAAAAGGAAAGCAGTCTCTTCTTCTGGGGAAAGGACCCAGATCAAAGGTTGGCGCCCCCAAGATCAGGAAGAACAGCATAGTCTCAATAATACCTGTCTCCACGGGCTGCAACTCCTGCTGTGCATATTGCTCAGTTAAAGCCATTAAGGGTGACCTGTTGTCCTATAAAAAAGAAGACCTCCTGACTGAGGCAAGGGTAAGCCTGTCAAATGGATGCAAAGAGATCTGGCTCACCAGCCAGGATACTGCAACATATGGCATGGACCTTGGCAACCCGGCACTCCCGGGACTTATCACAGATATTTGCGGGCTTCCCGGACGATTCTATGTGCGTGTAGGGATGATGAATCCCTCAAACGTCCTCTTGATCTTGCATCCGCTGATAGAGGCATTCAGGGACCCAAAGGTTTTCAAATTCCTTCATGTTCCGCTGCAAAGCGCAAGTCCTGTCATCCTTAGAAAGATGGGGAGGTCCTATTCACCCGACGAATTCATCACAATAATTGATGCATTTCGCAAGGCAATCCCTGACATAACGATCTCAACGGACATCATCTGCGGCTTTCCGACTGAAACAGATGCTCAGTTTAATGAATCCCTCAAGATGACCAAGCTAATCAGGCCAGACGTCATGAACATCTCCCGGTTCAAGGCAAGGCCCAAAACACCTGCCGCCCTGATGGAGCAGCTTGACAGCCGCACAATCAAGAATCGCAGCAAGCAGATGACTGACCTTTTCTGCAGGGTTTCAAAGGAACATAACAGGAAATGGCTCGGCTGGACGGGCGAGGTCCTGGTTGACGAGGCTGGAACAGCAGGAACATCAATTGCCAGGAACTTTTCCTATAAGCAGGTGATCCTGCCAGGCAGGTACAGGCTGGGCCAGAGGCTCAAAGTCAGAATCACTGCCGTAACCAGCCACGATCTCAGGGCAGAGCCACAATAATTAAATACTATTTATTCCCAGGGTAACAATATGAAGAACTACATGGGAATAGACATAGGCGGCACCAACATAAAAGGTGCACTCGTTACCTCTAAAGGTGAAATTATCAGGCAGCACTCACTCCCCACGGATTCCCGGGAGGGGAGCAGCACAGTCATTGATAATATCTGCCGATGCATAAGTGTGCTGGGGCCTGAGGGTGCAGCCTCCATAGGTCTCGGCTGCCCTGGGCCATTGGATCCAGTAACCGGTGTGGTAATTCATACACCAAACCTTCCCCTCAAGAATACTCCTCTGCGGCAGATTGTGGCCAAAAAATTCCGCCTGCCTGTTTATCTTGATAATGATGCAAACTGCTTTATTCTTGGCGAGGCGACATTTGGGGCCGGCATTGGGCTTGCAAATGTGGTTGGCATAACCCTGGGTACCGGCATCGGAAGCGGTGCATATCTCAACGGCATCTACCGCGGCCGCGGCTCAGGAATGGAGTTCGGGCACACGACGATTGATTACTTGGGCCCGGCAGGCAAATGCAACAACAACTGCATTGAGGAACTCCTGTCTGCGCGGGGCATTATGAGGATGGCCCGTCAGCGGGAACTCTCGGCGGACAGCCCAAAGCAGATTAATATTCTGGCTAAGAAAGGAAATCCTGAAGCAGTTGCGCTCTGGCGTTACTACGGCATAACCCTGGGTATAGCCATAACAAATCTCGTTAACATCTTTGACCCGGATCTTGTGGTGATTGGCGGAAGGATCGCAAATGCATGGCCGTTTTTTGGCAGATCCCTGAAAGAAACTGTGCTGAAGCGCAGCATATTGAGACCCCCGAAGATAGCAAGGACAAAGCTTGGCATCCGGGCAGGGATTCTGGGTGCGGCAGCCATGGGGATGCGTACTATCTAGCCAGCTCAGAAATCTCAGTATACCGATCCATCAGGCCGTGTGCCTCTGCAACCCCCCTGCAGGTTATTCTGCCTTTAAAGACATTTATCCCCCTGGTAATCCCCTTATCAATAAAGATATTCCCGTTTGCAATCTGGATTGCATACGGCAGAGTCGCATTTGTCAGGGCTTTGGTGGATGTCCTTGGGTAAGCAGCCGGCATATTGGTTACGCAGTAATGGATCACTCCGTGCTTGACAAAGACAGGATTCTCATGTGTGGTTGGCCTTGAAGTGGCAACGCAGCCGCCCTGATCGATGGCAACATCCACAACCACAGAACCAGGCCGCATGGATTTCACCATATCTTCTGTCACAAGTTTTGGCGCAGAATTCCCTGGTATGAGGACGCCACCCACAACGATGTCCGCCTTGGCAACAGCCCTGGCAATGTTTGAAACAGTTGAAACCTGCGTAGTCAGCCTTCCGTGCAGGACATCCTCAAGGTACACCAGCTTTCTATAATCCACGTCAACTATTGTTACCTTGGCACCTCTCCCTATGGCAGCCCGGGCAGCATTTGAACCAACCTCGCCGGCGCCAATTATCACCACCTTCCCAGCCCGGACACCCGGAATCCCGTCGATCAGTATGCCGATCCCGCCAGCGACTGAAGACAAATAATGGGCTCCCATCTGAACAGCCATCCTTCCTGCTACGGCGCTCATCGGCGCAAGAAGGGGCAGCGTTCCGTCCTTTTCAATGGTTTCATAGCCTATTGCACAGCAGTTGTTCTTCATGAGCGTCTCAGCCAGCTCCCTGTCCGCTGCAGCCAGGTGCAGGTATGTAAATATGGTCTGCTCCCTTATCAGCCCGTATTCGCAGGGCTGGGGTTCCTTGACTTTCAGGATGAGTTGGGCAGCCCACGCACTATCAGCACTGCCCATTTTTGCGCCTGCTGCCAGGTACTCAGAATCCGCAAAGAAGCTCTTTTCACCGGCACCCTTCTCAACGATAACATTATGCCCGTGATGCCTGAGCTCCTCCACACCTGCCGGCGTGATAGCTACCCTGGTCTCACTGTTCTTGATCTCTTTTGGAATTCCAACGAGCATTCTCAGCCAGCCATAAAAAAGGACAGTTCATCTTCGTCCACATCAGTATCGATATATAACACTGCCTCTCTCACAATGCGCCTTAGTCTGTTACACTTCATTTATTGTCTCTTCCGCTTGACAACCTCTGCAAAGTCCCCGCCAGCTCCGATTTTCAGGAACCCTCTTACTAGCTCAATGTCCTTTACCGGTGTGCGGGGGTCATCTATTTCCATCACCTCAGATTCCTAGGCTTCTGTTGGTGATTGCAATAGACTTTTTTGCATCAGTAAATCCGGTCATTGCCCTTATGCAATCAATATTCTCGGGTATGACATCCGATTCCTGGTGTATTGCCTGCATGTAAAATATCTTTTTCTTGTAGGTTCCGATGCCCTGCTCCCATACGCAGATCTCTGGCATGTCGCCTCTCGTCCTGTTAAGGTCGCGGGCCAGTTCCATTATCTCGGCAGTTGACCTCACCTTTTCCTCGCACCGCACAACCCTTACCCTGGTGGTGTTCCTGAACATCTTGATGAGCTCATTGACTTCAGGTGTCTCTTTTACGTCAACTGTAAGGTTATGCATATGCATCAGTGTTGTAGAGACAGACAGGGCAGTGGTGAAAATCTCCATCTTATGAAGGACAGTCCTTACATCAGGCCCGTGGTGTGACGGCAGCTCCAGCTCGGGCACAATAGCATTTATTGGCCCCTTCTTCACATCCATGGGGTCCGTGGCACGCCTGATCATTGTGGCATGCACATTTTCAATGCCATACAGCTGGTCAACTGCCTGCAGCGTCCTGCATAATCCTGTTGTGTTGCAGCTGACGACGCGTATGTGGTCCTTGTCAATCGCCTCGTCATAGTTGCACTGGGCAACAAAGGATGCCTCTGCAATGTCGGGCTTCTCTCCTCCCTGGTAGATTACCTTGACGCCGGCATCATTATAGAACTTCTCCTTGTTCTCCCTTCCGATTTTCTTTGGTGTTGCATCCACAATGATGTCAACTTCCTTCAGCAGATCCTTCATTGTTCCGGCAATATCGACTCCGTTCTTCCTAAAGTCGTCCTCTCCTGCCACCGAATAGATTGGAATCCCCTTGCTTTTGGCTATCTCCATCCGGAAGTTATATGTATTGCCCGTGATGCCCATAAGTTTCATGTCATTCTGAAGCATCACGGCATCTGCAACTCGTTTTCCTATGGTGCCGTAACCAACAACACCTACTTTTACAGTCATTTTTACCTCCCAAATTCTTCTCTCACTATATCAGCAGAACCCTCTGATCCAAAGGCCTTCATAAACTCCTTGGCCTCAGCATACGCCCTCTCCTCAACAATCCTTTTAGTAGCCTGACTTACGGCATTAATCTCATCGGCATGCGGCTTAATGGCCTTTTTGCTGAACTTGCCGAACACCTCATCCTCACTCTTTCCCTCATCTCTGTACTTTTCCAGTGTCCAGTCCCATATTTTCTTAAAGAGTTCAGGCTCATGCTCCCTGAGTATGTCCCATACCATGTTCTGCCAGTATGTGGCAACATTGCCCTTTATGATGTGCCCCTTGGGAAACTTGTCCCTTATCAGCTCAATCGGGGTTCCTGTGATGCCGTGCTGTGCAATCCTGACGTTCAGGTTGTTCTCCTCCAGTGCCTTTGCGACCCTTATTGTCTGCTCAATATCTATTGAGACCTGGGGGATGAGCTTCCCGTTCTTATCATACGTATTTCCATGGGATGAGCCATTGGCAATTGCCAGTACCTGAGGATACACGCCACGCCGGTTCAATTCGCTTATAAAGGTTACTGCTTCTTCGGGGGTGGTAAGGATGCGGCCTTTCTTGTCCTCCCGCCCGATCTCACCAACCTCAACCTCCAGCCCGAACTCGCCGTTCACATTTTCCTCAATGAACTTGGCCAGCTCCTCAGTCGCATCAAGGTTTTGCCTGAGCTCTTCAAGGACAGTTTTCCCATCAAAATTGAAAAGGTGCGAAGGGTCTATTGCGAAGGATGTATACCCGGCATCAATCTGTCCCATGATGAGCTTCTTTGTGCTGTCTATCTCCTCACGGGTACCCTCCTTAACCCCGATGTGGTCTGCATGAAGCGCCCAGATGTCATGTCCGACCTCCCTGGCAGCCTTCATCGTGATTTCCGCATACAGTGCCGGCGTTATTCCGGTATAGCCGCCCGAAAGGTCGCTCTCGGATCTGGCAAGCTCAAATATTATGGCGGAGTTGAGCTCTTTAGCTGCCCTGAATATTCCCCTGACGCACCCGATGTCCATCCGGGTGTTGGCAGCCATGATGATCATCTTCTTGTCCCGTACCGCACTAAATATTCTTGAACCGGGAATCGGTTTATAGTCCATTATATGTCGCCTCCTTTTGTTACATGATGGGTTTCAATGAACCTCTTGGTAAGTGTTTTCATATGCATAACCAGTGAGTGCGTGATAGCCCCCTCTCGGCAGAATACAACCCCCGATAATAGCGGCCCTGTGCTGACGCCCGTGGCAGCAAACATGCAGTCCGGGCCGTTGACAAGGTCATTTACCAAGAATTTCTGCTCAGGGTCATCTACGCCCATGTCTCTTGCCCTCTTCTTCTCATCATTGTTCCTGAAAGCGAGCCTGCCCTGGATCTCGCCGCCCATGCACTTCAGAGCAGCTGCGGTGATAACGCCTTCAGGCGCTGCACCTGTGCCGAGAAGCATATCAATGCCTGATTCAGGCATGCTCGGCGCAATTCCCCCTGATATGTCCCCGTCGGGGATAAGAAATATCCTTGCATTCTCTGCCCTTATCTTGGCAATAAGTTCCTTGTGCCTGTCCCTGTCAAGCACTACAACAGTTACGTCCTTTACATCTTTTCCAAGTGCATCTGCCACAGCCCTGATATTGTCCTTGACAGGGGCATCCAGGTCAATGCAACCCTTTGCCTCCGGGCCCACAGCTATCTTGTCCATATATGTGTCTGGAGCCCCAAGCATGCAACCCCTCGGTGCAGCTGCAAGAACTGATATCGCATTGGGCCTGCCAAAGGCGACACTGTTTGTGCACTCCAGAGGATCCACGGCAATATCGATATCAGCCCCGGTTCCCTGGCCCACATCCTCGCCAATGTAGAGCATGGGCGCCTCATCACGCTCACCCTCTCCGATGACAACCTTGCCGTCGAACGGGATGTCGCTGAAGGTTTTTCGCATCTGCTCAACAGCGGCATTATCGGCCTTTTCCTTGTCGCCTTTTCCCATCCAGTGTGCTGACGCAATTGCCGCAGCCTCAGTGACACGCACAAATTCAAGAGCCAGATTCCTGTCCATTTGCCTCACCAGATAACCATTATACAATCATCATACCTCGTATGATGTTAATATATAAAGATTCTGTTTGTCATACTTTGTCATATAATATCAAAATATTTATATAGTCTGATAAGTCAGGTTTAGGCATGAAAGAAAGAGTGACTCTTACCCTGGATTCAGGAATCCTGTCCCAGGTAGACGGGAAGGTTGACGGATACAAGATAAAAAACCGGAGCCACGCAATAGAGCTCATGATACTTAAGGCCCTTGGGGTGCACGTTCCCAAAAGGGCGATTATCCTTGCAGGAGGGAAGGGGACCCGGCTTCGTCCCATCACCTACGAGATACCTAAGGCACTGATACCTGTCCACGGCAGGACCCTGACAGAGCACCTCTTTGATCTCTTCAAGAAATTTGAGGTGCGGGAGATCATCTTGTCGGTTGGCTACCTAAGGAATAAGATAATGGACCACTTCGGCGACGGGTCCAAGTTTGGCGTCAGCATATCCTATGTTGAGGAGGAGGATGAGCTTGGGACAGCTGGCCCCCTGAGGCTTGCCAAGCACCTGTTGACAGAGACTTTCCTTGTATCGAACGGCGACGAGCTTAAGAAAGTGAACATTGAAGCAATGTATGCCCTTCACAAGGAGAAAAATGCACTCGCAACAATAGCCCTTACAACGGTAAACAACCCGTCTCTATATGGCGTAGCCAAGCTTTCAGGGTCCAACATCCTGGAATTTGTGGAGAAGCCCAAGGCTGACGAGGCCCCATCCAATCTTATCAATTCAGGGTTATATATCCTCGAGCCGCAGGTGATTGATCTCATCCCAAAGGGATTTGCAATGCTTGAAAAGGATGTTTTTCCCAAGCTTGCAGACACCGGACGTCTTATCGGATACCCCTTTTCCGGGCAGTGGTTTGACACGGGAAATATACAGCGCTACGAGCGCGCCCTGAAGGAATGGGTTGATATCAAGACGTGATTTCTGATGGATCTAAACGTTGACAGATGCATGAACCTGATTGATGCAGGATTTGTTGCACTCAAGGCGGCTGATCGGTTCAAGGCCGAAGCCAGGCGGAATATCCGTAGCTGGCTGTGTGAGGATGAGTTCAAATCCTACAGGGACCAGATTGTGCGGCTTATAGACCTAAAGGAATTTGACCTGCTTCTGGATTGCTTTTACCAGGTCATACCATTCGGGACCGGCGGCAGACGCGGTCCTGTAGGCATTGGCACGAACAGAATCAATCCCTGGACAATAGCTGCCTCTGCGCAGGGGCACTCGGAATACCTCATCAGGCAATACGGCCCGTCGGCAAAAGGGCGGGGTGTTGTTCTTGCTTATGACGTCAGGAAATATCCAGAAACCGGAATATATGATGATTCTCTTGAAAACCCGGTGAAGGGCATTACATCAAAGGACCTGGCCGCAATCGCGGCAGAGGTCTATGCGGCTAATGGGATCAGGGTTTATGTCTTTGACGGGATCCGGACAACGCCAGAGCTTTCATACGCAGTGAGGCGCCTGAAAGCTGTTGCAGGGGACGTCTTCTCCGCAAGCCACAACCCGAAAGAGGACAACGGCAAGAAGGTATACGCCGATCATGGGGGCCAGCTTATACCGCCCGAAGACCAGGCCCTGGCAGATACCGTGAATGCTGTTAGGCAGATCAGGAGGATGCCTTATGCACAGGCAAAGAAAGCCGGCCTGGTTTCTGAGATCGGCAGCGCGATTGACGAGGCTTATCTGATGGAAGCCTGCAATGTCTCTCTCAGGGGTGACCGCGATATCAGGGTCCTTTTCTCTCCGCTGCATGGCTGCGGAGGAACAACGGTCTACAGGGCCCTGAAAATGCTGGGATTCACCGTATCTTATGACCCAAAGACGAAAACACCAGATGGCGGATTTCCCAATGTAAAGTTTAACATACCAAACCCTGAGGTTGAGGAGTCATTTGAGAGCCTCATTGAATCAGGGGCAGATGCAGATATCCTGCTGAACTCAGACCCGGATGCTGACCGGATAGGCATATGCGTTAAACACAGCGGAGGCTTCAGGTATCTCGTTGGAAATGAAATTGGCGTTGTGCTGACAAATTACATTCTTTCAACTCTGAAGGAGAAGGGGTGCCTTCCAAAAATACCTATCTTTGTAAAGACTATTGTTACCTGTGAGCTCTCTGCGAGAATTGCTGAAAAATTCGGCTGCAGGGTCACCGGCGACCTTCTGGTGGGGTTCAAGTATATCGCCAATGAAATACGCAAGCTGGAAAAAGCCGGCGAAACCGACAGGTACATGTTCGGGTTTGAGGAAAGCCACGGCTGCCTCAGGGGCACGTACACCCGCGACAAGGATGCAACAAGTGCAGCCATACTGCTGTGTGAACTGGCAGCAGGCCTGAAGAGGCATGGCAAAACCATTGTTGACTATCTCGAAGGCATTTATGCCGAATACGGATACTACAAAAACCACCTCTCAAGCATAATTCTCCTGGGTGCTGAGGGCCAGGTTAAAATTGGCATGATCCAGGACACGCTCAGAAAAAACCCCCCACAGGAAATTGGCGGCTACAGGGTACAGAAATTCATGGATCTCTGGAATGGCAGAAAACACCTTTCTGAAACAGACACCGCAGCAAGAAATGTCCTTATCTTTATTCTGCGGGGGACCGACAGCATTCCCCATCTGAAAATATCTATCCGGCCGTCAGGAACTGAACCGAAAACAAAGATTTACATCGAAGCAGGCGGCATTCCCGGAAAAGCGCATGATCAGAAGATAGATGATCTTGTCATGCAACTTGAGCAGCAGTTTGTGGATTATTGCTACCAAATAATCGGTGTCAGCATGTCCAGTCGCTCATTCAGGCTCAACTGGCTTCTCCCGGTCGAGACAAAGATGCGCTATTTTGAGGTTGAGAAGCGGATTATCCGGCTTAAGAGCCTGGTCACATCAGGAAAAATGTCAAAGGCTGATGCCGGCACCGAGATTGAGCAGCTGCTCAGGGTTTTCGGGCCGGATCCCATTGATAAGATCACAAAGGCTTTTGAAGAAAAAACAGGTTCGTCCCTAAAGCGGTTTTTGGGCTTTCTTCGATAGCCTGAATCTCTCCAGGTCAGCCATGAATCGTCTGGCGGTCTTTGCTATGTTCTCCTGCTGGGTCTTGAATACCTCGGCAGTCTTTGCCAGGGCATCTCCCTTGAATGTCTCGGTGGAGGTAATCCTGAACGCGTCTTCACCGGGATCAATGCCCTTCCTTGCAGCCTTCCGGATTCTCTTCCACTTGGCAAAGAGCTCCTCCGCGGCACCCGGAACCTGATCCGTCTTTACACCGAGTATGTCGGCCGTCTCCTGCAGGACAGATTGCTTGCTTGTTTCAATAGCCTCCTTTGCAGACCCCGCAGTGAAGGTAATCCTGCATATCCCGTCCTGGATCTTTGTGGTCTTTATTATCCTGATAGGTCCCACATCCCTTGTATTGGCTAGGTGCGTGCCGCCACAGGCCTCAACATCAACGCCTGAGATGTCAATTATCCTGATATTCTTCCCAGGCACCGCCCCGCCCTGGTAGATGGCCATCCCATACTTTTTTTCGGCAACGTTCCTTGGCAGGATACTGGACTTTATTGGGATCCCATTTTTTATGATCTCATTGGCTGCTCTCTCAATCTTCATAATCTCCTCTGGTGTCAGGCCCTGGTAATGGGTAATGTCAAGATGCGCCTTTTCAAGGGTTTTCTTTGCGCCGGCCTGGTTAACATGATTGCCCAGGATCTTCCTTGCTGCGGCATTGACGATGTGTGTTGCGCTATGGTGCTGGGCCAGCTGCATCCTGCGCCCGCCGTCAATGTTGCACACAACGGCATCGCCTGCCCTGATTCCGGGGTCTGCTCCGGAATCACCAACTACATGCACAATGTGCGCTCCCTGCTTGAACACATCAGTCACAGGCTTTCCGTTGATCGTTCCCGTATCATGGAGCTGGCCCCCGGAGGTTGGATAGAAGGCAGTCTGGTCAAGGATTATCCTGTCGCCAATGACCTTTAGCACCCCGGCCCTGAAGGACAGCCGGTCTTCGTAGTAAAGGGGCTTTGTGTCAGCAATTCCGGCGAGGTCAAGCTTCTCCTCCCTTTCTGTTTCATGCTCCTGCACCACCCGCTTGTGCAGGCCGGCAATCTTGGCATAGAAATCATCCGGAACATGGACCTTCTTCCCTGCAAGTTCGGCCTCGCTGCTTACGATATCCGGTGAGATGCCGTAGCTGTCGTAGAGTTCAACCAGCTTATCCTCGGTTATTTTGGTTTTTAGCAGTTCTGATACGATCCTGCGGGACTTCTCACGGGTGGCTTCAAATTTCTTTTCTTCTACATCCAATATTTTCTCGACCTCATCAAGGTTTTCTGAGAGTTCCGGGAAAATTGGCTTAAGGTAATCAGCATGCAGCCTGCACAGCTCCTGGAGAGTTATATCCCATCTGTATTTCTGGACAAATGAAAGGGCCCGTCTAAGGATCACCCTTAGGTTGTAGCCTCCCCCGACATTGCCGGGGAGCGCTCCGTCATTCAGGGCAAACAGGAGCGTCCTGCTGTGGTCCGCAATAGAATACAGTGCAGACAATGGCAGGATCTTGGCCTTTAGCTCGTCAACGCCAACAGAGACCTTGCAGGCTACATCTGCCCAGGCCTTGTTAATGTCTTTGACCTCGTCCACGTTGAGGTATGATGCATAGGGAAGGAACCGCCTCATGATGTCCCTATCTGTTTCCACCCCTGTTGCCTTGTATAGCTTTTTGCATACCGTCGGGAATGTTGTCTCATAGCTCGTGCTGGATCCCTGGGTGAACCATGCATTTCTCTCATGTCCCATTCCCATGTCAAGTACCTTAAGGTTAAGCTCCTTGAACCCGGAAGGCGTCTGTTCATATAGCATGTACACCTGGTTGCCAAGTTCAAGCCCCCGGGAAAAGTACTCCATGCAGGGGCCGAAATTCCCGCCGCCGGCCCAGGCATCCTCGTGGAAAGTTATCTCGCCGTTGGGGAGGCCGAGCCCCTTCTTAAGCCAGGTGTGTATGTCAGAAAAAACCCTGTCCTGGTCCCACAGCTCCTTTGGGACAAACATGTGCTGGCCGATCATTACAAATCCGGTATAGTGGGCCCCTGTTATTCCGACGTTGTCTATGTCATTGAAGCGAAGACAGAACTGCGGAACAACAAGCGGGTTTGCCGGCGGCTCGACTTCGCCGCTTACAACATAGGGCTGGAAGTCATATATGCTGGCGCCAACAAATTCCTCGTCGCTCCTCCACCGGGCAACAACAGGGTATCTTGGGATGGGTGTGTAGCCAAGCTTCCTGAACAGGCCTGAGAACTCCTTCCAGAGCCCGATATAGTCCAGCTTTTTCCTGGCTGGCGTATTATCAATAAACCGAAAGCCACCCGAGCATGCCGGATCTCCGCATACCTCGCTGTCTGAGGCAGTCCAGAAATATGTGCCGCAGCTGCACCTTTTTCTGGCAAAGCCCTCTCTTCTCAGTACATCAGTGGCATAGTATTTTTCAGGATCCTTGCTGGCCTTCTTCTTGAAATCCTTTTTTATCTCCTTGTCAGTTGCCATGCTGGTTCATGGGATTTGGCAGCATATAAATACTTTGTGGCACTCGTCCCGTGATGCGCGGTTCATGCACAAAAATGTCTGACATTTTGTGAGGGGCTGAAAAACCCCGCCCTTTATGGCGACATATTTATGATATCCCGGTCAGCACAAGCTTGCCGTGGATAACCCCCTTTGCAGAGATGATTGCCTCAGACAGTTTCCTGATGTCCCTTACACTGCCCTCCATGACCAGAATCTCAAGGCAGAATTGCTCATCCATATGGACATGGAGCGAACTCCTTATGAGGCCGGCATGATGGTGCTGCACATGGGTCAGCTCGTGCTGCACATTGTTTTGGTGATGGTTATAGACTATCGTGAGTGTTGCCATCATCCTTTTGTCGGGATCATCTGACCTGTCTTCAATTAACTCCTTTCTGATGATGTCCCTTACTGCCTCTGACCTGTTCCTGTATCCCTTTTTCCTGATCAGCTGGTCAAATTCCCCGAGCTGCTGCGGATCAAAAGCGATGCCTTTCCTGACTATCTGTTCCATTTTGCATGGGTAGCACACAGCACCTATAAAAGTGTTACGTTTTTGCCCATTCGTAGCAATAGTTTTTTATATGGCTGACGAATCCCTGTCCTCCGGAGGCCATTGGGATGCACATACCGGACGGGTTTTTAGGGATAGGCGTATCTGCTGCAATGTACGCGCTAGCCATTGCATTCTGGGTTCCGGCATTCCGTAGGGCCGGATCGGTAGTTGGGGATAGGCATGTCCCCTTCCTTGCGGTGCTGGCTGCAGCAATATTTGGCTGCCAGATGCTTAACTTCACGCTCTTGGGGGTGGGGGGGACATCCGGTCACCTGCTTGGGGCAGCCCTTGCAGCAATAATAATGGGTCCGTATGGCGCCCTTATAATTATGACCCTTGTGCTTTTCGTCCAGGCACTTTTCTTTGCTGACGGCGGTGTAACTGCATTGGGAGCAAACATCGTCAATATGGGGGTTGTAGGCGGATTTGCTGCATATATGGCCTACACGCTGCTCAGAAAAAGTGGGGGGAGCATGACTATGGCTGCAGCAATTGCTGCCTGGCTTAGCGTTGTTGCAGCATCATTTGCCTGCGCACTGCAGCTTGCGGCAAGCGGCACTGCCCCTGCAGCCACGGCTATGGTTGCAATGGTCCCCGTGCACGCAATAATTGGCCTTGGTGAGGCATTTATGACTGTCGGGATCCTGAAGTTCATCCAGAAGACCAGGCCGGATCTCCTCAGGCTGCAGAAGATTGCGCCGCGGTGGCTTACATGAACACGATGAAATTCTCATTATGTTTCCTTATCGGGATCGTGGTCCTGGTTTCAGTTCTTCTTCCGTTTGCATCTGAGCATCCGGACGGCCTTGAAAAGGCGGCGGAAGAGCTTGGTCTTGCTGCAGAATATGTCTATCTCTCATCGCCTATCCCGGATTATGATGCAGTTGGCAGCGGGAGCTACCTGGGTGCCCTCATTGCAGAGCTTGCGGGTGTTGTGGCTACCCTGGGCCTTGGATTGGCATTGGGATTCCTGCTGAATAGGCGCATCAGGTCCAGGGGGTCCCGGGATGCATCATGAATACCTGGACAGATACAGCCGGCTTGATTCGGTAGTCCACAGGATGGATCCCAGGTTTAAATTCATTTCTGCCATCCTGTTCATAGCTGTTATTTCCTTTTCCCCGAATTTCTACCCACTCTATGTAATCATGCCCGTGATTGTCTTATCTATTGTGTTGTCCGGGGTCCCCTTTATTTTCATGTTGAGGAGGCTTGCGGTCTGCATGCCATTCCTTGTTTTTTTGCTTTTCCTGCCGCCCGCGAAAGCACTTCTGCTATGCGCAAAGGCGGCATCATCAATAACAATTATGCTCCTGCTGATCTCAACCACGCGGTTTTCCTGCGTCCTCGGGACCATGAGATTCCTCAGGGTACCAAACCTGTTTGTCATGATGTTTTCCTTTTTCTACAGGTATATTTTTCTATTCATTGAGACAATCCACAGGATGAAGCAGGCAAGGGACCTGAGGTGCTTTACACGAAAGCAAAAGCTCAGCCCGGCCCTTGTTTCAAACATGGCCGGCGGAATAATTGTGCGGAGCTATGAGCAGTCCGAGAGGGTGTATGCAGCGATGCTTGCCCGGGGATATCATGATACAGATAACTGACCTGCACTATAGGTATCCTGACGGGACCTATGCTCTTAGGGGGGTTAACCTCAGGATTCGGGCTGGGGAATTCGCAGCCCTCATAGGGCCCAATGGCGCCGGAAAATCCACGCTTCTCCTCCACCTGAACGGCATCCTGCAGGGTTGCGGCGGGGTCAGAATCAGCGGCCTCAAAATGACCAAATCCAATCTTAGGGAAATAAGGCAGATGGTCGGAATTGTGTTCCAGAATCCGGATGACATGCTTTTCTCTCCCACTGTATATGAGGACATCGCATTTGGCCCAAAGAATCTTGGGCTGCCTCAAACCGAGATACGATCACGGGTTGCAGAGGCTATGCGCAGGGTTGGCATGGATGGATTTGGCGATAGGAACCCGCACCACCTTAGCCAGGGTCAGAAAAAGCTCATATCGATAGCGGCAATACTCTCAATGAGGCCCAGGATCATGATTTTCGATGAGCCCGGGGCGCACCTTGATCCAAAGGGCAAAAGGGATATCATTGGCCTGATCCAGTCACTTGACTGTACCAAGATCATTGCGACCCATGATCTCAGCCTGCTCACTATATGTGATGCTGTCCATATCATGAATTGCGGAAGGATTTCATACTCTGGCAGGTCTGCCGATGCCGCCGTCCTGGCAGAGCACGGATTAGTATAAACCCACAGAAAACCTTAAATACTATCTGTGTTTGATGCGGAGGGGTATCAAAGATGGATGATGACGATGTGCCATTCAGGGATGCAGAAGAGGAAGAGACCAGCGAACCTGAGGTCTATACTGAAGAAGGCAGGGAATCGCTCGTAGAGGATGACGAGATAGAGCCTTGGGAGGAGGGTTTCATGGAGGGCGCATGCGGGAAAGGCCACGGCGCCAAGTGTGAAACCTGCGGCAAGATTTTCATTGGGCCTGAAGATGTTGTTGAGACCGAAATCCAGGGCGAAGTGCGAAGGTTCTGCTCCCAGGAATGTGCTGATAAGTACGGACAAGAAGACTGATTTGTGCCATTAGATGTCATATTGAGTTGGCGTTCTGCGGTGCGGCACAGGAACACAGCCCGGTTAATTGCTGCTAATTTATAGGTTATCTCAGTGCATCTTGCTAAGGAACACTTCTGAATCCCTTATCACCTTTCTTGCAGTCTCAAATGTCAGCCTTTTAAGAGCATCCGGGTAGTCCATCCATGCATAATCTGTGTGCTCATCAGATAAAACGACCCGTTCATCTTTTATCCTGCCCAGCAGGAAAGTGACATTCTTTGCCACCGGGCTGCCGTCTCTTGTGAAAAAATAGCGTATGTTTTGTAAGAATCCGTCTGCAAATTCGATCTGTTCAAGCCCCGCCTCTTCCCTTGCCTCTCTCTCTGCAGTGTCCTTTTCGCTTTCGCCTGGTTCCATTCTTCCCTTTATCAGGTCCCAGTGCCCCCCGGCGTACTTGAGGATCAGGTATCGTCTTGGGCTTCCGCAATATACAACAACACCGGATGAATGCTCCTTTTCCATTGCAATGGCCGCTACTTTCTATTCTGCTTTCTATTATCTATTATATATAGCTTGGCCCCAAGCTATATATATCTGTAAGGGATAACCTGCCATATGAGGGTCTCCCGTGAGGGTAATTTGTTCCTCGTGGAAAGCGAGAGCAGGAAAGGAAAGTTCTATAAGGTTGACCCGGTAAAGCCCTCTTGCACCTGTCCCGGGTACCTTTTTCATATGAGGCCGCAGGGCCAGGTCTGCAAGCACATTAAGGCTGTCCGCGGCATGTGTGATTCTTCGGCAATTGATAAGATAGTTGATTATGTTAATGCCAATGGCGATGTGGATGCGGTTACTCTGATCGAGATGTATGGTGAGCAGGCGGTGAACGCACTCATCAATGCTGGCGAGCTGATTGAGCTGGGCGGGAGAATCAGGAGACTCAAGTAACAACTTTCAAATGAACCTTGCTTGATACTACTTTACGATAGAAATGTTTATATATCTGCTCTGTTTTGCATACAGTGGGGGATAACTATGAACACAACACGTTTTGTAATGCAATTCTCGGTAATAGTCTTGATGGTTTCAGTGCTAGCGGCTGCAGCGGGGGCATACTCGCCCCGAAATAACCTGCTGCTGATGAAGGTTAATGCCTACGGCGAGGACTTCTACACAGCGCGTGCAGGCGACCAGCTGGTAGTTGGTGTCTCACTCGTCAACACCGATAGGGAGGATGCCGACCGCACCACCATACGGCTGACAATCCCCGAGCTGGGAATATCCAGGGAGATTGGTCCCTTTTCAGGCCCAGATGCCGGGAGGCGTTCATACCGTATGGTTGTCCTGGATATACCTGATGAGGCAACACCCGGCCTGCATGTTCTGAGAATCTCAGTAAGCTCTGATGCCACAAGAGAATACGGCTCAGCAAAGGTAAGCCACCGCGAGGTTCTTATCCTTTAATTTTAGATTTCTTTATCTTGTTGGAAATTTTGTGCGCAATATGTAGCGGCTCCGGAAGCTTGTGCCCTATCAGGCATTCCCTGATAATCTTAACACTGGTTTCCAGGGAGATCCTGTGTCCCGGCGAAACATAGATCGGCTTTGCATGCTCTTTGGTTTTCAGAAGCATTGCCCGTATCTCCTTGTCAACCACGATCTTGTCCCCTGTGGTATGTCCCGTTAGGAGCTTTTTGGCAACACCTATGGTGGCAGTGTCCAGAAGAAGGCCCAGATGGGACGCCATGCCTATGCGCCTTGGGTGGAGTATTCCGTTTCCATCCACCACCAGTAAGTCCGGCTTTGTTTTCAGCTTGTTGTATGCTTCGGTTATTGCCGGTCCCTCCCGGTATACTAGGTATTCCGGGATATACGGTATCTTTTCCTCCTGAACCGCGTAAGCCGTCTCAATAACCTTTAGGTTCTTCCTGTCGAGTACCACAACCGCCGATACAATCTTTTTTCCGAAAAAGGCCTGGTCGCATCCGCCAATGGTTTCAATCCCTTCAAAGGAGTCTGTTGTGAGAACTTTCCTGGCCAGCTCCACTTGCTCCTGCCTCAGTTTACGGATATCAAGCATTTTTAATACCCTTTAGTATGATGCTTCCCAGTTTAAGTCTCACAGATAATGGAAGCTTTACTGTTTTCCAGTACCTGACTGCTGCTTTTCCAGGGTTCTGCATGATCCACTCCCTCTGCCCGATAATCTCGGCCAGATCCTGTTCCTCAATGCGGGCCACGAATTCCGGATTGTCAATGCCCTCCCTGATACTCTCGATCCGGCCGTTGCCGGCTGTTGAGGTATATTCCTTAATTACTGAACCCCCCCTGGTGATCCGGAGACCTACCCTGCGGTAGTCCAGTCTGCTGAGCGCATTGGAAAGAATTGGCATCCTGTTTATCTCGGAAATCCACTGGTCAATCTCATCTGCACTGTACATGCTTCCCCGGGTGTCTTTTACCTTTAAATACTTTATGCAGCTGCACCTCGCTATAAAGCCTGCTTACCCTTTCTGCATATTTCTCACCCAGTTCATCCCTGTACCTCCCAACAGCTGTCTCAACTGATACCCTTCTATCCCCCGAAACCAGGTTATCTGCGTTGCAGACGACTTTCTCTTCGATTGTCCTTGGGACATACCTGCCTATGGGCAGGTCAAGACCCTGTTCTTTGATATCTGATAGAGTTAGGCCTGCACCAACATGGCGTTCAGCTATGCGTGCTATCTTGTATAGGCCCTCTGCCCTCAGGATTCTTCCGCCGGCCAGGCCGTGGCGAATGGATCCCTTTCCTGGGGGGTACCTGAAGCGTCCGATGTCGTGAAGCATAGCACCCATCCCAACAAGTTGCACGTCTGCACCAGGTATTGATCTGGCATCCTTTACGGCAATATCCCTCACCGCCTTTGAGTGGGCGAGAACAGCACGATAGGACCTGCTGTCTGTCGCATGCTTCCTGAGGAGATCCTGAGCCTCTTTTATGCAGTTCATATAGTCAAGAAATAATGAATGCTAAAATTACTATTTTCTAAAATAGTCTAGGATTGCGCTGTCCTTGACATAGTATGCCATGGCCAGAGGAAACAAGAATAACACGATCCTCATCATACATCTCTTCGCTTTCTGTTTTATCTCAGTCATTAACAAATCATTAAAAAAAATTTGCTCCCTGCTTGTTTTTGGGGGTGGGGTTGAAAGAACAAGTGTACAGGGAGCACAATATGAATATAAAACCCTAATCTCTATTAGGGTTCTCAATGTTTTATGGGGTCGATTATAACTGCCGTGCAGTTATCATCTGTTGCTGTACACCTATTATCTAGAAAGCATAGCTAATATATAAATGTTACGTTTTTGTATACTGGGCTGCATTTTCCTACCCTTGTTTATTAAAGAATGCATGAATTTCATCCTTATAAGCGGTGGTTATTATTAGGGTTTCGTCCCTGGGAAAGCACCGCAGATAGGCCCTTGTTGCATATCTCTCGTCTAAAAAAACAACAACACCCCGGTCTTTCTCAGACCGGATGCACCTGCCTGCATTCTGGAAGCACTTGCTTATGGCAGGGAGTATGTACCCGTAGTCCCATCCCTTCCCAAACCTCTCCTCATAGTATTTCATAAGCTGCTTTGTCTCAAGGTCAGGCGGCTGAAGGGGCAGCCCCACAATGACTACTGCCTTAAGGAGGTCTCCCGGAAGGTCTATTCCCTCCCCGAATGAGCCGGAAGTCGCTCCCATGAGAACTGCCCCTGATGCCCTGTATCCGGAAAACCGGCTCAGAAGTTCCATCTTGTCCTCCTTGCTTGCCCTTTGGCTTTCGTTAAATGTTGTCTTAAGGCAGAGCCTGGAGAAATAGCGGCCCACCGAATCCCTCAGTCCGTAGCTCGGAAAAAACAGGGCAACATTGCCGGGAACCGCATTTGCAATGTCTGCGCAAACACCTGCGATATCCCTGTACTGCGCCTCGCTTCTGCTGGTGAACCTTGTCGTGGTTTTTGGGATGACCAGGCTTAGCTTATTCTTCTTGGGAAATGGGCTCTGGTATTCTGCGCTGCCGGTGTCCTCAGGGAACCCCAGTATGTTTTTGTACATCTCTGTTGGCAGGAGTGTTCCTGACATGATGATTGAGGAATGGCAGTTTTCAAACACGGGCCTGGTGACGATGGAAGGGTCAAGACATCTGTAGGATAGGCTGACTATAGGCTCATCCCTGCCCTGTACTGAGATTATCCTGGCAAAGCCTGTGTCATCCCCGCGCCATGATTCGAGGAACAGCGAGATGCCCCCGATCACACTTCGCTTCTGGGCCTCCCTGACTGAATCTGCAGCAAACTCAAGCTCAGATATTACCTCATCATAATCCCTGATTCTGCCGATTCCTGCTGCGAATTCCTGCGATGAAACAAGTTTCTCCCCTATCTCGATGTCCCTGGAAAGCTGGTTCAGGACATCCTGAATCTGCGAAAGGAGCAGGACAACATCTGATAGCCCGTATTTCTTGGCCTCCTTTATGGCCCGCCTTATGGTCAGACTGGATATCTTCTGCGTCAGGAGGTCCCTCGCCCGGCTGGCAAGGTTGTGGCCCTCGTCTATTATGATGATTGACTTCTCAAGCTCCTTACCAGTCCGCGAAAAGAATCCATCCCTGATGGCCTGGCTGAAAATGTAATAATAATCTGCAACCACAACCGCAGCATGCCTGGCAAGGACTGTTGCCATCTCATATGCGCATAATCCCTTCTCCCTGCATATCTCCATCAGCTGCTCGCTGTGCTGGGGGGGGATGGCCTTCAGCTCGTCAAGAGTCTTTGCTGCCTCAACACTGAGCTTGGATCCCTCTCTCGTGGTCCTGAAGAATTCGCACCTGTCATTCTCGCGCTGGCTCTTGCAGTATTCAGAAAATTCTGAAGAGTACAGCATGTCTGTTCCAGGAGCCGGGCACATCCATTTCTTCCCGATGATGTCAACGGCGGAAAATTTGACGCCGTGCCTCTTCTGTATCTTTCTGAGCGTGTCCACAGCAATCACATGCTGGGTCTGCCTTGAAGTCAGGAAAAAAACTGTTAGCTTCTTCTCCAGCGCAACAGACAGGGCAGGGGCAAGTGTTGCAGCCGTCTTTCCCAGCCCGGTTGGTGCATGGACAATAAGGTTTTTGCCCTTGGTCAGGCAGCCATAAACCTCTGTTATGAGCTTATCCTGGATCTTACGCACCCTGGAATGCGGGAAGAGCATAATATCCTGCTGGTTCTTCATTAGCAAACGGATTGCTCATCGGTTTAAATGTTTTATGCAAGAAATTCCGGAGGATATTTACAGCAAGGTCATTATTCCCTGTATGTGCTGGGCAACCTCTGTCCCGGATTTGGTAAGCGTCAGAAGCTTGAGGCGTCCCTGCTTCTCGAAATTAATGAGCCCTGCCTTTTCCATCTGCTGCAGGATTTTCACAACATGGGAATATGTGCAGTCAATAAGCTTTGCCAGTGATGAGGCATAAATCTCCCCCTTGCACTCGTTCAGCTTAACTAGCATCATGGCCGGCTTTTCACGAAAGAACACATCAAATATCTCTTTGTTCTTCATCCAGATCATACCCCCCGACTTTACCTCTATATCATATATGTTGTCAAATACTGGATTTTTAATAATATTTAAAGATTTATATGTTAGAATATATCCATTCAATCGAATTCATGAATCTGGCGGATATTTCGTCACGGCAACCGGCAAAAACACAAAGATTTAAAAATGAATCCCGATTTCCATGGATTGAATATGGCACGAATGCATAGCAGAAAAAAAGGCAAGTCAGGCAGTACCAAACCTTTTAATGTTCAGCCAAGCTGGATGAGCTACAAGCCAAAGGAAGTGGAACTGCTCATTGCCAAGCTTGCCAAGGAAGGAAAGACAGCCTCGCAGATTGGCCTTCATCTGAGGGATACCTATGGGATATGCAGTGTCGCGAAAGTAACAAAGAAGGATATTACAGTAATTCTTAAGGAAAAAAAGTTGCTCCCTGACATACCCGACGATCTGATGGCGCTGATAAGGAAGAGCCTGGTGATCTCAAGGCATAGGGAGGAAAACAAGCAGGACCAGACCGCAAAACGGGGGCAGCAGCTTACTGAGTCTAAGATACGGCGCCTGATGAAGTACTACAAGGGAACAAAGAGACTGCCTCTCGACTGGAAATACGATCCAAAGAAAGCCAGTTTGTTCGTTGAGTAGGATACTGCAGGTACATGCTTCTTATCATTGTGCTAGAAAATCATCTTGAGGGACTAGCTAGAATTCAGAAAAAGTTTCCTTTACTGATTGTATTGATAGTCCTGACAATTACCCTCTTCTTTGGCTCGTTGTTAAGAGAGTTTTTAGCGGAAATTAAATGGTTCATGCATCGACCATCTATCCCTGAAACAGGCGCGGGCAAGACATTAGATAGAATTGATAGCCCCGCGCGGATTTGAACCGCGGTCTATGCCTCCAAAGGGCACAATGATTGGCCACTACACCACGGGGCTTCGATTGCAGATGAAATGGTGTAGGTTTTATATAGTTTTTTGTTACCGGGGATCACTCCCACATCTCAACAGCCTGCTCTTCAACAAAATGCAGCTTCTTTGCAGGGACAATCAGGCAGTGGGGCACTTTCCCAAAATCAGTCTTGATGATCTCCTGCATGGTCCCGCTCTTGATAAAAAACGAATCTGTCCCGAGCCTTGCGCACCCGACGCATCTTGTATCCTGCCTGATCAGGCGGAGCTTCATCTTTTCCTCAACCCTTAGCAGGTACTCCATTGCCTCATTTGCCGTCATAAATCTCTTGTTCGCAGGATCCAGGTCCAGAAGAAACAATGTGTGGAGCCCTATCTTTAGGTTCTCCATTAAAACCTCATAAGGGCTCACAATATTCTCATTCTCAAACGGGATGCTGGTAACCTTCCCGTATTTGTACAGCTCAAGCCCCACAACACCCACGGCAGTTAAGACAGATGCATTATTGATCACCTGAACCTCGATTCCTGCCTTCCGGGCCTGCATGAAAAGGTCAATATGCGTTGTTGCCGAGAACACGTCTCCCACTACCATGAACGCAATATCGTGCTCTTCTGCTTCGTGCAGGAGCTTATCTGTCTGCTGCTCAACCATTTCCCTGTCAGCGATAACAACCTTCCTGCCTGCCAGCTCTTCAACATCCTCCTGAAGAACGCTGGTATAACCCTCCAGATAAAGCCTGCTGCACTTCTTGACAGCTTCAAGGCCATTGACAGTTATATCCCTGGCATTTCCTAATCCTAAGCCAATCATATATAGCATAAACAGGCAGAATCCAAAACGTCTTTAATAATTTATGTAAAAAAAAATAAAAATCTTCACCGAGACGGTGAAGACTTAAAAGCGCCTTCATTATGTAGTGTTGGGGGTGATACATAAAATGAAGGCAAGAACACGCACCACACAAAGACTAAAGGGGTGATCGTCATTTCACTATTTCGATGCCCAGCTCATCATTTATCATCTGCAGTTCCGGATTGGGCTCTCTATAGTTCACCTTGCCTAGTATCCAGGGTGACTTGACTCCTGTAATGATTGTCATCACAGCAATCTTCCCTTTCATATCCTCGCATACCCTCGCGCCCCAGATTACATTGGCATCGTCATCCAGGCTTTCGGTAACAAGCTCTCCGACTCTGCTGATCTCGTCCAGGGTCATATCCGGCCCGCCTGATACATGTATGAGTGCACCGGTTGCTCCCTCGTAGCTGATGTCCAGCAGCGGGTTTGTCAGCGCGCCCTTGACTGCCTCGTCAACCTTGTTGTTTGTATCAGAGGCTCCCACGCCGATTGCTGCTACTCCGCCATTGGTCATAATTGTCTTAACATCCGCATAATCCAGGTTAACCAGGCTTGGTACAGCAATGGTCTCAACAATTCCCTTGATCATAGTTGCAATCAACTCATTTGCTACTGCAAATGCCTGCTGTATCGGCAGGTTGCCTGCTATCTGGACAAGCCTGTTGTTATCAATCACAATTACAGTATCAGAAACCTGTCTCAGCTGCTGCAGGCCGAATTCAGCCTTGTCAACCCTTGCCCTCTCAATCTTAAATGGCATGGTTACTGTCCCAATAACTATGGCGCCGGTCTCCTTGGCAGCATTTGCGATTATTGGTGCACTGCCTGTTCCTGTGCCGCCACCCATGCCGCTGCAGACAAAGACCATGTCTGATCCCTTGACTGCTTCCTTAATCTCCTGAATGCTTTCTTGGGCGGCTTCGGCACCTCTTTCCGGGTATCCTCCGCATCCTAGGCCCTTGGTTAGGTCCCGCCCCATGATGAATTTCTTATCTGCCTCAGTTATATTGAGGTGTTGTTGATCAGTATTTGTTGCAATGATCTCAGCTCCCTTAATCCCTTTCTTGTAGAGCCAATCTACAACATTATTGCCGGCTCCCCCTGCGCCAATAACCTTGATGTTTGCCTGTCCTACTTCAATTCCTTCAAACTTGTTGCTGTCTGAATTTTTTAATGCCTTTTCCACGATAAAATCCATTCTCATCGACCCCTTTTTTTTTAGCCTTCCATTTGCTTTTTCATTCTCGTTTACAAAGCATATATTCAAAAATATAGTTAACACTACCGAAGTGTTTTTATATGATTAAATATATACTTCTTCTTAGAAACCGTTTGTTGCTTGCGCCAACAAGTGATGAACAATTGCATTGTGGGGTAGCTGATCTGATTCGTGCCGTCGATATTCAGAACAAACCCGTGTGTTGAGTTTTTCGCCAAAAAAACTCGGACAATCTTTGATTTTTTATAACTGAACTAGTATATAAACTTTTCTATTCTGTACACCATTGTTATGTGATGTGTATTATGGAACACGTTATATTGCTGTTCCCTTGGCAATGGCCGGGGGTATTTTTCATGGTGATTAATGATATTTTTGCTAGTCCCTTTTCCTTGCCCCGTCAACAAATGCCTGGGTCTTGTCCCTGATCTTTTCCAGGACCCTCTTCCCGTGCTTGTCAAGAAGTTTTCTTCCCTCTTTGATGTTCCTTTCCATCGATAGCACTGTATTTGAGGTGGACCATTCACGCAGCGTAATACCCACGTCACCTATGCGGTTGCCCCATTTTCCGATATAGACCAGGTCCTCAAGATGCAGCTTGGCTGGCGCCTCAGGCTCCTCCGCGGCATGACCCACGACAAGGATTGCCTGCGGCCTGATATAATCCGGTATGCCGAGAATCCCCTTAATCTTTTCTTCATCAAAAGCCCCTACCCAGGTCGATGCGAGGCCTATGCTTGTGGCGGCAAGCATCATGTTTTCTATAGCGGCTGCACAGTTCTGTATGGAGTATAGCCTGTCACCCCGGATGCCGTAAAATCGCTGGGCCTTCTCAACCTCAGCACACACCACAATATGGACTGGCGCATTGCTCATCCAGAATTGCTGAACTGATGCGGCAGCAATCTCTTCCCTGATACCCTCTTCTTTTACCACTAAATACTTCCAGTTTTGGAGGTTCCCGGATGATGGGGCATGCCTTGCAGCCTCGAGAATAATTCCAATCTTGTCCCAGTCGACCTCCTTTTTCTCATAACGCCTTACAGAATGCCGCTGTTTTATGCATTCAAGAACATCCATACAACCTAAAAATATTTATATACTCATATTTATATCTAACGCAAATGAGGTATAGCGACCTTGTAGAAACTTACAGGCTTCTGGAGTCAACTGCCAAACGTCTTGAGAAGACACATTATATCTCTGAACTTCTGCAAAAGACCCCGACCAATGACCTGGATAAGATCATCCTTCTGATCCAGGGCAAGGTATATCCCTCATGGGATTCCCGGAAGATAGGTGTTGCGTCCAGGTTGATAATCAAGGCCATTAATCTATCGACGGGCATTAGGGCATCTGAGATCGAGACTACCTGGAAAAACACCGGTGACCTTGGCATAGTCGCAGAGATGCTTGTTGCGAAAAAGAAGCAGACCACCCTTTTTACCGAGGAGTTAACAGTGGCGAAGGTGTTTCAGAACCTGCAGGGGCTTTCTGCTTTGCAGGGCCACGGGGCCGTTGACAAAAAGATACAGCTAATCTCCCAGTTGATCACCTCGGCAAAGCCCCTGGAGGCGAGGTATCTTGTAAGGACTGTCCTCGAGGAGCTGCGAGTGGGTGCCGGGGAGGGATCGCTCAGAGACGCGATCGTATGGAGCACATTTCCCCGCATTTCCCACCTTTTTTTTCGGTGTTCGGGCTGCGGCAAATGGATGCCCTCTGTGCCGACGTGCATCAGCTGCGGCACCCTCCTTGATCTGAAGCAGGACCAGTCAGCTGAACCTGGCGGACTTCGAATAGCGGGCCTTAAAGGGCTCGAGAGCAAGGATCTCCTGCGCAGGCCTTTCATACTTGCCTCGGATGAAAAACTGGCCAGGGCAGCCTATAACCGCCTTAGTGAGGCTGTTCAGGAAGCGGTTGACCTCTCAAACGATTTTTCAGTGGTTGCGGCTGCAGCAAGGGAAGGCCTCGCTGCACTGGGGCAGATCGGGCTAAGATCCGGAAGGCCGGTAAAGGTTATGCTCGCACAGAAGGTTAAGGGAATCGACGACGGCCTTGAAAAAGTCGGGGTTCCGGCGGAGGTAGAATACAAATACGACGGTTTCCGGATGCAGATACATAAGTCCGGGTCAAAGCTGAAGATATTTACACGCCGCCTTGAGGAGGTTACTGACCAGTTTCCTGAGGTTCTGGAATTTATAAAGAAAAACGTCTCAGGCTCGAGCTATATTCTTGATGCGGAGGCGGTTGGCTACGACGGCAAGACCGGCAAATACCTGCCGTTCCAGAGCATTTCCCAGCGCATCCGGAGAAAGCACAACATCATTCAGATGGCAAACTCCTTTCCCGTCGAGCTTAACATCTTTGACATCCTCCTTTATGCAAAAAAAAGCCTGCTGAAAACACCCTTTGCAGACCGCAGGGCTCTTCTTGAAAAGGTAGTGACCTCTGTCCCGAAGAAGATCGTGCTGGCAAAGAACCTGGTGACCGCAGATCCTGCCCTCATTGACAGATTCTATTCAGAATCCCTTGGTGCAGGCAACGAGGGCATCATGCTTAAGAAGGTCGATGCCGTCTACAAGCCCGGATCCCGGGTCGGCTATATGGTGAAGCTCAAGCCAGTTATGGAAACCCTCGACCTGGTCATAACAGGTGCTGAATGGGGTGAGGGCAAGAGGGCCAATTGGCTGACGACCTTTAAAATAGCGTGTATTGATGAGGACGGCATATTCCATGATCTTGGCAAGGTGGGCACGGGCATAAAGGAGATTGAAGGCTCGGGTGTTACTTTTTCCCAGCTTACCGAGGCGTTGCAGCCATTGATTATATCTGAAAACGGCAAGGTTGTCGACGTGAAACCTGAGGTTGTGATTGAAGTGCACTATGAGGAGATACAGAAATCTCCCACCTATGGTTCTGGCTATGCGTTGCGGTTTCCGCGGCTGATAGCCCTGCGTCTTGACCGGTCGCCGGATGACTGCAGCACACTTGGGGCTGTTCATGACCTCTACCGCAGCCAGGCAAAATGATTCTCAGCTGATTCCGAATTTAGAATTTATTGACGTGAGATTTCAATTATGAAACGTCATCCCTTTATTGAAACATTGTTTCAAAAATGGAAAACTATAAATATGTGCATATAACTCAAGAACCGAATGGAGACAACTGAGCTGCTCAACGCCCTGTTCGACCAGAAGAAGCTGGGGATACTGAGGCAGTTTCTCCGCGATAGGGAAAAGCAGTTCTATCTCAGGGAGATTGCAGGCCTGGCCAATGTATCTGTTGCTTCCACGTTCAGGATTGTGAACCAGCTTGTGGCTATCGGTGTTGTTGAGCAGATTAAGGTAGGCAAGTTCAAGGTCTATCAGATTGGCACAAACGATATGGTGCGTTTTCTTGAGTCTTTCATTAAGGAGGCAAAGCAGATTCTCTCTGTTTTTGTAGACAAGGCAAAGCTTCTAGTGGGGGCCGAGAGAATCATTCTTCACGGAAAGGAAACTGAGAGCCGGGCAAATGTTCTCTTAATCGGTGAGGGCATAGATGCCAACGAGGTGAAGAGGATCTGTTCTGAGATACGGGAAAAATACAAGTTCACAGTCTCGTCCCTCACCCTGTCGCCCGACCAGTTCGATCAGATGAGCACAATGGGGCTCTACTCCGGTGAGAAGAAGGTGCTGTTTGTCAGGAGCTAAAGCCTCCTGTTGTATTTTTATCCAGGTTTTCTGCCTTTTTTCGTGGGATTTTAATCCCATTTGACCGCTTTCTATCAAATCTTTCGCAAAGATTTGGTCAGGAGCTAAATGCCCCTACCGGGATTCGAACCCGGGCTGCAACCTTGCTGCACATTACCGCAGGGTTGCGTCCTATCTGTCCAAAACCTGCTCTTTGATAGGTTCGTGGGATTTTAATCCCACCTGACCGCTTTCTATCAAATCTTTCGCAAAGATTTGCCAGACTAGACTATAGGGGCGCTTGTTCCTTCGTGGAAACAATCCTCTTCTTAATCTTTTCCTTTACAGACCGGATCTCCTTGATTGGATTTTTCTTGATGTCTGCAAGCTTTGCCCTTCCGCGGATAATTCCCTCTTTTCCCCTGTTCTTGAGTGTGGTGATCTTATTCCTGATCTTTGGAGCCTCTCTCGTTATCGGCCTTTTGATCATGGCATTGTACTGCAGGCCGATGGTCGGGCTCAGGTGCTGCAGATGCCTGTTGAGCATCTTTGTGTATGAAGCGATCCTGTGGACATTGCGCAGTTCTTTTCCACAGACATAGTTCCTTTGGCCTCTTATGGCTTCAAGGAATGACTCGACTGAATCAGCTTCTGAATAGCTGACTACCCTTCCCATCTCAAACAGCGAGTGGCTGTCGCTTCCCCCCGTTATACCCTTGCCAAGCTCTTCTGCCCATTCCAGGGCGCGCATGTTCATGCCGCGCAGGTGGTTTGCGCAGATAACCTCAAAGGCGTCAAGCTTATTGATTATGCCCGGTTCGACAGCCTGCTTACGGATCGACTTATAAAGCCCCATGATTGTGGGAGAGAACGGGTGAGCTGCACATGTTATGCAGTTGTAGTTTTGTGCATGCGAAAGCACATCATCTGCAGCGACATTGGTGTACATATGGGGATTAGCTGATTTATTCGGTTCAATATATCTGGAATAGTACTCCTCAAGGTCCCTTGTGGTGTAGAAATAAAGGAGAATATGAAGGCCTTCATAGCTAGTCACCTCCATACCCGGGATCACCATAACGCCCGAACTGTTGCCTACAGCCTGCATTGCTCCTCCAATCTCATTATGGTCTGTCAGCGCAAAGCCAATATTCAATTTCTCCGCCTTTCTTATCAGGTTATGTATCCTTGTGAACGTGTCAGAATACCGTGAATGGACATGCATGTCTGCCATGGCATACCCCTTCTTTGTCAGCTCCAGAAGATCCGGTTTCTCAAAAGAGACCCGTGCCCTTAATATCATGCCATAACCTCTCAGGTCCCAACCTTATAAATCTTTCTGGCAATAGTTGACGGGCCTCTCCTCCTGACCCTGGGCCCGTCAGATACCTCAAAACCGGCACAGGCAAGGTTATCCCGCACCTGCCGGGCACAGGAGTATGTGGCAAGAATGCCTCCGGGTTTCATTTTTTTGCCAACATCTTTCAGGAACAGTATGGTCCACAGTTCCGGATTCTTTTTAGGTGAAAACGGGTCAAGGAACACCGCATCAAAACCGGTCCCGGATCTTCGTACTGTCTCTTCGGCAGGTCCGATAATTAGTTCCATTTTTGTCCTGCCGGTCCTGATGTGCCCCCTTAGCGCAAGCTCTCTTATGAGGTGGTATGATCTGAAGGGCGGGCTCATATCCTGGATCATCCTCAGGATTTCCGGATCCTTCTCCAGGCAGGTGATCTCAGCAGGAATGCCATTGAGGTAGTCAATTGCTGCAGCGCTGTTGTAGCCCAGACCAAAGCAGATGTCCAGTATCCTGACTGCCCCTTTGATCCCGGCGAGGCATGGTATGGCATACTTTCTGACCGCTTCCTCAGCTGCACCGGTTATGGAATGATAGCTCTCTTGATATGCCCTGTTATAGCAGGTCACAGACCCGTCTCCGGTAAGGATCGTTTCCATATTCCAGGGTAACCAATAACTTTTTAAATAAGTTGTCCTTACGCCGTGATGCAGAATGGGATTGGGAATAGCTGTCATCGGCACCCAGTGGGGTGACGAAGGCAAAGGCAAGATTGTGGATCTCCTGAGCGAGAGGGCAGACGTCATAGCCCGGGCACAGGGGGGGAATAATGCGGGTCACACCGTTGTGGTTGGGGAGCGGCAGACCATACTCCATCTGATTCCTTCAGGCATACTCCACCAGGGTAAGCTGTGCATCATTGGGAACGGTGTGGCTGTTGACGCAGCTGTCCTATTCGATGAGATTGATGCACTTAAAGGCCAGGGAATCAATATAACCCCCGATAATCTCGTTGTAAGTGATAGCGCCCACCTGATTATGCCATATCATATTAGGATTGATATGGCACGCGAGGAAAAAAAGGGCGACAACAAGATCGGCACCACCTGCCGGGGAATTGGCCCTGCATATTCTGATAAGGTATCCCGGCTCGGGATCAGGGTTGCTGACCTGCTTGATGAAACGGTGTTCCGCGATAAGCTCAGCACAGTTCTGGAGGAGAAGAACTTTATGCTCAAGAACTATTTTGGGGCCGATGAGCTCAAATTCGACGATATCTTTAATCTCTACAGGTCCTATGCAAAAAGGATGGCGCCGTTTGTTGGCGATGCCTCACTGCTTGTCAACGGGCACTATTCACGGGACAAGAAAATCCTTTTTGAGGGCGCCCAGGGGACTCTGCTTGACATTGACCATGGCACCTATCCCTATGTGACTTCCTCAAATTCAACCATAGGAGGGATATGCACGGGTCTAGGGGTAAGCCCTGACAAGATCAATAGGGTTGTTGGCATTGTAAAGGCCTATACCACCCGGGTAGGCAGGGGGCCTTTTCCCACCGAACTGCCTGAACCGCTTCTGTCTGAAATACGGAACAAGGGGGGCGAGTTCGGTGCGACGACCGGCAGGCCCAGGCGTTGCGGATGGTTTGATGCAGTCGTAGTACGATTCTCTAACAGGATCAACGGGCTGACAAGCCTGGCGATAACAAAGCTTGATGTCCTTGATATTGTCGATGTGCTCAGGATATGTACGGCATACAAGTACAGGGGCAGGACAATTACCGAACTGCCCACAAACATAAGGATCCTGGATGAATGCGTACCCGTTTATGAGGAAATGCCCGGCTGGCTTGAGGATACATCGGGCATAACTGATTACAGCGATCTGCCTGCGAATGCCAGAACCTACCTGGAGAGAATAAGTAACCTCATTGGGGCTCCAATCTCACATATATCTCTTGGAAAGAGAAGAAACCAGACAATAGAACTCGATCCCGTTTTCTAAGGGCCCCTCATTATATAGTAATTGGGAGCTTCCTCTGTAATTGTGATGTCATGCGGGTGGCTCTCCCGCAGGCTTGCATCGGTAATCTTCATGAGCTCCGCCTTCTTCCGCAGCTCTTCAATGGATCCGGCACCGCAGTATCCCATGGCAGACCTGAGACCTCCGACCAACTGGTAAACAAGCTCCGGCAGGTTGCCCCTGTACGGAACTATGCCTTCTATTCCCTCGGGGACAGGCTTGCTGCTCTTATGAAGGAAATACCTGTCCTTTGATCCTGCTTCCATTGCACCCACCGATCCCATGCCCCGGTATCTCTTGAATTTCCGGCCCTGCACAAAGACGGTCCGTCCGGGTGTCTCATCAGTTCCGGCAAAGAGCGACCCAATCATGACAGCAGATGCACCGGCTGCAACAGCCTTGGCAATATCTCCTGAGTACCTTATGCCTCCATCGGCCACAATGCCTACATTTGGTGCAGCATCATAGCAGTCCATAATCGCGCTCACCTGGGGCACGCCAACACCCGTAATTATCCTTGTGGTGCATATGGCGCCCGGCCCGACACCAACCTTAATGATGTCTGCCCCTGCCGATACAAGGTCCGCAGTCGCTGATGCCGTTGCCACATTGCCTGCTGCAACATCGACATCATACTGCTTTTTTATCGCCTTTACCGCCCTGATAACATTAGCTGAATGCCCATGCGCAGTATCTACACCAATGAGATCCACATCAGCTTTCACCAGTGCATCAACCCGGTCCATGTCAAAAGGTCCGACAGCTGCGCCTACCTTGAGCCTTCCTTCCTTATCCTTGCAGGCATTAGGGAATTTTTCCTTGTTTTCTATATCCTTGACTGTGATCAGTCCCGTGAGGTTGTTCCTGCGGTCAACAACCGGCAGCTTCTCAATGCGGTTCTTGTCAAGAAGCCTGATTGCTTCATCAACCGAGATGTTCTCGTTGACTGTTATAACCTTCTTCGTCATCACATCGCTAACCTTCTGGTTTTTGTCCCTGTTGAATCTTAGGTCCCTGCGCGTCAGGATCCCGACAAGCTTGCTACCTGTAGTAACCGGAAGTCCGTTCACGCCATGCTCCTGCATGATTGACCTGGCCTTTTCAACAGTCTCAGCAGGTGCGACAGAAACAGGATCATGGATGATCCAGCTTGATGCCTTTTTGACCCTGATAATCTCATCGATCTGGGTTCCAATGGGCATGTTCCGGTGCACTATCCCGATGCCGCCCTCTTTTGCAAGCGCAATGGCAAGCCTAGATTCAGTCACTGTATCCATGGCAGCGCTGATTATGGGGATACTGAGCATCAGGTTCTTTGTTAGCCTGGTGGAAACATCAACATCCCCCGGCAGTACATCTGATTTTTTTGGGACAAGAAGGACATCGTCAAATGTCAGGCCGGTTTTGAGTGTTTTTGGTTTCATAAATAAGCAGTTAAGAGACTTGATCCATTTAAAAATGTTTCGGAAATAGTTAATTATTTATAGTGGTAGTTTCTGCTTAGATTGCATAAAGGGGGTAGCATGCTAAAAAAAAAAATTTCTGAGCTGCTCAGGTATCTCAGCCCGGTTATGATTAACCAGAATTTCAACTCCATCTCTATCGGACTCTCCAACCGGTTCCTTCTTTTCAGGGCCATAAACGAACTGGACCGGAAAATCAGTGATGAGCCATACCTTAATTTTATTTCTGTCCTTAAGTTTTATAAGATACTGGGACGGTTCCTGCATGGACCCATACAGGACCTCTATAGGGACAGGAACAAGCTCTATTTCCAGAATTTCTTTATGGATGAGTCGCTGTACAAGCTTGTAAGGGATGACATCGAATGGGTTTATGCGAAGAACAAGGAAGTCAAGATGACGATAACGAAGAGGGGGCTTATAATCTATGATAACTATAGGCCGAACAGCTTCAATGTCCTTCTGCTGACAATACATTCCGGGACTTGGATGCCCGAGGACATAGAAAAAACACAGATTATCACGCGAAACCAGAGGCTTGTAGAGGAGGATGTTGATTCCCATAAGCTGTACTGCAATCTTGTCCTGGAGAACAACGGGATCTGGATCGACAACAAGAGTTCAAGGTTTACCTGCGACTATAACCGGGCGCCAGACGGGGCCGTTATAGAGGACAACACAGACAGGTGGGTAAAGCACCTCTGGAAGCAGCCGATAACAAAATGGCAGAGGCGGCGGCTGCTGAAGGGCTATGCAGAATTCTATTTTACCCTGGGCCAGCTTATCGACACATACCGGTTCAACATAATCTTTGATGCCCATTCAATGAGGCATGCCAAGGGCAGGCCCAACATCAGCTTCGGTACAAAGTATATTCCCTCTTTCTACATGCCTATTGTAAGGAGCATACAAAGAAAACTTATAAATATAGGCTATCATCCAGTAGCATTGAACAACCCCTTCCATGGCGGATATATCCTTAAATGGCTGAACAAACGATTTCCTGATATCTTCATATGTTCCATGGAAGTGAACAAAAGGCTTTATATGAGTTGGGATCGGCGAAAGTCAATAGAAAAAAGGCTGAATCGGATCGCAAAGGACATTTCAACGATATTTGATATCTCAGAAGACACAGAATGAAGGACACAGCTAAAAAATTCAAGTTCGGGATGGAATTTGAACTGTTCACCCTCGATAAAAACGGCTATATGTCCAGCGGAGGCGACCGGCTTATCAAGCGCGTCCATGATGACTACCCGGGGATCGGTCTAAAAAAGGAATGCGGCAAGAACATGATCGAGCTGACCAGCCTTCCGCACCAGGATGTTACAAACATCATGCAGACAATGATTGGCGAGTTTGAGTCCTGCCTGTACGCCGCCGAAAAGGAGGACCTCATTCTCTATCCGCTGGGCACCTATCCGGGGCCCTTTAAGCCGGAAATGCGCCAGGAGGGCGGCTACAAGGTAAAGGAAAACGTCTTTGGAAAGACCAGGTTTGCCATTGCAGGCAGATGCGTAGGCCTGCACTGCCACTACACTCTGCCTAAGGGCGTCTTCGATACCGTGACAAAGACCCTCAAGCAGCTTGTCCGCTCCAAAAACCAGCAAAGCATGGTCAACACCTATAACCTGTTCATTGCCTCTGATCCGGCGCTTACAACCTTTGCGCAGTCTTCACCATTCTACCAGGGGAAGTATCTTGGGAAGGACTCACGCGTGATTGTCTACCGGGGCGGAAAAGCACTCAAATATCCTCTGGGCCTCTACGCAAACCACCAGAAGCAGGGCATGCTGCAGCCATATAAATACACGGGCGCAGACCTCCTTCAGATCATCAAGCTCCGCTTTGAAGAGTGGAACGAATCAGTCCAGCAGACCAACAATAAACTCTGGGCATTTCTTAAGCATGGTTCAATCCTTGATACTGCATGGAATCCCGTGAAAATAAACTCCCATGGCACAATTGAGCAGCGCGGCATGGACATGAACTACCCAAACATTATAATAGCCCTAGCAATAGTCATAAAATACATCGCCCAGAAGGTCCAGGTCGACTATAATAACGTAGTTGTGTCTGACTTTGCTACCCAGGAGCCCTTTAAGCTTGAGGGTGATTCAATCCACATCCCTCCCCACTCCCACGTATTATACGATCTTCAGCCCAAGGCAGCCTATGAAGGCCTGGCAAATGAATCGGTCTACAAATACTGCAAGGGGCTCCTGAAGCTCGCAAAGATCTGCATCCCTGCATCAAGAGCGCCTCTGGTGGCGCCGCTGGAACAGATGCTTGAGGAAAAAAAGACCGTCTCTGACCGGGTTCTTGACATGGCGAAGAAGGAAGGAATAAGTCCGGATAAGGGCCTTACTGAAAGCCAGGCAGCTGAACTTGCCCTGGACATGTCAAAGGACCTTTTCAAGAACATCATTCTCACAAAGCAGCACCTGCAGGGCCTTGAGTAGTCAGATTCTTATGCTGCTGTTGCTGCCGTGGATGATCTTATCTCCGAAAGAAATCTCAACAGCGATCTGGTTCTCGCCCGGGACCATTGCGCTTTCAAGATTCCCCAGCATGAACCTATAGGTGTTGTTGCCAAAATAGCCAAAGCCAGTGTAGTTCACAACGTCAAGCCGCCCCAGGCCGTATGAATGTGCGCTCTCTGATTCCCTTACGAATTCGCCAACCGTCGCAGATCTGCTGTTGTTGTTGACAGTTATCCTCATAATTGCTGACTCTGGTATGACCTGGTAGTCTCCGGGGTCAAGGTTTATGTCCAGATAGCCTCCCGGGCCAAGCACGGCAAATCCCGTAATCTCAGGCCTGACAAGGAGCGCCACTATAAGTATTGCGCTGGCAATGGGTAGCGTATAAGGGAATATTCTGTTCATTTCAGTAGTCCAGCAATGATATCTGCCCCTTTCTCTTGCCCTGTTTTACCTTTCCGAAATCCTGTCCAACCTGCTTTTTTATGTTCACGGCAACGCTCCTTCCAAGGATCTGGACAAGTGTCTGGATGTCACAGCTCTTCACATCTGATATGTCCTTTATTCCATTGCGGTAGAGCTTGCGCGCCCTGACCCTGCCGACCTGCTCCAGCCGCAGGAGGGTAAGCAGTTCTTCCTTTACCCCGTATTTCAGCCTTAGCCTTACCCTGCGTATCTCCTTTATGACCTTCTGGAACCGAAGCATCCTGCACAGCTCGTCTGAGGCATAAAGCATCCAGTCCGCCGTATCCAGCTTTGTGCGTATCTCGCCGGGCCTGATGTTGTACTTATCAAGGAGCGTTTCTTCATCGCACTCATCGATCCAGTCGTTGAAAAACAGCGCTGTCTTGACCGAGTTCAGGAACTCATCATACTCCATGTCATACATGGTGGGTTCCAGCTCAAGAATCTCATGCTTTGCCAGGGCCTCCTCGACAACGTCATACTCCTTGGCGCGAACCTTGAGAAGCGGCCTCATCTCAAGCGTGTGGGATATCATCTGCAGTATTGAGAACGGATTAACCATTACTGAGGAAGCCCGGTGCAGGCAGGTTATGATGAAATGTGCTGTAAGGGGGTCAATGTACAGCTCCGAGACACGCTTGCCCAGCTGCGTTGCCTTGATCATCTCATCCCCCAGCTCATCCGCAGGCCTGAAGTCGTCACCCGATCTTCTTATGAACTCCCATTCATCCAGAAGACCAAGCATTTTCTCAATAATTGACTCCAGTCTTGCCATGTCCCTGAACTGGAACGCCCAGAATGTTTTCTCGAAGAACGAGACGATGCTCTGCCTGCTGTTGACAAAGTTTATGGATATGAGCGAGAGGAGGTAGGTTCTTAAGACAGGTTCAACTGCGAGCTTTGAGTATATCTCTTCCGGAGAACCCTTCACAAACCTTTCTGTCACATCCTCTTTCTCAGGTTCAGATGAGGCAATTATTATGGCCTCGCCAAAAGAGTCGTAGTTTGGACGTCCGGCGCGCCCCGCCATCTGGAGGTATTCAAGGACCGGGATGTACTGCAGGCCCCTGGGGCCATATCTTTTCAGGCTCTTCAGGACGGTCCTAAATGCGGGCAGGTCAAGCCCGGCAGCAAGGGTTGGGGTGCATGAGATGACCCGTATCAGTCCGCTCCGAAATGAGTCCTCAACGATGTCCTTCTGCTTCTGTGTAAGGCCGGCATGGTGGAATGCAATACCCTTCTTCACGCACGCAGAAAGCCTCTGGCACTGCTTTGTTGGTCTTGCAAGCGCATGCAATACCTCTTCGGACAGCTGAAGAAGCTTCGGGTTCCCGCCGGCCATCTTCTTTGCTATGTCCTCGCCGGTCTTCTCAGCGCTTCTCTTTGTGCTGTTGAAGACGAGTGCCTGCTTCTTCTTGGCAACAGTATCGAGAGCAATGTTGATGGAGCCGTCATTTGTCTTTTCGGGAACCTTCATGCTGTAGCAGAAGGCTGAATAGTATATAAGTTTTACTCAGCCGCCTGCTCCCACATGGTGCTGAAGAACTTCAATAGCGAATCATATGCCTCATCATTTCTTATCCGGATAAGAATTGGCCGCCTCAGAAGCATAAGCAATATTGACACCCTCTTGTACAGAAGAAATTCTGTAAAAGTGTCCTGGTGCAGGTATTTGACCTCATGCAGCGGATGCTTAACCCATAGATCAGTCCGTTTCTTGTAGCCTCTTACATTTTCATTAAAAATTATCTTGATCTTATAGCCTTTCTTATTAACTTCTTTCATATAACTAGAAAGAAACAGGTTCATCTGCTCAGGAGACTTCCCCTTACTTGCACCGAAAACATACTTAACATCTCCCTTCGACATAACCTTTGCGATGTCATAAAATACTGTCTTCATCCCTTCCCATCCGTAAAAAACTTCAATATCGGTCTCTTCTTCTGTCTTGTTGTACTTGAGCAGCAGGCTGGGCAGGATCTGCTCAACAATCTGGTGCTCATTCCTGATCTCCTTTTCTTTGCTTTCAATATAATCCTTAATTCTTTCAGGATTTGCCGCACTGAAGTGAATCACTCCCTGTTTCTTCACCGACGAAATGATGCCCTTTTCAAGCAGCCTGTTTGCAACATCATATATCTTAGACGGTGAAACGCCGGATTTCTTTGCTAGCCCTGTTCTCGTGGTTTCGCCGAGTTCAAGAAGCGCATCATATAATCTTATTTCTCCTTCTGTTAGTCCGATTTTCTTTAGATCTTTTATGTCCATCTTTGTTGCCCCCTATGGGGACACCAAGATATAAATAGTTATTGATACTACTTACCTGTAACAACAGATTGTGTTGTTGGAGGCAAAAATGTCAATGGGAGAACATGTTGCACAAGTCGTTCATAAGGAAACAGTTACGGATTATGGATCTTTGGCACATTCTCATTATTCACGAGAGAAAGTTGCTAACGAACCGCAAGGTCAGGAAGCACCTGAAACTAAGGTTCCTGCACATTACGCGGGAGATTGTTATGTACAACAGAGTGTGGAAGGAGAAGCCGATGGCACAGATGAAGCAAATGAAACACTGGAAGATATTGTTGAATAAACGAGGAGGTAAAAATGAGAAAAACTTTGGGACAAATTGCAACTGGATTAGCACTGGTTAGCGCATTCACCAGAGTGCCAACAGCAGAAGCAGATATGGAATTAGGACACAATGCCCTGGAAACTGCTCGCATAAAGGATAGTGGAATAAGAACTAGGGCAGTGTCCAATGTTTCAGTTGATGGGAGGCTCGGCAGTGTTGGATACTGGGGCATGAACGAACTGACAAACCTTGACACCGATACTTATTTTGGCAGGCATGTCGGTACCGCAGGAAAGAATGATGCCAGGTACAGAGCCGCAGTTGTCGCAAAGGCAATAAGAGACGGGGTAATTGATACCAAGGTTGGTGTCAGGGACACAGGATTAATGGAAAAGCTAGGTGGCTACGGCTGGCTTGATTTTGTGGCTGACAAGAGCGCTCTGAACGTGACAGGCTTTTTCGGAAAACCATTGCCGTATGGATTAAGCGGATCACTCTACCAGGATGTGGAGCTCCCATTCAAAGGCAAGCCAACAGCCTACACCGAGATGCAGATAGAAACGCCCCTGAATGAAAGGATATCGGCATTTGGCAGAGCAGAAATTCCAGGTATGAACCCGGGGAACGGGAGCTACATAGTCGGCATTGTCATGCACAATTAACAAAATATCGTCGCCGATCTCTGCACTAAAGTGCGGAGTCCTTCGCTCCTCGCACTGGCAGGCGTGTTTTAGGGATTAAGAATTGCGCACGCATCCTGTAATGTGCGGGGTTTTGGACCCTGCACAATTTTCAATAATTTTTTCTTTTTCTTCCGTAAAGTATATAAACATAAGTTCATTATTCAGTTAATACTTTACCCCGAGGTGGAAAATGAAAAGAATTCTTGCATTTGGAATATGTTTGGTAATGGTTCTATCAATAGCGATTGCGGCAAAGCCCGCGGAAAAGCAGAAGATCAGCTTTCCGCCCGCAGCCAAGATATCTGACAACGTCTACTACCTGGGCCATGCGACCGAGAACGGGAAGAGCATTGAGGGCTACGCAATAGTCCACTACAAAAAAGCCCCGGGCAAGCCCGGAACAACCTGCGGTGACGGTGTTTGTGACGCGGGCGAGAACGTAAACAAGTGTCCTGCGGACTGCGGAGGATCGGATCCCACCGAGCCCGACACCAGCAGCTGCTATGAAGCCCTTGCAAGGGGGGCTGTCTGGAAGACCGTTGAGCCCTATGTCGTGAATCCGGCAAACAGCCAGGGTATTGCAGAGGCTTATATTGCCGAGAACCTGGGTGTTGATATAACAAAGTGGGAGGGCGCGGCAGGTGCTGATATTCTTGGTGATGGCTCAACAACTTCAGAAGTTCTGGAGGCTGACATGGTTAGTACAGATGGCCGGAATGAGGTCTATTTCGGCTCAATTGATGACTCCGGAGCCATTGCAGTCACAATTATCTGGGGAGTTTTCGGCGGACCGCCCAAGGGAAGGATGCTTATTGAATGGGACATGATCTTTGATGAAATGGACTTTTCCTGGTCAGTTTCCGGTGAAGCAGGCAAGATGGATTTTGAAAATATTGCGACGCATGAACTGGGCCACAGCGCAGGCCTTGCCGACCTCTATGACGGTTTGTGCGGCGAGCAGACCATGTACGGCTATGCTGGCTACGGCGAGACTAAGAAGCGGACCCTGGAGTCAGGCGATATAACGGGCATCCAGTCCCTTTATTGATTAATTTTCCCTTTATTTATTTTTTTTGATTACTAGCAGGAATACAATCAGGAACGCAAAAAGCCCTAGCCCCATCATAAAGAAGGCCGCTCCTGGCGAATATATGTCTGTTACCAATCCTATTAGCGGTGCAAACACGGCATATACAACACTCTTTGACATGCTCTGGACAGAAATTACTGTGGCTCTGTGATGGCTTTCAGTGTGCTCGTGAATGGATTTCTCAGCAAATATCTGCTTTACACCGCTTACAAATGCAATGATTGACAATAATGCGATGGCAATTACAGCCCCGGAATAATACATTAATACATACGCTATTGCCGGTACCGCCAGCATCAGGGTCATCAGCCACGTTTTCCTCACCCAAAAAAAGTGTTCTGCAGCCAGCAGCCCGGCGCCAGCACATGTGAAGAAGAACATCGTGGCAAAACCAACATAGTCGCTTGGAAAGAACGGCTGAATCAGGAAGAACGTCAGATGCACAATCCCTGCAAGCACCCCATAGTATATCACGAGTGTCCTGATCCATCTGTGGGTTAATGAAAACCTTATTGCTCCCCACAGGTGCCTGAAATAGTTCTTCTCCTGAAGATGCTTATGCATTGGAGGCTCTTTAAAAGTCAGGGCAATCAAAAAGCCCATAAAAAACGAAATGGATGTAAGGAAAAACAGCATCCTATAGTCAATGAACTTTCCCAGGTAGCCGCTGACAAGACCCATGATTCCGAGCGTAAACATCTGTATGGACCGCATCCTGCCAAGGACCTTCCCAGATTCCCTTTCCCTTCCTGATTCTTTCAGGGAATCATAGATCAATGCTGAATCTGCACCGGATGCAAAGGCCCACGCACCGGATAACAATATTTGTGCTGCTAAAAATACCCAAAAATTGCTTCCCAGGCCAAACACAACAAAAGAGACGCATGCAAACAGCGATGAAATCATCAGGCTTCTTTTCCTGCCTAATCTGTCTGCAAATCCGCCGCTTGGAACCTCTAACACAAAAACTGCGATAATGAACAGGCTTTCGAGAATCATGACCTCTGTCATCGACAGGTTATTAGCTAGCATAAACAGGACAAATACTGAGACGACAAACTCCAGTGATCCTATGCAGGTATACAGGTAAAACTTCCATATATTCGATGAATATTCCATTACAATTGTTCTTCCGGGCTGCTTTATAAATTGACCGAAAAACCGCCGAACAGCAATGAGTATGGGCTCGATTGCAAGTTCCATCAGTTGCACCTCAATAATATGTTGTGTGTGAAGCATTTCGCGTAGAAATGTCTGGCTTGTTGCCAGACGGTGCGGCCACGCAATGTTTCTCCCATGCCTCTTTTCAGCATGCTGTTTG
>JBDRAZ010000069.1:0-9456 GCA_043823195.1 archaeon
CCTTTAATTTGAATTACGCAAATCCAAAGTGTTGGGGGGGAGGACCCCAGATGAGAACTTACGATGTTGACCTTAATAAAGTTGTTGGTAAGACTTTTTATTTTTGCCGATACCACGACGTGCCAATGCACTGGAGCAAAACCAAAAACGAGAGATACAATGTTCATCTCGTAATAGTGCTTTACGTCCTGTTCTGCATGGCTGACAAGAGCTACAAACGATTCAAAAGACTTGTTGAATCATGCCCACCCAGCACTTTAGTGCTGGGTTCAATTCAGGTCTCATCGACGCTGTGGCGCGCGTGGCGACGTATTCCGCCACGCTTTTTAAGAAAGCTGGTTCAGCTTTCTGGCAAAGGCGGGCGGGATAAGTGCATTGCCCTTGATCCAACGCATTTCCAGATCAGCAGGCCAAGTGTTGCCTACTGTAAGCGCATAAAGCGCAAGCTTGAGCGCGAGCCAAACAGGAAGGTAACCATAGCAACAGGAACCAGAAGCTTGCGAATTGTCGACGCTGTAATCTATGCGTATCCAAAGCGTAACGGACTGGATGACCTGGACAAATTGCTTGGTCCCTGGGTGAACGGCAAGACAATTGTCGCAGATACCGAATTTGATGCTGAAGAAAGATTTCATAGGAAGGTACTGGCTTTGGGCGGCAAAAGTGTTGCACCCCTGCGCCACAAAAAGGTTCCAGTGTGGAGGACAAAGGGGGCGCGACGCAAGCAACTCCGACGGAGATGGCCCGGAAGAAGCTACAGAAGAAGACCGCTCACTGAGACTGCAAACAGTATGCTGAAAAGGGGCATGGGAGAAACATTGCGTGGCCGCACCGTCTGGCAGCAAGCCAGACATTTCTATGCGAAATGTCTCACACACAACATATTATTGAGGTGCAACTGATGGAACTTGCAATCGAGCCGGGTAACAGAAATAATTAAATACTTGATGCAGAATCAGGCGTGCACCCGGAGGCAAAGAATTCCGATGTTGCCGGAACGACACAGCGCAAGGAGGGACAGATGAACAGGTTACCGAGAGATATAATCCTGCCGAGCAGCGCAATGACAATTTCATCAAGCCGGTTGAAGCATTACAAGCCGATTGATATGCCTCCCAGGGTCGGTGACCTGGCTTACGGTATTGTAACGCGCATAGGCCAGCATTTCCAGCTTGAGAACAAGCAGGGAAGAATCCACAACATCCAGCACGGGTCCAAGGCGGTCTTTGTTTTCGGCAACAGGTACGCACCTGATTTCTATGAGGGGCTTATGCCGAAAAAGCCGGTTCATGAGGTTGACCTCCTGGCAAGGTCCGGCCTGGTTGGAATAGTGATAAGCAAGAGTTCCCTGGTTATAGATCCCACCAGGGTTGAACTGCTTGGCTATGTATGTGACCATAGCGGCGCCGTGATCAATACCCTCGACTTGTCCCTGATTCACCCAAAGACCACGGTAAAAAGATTCCCGCGGGCCAAGATGATCCTGGTCTGCGGCACATCCATGAACAGCGGAAAAAGCAAGGCTGCAACAGCCTGTGTATGGGCTCTTGCCAGTATCGGATTCAGGGTGCGGGGCTCAAAGATAACAGGCACAGCCAGCCTAAAAGACATCCTGATGATGAATGACGCCGGAGCAAGGCCCATTGCGGATTTCACATACCTTGGCTTTCCGTCAACCTACCTGGCTGATGAAGCCGACCTGCTTAAGATATTCAACACGCTGGACCTAAAGTATGCAAACAACCCAAAGAACTTCTGGATTGTTGAGATTGCCGACGGGCTCAATCAGCGCGAGACCGCATTCCTGCTGAAGGCCAGGGAAATCCGGGAAAGGATCCATAAATTTGTGTTCTGCGCAAGGGACGCGCTCGGTGCCATCGGAGGACTTGCTGTCCTAAGGGACGAATTCGGCCTCGTCCCCGATGCCATATCCGGGACATGCTCAAGCTCCCCCCTACATGTTAAGGAAATACAGCAGCACACACAGATACCTGTCTTCGATAGCCTCAACATCAACAGGGACGAGCTAAAGAGTATCCTTACTGCGCGCTCAAGGCAATCCTCTTCTGTACCGTTATCACGATTGCCCTCGCACCAGCATAGCTAAGGGCCTAAACAGCCGGTGCACGTCCCAATAAGACCGCCCGTTCCGTGTCTCAGCATGACAGGCAAAACAGCAAACGGGTTCCGTAAGGCAATGCACCTGAGCGCCCCCTGTCCTGCCGCATATTGACGGCCTCATTCGCTAGAACCAGTGCCTTTTGCGAAAGTAAACGAGCATGCCAAAAACGAGCAATGCCATGCCGCCAATCATGTACCAGAAGCCCGCCTCTGCAGACGACCCGGGAAGGCGGATAAAGTTTGTGCCGTATATGCCGGAGATAATGCCAAGCGGAAGCGCGATTGTGGCAATGATGCTAAGCGTCTTCATTACCTCGTTCATCCGGTTTGAGATTGTCGACACATAGACATCATATACATTCCCGAGCGCCTCCCGGTGGTTCTCAAGCGAATCAGACACCCTGATTGAATGGTCGTAAATGTCGCGGAAATACGGGATTGCGCGCTTTGATATCTGCGGATAATCCTGTTTTGCGAGAAACGATATCTTGTCCCGCTGGCTCAGCGCCGTCTTTCTCAGCCTGGCAATCTTCCGTTTCATAGCCATGATCCTCACAAGAATCTTCTGGTCAGTTGAACTTATGGCCTCTTCCTCCAGAGATTCGATAATGTCATCTGCCGCCTCCAGGGCAAGCAGGTTGCTGTCAACAACCGAATCAAGCAATTTATGAAAAAGGAAATCCAGGCTGTTTACAGAGGTATTGTCTTCCTTGGCCTTTTTGAAAAGCTCGCTGTGGCTGCTGTGGTTGGTAATGAGAAAATTTTTTCCCAGGACAAAATCCACCTCGGTCTGGTCAAGCTTCTTTTCATTGATTGCATAAAAGACCGAGAAGAGATAGCCAGGAAACTGCTCAACCTTGACACGCACGTGCGAATTATAAATATCCTCAGCAGTAAGCGGGTGCAAGGAAAATGTCGTGGTCAGCCATTCCTGCTCCCCCTTGGCAAGGTTGGATGCATCAACCCACACCATGCGCCCGGGCCTGACCTCCTCAATTGACACCCTTTTCAGCGTCTTGTCAAGAAAAAAGATATCCAGCATAGGCCTATAATGGAATGCCTATGTTTAAAAAATTATCTGCTCGGGCCCGGGCGGAGTTTTAAACCGCTCGCAAGACTCTCCCCGAAATATTTGTGCATTGATTGTGCAAAAAAAAGAAAAAATTAATCATTTGCACATGCCCGCGTCCGGCCTCGGCCATACAAGCCGCGCCCCTGGATTCCAAGCCCTTCAGCAAGCCTTCCGGCAGCCTCAAAATCCCCTGCCTCCCTGGCCCGATGGATCTGAGCAAGGGCACCAAAGTTGTCTTCAGTGATTACCGATGTTACCGGCCGGTCGCCGGCAGCCTCAAGCCATGCATCATAATCGCCCGACTCAACTGCGCTTTGCATAGCATCTCTCGTCTGGCTCCTTTCCGGGTCTCCCCGGTTTCTTTGCCCATACTGCCCGGCGGCCAGCTTATGCAGCATGAACGGCCTGTCGTTCTCATGAAACGAGGCAACATAAGCGTCTCCATCATGCGCCCGGTCCATTGGCCAGGCAAGAACTGCCGTTGCAGTCAGGCCAAGCAGCAAAAGCGCCATTATTCCTTTCATTCTATACCTCCGCTGGGCGGGGGGTGCCCAACAGCAATAAGAGACAGACGAATATATATAAGGGAGAAGAAGAGCAAATGTATACTTTAAGTCCACTTTTTTATATATATTTATATACCCCGGGAAATACGGTGATCCCATGTTAAGGTACTTTAGCCCTTTGTGGTTCGGGGCAGAGACAGCATACACATTAGTGGTGGTGTTCCTCTGCATATATGTCTTCTGCAAAACCAAAGAGATGTATGATCTGACAAGGCACAGGGGAATAAGGTACTTCCGGAATGCCTTTCTCTTCTTTGGCCTGGCCTATTCAGCGAGACTGGCATTCCACATGATCCAGCTGGGAATCGCCTCATCAGGCAAATTTGTTCCGGGAAGAATCACCTTTCCTCTGGCTTTCACCCTTGTCGGCTACCTGAGCACAATGGCCATTTTCTGCCTTGCCTACAGCACAGCCTGGAAGAAGGTATGGTACACGCAATTCCTTATTGGCGCAAATGCCATCGCAATAGGCATTGCGGCGGTCTCCTATATAACCAGATCGCCCATGGTTGTGGGACTCGTTCAGCTGCCCCTCATAGTATTTACATTAATCTCATCCAACCGCGGCAAAAAGTCCCACGCGCGTGCATTGTATTTCCTGATATCGCTGTTCTGGCTGGTCAATCTCTTTGTCCTGGGGCCGCGAAAAATGCTGCCGCTTGAAATAAAGGCTGCCCTTCAGCTAATTTCGCTCGGGGTCTTTGCCGTGCTGTCATACAGGGTTGCAAAATGGGCCAGATAAACCGCAAGAGGGATCGTCTTGAAGTGATTCATGACATACTCAGGATAATAAGGGACCATCAGAATTCAATAAAGCCGACACCCCTCCTAAGGTATTCAAACCTGTCATCAGCAAGCTTTTCAGATTACTCCAAAGAACTTCTTCAGAAGGGCCTGGTCAAAGAGATTGCTGACAAAAATGGCAGAAAATCAATAACTCTCACAGACAAGGGATTCCGGTTTCTTGAAAAATACAAGATGATCCTGGGCTTCATAGATGAGTTTGACCTGTAGTTAGCCTGCGTTAATCCTCAGCCATTACAGCTGAATTTGGATTTTTCAGGCTGTTCTGACTAATTATTTCAGACAGTATCCGTTTCATTTTGTATCCAATAAACTCATGTGTCCGCTTATTGTAATGGGGGTCATACTTAAAAGAAAGGTCATATTGTTTGCTTTCATTCATTAATTCTTCAGTCAGGTCATAATAGGATATGTTTTCATTGATTTTCTTAATAAAATCCAATTCCCCATAAGGGTCTATTTTTATTATTATCAATGCCATATCTTCCTTTTTGCAGAGCTCATAGAACTTATTGATAATAATGATGGTCCTGTTTTTTATGCGGTCTTCAACAGGCGTGCCTGAATTCAGGATATTTTGTAACTTGGGCTCCCAGCGATCTTTATCATACTTTTCCAGATGATTTTTTAGCAGCAGCAAGCGTATTTTGTATCTCAGGTAGCTTAGAAAATAAGAACGTTGAAGCAGTGCATTGCTATTTTCACCAAAAAATGCATCTTCTCTTTCTGCATAGAGTGTATTTGAACTGCTTTTGGGCGCTTTTGGAGCACTGTCGAAAGAGATGGAATCATTCTCAATTATGTCAGTTGAATACCTTATCACATCTATCTTATTAATGAAGATAGCCACATAATCAGCGGAATACCTTAATCCTTCGTCCTTAAATAGCAATAATTCCTGATCAATACCATATCCCGGAAATCCAAAATTAATTATTTCCGTATCTTGACTTTCAGCGATATCTGTAAACCGATCACCATATTTCACCCCTTCCCCAAAAGTATAACTGTCGCCGAACGCCAGCACCCTGATTTTATCGGGGGGTTTAAGATAATCATAATCCTTATCCCGCAATCCCTGTTTATTGGTTTTGTATATAACTGAATAATCAGAGGTGGTTGCCAATACCTGATAATTGGGCCTCAGCCTCTGTAAACCGGAATCATTATAAAAAAGGTCTCCGGGCAATCTATCAGAGTTAACCAATTCCTTCATATATAATCTGTAATCGGTCTCATGTATTGCGCCAATAATCCTGAGTAAAATCTCCGCAGACAAGAAAAAGACCAAAATGGTCAGCAGCAACAAAATTAACTTGAACAGTAATGTTCTTTTCCCCCTGATTTCGCCTCGGGACCCTCTCATTACGGCATTTTTGACAGTATAATATTTAATGGTATTTAAAATGCAACAGTATCCAAAAAAGGCCAGAGTCCGGGAACATTACTCGCTTCAGTCGTTCTCAACCCTTGGCGCCAGGATGAACCCAAGGACTGTCTTGTCAACGACCTTGTATTCCAACTTCAGGGGATAGTCGTTGTTAAAGGACAGCGTCACCTTATCAGCAAGCTTGCTCCCCCCGATCATTTTCTTAAGATACTCAATTGAATACTTGGCCTTGACCTTTTCAGCGGCCTCAATCTTAGTATCCTCAGAATCAGCTAGCTCCAGCCTTGCCTTTGACAGGTCTCCCTCTGCAAGGATGTTTAGCTTTCCTTTTTCAGCAATGAATGTTACTGACTCAGCAACAATATCCGCATCCTCAATAGCCTCATTAAGGATTTCTGAACGCGTGGAAACAGTCGCTCCAAAATTAAGTTCGGGGACCTTCTGCTCTTTCTCCTCAAGGTCGATTATCGGGAGTGAAAACGTCCTGGTTGTATTGCTCTTCATCTGTATCCTTAGCTTGTTCTCATCATCCATATCAATAGTGAGGATATCATTTGGCTTGGCCCGTTTCAGGATCTGCTTGAGGTTGCCCATGTTTATTGCAAGCTCAGTAGCCTTCTTGACCTCAAACTCAGTAAACGAGCTGGACAGCGCCTTGAAAATCACCATGGCAACATTTGCGGGATCCATTGCCACCAATTCAACGGCATCAGCAGTGATCTTGAACCTTGCCTCATTGACAAGCTCAGAAATAATTGATATGCTATCCCTAAAGTATTTTGAATCGACCAAAACAAGCTTCATGTTATCCCCCCGTTGCGTGTGAATTCACAGGCATTTATATTTTTTTTGTTTCAAGAATGAGCTTTCTTCCGTTCCTCATGTGGTGCACATGGCCGTTGGAATATCCCATCTCCCGGGCAAGGTCATACAGGCCCTCAGTCATTCTCGGCTCGCCATGGGCGGGGATCACATGCTTCGGCTTAACAAGATTGATCAGGTCCCGGAGGTCCTCTCTTGCAGCATGGCCTGAGACATGGATATCCTTGAAGATCCTCACCCCGTACTGCCTGAGGCTGTTCTCAAGATACTCCCGATTGGCCCGGTTCAGGGGCGTGGGAATGACAGTGCAGGAAAAGATCACATGGTCCTCAGATGTGAACCTGAAATTCATCTTCTCATCGACCATCCTTGAGAGCGTTGAATCGGGCTCGCCCTGGTGGCCCGTGACAACCAGGAGGTACTTGTCTTTTCCTTTCTCCATTACAGTCTTAAGCTCCCGCTTTATCTGCTTCTTGTACTTGACCAGTTTTACCTCTCCCGAGAACTTGATTAAGCCTATGTTCTCGCCCGCCTCGACATACTTGGAAAGCGACCGTCCCAGGAAAATGATCTTCCGGTCAAGCGTCCTGCCAAACTCAATGATGCTCTTCAGTCTTGCCAGGTGAGATGAAAATGTAGTGACGATCACTGCCTTGCCCTTGCTGTTTGTGCCAAGCATTACGTCCCTGAGCATTTCCCTGGCAACAGTCTCAGAGGGGGTCTTCCTTGCATCATTTGCATATGTTGAATCAACAATGAGCGCCAGCACCCCTTTCTCCCCAATCTGCTTGAGCCTCTTGAAATTAGGCTTGGTGCCAAGCACCGGGTGCCTGTCAAACTTGAAGTCATTTGCATAGATAATTGTCCCGTATTTTGTGTGCAGCGCAACCATCACAGTCTGGGGCGTTGAATGCGTGACATTGATAAATTCCACTTTAAGGCCCTTTGACACCTGGTACACCGAATTCGGGCTGAGCGTCTTTATGGGATTCTTGAACTTGATCTTCTCATCCCTGAGTATTGTCTTCAGCACCTCCGTAGTATACGGCGTCCCCAGGATCTCGGCTTTGTAACCGTTGGCAAGAAACGGTATCGCCCCGACATGGTCAAGGTGCGCGTGGGTTGGGATAATGGCTTTCACCTTGCTTTTCCAGTCATCAATCTGCGATACGTCAGGAACTGCCCCTGCCTTGATCAGCTCGCTTGGGCTTATGTTTACGGCATCCTCATCCTGTGTGCATCTTATGTAGCTGTCAAGAAAAAGCCCCATGTCAAGGACAACAACATCATCATCAACCCGCACAGCGGTCATGTTCTTCCCGACCTCGTTGTAACCGCCAACTGCCCTGATCTCTATCATTTATAAAAACAAGAAGTTCGGTAATATATTAAATTATTGTTTTAGTTGCTCAATATGTTCTGCCTGAGCCTTCTCTGAAATGATTGGTCGTACATTCCCAATATTGAACCTCCGACCATCTCGCTTGATCCCTGAATGTACAGGAACCTGAAGTTCGGATGCCCAATAAAATTGGGACTGTAGCTCTGTATGCTGCAGCTGTTCCGGCCCGGCATAGACAATACTTCGCACAAGCCCGATGAATCATAGTGGGTGCTGTTGCTGATTGCGTGCCTTGTTCCTTCCCCATTTATGTCAATGTCAAAGCCGGCTTCTAATATCGCTGATGTGCCTATGGAAAGATACTCGGTCGGAGCAAAATCAAATCCGTGCCGGTTGTCAGCCGGCACAACACCCATCCCGCATAGCAGCAGGAGCATGGCCGGATCATCCGTCATGATAATTTCAAGCACTCTTTCCCGCAGTGCCCTGTACTCCCAGTCCTGGCCTTCTTCCTTCGGAACAACAGTTGTATCTGCGAATATAACTCCATTTTTAATTGATGAAGTCGGGCCCCTGTACCATGCCAGCTCTACAAGAGTAGGGATTCTGCGGTCGCTTGTTTCCCTGAGCATCTGATTAATGCTGAGTGTCTTAGCAAGGTTGGCACCGCCGGCAGCTACCTGGCCTTCAGCGTTTCTGAACTGAAGAGGCCCTTCATTGGGGGTAATCTGCATATCCGGATGCCTGAACCGCTCGTTGTGCCTCCTGATTGCCTCATCAGCAACAGGGTCTCCGTGGAATAGATAGTCTATTACAGGATTCGATGGTACCGTAATCCGATAGGTGTCGGCCATTGCGCAAAATAATCAGGAATCGTTTATAAAGTTTTCCAAAAAACAATCACTCCACAGTAACAATTAACATCAAGAAGTGAGGGGATGGGGATTCGAACCCCAGTAGGCACTAAGCCAATAGATGGCCCATAGAGCACTTCATCGGTCAGCGACCTCATTACTCAATAACTTGAGTTTGGATTCCCTAGCACCCAAATGCCGAAGAACTATCCCGTTTGGCCACTCCGGCATCCCCTCCTTAAGAAGACGGGATGAAGCGAGTTATTTAAAGCTTTTGCTAAGGCAGGCTTCATCCGGAAAAATTGATAACCATTGAATTCTAAGAAGAAAACTGATGGGCCGCGCGAAGCGGCGCATCAGCCCAGCCGTACGTTCGGCCGTGGATACACAGCGGGATTGCCGTGCGATTATTGAACTCAATCGGCTTCTCCGCAAAGAAAGGCCCCCATACACACCTGATCGGCGTGGGAACCCACTCGATCCGT
>JBDRAZ010000070.1:0-3133 GCA_043823195.1 archaeon
TCAGACAGTCCCTCATTCTCTCAGTATCTCTTGAAAACATCTCGTAATATGCCATCAGGTGATGGGCAAAAAGAACGGGCTGGGCTTTCTGAAGATGGGTATAACCAGCCATTATGGTGCCGGTATGATTACCGGCCAAAGCGAGCAGAATCTCTCTCAGATCAATCAGTCCGTCAATTATCTCCCGTGTCTCTTCCCTCATATACATCCTGATATCGAGGGCGATCTGGTCATTCCTGCTTCTTGCAGTATGAAGCTTTAATGCTACTTTTCCAATATCAGCAGCAAGCCTTGCTTCGATATGCATATGTATATCTTCAAGGCTGTCATTATATTTAAACCTGCCGCTTTCAATATCTTTCTTTATCTTCAGAAGGCCCTTAACCAGTTTAGACGATTCCTCTTTTGTGATAATAGAAGTTTTGGCAAGCATGCGACAATGGGCAATGCTCCCTGCGATGTCCTGCGCGTAGAGCCTTTTATCCACATTTATGGAGGATGTAAAAGATTCGACGATATCTTCCGTCTTTTGAGAGAACCTGCCGTCCCAGGGTTTTTCTGCCATATGAGCAACCTCTGTTAAATTGTACTTTCCTTCAAGCTATTTTATTTGAAATCAGAATAATGCCCTCTTCTTCAAGCTTTGAATTCTCAACCTCAAAGCATTCAGTTTGATAAAGCCTTCGGCGTCTTTCTGGCTGTACACTCTATCACCTTCAAATGTGGCAAAATCATGGCTGTATAAAGATTCATCCGATTTCCGGCCGAGAATCCTGCAGTTTCCCTTGTAAAGCTCAAGCCGGACCGAACCTGATACATATTCCTGAGTCCCGTCTATCATTTTCTGCAAAAGTCTCATTTCGGGAGAAAACCAGAAACCGTAGTAAACAAGCTCTGCATATTTGGGAATAAGGGAATCCCTCAGGTGCATTACTTCCCTGTCCATTGTGATTGACTCGACAGCCATGTGCGCGGCCCTCAGGATTGTGCCGCCCGGGGTTTCATAAACTCCCCGCGATTTCATTCCCACGAATCTGTTTTCAACGAGATCGACTCTTCCGATTCCGTGCCTCCCGCCCAGCCTGTTGAGTTCCTTCAAAAGCGTTGCAGGCGAAAGGCTTTCTCCGTTAATTGCAACCGGATCCCCTTTTTTGAATTCAATTTCTATCATCTCAGATTTATCAGGCGCATTTTTCGGGGATACTGAAATAGTAAACATATCTTCAGGCGGTTCATTCCATGGATCTTCAAGAACCCCTCCTTCATAACTGATATGAAGAAGGTTCCTGTCACAGCTGTACGGTTTAGCCTGGGTCGTGGGTACAGGTATCCCGTGTTTGCTTGCAAATTCCATGAGTGACGTCCTTGAGCCGAGATCCCATTCGCGCCATGGAGCAATGATTCTGATGTTGGGATCATGGGCAAGATAAGCAAGTTCAAATCTGACCTGGTCATTTCCCTTTCCTGTCGCTCCGTGGCTGACCGCATCAGCTCCTTCAATCTTTGCAATCTCCATCTGCCTTTTTGCGATAAGCGGCCGTGCAAGGGATGTCCCAAGAAGGTACTGCCCTTCATAAAGAGCATTTGCACGAAAGGCCGGAAAAACGTAATCTTTAACAAACGTCTCCCTGAGGTCATCTATGTAAACCTTCACAGCCCCTGTCTTCTTTGCCTTATCCTCAATGAAGTCGAGTTCTTCCTCCTGACCAAGATCTGCTGAAAAAGTAACAACTTCACATTTGTATGTTTCAACAAGCCATTTGAGTATAACTGACGTATCAAGTCCGCCTGAATATGCCAGAACTACTTTTTTTACCTTCTCTACCACTTTATGTCTCCCGTTAAGTTAAGTATAATCGGCTGATGCCGATATTCTGAGTTACAAAGAGTTCAAGGAGGTCAAGCGAAAACAGCATACATTCTTATTCTTGAACCCTTGGACCCTTGAATCCTTGCGGCGCAATAAAAAATATCATAACGAATCTAACGAGTCAGCCTGCCCTTCCCGCTGATTAAAGCTTCAATTATAGCTTTTGACATGTGAAGCTTGTTTTCAGACTGGTCCCACACAACTGAGTTCGGCCCCTCAAGCACCTCTTCGCTTATTTCTTCTTCTCTGTGAGCGGGAAGACAGTGCATTACAATAACATCTCCTGAAGCCTGTTTGAGAAGCCCGCTGTTTACCTGATAAGATTCGAACACTCGCTTCCTTATTGTATGCTCGCTCTCCTGCCCCATGCTTGCCCAGACATCCGTATATATAACATCTGCCTCTTTCACAGCCTCGGCGGGGTCGGATATTATATCGATTTTACCGTATCCGGTTCCGAGAGCCCTATTTAATATATCGTCATTCGGTGTATAACCCTCAGGACATGCCAGAACAAGGTTAAGGTCTAAAACTGCGGCGGCATTAATCAACGAATGGGCCACATTGTTTCCATCACCTATCCAGACTATCTTTATACCGCTGTATTTCCCCTTCTTCTCTATTACAGTCATCAGGTCGCTCAAAACCTGGCACGGGTGGTACAAATCGGTCAGCGCGTTTATAACGGGTATCGAAGAAAACTCCGCAAATTCTTCCAGCAGATCCTGGGAATATGTTCTTATCGCCAGGCAGTCCAGATACCTTGAAAGAACTCTTGCTGTGTCCCTGACAGGTTCATCCCTTGCTATCTGCGTATCTCTTGCGCTTATAAAAAGGGGATGGCCTCCAAGCTGGACCATTGCGGACTCAAAGGAAACACGAGTACGTGTTGACGCCTTGTCAAAAATCAGACCAAGGGTTTTTCCCGCAAAAGGCTTGTAAGGAACACCTTTCTTCTGCATATCCTTAAGTTCGATCGCCCTGTTCAGGAGCTTGTCGATATCTTCCTTCGATAAATCCAAAAGAGTTAGAATGTCTTTTTTCAAGTTACCCTCTGTTTGACGACTTCATAAATAAGCCGCCTGTGTATCTGTTTCTGATTTGCACGCCCTGCACCTTGAGCCTGTACTTTGATCCCTTGAATCCTCATAGGATTACCAACTAATTTGGAGATGATCCTAATATTTCATCCAGACACATGATGAGCTCGTCAATCTCTTCTCTGCTGATTATAAGGGGCGGAACAAATCTGATTATCCTGCC
>JBDRAZ010000071.1:0-23646 GCA_043823195.1 archaeon
ATATGCCTGCACCAGGGTGCGGCGAATCAGGAGCAGGGGGGGGGTGAATATGACTAAAGAACCCAGTATGGGGCTAGTGTAATCAGCTGCAAAGCCGGCGTACTAATGATCCGGCTTTATATGTATCGGAGATACTGTTATGAAGCAAAACATTTTTATACCTGATTCTACTTCTTATTGGCTATGTCAAAGGACAACAAAGTCCAGATGCCGTCCGGGATGGGCGGGCTCGTACGCTACTTTGATGACTACAAGAGCAAGATTGAGTTTAAGCCCGGCCACATAATCGTGATGGCGGTCGTTGTGATCTTGATTGTGATTTTCCTTCACAGCTACGGCCTGGGATTCCTGGGCATTTAGGTGATATAATGATTCCAGGAATAAATCCCAGAAAGATGGCCCAGATGATGAAGAAAATGGGCATTCAGCAGGTTGAGATTCCCGCAACCGAGGTAATAATAAGGACGCCTGACAAGGACCTGGTTGTTACAGAACCCCAGGTAAGCAAGGTCAACATGATGGGACAGGAGACCCTGCAGATTGTTGGCCACATCCATGAGGTTGAACGCTCTGATGAGCCTGACGTCAATGAAGAAGACGTAAGAACTGTAATGGAACAGGCCAACGTTACCGAAGAGGCTGCAAAAGAGGCAATTCAAAAGCATAAAGGTGACCTTGCGGCGGCAATACTTGAGCTTTCTTCAAAAGATATATAAACTTGGAAATACTCATTTATGGGTATGGAGCGATTTCAGGAAGCAAGAGATTCTGCCATCAAATATGTTAGGCTCGCTGACCATGTCCTGACGCAGACATATCCCCTGGTTAAGGATCCCAAGCTTCTTTTGGCAGTATTGGACAACATAAAAAACGGCCTGATCAATGCCATGGATACAATATTATATTACGAAAGGCTCTTCAAGCGGATTCCGCCATTCGGCGACACATTTGAATCCAGATACGGTGTTTTCAAGGGAATTGTCGAGAAATACAAAATGAATCCCGATTATGTCAAAACCATAAGAGAGGTGAAAGAGACCATTGCTGAGCACAGGAAATCTCCCGTGGAATTCGCACGCCAGGGCAAATTCATAATCTGCTCTGACAACTACCAGATAAAGACCATATCCACAGACAGGATCAAGCAGCATCTGGCTGTTGCAAAGGACCTTGCTGCAAAAGCATCACAAATGGTAAGTAAAAATGAACACCTTTTTGCATGACGCCCAGAGCGAGCTTAAGAGGGCTGAGCACCTGATATATGTAAGCCTCAAATACACAAGGACCGTCGATGTCTTCCGCAGCATTATTGAGCGACTGATCAACGCTTTTGACTGCAGCATTGACGGGCTGCTGCAGCAGGCGCTAGATGAACAGAAGATATCCAGCATACCTCCGGCAAGGAAGCTGAAATGTGAAAAACTGCTCAGCCTGTACACAGACGACAAGGTCCTGCATGAGAACATGGATTTCTACCATCATCTCAGGGCGATCAGCCGCGCCAAATACACCCGCAGGAGCGAATACCGCCGCCATGTGACCATGATCGCCACGCTGGCCGATGAAATAACTGAGATAAACATAGATATCATCCATGAGTTCTTCAACAAAACAAAGGAGTTCTCAGAATATGTAAAGGGCCTTGCTACCGAAGAAGATGCATAAGGAGACCAAGAAAAGGATGAAGGACCGCTCCTGGTCCAAAGAAGAAATTGAGCATACGGACAGGCTTATGACGTCACCAAGGCTCAAGGAGAAGCACTCACACTACCGTGAGAGCTCACAGAGGATCATCTACTGGATTGCAGTATATATAATGATAATCGGCAACTTCATGGTCGCAGTTGCCCTCATGCCGTTCCTTATTTTGCTTTCCGGCATTTCAGCCTATGCTGTTGTTTTCAGTATGGGCCTGATAATTGGCCTTATCTTCAATGTCCTGATACAGGACCTCGAACACCTCCACACAAGGCACAAGATCCTTGGCTCGCTCCTTGTGCCCATCTTGGCAATACTAAACATTATAATAATAGTCCAGGCAACGAACAGGATAAGCGACACCCTGAGCATTCTCATCCACAACAGTGCGGTCCTGCTCTCAGTTGTCTATGCAGCAGCCTTCATCATCCCATACATCTACTCGCAGATTAAGCAATCTTTATAAAGAAATTATCTTTTCTAAACTGCCGTGGCGGCCGTGATGTAGCCTGGCAGCATAGGAGACACCCTGGGGGCTCCATTGTGGAATGTCTGTGCAGTCATCTCCTTGGGTGGGTTCAAATCCCATCGGCCGCCCTTTTTTCTCACTTAAGGTTCTTACAGAGGTACTCTGCAATATGACTGACGAATCGGGAATTCCCATAACCCCTACAAGAATATCCAATGCCACCGTAAAACTGGCCACATAAGTTGGTTCAGCATATCCACCCAAATACATATGCTCTGAATCGCGCATCATTCACCACTTAAGCATAGCAAACCAACCCAAACATTAATAAGGCCGTAGGCATTTACCGATTCAAAAATGACTGAAGATCAGCTGGCATTGCTGGCGCACGCCGCAGATCATGCATTCAATAGCCTTCTTCTTTTCTGGGATGGATGGTCTGAGGCTACTGGCGATTATCTCAAGGACCAGGCAATGAGGTTCGGAGAGCTGGCAAGACCTGCTCAAGATGAGATGGCTGAAAGGTTCGACGGGATTCCCAGAAGGGAAGACTTCGCTGGAACCCTTGAGCAGTTCGTAATCGAAGCGCAGTTCTGCCTAGGCCTCGCAAACGCCTACCACGCGATGGCCTTTGGAGACCTGACAAACGGAGATCCTGACGCTGCTGCGAAACTCTGTCAGTTGATGGAGGCTTCAGAAGTACTGAACCCCAGAACCGTTGGCCTGTACGGATACAACCTGGCAAAGCTTGATGACAGGCCGGCAATCCTCGCTTTCTTTGGCGAATATGGCAGAACAATTGTCAGTAAGGAGACTTATATGGAGCAGATAATTGGGAATGATGAGCTTATGATCGTGAAGGCACTTGCCGACACAGAGTTTGAGCTTGTCCGGCGGCTGCTTGGAGCAAAGAGTGAGGCTGTGGCATGTCTCTGTAAAAGCTACTCTGTATACCTGGATCAGCAGCTAAGGCCATATTATCAGATTGAAGAGGAGCGGTTTGGCGGGATAAGGTCCAGTGCTGACCTTAGCGGCTCGCTTGAACAGTACCTTCTGGAGCATAAGTTTGCTGTCGGATTAGTGGACGGTTATCATCAGGCAATCCTTGGAGACGAGCCGGAAGAAGTAGACCCTGACAACGCAGAAAGATTATGCCGAACCCTTTCTATTCAGTTGCCCGGAAAAGATTGTGCTGTTCTCGATAAGGACAGATTCCTCTTATACGGCTTTGAGCTCGCAAAGCTCGATTACCTTCAGGGCATAGTTGACTTCTACGCAAAAGTCGGGAGATCCTTCCCCGACACCTTTGCAATGCGCTAATCCAAAAACTTTATTAACAACCTATTTAGCCGATTTTTAAGAGGTGATTACATGAACAAACAACAGCTTGTAGGGGCAATAGCAAAAGACACGAAACAATCTAAGGCAGCGAGCGAGGCAGCCTTGAATTCTGTACTGGGAAACATATTGAAGGCATCTAAAAAAGAGTCTGTCCAGCTGGTCGGGTTCGGAACATTCAGGACCATCAAGACAAAGGCAAGGAACGGCATCAACCCCCAGACCAAAAAGCCAATCAAGATACCCGCAAAGAAGGTTATCAAGTTCAAGGTAAGCAAGAATATCGCTTACTGATTTTTCTTTTTTTAACAGAATTATTTGCCATATTGAAAATAAAGCGGATTCAGAAAGGTTTATAAAGCAGGCGTTAACTCCATGAATGAAAGCCCGAGTTCCAGTGGGAGCGCGCCTAGGGTTGGACTGATTCTAGGCATATGAAAATGAAGGAAGAGTTCAAACACATAATAAGGATTGCAAATACCGACTTAGACGGCAACATGAAGGTATCTCAGTCGCTGACCAAAATCAGGGGCATAGGATTCATGTTCGCAAATATGGCATGTACCCTGGTTGGTGTAGACAAGAACAAGAAAACCGGCTATTTGAGCGACAGCGAGATAAAGAACCTGGACAGCTTCACCACCGATCCGGTCAGCCATGGCGCACCGGAATGGATGCTCAACAGGAGATCCGATCCCGAGACAGGCAAGGCAATGCACCTGACAAGCACCGACCGGAAGTTTACCATCGATAATGACCTGAAGATTATGAAAAAGATGAAGTCCTACAAGGGCGTCAGGCATGCCGCCGGCCTGCCCGTCAGGGGCCAGAAAACCAAGTCCAACTTCAGGAGAAACAAGGGCAAGGTGCACCTCGGAGTCAAGAAGGGCAAAGGCAAATCCGGCAAGGTATAATAACATGGGAAATCCAAGAAACCTCAGAAAGAAGTATCAGACACCTATTCATCCCTGGCAAAAAGAACGCATTGAAGACGAGAAGAACATCCTCAGGGAGTTCGGGATGAAGAACAAGAAGAGCGTCTGGAAAGCAGGTTCACTTCTGAGGGCCTTCAAGAGCGAGGTCAAGAAATACGTAGCCAGCACAACCAAACAGGCGGAAAAGGAAAAAACCCTCCTCCTGGCAAGGCTTTATCGCCTTGGGCTGATCAAGAAGACGGCAGGCATTGATGATGTGCTTGGCCTGGGCCTCAGGGACATACTCGAGAGAAGGCTGCAGACAATAGTCTACCGGCAGGGCCTGGCAAAATCAATGAGGCAGTCCCGCCAGTTCATTGTTCATGGTCACATAACAGTCGGGGACAAAAAAGTCACAGTCCCGGCATTCCTTGTTCCGGCGGATCAGGAAAACAAGATCTCGTTCAGCAGCAGGTCATCGCTGGCAACAGTTGACAATCCTGAGAGGGTAAAGAAAGATGGGAAGGCCTGAAAACACAAGGTGGGGAATTGCCCACATATACTCCTCATACAATAATACAATTATTCATATTACCGACATAACTGGCTCAGAATCAATCGCAAGGACCTCAGGTGGCCAGGTCGTAAAATCTCACCGCATGGAAAGCTCGCCAACCGCAGCAATGGTTGCAGCAAAGAAGGCAGCGGAGATTGCGCTGGATAAGGGAATAAATTCAATACATGTAAAGATTAAAGCCCCCGGCGGGCACAACGGACCCAACAACCCGGGCCCGGGTGCAAAGGCCGCCATCAGGGCATTGTCCAGGGTGGGCCTGCGGATAGGTATAATCGAAGATGTCACCCCCCTTCCGCACGATGGTTGCAGAAAGAAGGGCGGCAGACGCGGAAGAAGGGTGTAGACATTGGAAATAAGATTGCTTGAGGAAAACAAAACCAAAAACAGGATTTCCTTCATTATGCGGGGCGCTCCGATATCATACGCAAACGGGCTGAGAAGAATCATGCTTGAGGATGTGCCCACCATGGCAATTCACGAAGTGGAATTCAAGAAGAACAGTTCCCTCCTGTATGACGAGATAATTGCCCACAGGCTTGGGCTGGTCATACTGAAAACGGACCTGAAATCCTATAACCTTCCTGATGACTGCCCCTGCAAGGGCGCTGGCTGCGCAAGGTGCCAGCTGAAGCTTACGCTCAAGAGCAAGGGAGCTGGCCTGGTCTATGCATCAGATATGAAGTCAAAGGATCCAAAGGTAAAACCGGTCTACCCAAAAACCCCGATTGCCAAGCTGGTTGAGGGGCAGGAACTGGAACTGGTGGCAACCGCCTGCCTTGGTTCCGGAAAGGTTCATTCAAAATGGAGTCCGTGCCATGCGTATTACAAGTACAGGCCGGTCATTGATATTCAGAAGAAATGCGATGCATGCTCCAAATGTATTGAGGCATGCCCACTTGAAATCCTGGAAAAAAAAGCCGGGAAGGTAGTGGTTAATAAGGATAAGGCCCTTAAATGCCACCTATGTAACGCCTGCGTTGATGCGTGTGAAAAAGGAGCAATAATAACCTCTGAAAGCAGCAGCGACCTCATATTCAATATAGAATCGTGGGGTCAGCTTACCAACAAGGAGATAATTTCACAGGCCCTTGGCATTTTCGATAAGAAGGTAAGTGAAATCGAAGCTGCAGTCAAGGAACAGTTAACGCGGGGGTGACAGAGTCTGGTCAAATGTGCAAGGTTGAGGTGTTAATGCTCAGATGCCTTGTGCCTTAGTGGCTGCGCGGGTTCAAATCCCGTCTCCCGCATTCCAATGGATCCCATAGCGGAGATAAAACCAAACGTGAAAAAGGCGTATGCCTTTACCGCAGCAAAAGTATTTGGTGTTGCGGGTTTGATCATCGGCTTCCTGTTCTATCTGAACAGGATTGTCGGCTTGGCAATTTTCAGTGAATTGCTAAGTGATGCAGGCTACAGCTTAAGCGCATCGCAGGCGCTGACGTGGTTCGGTGCTGCAGTGGTGGCAATATCACTGCTGCTCATGTTCGCATGCCATGTCAGGCTCTCGCAGATAAGGTATGTGTTTTACGCGGATATGCTCGTAACATACACAAGCGCATACATGGTACAGATAAATGAAACAAAAGTGCCTTATGCAAATGTCGCAAGGGTTACAGCTGATTCAGGAGGAATCGCAAACAGCCTGCTGAAAACAGGAAGTGTAAACATCGAAACATCCGGCATGCAGACCGGCATTGTACTGCAATATGTTGACAATGCCGAACAGGTCGCAGCTGATGTGCTTACGCTAATAAACAAATACAAAACAAACATGGCTGCACAGGAACTGGAACAGAAAAGGTTCCGGCAGATAATCGATAGAGAATGAAAACAAACCCAAACCTTTGCCAGCTGATCGCTGACCTCAAGAAGGCATCAGCTCAGGAAAAGGCAGGAATCTGGAAGAGGATCGCATCAGATCTCGCCAAATCCTCCAGCAGGCGGAGGGTTGTCAATATTGCAAAGATCAACCGCTATGCCAGCGAGGACGAGACCGTGATTGTTCCCGGAAAGGTCCTCGGTGTCGGCACCCTTGAAAAGAAAATCACCGTCTCAGCCTACCAGTTTTCAGCGCAGGCAAAGAGCAAGATTATCGACGCAAAAGGCAGATGCATGACAATTCCTGAACTTATGAAGTCAAATCTCAAGGGGACTAAAGTGAGGATACTGGGCTGATGTCAAAGGTTATAATAGACGCAAAAAACTGCATCCTGGGGCGGCTGGCAACATTTGCTGCAAAGCGCACCCTGATGAATGATGAAGTAGTCATCGTAAACTGTGAACATGCAGTCATATCAGGCAACAGGAACCTTACCCTTGCCAAGTACAGGCAGAAATGCAACAGGGGAAGCCCGACACAGGGGCCGTTTATTCCAAAGACTGCTGACCGCATGGTCAAAAGGACCATCCGCGGAATGATTCCCTACAAGAAGGGCCGCGGAAAAGAGCCCTTCAACAGAATAAGGTGCTACAGGGGAATCCCTGAGGACTTTGCCAAAGGGCCATTTCACACGATAAAGGGAGCCAGCATCTCAAAGCTTCCAAGACTTGAATACATAACAGTCGGAGAGATATGCAACCATCTGAAGGAAAAAAAATGAAATCATTTCATGCATCCGGAAAAAGGAAAAGGGCAATTGCCAGGGCAACGCTACGGCCCGGGGTAGGCAAAGTAAGAATCAACGGCTGCCTGCTTGACAACTATAATCCGCGCATTTCACGAATGAGGCTGATGGAGCCGCTCATGCTTGCAGGAGACATAGCAAACACACTGAACATCGAAATTAATGTCAGCGGCGGAGGCATTTCCAGCCAGGCTGACGCATCAAGGCTCGCAATAGCAAGGGCAATTGTCGGTTATACAAAGGACAAGGCCCTGGAGAAATTGTACCTTGAATACGACAGGCAGCTTCTGGTTGCAGATGTAAGGAGAAAAGAGACCCACAAGCCAAACAGCCACGGCAAAGCCAGGGCAAAAGTCCAGAAGAGCTACAGGTGAAAACATGATTATACCAGTCAGGTGTTGGAGTTGCGGAAAGCCCATCGGGCATCTTTGGGAAGAGTACAAGGACCGGACAAACAGCGGCGAAGACTCAAAGAAGGTGCTTGATTCGCTCGGATTGGAGCGCTACTGCTGCAGGGCACTCTTCCTGGGCCATGTTGACCTGATCGATAACGCCGCCCCATTCAAGAAGTTTTAAAAAGTTTTTTAAATTATTTCATTATCTTCTTCTTTATGGACCTTAATAAGATAGCCCGCAAATGGCAGAAGCGCTGGGAAGAAGCCGGAATATTCAGAAGCTCCAGATCTGCCAGGAAGAAATTCTATTGCCTGGAAATGTTCCCCTATCCCTCAAACAAGCTCCACATGGGCCATCTCAGGAACTATTCCATTGGCGATTGCCTTGCAAGGTATAAGCGCATGCAGGGTTTTTGTGTCCTCTATCCCATGGGTTATGACTCATTTGGCATGCCGGCAGAGAATGCGGCAATCCAGCACAAGATCGACCCGGAGAAATGGACTCTTGACAACATAGGCGCCATAAAGAGCCAGCAAAAGGCAATGGGCCTTTCCTACGACTGGGGCCGCGAAGTGATTACATGCAAAGAGGACTATTTCAGATGGAACCAGTGGATTTTTCTGAAACTCTACAAGAAAGGCCTGGCTTATAAGAAGAAAGCATATGTAAACTGGTGCGCCTCCTGCAAAACCGTCCTTGCAAATGAGCAGGTCCATGACGGGAAATGCTGGCGCTGCCGCGGTGCGGTCAGCCAGAAGGAATTGGAGCAATGGTTCCTTGGAATCAGGGATTATGCAGAAGAGCTGCTCAGCGGCCTTGACAAGGTTGAATGGCCTGAAAAGGTCAAGATCATGCAGCGCAACTGGATAGGGAAGAGTGACGGAACAATAATAAATTTCAGGGTCGCGGACACAAACGAGGACATTCCCATTTTCACAACAAGGCCGGATACCGTATTTGGCGTTACATTTATGGTATTTGCCCCCGAACATCCCCTTGTCCGGGAATGGGCAAAAGGAACAGAATACGAGGCGGACTTTGAAAAGTTCCTGAAAGAGGTACAGCAGGAAGACCGGTTCATGAGGACTTCTGAAGAATCAGAAAAAAAAGGGATGTTCATAGGAAAATATGCCCTGCACCCCTTTACTGGCCAGAAAATCCCGATCTATGTAGGAAACTTCGTAATCTATGAATACGGTGCCGGTGCAGTGATGGCTGTCCCGGCGCACGACCAGAGAGACTTTGATTTTGCAAAGAAGTTCGGCATCCCCATAAAGATTGTCATACAGCCGGAAGCCTATGACATCGATGAGCGTAAGATGTCCCGCGCCTACCTTGATGACGGCCACCTGGTAGACTCAGGCGATTTCAGCGGCATGAACAACAGGGAGGCAATAGCAGATATTTCGAATAAGCTAAAAGGCATCAAGAGGGGCGGCCCGACGACCAACTACAAGCTAAGGGATTGGCTTATCTCGCGCCAGAGGTACTGGGGAACCCCGATACCCGTAATATACTGCGAGAAATGCGGGGCGGTCCCGGTCCCAGAAAAAGATCTCCCAATCAGGCTCCCGAAGGATGTCAAGTTCACGGGCTCAGGCAATCCGCTCCTGACATCAAAATCTTTTACCGTGTGCAGATGCCCGAAATGCCGCGGCAAGGCAGGGCGGGAAACCGATACAATGGACACCTTTGTTGACTCCTCCTGGTATTTTTTGAGGTACTGCTCAAAATCTGATAAGCTGCCCTTCGGAAAGGACGCAGACTACTGGATGCCGGTTGACCAGTACATAGGCGGGATCGAGCACGCAATCATGCACCTTCTCTATGCCAGGTTCTTCACAAAAGCCATGCGCGATCTCGGCCTGACAAAAGTCGACGAACCATTTACCCGGCTGCTGTGCCAGGGCATGGTCATTAAAGATGGCGCAAAAATGTCCAAGAGCATCGGAAACGTGGTTGACCCAAACGAGATAATGGGTAAATACGGCGCAGATACCGCAAGGCTTTTCATTTTGTTTGCTGCCCTGCCTGAAAAGGAACTGGACTGGTCTGACCAGGGTGTGCACGGCACCTTCAAGTTCCTGCACAGGGTTGCAAACCTCTATGAATCAGATTCAGCATCTGACAAGCTTACAAACAACGATAGGTTCATCATCAGCAAAACCCAAAAGGCCGTGCAGAAGGTCACTGAGCAGATTGAGAGCTTCCAGATGAGCCTTGCCATTGGCTCAATCATGGATTTCGTAAACCGGCTTTACAAATACAGGGAAGGTGAGCATAACAAAAAAATCTACAGAACTGCCCTTGAGACCCTTGCACTGATCTTAAGTCCGTTCACGCCGCACCTCTGTGAGGAGCTCTGGGAGAAGCTGGGGAACAAGGGATTCATCTCAGTAAGCAAATGGCCAGCATATGATCCAAATAAGATCGATGAGGAAGCCGAGGCTGTTGAAGAGACAGTGGAAAAGGCTGCAAGAGACATTGCATCAGTAATGGAACTTGCAAAGATCACAAAACCAGGCCAGATCAGGCTGTTTGTATCACCCAAATGGAAGTATGCATTCTTTGAGAAATTCAAGAAAGAAAGTGAAAAAACAAGAAACATATCTGACCTGATCAGAAGCCTCATCATCTTAGGCCATGAAAAGGAGATCTCCCAGACAATCCCAAGGCTCCTTAAGGACCCGACAAAGCTTCCGAAGGTTGTCCTGGACCAGAGAACAGAGCTTGCAGCATTGAAAAACGCAAAAGACTCACTTGTTAAGGCCTTTGGCTGCCCTGTGGCCATAATCCCGGCAGATGAAAGCAAAGAGCCCAAGGCTCTGCAGGCGATGCCGGGCAAGCCGGCGATAATTCTTGAATCATAATATGTAGTTCAAAGCTTTTGCAGCAGATTTAGGCAAAATGCCGCCTTCTCGTCTGTAGTTTAAGTTGCCAATGAATTCTCCAACTCTATTACTTGACAGAAACAGTCCCGCTTCATGAAAGAATTCATATGAAACACGTTCAATCTCCGGCCAGTTAATAACACCCATTGATGCACGTCCCGGTGAACCGAGAGATCTGTATCTGGCTATTAATTGTGTCAGTTCCTCAACCCCCATATCTGCAACCATATTATTGAACCGCCTGTCTCTTCGCCACGTGTCAGAGGGTTTAAGGCAGGACATTACAGCCTTCTCAAGCAGATGCCGGGCGGCATTTTCACTGAAATCTGCCATGCTCCCTGTAAATATTTCCTGTTGCCAGATACGGTATCCGGGATCATTTCCAACTACTTTCACTTCGCAATTTCCGCTCAGATGATTTTCAGGACTGTGTGCTGCACCAAGAAACACAGTATAATTAACCAGATTCCCAAGATTCGGATAGAGTCCGGAAATTCGCGATTCAGCCCGATCCTGTGATTCTCCCATAATCTCATCTCGGAAATCCCGCATTTCATTCATAACCTCCCTATCCCGCCTGAGATTATCAAAAGCATCATCATAGTTTCCTGCAAAGAACATCATGTAAGCTTCTTGCTCAAGCCCGTTAGATTTTGCAATCATGCCATTAACGCTCCTAACCTGATCTTCAGAAGGCCGCTCGAGATAAACAAGAGGTTTCTTCATCTCTGCCAGTGCCATGAGCATCTTTTGTCCCCAGGGAGGCATCTGCTGAGCCCATTGCCACACCGCTTGGAGTCTCGCCCGCCTCGGAAGACCGAGCGTTTGAGCGTAATAGGACTCAATCGTTGCCAGATCAGCCTCACGCGTACTGGCAGCCTCATGACTAACCACGCCTGCCCAAGCCATGGTTTGCAAAATTGAATTTACTTTATGCTCCATGTGAGTTGTCTTTGCTATTGTATAGCTTACTTGCATACGATGGCGAATTCTCAGGCACTATATAAAAGTTACTACTTAAAAAAGGCGAATTCTCAAACTATGACGAACAATGGCTTATCGGCTATGCACAAAAGCACGGCTATTCAGGCGCAGCAATGGGTGCACATCCCTACAACACCTCTGCCAATTTCTCATCAAGGGCAGGAGGCATTGTTGAAGAGCCGCCAATATTCCTTGGTGTGCCCTATCCAAGATACAGTGATATCTTCGTAATGAAAGAGAATCCAGGGCAACTTGTAACCAGACCCGGCTCATGCTACTGGCTCTGGAAAGCTGGGCCTAGCCAAAGGTGAAGAAGTTCTTCTGTCGGTGCCTGACAAAAAGCATATTGTAGTCGAATTAAGCTGAGCCTATGCAGAAATGTGCGTTGTTGCATAACTTTCAAATGGCCTATGCCATGGCATATTTTCTTATGATTTGCCCGGAACTTCCTTTTCGCTTCTCTGATCATATTTGCCTCTTATTTTGCTCTTACTCTCTCACCAAACGTCCTCTTCACGGCTGATATGATGCCTTCCGTTCCTGGCCACCTTATTCCGTATGCTGTTCAGCCCAATTATCATATCCCTGGTTCTGAAACTATGCAACTTCAATGTTTCTTCTGAGTGAACATTATTTGGTTACGTTGGCCAATCCTTCCACGGAAAATATACATACAGTAGAAAAGGATTGCTAAGTGATTTTGATGTAGACAGAATCGCAAAAGGAGTTCTGATAACAGATGAAATAAATCATAGAAAAGTACATCAGATCCTGCATAAGGAAGGAACAAAAAAAATCAAGCGCTATTTTCTTACTGTAGACAAAGTTATTGGATAATTATCGAACAAAGCATTCGGGGGCATAAAGCCAAAAATATATCACTTACCAATAGTAATATTTAAATACGCCAACCCATTTACCCTATTGGTATCACATTCCCGACAATAGCAAATATGGGCGCCATAAATGCTGGATAATCTGGTTGAAAGGTTCAAGAGAAAATTAGGGATTGATGAAGAATCTCACCTTAGGTTTATTGCTGAAAACCCAGGGCACGCAACTATTTCTGAGATTGCGGCTGGCTTAGTTCCTGGTGCCAGAGAGACAGAGCAAAGGGTTGATATGGTGCTTAGTCGGCTTAATCAGGATAATAATTTAGGTTTATATCCGGCAACACCCGGGTATGCTCAGGAGCTGGTTAATGCTGTTGAGTTAATGCAGCATGAGATTAATGGTGATTCTTTACCTTGGGTTAAAGAGAAAGCAGAGCATATGTATCACCTTATTTTTGATAAATTGAGATTTATTGGCACTAAGTCTGGTGGCTTAGGCATTGTTAATAAAGAAAGCTGGCTTTTAAAAAATAGGTATGCTTTGCCTTTAACAGCAGTTGTTGCTGCAGGGATTGCGGCTTTGCCTTTTGTATCAGATTCTTCTAAGAAGGCAGTTGGCGGTCATTCTGTAGACGATGCGATTAATGCTGTTGCTGGCGCAATTAATAGTTTGGGTGTGACTCATGCTGGTGCTGAAACCCTTGATTACCGTGCGAGTTCTCTTGGGCCTTTTGTCTGCGGCAGAGAAGGGATAAGCTGTGGTAAAGGGATAATTTATGTGATTGAGGAGGGTATTGCTTATGGGGATGAAGAGGATAAACCAAGAGATGTTAAGAGAATAGCCAGGCAAGAGGCTATTGACAAAGCATTAGACAGGATTGGCGCTGTTTATATAACCTCTACAAGAGAACTGAGAGAAAACGAAACCAGGAGATACCTTCCAAATGGAAAACTTATAAGTGATTTGGTGGAGGAGTTCATTGTCCGATCAAAAGCAGAATATTTATCCAAAGCAGCCTGGGATGTGTTAAGTGAGCGTGTTACACCTATTTCTAATGAGGCGTATAAGATTACTTCGCGGTTAGTTGTAAGGGTATCTGAAGAGGATTACCAAAGATTCTTTGAAGAGAAGCAGAGAGAGGCAAATGAAGGAAATTTAAGAAGGGCAAGGCAAGACAGCATTTATGATGTGGCAAAGCATGATTTGCGGATGCTAAAAAATAAGAGCGAAGCATTAGCTTATCAGGAGAGAATAGGTGAAGATCAACAACTGATAAACGAGTCTAGGGCTGAAGTAAGCAGACTACAGGATGAAATCAGAAAAAATTACAGGCTTCTTGAAGAAATTCTGAAAGCGGCCGAATCAGGATCTGTCAGCCCTGCTGAGTTAGATGGCTACAGAAGAAGGAAGGAAGAGCTGGCTAATGATGAGATGATGCCTTCACTTGGCGCAGCTAACGGCTTTGGCGGAAGGATTGCTTTTGCTTCAGATAGGGATGGAAATCCTGAAATCTATGTCATGGATGCTGACGGGAATAATCCTAGGAGGCTGACTTATAATCTTGCTTCTGATGGCAGTCCTTCTTGGTCTCCTGATGGCTCTAAGATTGCTTTTCTCAGGGATAGTTATTTTACATATGTCACGAATATTGATGGGAATGAACCAAGATTCCTAGTTAATGGTTCTTGTCTTATTTGGTCCCCCGATGGCTCGGAAGCCGTTTATATAAATGAAGTAAACCTACAGAGGAGGCCTTATAAACGAATATTTGAAATTTATGTTATGGATGCTGATGGGAATTATACAAGAATATTGACTAGTGGAAGTTCTGCTAGAGATGAAGATCTATCTTGGTCCCCTGATGGTTCAAAGATTGCTTTTGTTTCAGACAGGGATGGGAACAATGAAATCTATGTCATGGATGCTAATGGTAAGAATCAAACAAGAATAACCCATAATTCTGCTAATGACTATAATCCATCTTGGTCCCCTGATGGCTCAAGGATTGCCTTCACATCTGTTAGAAAAAATATTTTTGATATCTACGTTATAGATGCTGAAGGTAATGAAACAAATTTAACTCATAGTCCTACTTATGATGGTCACCCATCTTGGTCTCCTGACGGCTCAAAGATTGCTTTTGTTTCAGACAGGGATGGGAACAATGAAATCTATGTCATGGATGCTAATGGTAAGAATCAAACAAGAATAACCTTTGATGAACATAATGACCATTCACCATCATGGTGGTCTCCGAACAGGCTTCCTGCGCCGCCATCAAACCGTGCTCCAATACCGTCGTTTACAGCAGAGCTTTTAGAGGGGTCTGTCATTTATGCCACGAGGTTTGACGCATCACGCTCTTATGAACCTGATTTTGGAGACCGGATTGTAAGGTATGATTGGGACTGGGGTAAGGGTTTTGAGCAAAGCTCAACAGAGCCGGTTGTGACGCACGCGTTCCATTCTGAAGGCAGGTTTACTGTTGGGCTTAGAGTCACTGACAACAGAGGAGCATCCAGGTCTGAAACATTGGATGTTATTATTGGAGAGAAAGCTGAAACAGAGGGGCAATATCAGGGGAGAAAAAGGGTGGAATATCAAGGAATTATTAGGGAAAGGGTAAAGGAACTTGAGGGTGAACTCAATCAAAATTATGGGAGGTATGGTAGTACGGCGATGGGTTTTATTTCTCCAGTCTGGTTAATCCCTATGATTGGGGCCATGGACAATGGAACACCAGGTACGACTAGTGAGAAGCCATCAAATGGTTTTCGGCTTGTTTCTTCATGCCAAACTTTATTAGGATTAGCTGCAATTACTAATATTACTAATAATAGTGAGCTTGCCATTTCTGCTTACGCAACTTCAGTCAGCATAGGCGTTATTTATGACCTCTGGGCTTACGACCACAACAAAAGAATAGACGATGAAATCCAAAGGCTGCGAGGGCTTCAGAGTTCTGGAATAAGTGATCCTGGAAGGTATTCTCTGGGAGTTAATCCTGCTGAGAGAAAGGTTACGCTGAGGTATAATTTTTAGTAAAATATTCATATAAAACATCTAATAACCCAAAAAATTACATAGTTAGGGAACAAAAAAAATCAAGCGCCATTTTCTTACTGTAGACAAAGTTATTGGATAATTATCGAACAAAGCACAGAAATGATCCGGTTATTTAAATAACCACTTGCAAGTAGTTAAAAACAGAAACATTTATAAATGCTGATTTTGTTCTCTTAACAGATGAAGAGAAAAGAACGGGAAAGAAAGAAGCAGCTGAAAGAACGCAGATCAGCCAGACAGAGGACTACACCATTATGGCAGAAACTGGTATTGCCCGCGGCGGTAACAGTTGGAATTGGAGTATACATCGGACTGACTCATGATGACTCAGACACACCTCAGCCACCCCAGGATGACCCGGCAATCGTTCTGCCGTCAGTGGATGTTAACAAGTATGCTTCAGATATCGTTTCAACAGAATTTGAAAACACAGAGGGAACTCTGCACCTTGTGCTTCAGACACACGAGATACCTGATCAGCTTCGAGTATTGTACAGGCAATATGAAAAGATTGAAAAGGTCCCGGAAATCCAGAAAAACATATTCAGGATTTTGCAGGACATCTACAGACAAGGCGTTCGCCTTTACACCAACGAAGGCATCGCCGTTGCTGACAACCCAGATGTTAAGGCAACGCCCTTAGAAAGAGCAACCTTAAACAGTATTGCATCAAGCGATCAGAGCCTTGAGGCCTTTATGGGCGAGCTAGATCATCCCAGCCAGGCCATATTCTTTCTGACCCATCCGGAGGCAATGTATCGCGGATATGAAGACCCCGACCTTAGCAGGGAAACCACACAGGCATATGTGGAACTGGCAAAGGCAATAGGCAACAGGGGACGCAGGCAAGAATTCGGGAGATACGTAGCCAGGGTTGATTCCCTGCGTGACGAAAGAAGCCGCGTGTGTGTTCAGAACTCGATAGCTTTGGCCAGAGAGCTCCATGAAGACGGCCTCCTGGAAAGGCCTGATGCCGCCGCATTGATCGGCGGGAATCACTTTGTATTCATATCGCACATGTTTCAGAGTCCCGAATCAAGAGCAAAGTATGGCCTTGAGGGCATCCAGCTCAAAGTCTATGTGCCCCATGGAATGGACTAAAGCACCTTCTCGCTCATCAATTTGTTATAGAACGAGATATTAACAATTTCCTCTTCAATATCATCAATGTACCTTACGACGGAGTCAAGATGCCCGCGAATGATTGTATCCTCGAATTTATTCAGCTCCATATTGATCCCTGCCTTTTTCTCCGGGTCCATCTTGTCAAAATGCCTCACAGGATTAAGAAAATAGCTGATTGCCCGTCCCAGCTCTTGTTTCTTAAACTCAAGGATCCCACCCATTCCGCCGGCATTCAGTCCATTTTCATACAGATATTCGCAAAGGTGCTTTATCTCATCTCCGATATGTTCCAGCCTCTTTCCTATCCGGAAATAGGGAGGTACAAGGATTACGTGCCTGATCTTGGAGGAATGAAGTATATTTGAATCAATCAGTGACAGAGAGATAATTTTTGCAATAAGATGGTAGATATTGTCGATCTCGTTCTCATTTATGCGTATCTCTTCGATATTAAACTCCTCCAGCATATTCGATATCGATAGATCAATAATCAGATTAATTCTGTATACCAATTGGTTTATGTCAACCTTCGACTTGTCAAGAAGAACCCTGATCGTCATCTTCTTCGGATCCTCATAAGTGACCATGGTCCCGCTCATGTGGGTAAGGGTCTTTCGGACCATTGCCTTGGTCTCCTTTGACAGGCCGTCCTTTGAGAACAGATTGATGGTCTCCACGCCCAGGTAATAGACAGCAAACAGGATCTGGTCAATGCTTTTCGCATATTCGTCCGCATCCAGTGAGGTCTCATTCAGCTCTTTTCCCTTAAGTACGTCTGGGGAAACAAGAAGTGTCCTGTCATTCCTTTCGTACAGCACCAATTCATCTTTTTGACTAAGGTTGTTTTTCTTAATCCATTCTTTTGGAAGCGATACAGAGTACGTGGATCCCGCAACAAGCTGTATTCTTCTTTTATTCATCCTAAACACCCTTATCGAGCTCGTATTTATATAGTTTCATTAACAACTACATAGTTTACATAGGAAATATATATAATTTCCCTTATCTACCGTGTACCCTTGGCAGATTTATTAGGCCAGACACAATGAACTAACACGAGGTGACAGAAATGACAGAGTACATATTGGTCTGTGATGACCACATGGAAGAATTCACTGAAAAGTGATTTCTCACAAAGCATATAAATGAATAACTAATTCTTTACCGTATGAAGTTATCCTGTGTCCTGCTGGTTTATGCCAAGCCAGGCAGCCGCATCCAGAAATCTGCGCTTGACAGCGTTATACAGACCCTGAAGGGATTTGGCATTTCATTTGATGCTAAAGAAAGGGACGGCGTTGTGGATCCTGATTTTCGTGGGAGAGACCTGATAATCTCCTTCGGCGGCGACGGCACCTATCTGCGTTGCAGCCACCACATCCTTGACAGGACACCCGTTCTTGGCATTAACCCGGACCCGTCTACAAAAGAGGGGTTCTTTACAAGGGCTACTGCGGGGGATTTCGAAGGGAAGCTTGGACGGATTCTAAACAACGACTTTAAAGAGATAGCCCTCAACCGGCTTGAGACAAAAATGGGAAAAAAGCTCCCCTGCCTCGCCTTAAACGATATCTACATAGGCCACAAGGCACCCTACTGCACATTCAGGTATAAGCTAAAGGTCGGCATGGACCAGGAGAATCAGAAGAGTTCAGGCATAATAGCGGCTGCGCCTGCAGGATCGCATGCGTGGCTGAACTCCGCTGGCGGAAAAAAGCAGCCCCTATCCTCGGAGCAGTTCCAGTTCATCGTGAGGGAAGTATACGAAGGCAGGTTGACTGCATCTTCAATAAAAAAGGGCATGCTTAGCCGTGACCAGGCCCTCGAAGTTACCTCGCACATTGACCATGGAATCGTTGTGATTGATTCAATAGGAGAGGAGCATCCCCTAAAAGCAGCTCAGACTGTTAGGGTCGGACTATCCGACAAACCGCTCATCATGATTGACATTGGGTGATAAGATGGAACCGTACAAACTCCTGGAAAAAGTCAGGGAAAAAAAGCCGCTTGTGCACCACCTTACAAACTGGGTCACGATATACGATTGTGCCAACATCACAAGGTCAATAGGCGCCCTGCCTGTAATGGCCCATGCAATCGAAGAGTCCGCAGACATGGTCAGGATTGCAGGTGCACTTGTCCTGAACATCGGAACACTGACACCACAGATGATCGATTCAATGATCTCTGCAGGAAAAAAGGCAAACGAGCTTGGGATCCCTGTTGTCCTTGATGCGGTAGGGGTTGGCGCAACACCGCTCAGGACAGATTCAGCCAACAGGATATTAGACAATGTCAGGGTCTCGATAATAAAGGGCAACTCTGCTGAGATCGGTGTCCTGGCTGGAGCTGAGGCAGAGGTCCGGGGCGTCGAGGCAATGAGTCTTAGCGGCAATCCAAAAAAAATTGCTGAAACCTATGCCAAGGCAAAAAGCGCAACTGTCGTCATGACAGGTAAGACAGACATAGTATCGAACGGAACAGATACATACATGATAAAAAACGGCCACGAAATGATGGGATGCATTGTAGGAACAGGCTGCATGGCTGCCTCAGTAATTGGGGCATTTGCCGCAGTTGAAAAGGACTATGCGGCTGCAGCTGCATCGGCCCTGGTGTGCTTCGGCGTAGCTGGTGAGCTTGCGGCCGGGACAAGCAATGGGCCGGGCAGCTACAAGGAAAACTTCTACGACGAGATATACAACCTGGACAAAGAAAAAATACAGGATAAGCAAAACTATGAAAAATGAGGGGCTTTTACTTTATAACAGATAACACCCTAACAGATGTCCCTGAAGAGGATCAGGTGCGCACTGCCGTCAAAGCCGGCGCAGGGATCATCCAGTACAGGGAGAAGGACAGGGAAACGGCCCGGGCTAAAGCCCCAATTCTCAAACGGCTCTGCGGCAACACACTCTTTATTGTCAATGATTTCCCGGATGTGGCAAGACAAGTTGACGCCGGAGTCCATATAGGCCAGGATGACACGGAATACAGTGAGGCAAGAAGGATCCTTGGCAACGGGGTCATCGGCGTGACAGTCCATAGTGTAAATGAGGCAATTGCTGCAGAAAAGATGGGCGCAGACTACCTCGGCGTCTCTCCAATTTTTGCAACAGCCACCAAGAAGGACGCAGGCGCACCCGCAGGCCCAAAACTCATCTCAGACATAAAAAAACACGTCAAAATCCCGCTGGCAGCTATTGGCGGTATTAGCCGCGACAATGTTGACTCTGTAATTTTGGCTGGCGCTGACATGGTCTGCGCAATATCCGCAACGATAATCGGTAACATCGAGGACAATGTTCGGTGGTTTGCTGATAAAATGAAAAACCGCTGATTTTCTTTAGTATGTCCCACCCTCAAAACAAAACTTTAAAAATAAGCCGTAACACCCGCCAATAGGAGGGATAATTATGAAGAAAGGCACATCCAAGCTCAAAAGAGGCCTTGCCGAGATGCTTAAGGGCGGCGTCATTATGGACGTTGTCAACGCTGAGCAGGCAAAAATCGCTGAAAAGGCAGGGGCTGTCGCAGTAATGGCGCTGGAAAGGGTTCCGGCAGACATCCGCGCCTCAGGCGGCGTTGCCCGAATGGCTGACCCTAAGAAGATCAGGGAAATCATGAAGGCTGTTACCATTCCGGTTATGGCAAAGGCGAGGATCGGGCACTTTGTGGAGGCCCAGATCCTTGAGGCGCTCGGCGTTGACTTCATAGATGAATCCGAGGTCCTCACGCCGGCTGACGACAGGTACCATATCGACAAGAAGCAGTTCAAGGTTCCCTTTGTATGCGGCGCAACCAACCTTGGCGAGGCCCTGAGACGGATATGTGAGGGTGCAGCCATGATCCGCACCAAGGGAGAGGCCGGAACCGGCAACGTAATTGAGGCGGTAAAGCACGCCAGGACAATCGCTGAGGAGATCAAGGACCTGCAGAACAAGCCCGTTGGGATCCTTAACGACGCTGCAAAGGAGATGCGTGTTGATTCCAATATCCTGGTTGAGACCCTGGGAATGGGAAGGCTTCCTGTGGTTAATTTTGCAGCAGGCGGGCTGGCAACACCTGCTGACGCAGCACTGATGATGCAGCTCGGGATGGACGGCGTCTTTGTGGGCTCAGGAATATTCAAATCGCAGGAACCTGCAAAAATGGCAAAGGCAATTGTTGATGCTGTCGCGAAATTCAGGGACGCAAATGTACTGGCAAAGGTCTCAGATGGCCTGGGTGAAGCAATGCCCGGGCTTGAGATCAGCAAGCTGGACGTCCGACTGCAGGACAGAGGATGGTAGTTGGCGTTCTCGCATTCCAGGGCGCAGTATCCGAGCACATCAGTATGCTCCGTGCGTGCGGTGTTCCGGGAATTGAGGTGCGTTCTGTTGGAGACCTTAAATCAGTGGACAGGCTGATCATACCCGGCGGCGAGTCAACAACAATGGGCAAGCTGCTGTCCCGCTTCAAGCTTGACTCAGCAATCATCGACCGCGTATTAAAAGGCATGCCTGTTTTTGGGACGTGCGCCGGACTGATTTTACTGGCAAAAAATATCCAGGGCAGCAAACAAAAGCGGCTCGGCCTTCTGGATGTGACCATAAAGAGGAACGATTACGGCAGGCAGGTCGACAGCTTTGAAGAAGAGATTGCTGTCAGGGACTTTGACGCGCCGTTCCCGGCGGTTTTCATCAGGGCCCCGGTTATCAAATCTGCGCGGTGTGTTGAGGTGCTTGCCAGGCTGGACACACCCGTTTTCGTCAGGCAGGGAAATATCCTGGGATCAACATTCCACCCAGAACTGACAAAAGACATAAGAATCCACAAATATTTCATCGGACTATGACAGAACTTCAAAGTGCTCGGAGCGGAGAAATTACCCCGGCAATGAAGGCAGTTGCATCTGCAGAGAACATCGCTGCTGAAAGGCTGTGCAAGGACATTGCCAGCGGCGTCACAATCCTGGTAAAGAACCTCGGCATTGGCTCGGGCCTAAGAACCAAGGTCAACGCAAATATCGGCTCTTCGCCCGCAAAGGCAGACGTATGTCTTGAACTGGAAAAGCTGAAAGTCGCAATCGGCGCGGGGGCTGACACGGTTATGGACCTCTCCACCGGCGGCGATATTGACGCAATAAGGCGGGCGATAATCAAGAACTCCTCCGTCCCCGTAGGCACAGTGCCGATCTATCAGGCGGTTGTTGACAGAGATAGCATAGTTGATCTTTCTGCAAATGATTTTCTTAAGGGAATATCCAGGCATATTGACGATGGCGTCGATTTCATAACGGTCCATTGCGGCGTCCTGAAGGCAGCAATCCCCCTTGTTGATAAGCGCCTCATGGGTGCTGTTTCACGGGGCGGCTCCTTCCTGCTGAAATGGATGGAGCATAACAACTCAGAAAATCCCCTTTATGAAAATTTTGATAAAGTAATTGAAATGGCAAGGAAGAAGGATGTAGTCCTGAGCCTGGGTGACGGACTGCGTCCGGGGTGCATCAGGGATGCAACGGACTCTGCACAGATTCACGAACTTAATGTACTTGGTGAACTGGGAAAAAGGGCATTTGATGACGGTGTGCAGGTTATGATTGAAGGCCCCGGCCACGTGCCCATAAACCAGATCAGGGATAATATCGAGATGCAGAAGAAGATATGCCACGGCGCACCGTTCTATGTCCTCGGCCCGTTGGTTACAGACATTGCGCCCGGCTACGATCATCTGACTGCTGCAATAGGGGGGGCGCTCGCCGCATCATACGGTGCAGATTTTCTTTGCTATGTCACTCCAGCCGAGCATCTTGGCCTGCCTGACGCAAGCCATGTCAAGGAGGGCGTGATTGCCAGCCGGATTGCTGCGCATGCAGCTGACCTTGCAAAGGGCTTGCCCGGTGCAGCAGACTGGGACCTGAATATGTCCAAGGCCAGAAAAAACCTTGACTGGCATAAGATGATGGAACTTTCAATAGATCCCGAAAAATCAAGAGCCATCAGGGAGATCTGCAAGCCGGATGACCCCAACACCTGCTCAATGTGCGACAAGTTCTGTTCAATAAAGGTTGGGAAGGATTAGAACCTGTCCAGCCGGTCAGAAGGCTTCCAGAAGAGGTGGACTCCGTGTTCAATTCGCGCACCATAGTAGTCAACAGAGTTGTTTGTGCCGGAGAACGATGATGCTGTCTTGACTATTGCGCCGCGTTCAGCAAAAATCTTCTTGGCCAGGCGAAAGCCAGCCCCCCGATCAGATGGTATTGCATCCTCAACAACAAGAACCCTTTTTCCGGATATATCCCCGTGGAGGTCGTACACAAGCTCGCGTTCATCCCCTTTCCTGAAAATGGATATCGGCCTGACATCCTTGATTTTCAGTACCTCTCCCAGGATTGCAGCAGGAACCATTCCGCCGTTCATGACCGGGACAAGGATCTCCGGCCTGAATTCCTTGACTTTCTCTGCAAGCTCAAGTGTTGCCTTGTAAAATTCTTCAGCGCTTATTGTGGTCATTTTCAGTGCAGGAACCTGTGTTTGTTCTTAAAGCTTCCCATAAAAAATGCGCTTTCCGTCAAAGCCACCATAGGAATCCGCCAGCCCCCAATAAGAAGTATCTCCGATGAGAAATAACTACTTCTGAATTAAAAGAAAAGCCTATGCAGGCGAACCTGCATAGACTTTCCTACGTAAGAGAATGAAGCTATTAAACACCTTCCTAAATAAATCTCTTTCGCTTTTGCGGCTTGGAG
>JBDRAZ010000072.1:0-11922 GCA_043823195.1 archaeon
CATCAGATCCACCACTACCCTGCAGCGAATTATAATGGCTGAAAATCCCGCAGGATTTTCAGTAGTAGGTCTTGCTTGAGGACTCTTCGCCCGGCTCTTCGTCGTCTTCGTTACCCTTAAGCTTGTTAAAGCCGATAATCAGGCCGATAATCACAATAAGGATAACAAAGGCCACAACGCCGATCTCAAGAAGCCTCCTAAGCCCGGACCAACTAACAACTGATGAATTGCCTGCCGGAGTCGCGCCGCTACTGACTACATTAGCCTTGAGCGGTATCTGCTTCAGGATCTCATCACCGGAAGACACTGTTACAGAGAACATGCTCTCGCCGGCAGCAGCGGTCTGGGTAGGTGTCAGATAGACATATACTGTGGTCACTTCGCCTGCCTGTAGCAGCAGGATGTTTGTAGGAGTAACCTGCAGGGTTGCCCATGTCCCGGTTGCGTCAGCAGTAACGGTGTAGGTCCTTGCAGAGGTTCCTGCATTCCTAACTGTAATCGGATAAATTGAGCCCTGGCCAATTCTCACGTCCTGCCTTGATGTGCCGACAGTGATGACTGTGCTTGGTGCTGTATCCCCGTCAACCTGGGATACCTGGCAGATGTCTCCTTCTGTTACAGTAATTGAATCAGTCCTTGTATTGGTGTCATCCCCATCGTCAAATACCACCGAGGTCCTGATTGAGTATTCCCTCTGCTCAGCGCAGGCAGGAATCCTAAGATAGAGCTCCTCTGATGTGGTTGATTTCTCGTTATCCAGTTCGCTGATATAGTCAGATGCAGTGATGCCCAGTTCAGGAATTGAGACAGTTACCTTAATCATGTCTTCATTCTCAAGGCCCATGTTCTTTACGACCACATTGGCAAGGAGTGCCCGGCCGGCCTTAACATAGCCTGCAGGAGAGAAGGTAACGTCCTTGATAATAACGTTGTTCTTTGCCGTGCTTACGAGAAGCTCAAAGGTTTTCTGGCTTGTGTCTCCATCCCTGTCTTCGACCCTTACCCTGAGCTTGTACTGCTCCCGGTCCATCTTGTCCGGAAGAACCAGGGTCAGCGTTTTTAGATATGTAACATTCTCAATCATGTCAAATGTGTCAGTGGTGTCTTCCACATCTTGGTTGTGGATACCGGTCAGTGCAACCTCAATCTGGGCATCCTGCACCGGTGAATCTGCAGTCACCTCGACCTTGACCTGAAACTCTTCGCCCCGCTCAAGATCCCTGACAAAATTGGCGCTGGTCTCATATATCTCATCGCCATCCAGCTTGACCTTATCGATTGTCAGCGGAACAGCAACAGCACTCATGCATAATACCAAAAGCGCAAATACACTAAAGACTAGTGCAGAACAAAGCTTTACTTTATCCATCTCCATTTTTTTACCCCCCAAAATTTTCAATAAACTATATTGGTTAGCAACTAGTATTTAAACATTTCTGCTATGAGAGTATGCTAAAGTAGTTACTAAACATAACCATCACCCAGTAAACACAGCTTATATATAAATTTTGTTGTTGTTCAAAATATAATAATTAATTAAAAAAGACGTAATCACCTATAGCATGAGCAGAGTCGCTGTCGTCGGTGCCGGGCCAGTCGGATCATTTGCTGCAAAGCTTCTGGCCGCGCGCGGACATGATGTCACAGTAGTTGAGGAACATAAAAAAATAGGCATCCCCGTGCAGTGCACCGGACTGGCCACACCTGCTCTCGGGGAATTAACCCCGATTAAAAAGAGTTTCGTTATTAACAGGATAAGGCACATAAGGCTTAGATCCCCTAACCGGGAGCTCCGGCTGAAAAAAGATGAAATAGTCATTGACAGGGAATTGTTCGACCAGAGCATGAGCAATGATTCTGTTGACTCCGGCGCAAGGCTTCGCACGGGGTGCAGGTTTATTGGAAGAACAGCTAATGGCTTGACTGTCCGCAACGCATCGGGAGAGAGGGAAGAGGTCAGGGCAGACTATACAATAGGAGCAGACGGACCGGTGAGCGCTGTTGCCAAATCTGCAGGGATGCTGAACGGGCGCGAGTTTCTGTCAGGCATACAGGCCAGGGTGAAGACAGAGAGCGACCCGCAGGAATACACCGCTTGGCTCGGGAGGGTCTGCCCGGGATTCTTTGCGTGGGCTGTCCCGGAATCAGATGAAGTGGCAAGGGTAGGGCTGGCAGCAAGGAGCGGGGCAAAGGAGCTATTCAGGGGATTCATGAAGAGAAGCGGATACACAAAGGTGCTTGACATGCAGGCCGGGCTGATCCCGGTATACTCAGCCTCACAAAGCACCCAGAGAGGGAATGTGCTCCTCGTGGGAGATGCCGCGGGCCAGGTAAAGGCCTCAACCGGCGGCGGCATTGTGCCCGGATTGGCCGCTGCGCAGTGCCTTGCCGAGAACCTCGGGTCAGGATACGGCCGGGCATGGAGGCAGAAGATAGGAAGGACACTGCGGGTTCACCTGCTGATAAGAAAGACCCTGGACAGGTTCACTGACAGGGACTACGACCGGCTCCTTGAGCTTGCCGGCCAGAAGAGGATTAGGGTGGCCCTGGAGAGGGGAAACAGGGAGTTCCCGATGGGAATGCTCGCAAGGATTGCCCTAAAAGAGCCAAGGTTCCTGGGATTCATCAAAAAAGGAATATTTATATAATTTATCAAAAACCAACGATGCCATGGCAAAATCAGGATCTGACGAGGAAGAGGTGCTTACCATTGACTTCGGAAAGATCAAGAAGTTCTTCGGGGGCAAGAAATCATCCCGGGGCGAGCAGGAAGGCAAACCCCATGGCGGATCAGCAAGGCCGCCTGCGGAAAAGAAGAAGCCTGATGAGGACATCTCGATTGACTGGCGTTCAGCCGGAAAATTCCTGAGCCAGCACGGGACCGCCTTCCTTATCCTGATACCGCTCATGCTGGCGATCTTCACCAGGATCCAGCCGCTGTCTCTGCCCATGACCGATGACTGGGCAACGAACAGCGTGCACCAGTATTACCGCTCACAGGTTGCAAACATAATCAACCAGCAGTATCCCAACCTGCCGGCAGAGAACAAGGATGCCCTTATAACAAAGGATTTCCAGAAGATCCTTGAGGAACAGAAGCCGCAGATTGAGGAGCAGATCAAGCAGAGTTCTGACTATTTCAAGAGCCGGCTCAGGGATGAGAGCGGGCAGACCTATCTTCTGGCAATAGACCCGTTCTTTTGGGTCAGGCATGCTGAGAACGTTCTGGCAAACGGCCATCCGGGAGACAAGCTTGTTGACGGAAAACCGTATGATGACCATATGTACGCCCCGGTCGGAAAATTCATACCGGCAGATATGTTCCATGCATATTTTGAGGCTTTCCTGTACAAGGTTGTGAAGATATTCAACCCCGATGTCCGCATCAAGAATGTTGCATTCTATATCCCGGTCCTCCTCTCAGCATTGTGCGTTATCCCGGCATTTTTCATAGTGCGGCGGATTGCCGGCAATGTTGGCGGATTTTTTGCAGCAGTCATGGTTGCTGTGCAGCCCGCGTTTATCGGAAGGACTGCTGCAGGCTTTGCTGATACCGATGCATATAATGTCCTGTTCCCGCTGATGATCATGTGGGTTTTCCTGGAGAGCTTTGAGGCCAAAAAAATCAGCCGGGTCGCCATACTGGGCGTGCTGGCAGGCTTCCTTTCAGGCCTATACAGCCTCACCTGGACAGGATGGTGGCACATTTTTGATTTCATATTCATTGCCATGGTGGCATATATTGCATACTATATGGTTATCCACATGGGCCTCATCAGGAAGGGGCCTGCGCAGCTGTTCAGGAACCCGGTGATCCGGCACATACTCCTGGCCTCGCTTTTGTTCTTTGTCAGCTCTGCTGTGTTCATTACCTTTTTCAGGGATGCCGGTACGTTCAGCCTGGCATTTACCGGCGCATGGGGATTCACAAAGTTCAAAGAGGTTGCAGTCACTACCGTGTGGCCTAACGTAATGACGACTGTTGCAGAGCAGAATCCCAGCACGCTGGAGAGTGTCATCAATAGCGTGGGAGGGAGGTTTTTCTTCTTCCTGGCCATTGTCGGCATATTCCTTTCGCTGCTTAAAAAAGACATACACGGGAACAGGGACATCAAATATTTTTTCCTTATCGGAATCTACTTTGCCAGCACAGCCTTTGCAGCTGTCAGGGGGATCCGGTTTGCGCTCATGTTTATTCCGGCCTTCAGCCTTGCGTTCGGGGTATTTGCAGGATTTGTCTACAATTACGGGACCAGGCTTGGCGACCGCGAATTCAAGATCGGAAAAACCATATCAAAGGTTGTGCTGATCCTGATCCTGACGTGGCTGGTTGTCAAGCCAGTCAACTCAGGATTCTACACAGGGAGGCAGGAGATACCAAGCATGAATGACGCATGGTACACGGCCCTGGATATGATAAACAAGCTGGCTGCGCCTGATGCGATCATCAATTCATGGTGGGATTTCGGACACTGGTTCAAGTATATCGGGGACCGGGCGGTCACATTCGACGGCACATCACAGAATTCACCGCAGGCGCACTGGATTGGGAAAGTGCTTTATACTGATGATGAGGATGTGGCTGTCGGCATCCTGAGGATGCTTGACTGCGGCGCAAACGGCGCCTATGAAAGGATTATCAAGGTAACCAACAGCCCAGTCAAATCAGTGGACATCATCAACACCATAATTGTAATGGACCGCGAGAGTGCCCGCAGCTACCTGAAAAGCATCTTCTCTGATGAACAGGCAGAGGATATCCTGAAGGTTACGCACTGCGATCCGCCTGAAGACTATTTCATTGCAAGCGATGACATGGTAGGCAAATCAGGCGTCTGGTCGCACTTTGGGTCCTGGGATTTCTGGAGGGCATCCATGTACCAGAAGGTAAAGAAGACGCAGCCTGCGGCAGGCCTGAGGATACTCACAGAGGAATTCAACCTGTCTGAGGATGAGGCAGATACTGTTTACTACGAGATAAAGACCCAGGATGCAAACAACTGGATATCGGGCTGGCCCGGGTATGCATCAGGCCTGAGCAGCTGCTCAAAGCAGGATAATATCGTGACCTGCGGCAACGGGTTACAGGTAAACGTCATGGACTACAATGCCACAATCCCAACACCTAACGGCGTGCTCCGGCCAAAGGAATTCGGATATGGCACATCGCTGGGATACCATACCAAGAGCTATGATGAGAGCACGGTCCCTTACGGGGCGCATCTGGTAAAGCGCGGCAAGGACAGCTATTATTCTGTGATGATGAGCCCGGAACTGACCAGCAGCATGTTCACAAGGCTTTTCTACGGCGAAGGGCACGCGCTAACCCACTTTAAGCTGTTTACGCACCAGAAAAGCGTTTTCGGCGGAGACATCTATGTCTACAAGGTGGACTGGAACGGTACCGAAAAAATAATACTTGATGCCTATACGCCCAAGTCCGCCGTGAGCCCCGGAGACACGGTGTCTGTTGATTACATAGGCTGGACTGAAGACGGTGAGGTGTTTGATTCCAACATAATAAACTGGAGAACCAGAGGGGTTACCAATGAAACCCAGTTCAGCGATGACCTGAGAACAACCGAGTTCAAGTACCAGACTGCTGCCGGAAAGGTAATACCCGGATTTGATGAGGCAGTCATCGGGGCAAACAGGAGCTCGGTGGTAACGACAATGATCCCGCCTGAGAAGGCTTACGGGACTGACCCTGAGCTTCATCCCCTGGGAAACCAGACACTGCACTTCAGGATAAAAGTGAAAAGTATTATATAATTGAGTCCAATTTCTGAGTCCGGCATGAAAGGCATATGGGCCGTGGTTCCGGCATACAACGAAGGCCGGCGCATCAGGGAAGTCCTGAAAAAGATAACAGGGCATGTGAGCAGCGTAGTGGTTGTGGATGACGGGTCCAGGGACTCAACCTTTGAGACAGCCAAGTCGTGCAATGTGAAGGCACTGAGGCACATTGTCAACCTGGGAAAGGGTGCTGCGCTGAAGACGGGTTGCGATTATGCCTATTCCAGGGGCGCAGAGGTTTTCATCATGATTGATGCAGACGGGCAGCATGACCCATCTGACATACCAAGGTTCCTTGCTGAGATCAGGGACAGGGATATCGTTTTTGGCATACGAAAGTTTACGCGCAGCATGCCCCTGATTCTCCTGTACGGCAACTGGTTCATATCATCTGTGACAAAACTGCTGTATGGGATAAGGATATCTGATACGCAGTGCGGCTACCGGTGCTTCACCAGGGCCGCCTACAGGAAACTGCGCTGGAAGGCTACAGACTACAGCCTTGAGTCAGAGATGATAGAGAAGACCAGCCGGCACAACCTGAGATACGGGTTTGTTGCCATTGAGACCGTCTATTCAGACAGGTATAAGGGGACCACGGTGTTTGATGGTATCAAGATAGTCATGGATATGGTATTAGGCAAGCTATCGCAGCTGAGGTGATTACATGGTATTAGGCATCCAGATTGTTGGGGTTTTTTTCGGCGTGTTGATAATTTATATGACTTTCCTGCACAGGAAGAGAAAGGAATTCACGCTGCATGAGTTCGTGTTCTGGACAGCTCTCGGGCTGGTCTTCAGCTACGTGTCGCTTTTTCCGGACACGCTGGACTTTGTTGTAAGGAAAATCCAGCTGAGCAGGACCTTGGACTTCTTTATAATCCTCGGGTTCATGTTCCTCATCGGGGCCGCGTTCTATACATACTCGATAGTAAGAAGGGTGCAGAAGAAGCTTGAGGAAGTTGTGCGGTCAGTTGCCCTGAAAGAGCCCAGGAAAAGCTAGCGTCTCACCTATGAAAGCCGGGAAAAATGGATCAGAGGCAATCATATACATTATTGTCATTGCCGCAATCCTGCTTGCCTTTTCTGCATATTTCATGTTCATAAGGGTCTTTGTGGACAGCTACCTGCGGGATTATTCAGACCTGTACAGAAGCCAGGCGGTATTTGAGTTTTATCTGAATCCGCCGGAGTGCAATAAGGTATATTACTGGGGATCATCATCAATAAAGGAGGATATTGATGCAGCCATCATTGACAGGGTAAGGCCTGAGGCGTGCCATTATAACCTGGGCAATCCCGCCTCCACCCCGCTGAGGAGGCTTGCTGAACTTCCTGATGCCATTGACTCGGGGCCGGGCGCTGTCGTTTTCGGGGTCTCCTTCATGAGCTTCAGCGGCAAATGGATGTTCCCCCATGACCAGTACGCACTTGTTTCGCCCTATGCCGAGATTGGGCAGTGCTCTGTTCCGGGCCTTCTCTATAATCAGACGGTGATGGACCTGGCTGCAATGAACAGGCTTGAGCTCCTGCTCTACAAAAGAAAGTTCATTTCCCCGGGCACGCGCAAACTGCTCGGACTATTGAGGCACAGGCTTTACGGGACTGAGAAACCCAGCTATTACCGGGATTACAACACGGATTTTAAGTCCCGGGGGGCGCTGCTGCCTGAGGAGCTGCATGATCCGGAGTTCGGCGCGCGCCTGGCGAACAAGACGGATTTCAGCGAGTATGATGTTCCGTTGGGCATGAACCCTGAAAAATCCGCTTTTGACTATATCCTCGGTGAGCTGACCGGGAACAACATCACCGTTGTGGTGCTGAAGATCCCTATAAACCCCCTGCTGCTGGAAAAGATACCCGGGCAGTACCAGGATAACATGAATGCCTTCCTCGGGGATATGGCGGTCAAGCACGGTGCAGCCATGCTGGATTACACCAGTGCCTACAATGAGACGCTTTTCTATGACGGGCATCATCTGAACAGAGAGGGCAAGAGGCTGTTTTCCCGCGAACTTGGCGAGATGCTGGAGGGCGTGGTTTAGAATGCTGTTCAACACATTCCAGTTTGCCGTATTCATGGCAACTGTTGTCCTCTGCCTGAAGATCTTCAGGAACAGGCGGCTTCAGCTGTCGCTGCTGGTGCTGGCAAGCTATGTGTTCTACTATTATTCAAGCGGCTGCCTTTTTGTATTGCTGCTGTTCTCATCTCTGCTGGATTTCTACTGCGGAAGAAAGATATTCGAAAGCGGGGCATCAGGGAAGAGGCTATTTCTTGTGCTCAGCCTTGCAGGGAACCTGGGCATACTCGGCTTTTTCAAGTATGCTGACTTTGCAATAGGCATAGCAAACCAGCTCAGGGGGATTTTCGGGATATCGCCGCCCGTTGCACTCCTTAATATTGTCCTCCCGGTGGGTATCTCGTTTTTCACCTTCCAGACCATGAGCTACACGATCGACATCTACCTGGGCAAGCTTAAGCCCACGGAATCGTTTCTTAAGTTCATGCTGTATGTGGCCTTTTTTCCGCAGCTGGTTGCAGGGCCGATTGTAAGGGCGGCATCGTTCCTCCCGCAGCTCAACATCAGCAGGATTTCAATACTTCCGCAGAACCTGAAACTGGGCCTGACATACATCGGCTGGGGGCTTGTAAAAAAGGTGGTTTTTGCTGACAACATATCCCCTTTTGTGGACGGGATATTCTCAGACCCGACCGGCCTCGGGTCGTTTCCCGTAATGCTGGGCGCGCTCGGTTTCGGGATCCAGATCTACTGCGATTTCTCAGCCTACAGCGACATAGCAATAGGCTGTGCCAGGATAATGGGCTTCAGGTTCCCGAAGAACTTTGACAAGCCCTATTTTGCGCGGAGCCCGACAGATTTCTGGAGGAGGTGGCACATATCGCTTTCAAGCTGGCTCAAGGATTACATATACATCCCGCTGGGGGGGAACAGGAAGGGTGCTGCCCGTTCGTATGCTAATGTCATGGTTACGATGCTGCTTGGCGGCCTCTGGCACGGGGCATCATGGAACTTTGTGATATGGGGATTTTACCATGGCGTGCTGCTTGCGGCGCATAAGCTTTTTTCCAGGGCATTCCCCGGGCATAACGGGACCAGGCTCACAAGGGTCCTGTCGGTATTTGCCACCCAGTACTTCATATTCCTTGGCTGGCTGATTTTCCGTGTGAAAAATATGGACCACCTGGGATACTCTGTGCTCAGGTTCATTGTCCCTGATTTCAAGATGGGCCCCGGCGCCATGGCATTGTATGTCATGTCAAACCTCTGGCCGGTATGCCTGATAGTGATGTTCATGTACCTGCACTTTTTCTCTTACAAAACAAGGGACATAATAAGAAAAATCGCCGGGCTTTCCTACATCCATTGGTTCCTCTTCATCGCATTTGCCGCACTGCTCCTGTTCCTGTTCGCGCCGAGCATCAATACGGCGTTCATATATTTCCAGTTCTAGGCAAAAGGCTCTGCAGAAAACACCAATATTGAGGAAATATCCCTGCATGCGCAATAAGCCGGGTGCATGAATAGCTGTTTATGGACCTGGCCGGCATACCTGCTTCAGATCCAGGCAGGAAGTGCAACCAAGAAGAGGAACGGACAGAACAAGATGATTCCTTATCCGGGTTTTAGCTGCATTACTTCACGCACCAGGCCTTCCAATGTGTCCAAATCAATTGGTTTCCCAAGGACATATCCTACCCCATATCTTTCTTTTTGCTCTCTTGTCACTTCTGCCCCCCAGCCGGTCACGACTGCAACTTTTGTGCCTTCATATCTGCCTTTGATTCTTTCTGCAAACTGCCATCCGCTCATGCCCGGCATTCCAACATCTGTTATTATCAGGTCATATCGCCTGTCTTCCAATAGCCGCAATGCGTCTGCACCGCTGGTGGCAGTATCCACCCGGTGCCCTGAATCTTCAAGAATCCGTTGCCCAAACGTCCTTATCTGTTCTTCATCATCTACCCAAAGCACCCTTGCAGAGCACTGGTATTCACTGGGCGTTTCGTAAGGTTGGCTTTCTGCTTTCATAGTCCCATAAGGCAGCACCATTTCTATTGTTGTGCCTTTGCCGGGCGCTGACTCCAATACATGAACATCTCCGCCGTGCTCCCGGATTATTGCATATACGGCGCTCATTCCAAGCCCTCTTCCCTGCTCAAGACCTTTCGTTGAATAAAATGGCTGAAAAATCCTCAGTCTTGTCTCTGCATCCATCCCCACCCCTGTGTCACTAACCCTGACATACACCCCCTTATCTGTACTGCCGGTTTCAAATGATAAGGCTCCGCCGCCAGGCATTGCCTCGATACCATTCTTAATCAGATTGTAAAATGCCGTCCTGAGCGCTCCCGGGTTTCCATCAACAGTCCTTGCCTCGCTGTAATTTCGGTGGATAGAGAAGACGAGCCCATTTTCCTCTGCGCCATCTTTCCACATGGGCCTTGCCTGATCAATAGTCTCATCCAGCAGCCTGCCAAGATCTACCGGACTGCAGTCATCTTCCATCCTGCCTTTGCCGGCAAAACGCTGAAGCTGGAGAATTCTTGCCGCGGCATCGCCTGCAGAGGTTTTGATAATATTCAGGTACTCCCTGACTCCCGGCGAAAGGTCCGGGGCAAGCAGAGCAAGCTCAATATTCCCAAAGATTATCTGCAGAGAGTTATTAAAATCATGGGCAACGCCTGAGGCAAGCTCACCTATTGCACCTAAGCGTTCTCTGCTAACCATGGCCATTTCCATGTTATTGCGCTCGGTGACGTCGGTAAAAAAGCCCACGTTGCAGCTATGTCCGCCTAAGACACTCTCGGCGGTGTTGATGTCAGCGTAAAAGAGGGTGCCGTCTTTTCGCAGGCACGGAATGTCCTGCGCCAATACCTTTTCGCCCCGCGCCTGGGCCCCAAACTCGGCCATGATGGATTCCAGGGACTCTTCCGGGTGAATGTCCGCTACACCCCTCTGCAAGAATTCTCCTTCAGTGTATCCGAACATCCTGCATACGGCCGGGTTGGCATACCTGAATATGGTTGTCTGCAGATCTGCTATGAGTATCCCCTCAGCTGCGCCTGTGAAGATCGTCCTGTATCTGGCTTCTGATTCCCGCTGCGCATCAGCCGCTTCCCGCCGTTGAATAAGCTTTCCTAGCCTTTCTGCGTAGGCATCAACAAGCTTCTGTTCATGTACCTCAATGAATGGCAGATCTTCAGAATATCCCAGTGTCAACGTGCCTTTGGTTTTTCCGTCATCCAGTATTGGTGCAAATAATGACCTGGCAGGTTTATTTTCAGAATTGCTGTAAATGCTTCCATCCAATTCTATTACTGCAATAGCCTGACCCGCGAACTTCATGCTTTGGGGAGCTATTTCTGTTACAAACCTCAGTAATAATTCGTCTAAGCCCCCACATGTACTTGATAATTCTCCCAAAGAGTATAGCCCGTTAAGCTCCTTTGCCCGTTCAATTAAGGCATACTCTGCCCGTATGCGCATTGTTATGTTATCCACACAGTGAACAAAGAGGCCATTATCTGGACCGGCTGCCCTTGTTCTCAGGCTATAATGCCCGGTTCCGGAAGGCAGGTCCAATGAATATTCATTCCTGGCATATCCTGCTTTGGAAGCTTCAGCAATTGTGCGCATTACAGTTCCTGAAACGTGCGGCGGCAATACTTCTGAAGCAGTTCTGCCGAGAAAATCGGCGGGTTTAACATAAGTCTCTTCATCACTGCCATAAAAATCAAGTATCCTTCCTTTGCCATCTGTCACAAATAGCATTGATGGATGATTGGACAACAAGAGATCCAGCCTTTCCTGCCTTTGCATCTCCATTCTGATATCTGCCTTGACCGATTCAGGAACATTTTCTATTCCATCCAAAATCCCTAAAATCTCTTTAAGACCCATCTGATTATCAACGTCCATGTAAGAACTTGATTATTGTCATCTCGTTAGCAGATTGCCACAGGCTCGACCTCATTTTGTGAATGTGGTAATTCTTTAGTATCCTGAAGCCATATTTAGAATATCTTGAAGTCCTTCGAGCACGTTCTTTTTGTTCAGACGGAGAGTTTGAATCACGGACAGAAGGAACGCAGTGGCATTTGCT
>JBDRAZ010000073.1:0-7783 GCA_043823195.1 archaeon
AAAGATTTCAGTATGCTTTTCGCAAACCTTATTAAAAATGTCGTTTTCGCTTTCATTTGGTGGATACCTCCAATATCCACCCCCAGTAAAGCCTGACGGCTTACTGGGTTATATAATTAACTAAGGAATTCTACGCGGCCGCTAGGCGAACCTAATCCGTCCCCACATCACACAGCTGCAAATAAAACCAAAAGATTTATATATATAATATAACCTATATGTTAGTTATATGATTTCAAAACAACTTCTAGCACAACTGGAGCCCATTCTGACAAAAACCGAGATCGAAGTAGTCTTGAAAAGGCTGAACAACCGGCCCATCACTCAAACAGAAAGCAACTATCTTAGCAGATCTATCCGACCCAAGCTTAAATCCGCTGAGATTGCAGCCAGTATTGGCCTGCGTTCACTGCTTTCTTACCGAAGAAAAAAGTATGAACGTAAAGATGCGCTTCTGGCTAATAAGATAATTGGCGCAACTCATAATCTAAGCATTAAAGCAATAGCACTTTTTGGTTCATATATCCGAAACAGTCACACAAATTACAGGGACATAGACCTGATGGTTGTCTTGAACAGGAAGACTTGGAAAACATCGGCTCAGAAACGTAAGCTGGAAACCGGGATCGAAAGAGCTGTTGATATAGTTGCTGATGTAAGCCTGGTGGTCTATCGAGAACTCACCAAGGCCCTGCCCTACAGCCCTCTCCTGCAGTCTGAACTGGAAGATTATAAGGTGATTTACGGAGATCTGCGAATATCCAAAAAGATAATTATTGATAAAGCATATCTTTATTCAAAATTGCTGGAAACTGAGTATGTTCTGGCGTTAAAGAATATAAACTCAAGATACATTTATAATGCAATCAGGACATGCATATCCATTCAGTTGTTCCTAGGTCAAACGGTTGACAATCAGCTGACCAAAAAAACAATTGAGCACGATATTGGTAGGTCCACCACAGAGGCCCTGTTGGATAACAAAGCGAATACGATCCAGAGAGATATTGCATTAAGATATTTAAAATATCTGTACAAACATTTAATGAACCAAATTGAGCAAAAAACAGCAGCTTAGGAATCTCGCTACTTTAATAGGCTTAAGAGCAGCACACGAAATTCTTATCACGTATACTACTAAACCGGAATCCATACCCCATCTCAACAGAGAGGCTGATACATACAGCAACCTGGCCTTTGATCTCGCTCAGGCTAACTGGGGAAAGGAAGATTTTATGACAATTAGGGTGCTTTCAAAGAAAGAATGCCTAAAGAGGTTGACAAAGTACCCTGACTTGACTGGAACTGATGATGCTGATGATATTATTGAAAACATTATGCTTGATCTGGGACTAAGATAACTGAACTTGTAGTAAACCTTGATGTGTTCTTACTCAAACCGAATCCCCTTCCCCCACATCAGTTCAAACTGCTGCTTGTACATATGATATAGGCTTTCGTTCTCAATTACAACAACGATCGGTTCTTCCTCGGTCCAGTTGCTTATTACAACCTTGTTCCCGAAAATCCAGAAAACGCTCAGCTTTGAGAACTCCTTTGGGATCAGGTACTTGGTTTCAGCAAACGGCAGTTTGGTAATCCTGTGCCCTTTGGTTTCCGGGTCCACAATGTTTCGCATCCGAAAACCCTGCTTTACTGCTCTTTTTTCCCAGTCATCTATGAATTTCGGTCGTCTCTCAACAAAATAGCCCCTTGCACCGATTAGGTCCCCCGATCCAGCCTCCAGCATCTCGTCCCACAGGGCTTCAACTGCATCAATGCCTCTTTCAATTCTTGTATCCTGGTTCCACAGGGTGTCATAGTAGGATTTGAAAGCCCTGACAATTTGCCTGCTCTGCACAAGAATCCCGATCGGCTTCTTCGACCACAGCGACAGGTACAATTTTTCGCCATAAAACGTAATCTGCAGAGGCGACTCAAAATCCCTGGGCAGGAATTTGCTGCTGGCCGGTTCAATTGCAAGCCTATCAAACACACCCCTCATATTGTTATTCAGCAGAAAGTTTACCTTTATCCCCTTCTTCTGCCTCTTTTTATGATAGCCCGGAAAGAACTTGCCAACTCCCGGCGCATTTCCATAGTTTGCATTCAGCACATGGTACTCCTCACCGCCCTTAAGCTCCGTCAGGATATTGGTGAAGAATTTTGTGACATTTTCAGTGCCCTCGAACACATTGACCTTTTGTCCCCACAGCGCCTCAAAATAGGCTTTAAAGCTCTCTGCGACATCCCTGTTCTTGATCTCAAGGGCAATGGGGTTCTCGCTGGGAACGCCGATTATTGTCGAATCATCAAATATCTCAATCCAGGACGGCGTGCTTATGTCATACGGCATATATTTTGCCCTGCAAAGCTTGAAGCTGTTCCTGTTATCGAGGACCTCTTTTGCCACGTCGCGGTTGAACAGGATTTTTGAGCGAATTTTCTTCTTTTCCCTGCGCATATTAAAGCCCGGCCAATAGTCCTTGAGCCTGCTTGCTGACAGTACTGAAGTTCCCATGAAATAGCATTCAGATCCCTCTTCCATCTGCAGTGTCTTCTCATTGGCAGTCTTTATCCCTTTGATTCCCTCGTATATATTGACCTCCTGCTTTTTTTCTGCCATCTTCTGCTTCAGGAGGAGTTCAGGCATAACACGTTCCACTTCCTTTGCCTGGTCACGGATCCTTGACTCCTTTTCCTTGAGGTAATCCAGTATCCTCTGCGGCGATGCAGCCTCAAAGTACTTGGTATTCTCCTTAATTACATAGCTTGCGAGTCCCTTGTCAATAAGTCTCTGCAGAATATCGTACACCTTTGATGATGAAACCTTTGCCAGGTCAACAATCTTTCCGACGGTGCTGCTGCCGATCTCGAGCAGGGCAAAATATACTGCAACCTCTCCTTTTGTAAGGCCGATTTCCTCAAGCAGTTTCTGCATATTCCGCACATTGCCTGTTCTGATATAATAATATTTCTATTTCAACCCCCTTTGGGGGAGATAATGTTTATAATGCCCGTGCGACTCCGTAGTTACCTTGCAGTGGTGATTACGATGAATCTAATTCAAAGAATTTATATGGCTGGGGCAGGCATCCTGGCATTAGCCGCGCCTCTTGTTGCAGATTTCAACGAGGCAATCAGGTCATATCGGCCTGCCGAGGTGCAGGCAGTGGCAGCTCACACCAGAAATGGATCTCTGGACAAGAATGCACTTGACATAACATTAAAGGCAAAAAACGACCGAATGTATTTCTCTGCGGGCTTTCCGTACATATGGATCCACAAGGGAAACGGGCAAAGGCGTGGTGTTGGAGACCTTTCAGTATCAGCAGGACCATGGTATCAGTTCGGCAATAACCATCTCCTTCCCCTTGCAACAGTACAGCTTCCCCTTGGCATAGATTCCGCAACCGACAATCCGGAACTGGAACTCATGCTGCTGGGGACAAATGCCTATGATCCGTTTGGAATTGACCTGGGTGCTGGCTGGAGGTTCCGCGACGGCCCTGACCAGCGAAAACTCAGGTTAACAACGGGTGCCAGCATCTCTGACTCTTGGAAGCTCGGACTTGAAAGCGTACTCTCAGAGGATGATAAGTTATCAACAAGGCAGCACTTCGGCCTCCTTAGATACACTGCAGATGGCTATCATCTGACTCTGTACGCAGGCAGGACCCTAAACAGTCCCGGACCCGATGCAATCAACTTTGGTGGGAGATTGAGAGTCATATTGGATTGAGTAACATTCTTACTCTCTATTTCCCGACATCCGGCATATACAGCTTGCCATATCTGCCATAGGTTAATCCGATCTTCGGAAGAAATATGACTTTTCCGTCCATCCTGCAGATGAATCCGTCCTGCCCTGCCAGTTTAAGTTCTCTGTCCGCGTAGACCTGCATAACCTGGATAGCGGCGTCCCTGGCCTCTTCAGGGAACCTGCCCACCACTTCATCAATCACACCGTCAAAGTTGGTGTCCAGTCCTGCGCTGACCGTAGCCCCTGCTGTATCGACCGCCAAAGCAAATCTCGGAAGGAATTCGAGCCCCTTCTGCCTCCGCGCCCCCGTATGCAGCGAAACATGCCCCTGGGGAGTCTCATAGCTCGGAATCCTTCCTGTTTTTTTCAGCTCCCTGTAATAATAGCTCACCTCGTGCTCACTGACCCTCTCCTCAAGTGCCGCACGCCCCAAGCCGACCTGCTGATTGCCCGCACACGCCGAAACTCCGACTGCCAATGCTAGATATAACCGCCTCATTTTCACCTGCCAATAAGCAAACAATTTTATACTTTCGTTTTTTGATCGGTTCATATGGCGTTATCAAAAAAACAAATTTCTGACATTCGCGATGAATTATCCTCCTCGCAAAACCCGCTCTTCTTGTTCCACGACGATGCAGACGGCCTCTGTTCATTCCTTCTGCTCTATCGTTTGCATGGTGACGGGAAGGGTATTGTAATCAAGACCACGCCGCGCGTCACAACCCAGTTCCTGCCGAAGGTTGCTGAATATGCACCCGATAAGATATTCATCCTTGATCTTGCAATGCTTGACCAGGAGTTTGTTGATGCTGTAAAGCGTCCCGTAATCTGGATCGACCATCACGACCCTCAGGACCTTGATAACGTAAAGAGTTATAATCCGCGCCGGACGGGAAACGATTGCCATCCGGTATCATATCTCTGCTACCTCGTGGCAAAACAGGACCAGTGGATCTCAATGTGCGGCAGCATAGGCGATTGGTTCCTGCCGCCAGAATTTGAAGAATTCCGCAAAGAGTACCCGGATCTCTTTGAAGCGGAGATAAAGCAGCCGGATGATGTCCTCTTTGAAACGCGCTTCGGTGAACTTATCCGCATTTTATCATTCATATTGAAGGGCAAGACAGGGGATGTCATGAAATGCGTCCGCATCCTGACCAGGATTGAGAGTCCCTATGAGCTGCTTAACAGGGAAACAGCCCAGGCACGCTACATATATAAGCGGTACGCAAAGATTAACGACGAATATGTGCATCTGAGAAAAGATGCCCTGGCTGCCGCAACAGATGATCCTTTCCTGGTCTTCATATATCCTGATCACAAGATAAGCCTGACAAAAGACCTGGCTAACGAGGTCCTCCACCACCACCGGGACAAGATCATAATTATTGGCCGGGAGAAGGATGACGAGGTCAAGCTCAGCCTTCGCGCCCAGAACCACGTCATACCGCCAATACTTCAGCACGCCCTTAAGGGGCTGAACGGCTATGGTGGCGGCCATGAGCACGCCTGCGGTGCCTGTGTTAAGAAAGCGGAGTTCAAGATGTTTCTTGAGAATTTCCGGGGCGGCATTGGCAACTAGGTGCTTTTTACTTCTCAATAGTGATGACACGTCGAAACATTTATATACTAATAAGCCATATGGGGCCTTATGGGCCAGTGGTTCAGATCAATTGGCGGGGAATCAGCTTCTTTGGATAGTCTGCTTGTTAATCCTGTTGCCACTCTCTGCAAGGTCACATCCGATTTTGCAGCAGATGTAAGTACGTGGGTGTTTAACAAGAATGAGGAATACGGCATCTCTGGCTATCAGCTCACTAAGAGATTCCCTGTCTTGGGTGATGATCCATATCTTGTTGATGCCGCTGTTATGGTAATTGAGGCTGCAGTGGCAGGATTGGCCGCCGGCGCAATCGCATATGCAGGAATCAGGCATTATCTGGATGCTGATGCAGGCTTTGCAGGACTGCATCAGTGGAAATATGAGCGAAGGTTCTCACATGACAGTACCGAGAAAAGGAGATTTGGAAGGTTCAATAAGAAGATGAAAACCCTCCTGTCAAGGGCACAGGGTTCGTATGAACGTATTGCAGTAAGGGCGCTTATAAGGGAAGCGATTAATGCAGAGAAACCCTATCAGACCATATCAAGGCTGGAGTCTGACATAGGCCCTCAGATGACAGCTGGCGAAATCATTGATGCCGGATCTCGATATCTTCCGAATGGTTCTGCTATCAAGGATGGATTTCATGCCAAATATGATCTGGCTATATACGTCAGCAGGACGTTTGATAGGCCTGGCGAGTCAAGAGAGCAGCTGACCAGAGGCCTGGCCATTGGCAATATCTGATTGAAGTCTCAATATTTCTCTTATCCAGATCAATACGAAATCTTTATTAACAATTAGCCTTATCCGCTTCTGTGCGCGCCGGTGGTCTAATGGCTACAAATCTTTGCAAAAAATTTGATAGAAAGCACATAAGTGGGATACAGGATCCCACGAACTTGTCAAAAAGCAAAGGTTTGCCATGGATGACTGCGGCCTTCCAAGCCGTATATCCGGGTTCGAATCCCGGCCGGCGCATGACCCCCAGAGTTCAATGCGCCTGAGATAAGCTTATATATGGGTTCGGCTTTTACTTCTCTCGGGTAAGAATGGCAGAAGACGATATCTACGGCAACAAAAAACGTTTCGAATTCTTTGAAAATAATCTGGAAACTTATTTAATTCCGCCAAATAAAGATGACACGCCACGGGGCAGGAAAAGAAAGTATTGGATAAAAAATCAAGCTAATATTCAGTATTATCGTAAATTATTCAAAAAGTTCCAGGTAAGAGACACTTCTTATATACGCAGGCTTAGGGTTTCTAGGGTTTTCCTGATCATAACTCACGTAATAACAAAAGACCTGGCCAAAGCGACGAGGGAGGATATTGATGAGGTTATTGCATTTGGGCACCAAGTAAATAAAAGCTCACATAGTAAGAGACCCTTTGCACTGGATATTAAGTTCATATGGAAGCAACTATTTCCTGAAACAGATGAAAAGGGCAGAATAGACGATCAAATCGTACCATATGCTGTAAGGCACGTTTCTGCGAGGGTGGATAAGTCACGAGATAAGCTGAGGGGAGATAAATTTTCATATGACGAATTCCTTAAGCTTGTCCAGGGATTCGGCAGTGACCCACGCATGCAAGCAGTGCTTACTGTTAGTCTAGAAAGTCTTGCAAGGCCACAGGAGCTTCTAGGGCGAAGGATAAAGGATGTGGAGATGTATGATGACTATGCGAAAATATACATTTCTGAACATGGAAAAGAGGGTACAGGATTTCTCAGAATTATTGACAGCTACTTCTATTTTGCCAAGTGGTTCAATCAGCATCCCTTAAGAGACGATCCGAACGCCCACCTGTTTGTCAACGTGGGTAGAGTTAACAGGTATAGGCAGATGACACCTTTTGGAGCAAACAAGCTCATTAGGGACAAATGCAAACAACTCAAAATAACCAAGCCCATTACCTTATACAGCTTGAAGCGAAATGGCGTTACTATGATGAGGTTGCAGGGAAAAAGCGATCTTGAAATACAGCATACTGCCAGATGGACTAGCACAAAGCAGCTAAGAACATATGATATGTCATCTCAGGAAGATAGTTTCAGACTTGCTTTGATCAGGAAAGGTAAGATTAAAGCCGGAAACGAAAGTGAAGAGAAGCTTGCGCAGACAAAGGTGTGTGTTTATTGCCAGACTGAAAACGGGATAAGTGAAGTACTATGCTCAAAGTGTCAAAGGCCTTTAGACAGGGAACAAATCAACAAAGCTGAAATCGAAAAGGAAAACAAAATCACCGAACTCCAAGACAAAATGAAAAAACTTGAAGAAATGATGCTGAAGATGGGTATGAGAGAACTTCAGGATAAAGTGAAGGCCACTGGTTAATTTAAGGCATGCCTTGGTTTCTTGTGTTTTAACCTCAGACGAAAGAAATTCGGATCATCATCCAAGACCTCT
>JBDRAZ010000074.1:0-14307 GCA_043823195.1 archaeon
AAAGATTTCAGTATGCTTTTCGCAAACCTTATTAAAAATGTCGTTTTCGCTTTCATTTGGTGGATACCTCCAATATCCACCCCCAGTAAAGCCTGACGGCTTACTGGGTTATATAATTAACTAAGGAATTCTACGCGGCCCGGGCATAGAAAACTATATATATGCCAAAACCCCGGAGTGACCGCATGCTGAAAAAAGGTTGCCTGCTGTTCTTTGCGTTGCTCATGCTTGGCTGCACTGTTTCAAATGAATCCGATTTCCTCTCAGCGAACACGCTCCTGCAGAAAATCATCAATGAGAATCCCGAGATGAACATTACTATGGCATATCTTAGCGCCGATGAAGTTGCGTCTCAGCTTCAAGACATAAGAACCATTTGTGGCGGCCAGTTCCCGCATAAAGGCTACTATCGCGTGAGGATGCTAAGCCCCACAATGACGCTAACAGCATATTATGACCCCGAGGATGGCATGATCAACTGCATGCACCGGGCAGGGCAGTCAGCAGGACCCATACCGGCAAACATACTGCGCTACTGCACTGACCTGAATAATAACAGCCTTTGCGACCTTTTTGAGGATAGCATCCTTGCAAATATCTCAGAGGCAGTGAGCAGGATTGACATCAAGAAGAATGCTGAACTCTATGCCAATCTCACTGGTCCCGTAACAGACGGCACGCCGAAGCTTGAGGCCTACAGGCAGCGCCTGATAGAGCTTAACCGGCATATTGAAACGGAAAATGAAGAGCTTTCCGGTCTGCAGTCATACTTTCTCAGGCTTCTTCCTGAGTTATGCATGTTTCCGCCGGGCATTGTTTGCGATGACTGGAGCATAAGGGACAATGCTTTTTCACTCTCGTTCATGAACTCCCTGGGTGAAGCAATAGTTGTTACTCGGGTAGGTTCCGATGGGTCTATAGCCTGTGACCCAGCAACAGACCAGATCATCCTGCAAAACGAGGAAAATGCCATGGTAACGCTTGAGAACTGCCGCATCACCGGCCACACCGCCAGCGTATCAATTGAATACTACCGCCAGGCCTCTGGCAGGTCGCTGACGCATACTGCCTTAGGGAAGGTCATCATCCGTTAGGTAGGTCCGGAGGAAAACGCGTTTAACCCTGATAATCCTTTCTCCTGAAAGTATATCCACCCACCTCCTCAGCGTGATCGTGTCAGTGCCGAGGGTCCTTGCGGCCCTGCCCATGCTGACCCTGCCCTCCATCCTGATTAGGGAGACCAGCTGATCACCCAGCGAGTCGTCTGCCGTGAATTCACCCCTGAACAGCCTGTTCCTGAGCCTGCTGGGAACTGCATAGTTGACCGAGATAATGAATGAAAGGCAAAAGGCAAGGCCAGCTATCAGATACTCTGCAACAAGGTTGCTTGTTATCCTGCTGAGCACGAACTCGACAGTGTTTTCCCCTTTGACAACATGCTGAAGAATGACAAAGCTGTCCCCTGCGTTTACCTGGCGCTTTCCGTTCACATAGATATTGAGGACTGAGGGCCTTCCTTCCTGGACAGCCTCATAAAGAAATGTCAGCCGGGCATTGTCCGAAGCATCAGCAGAAAAGCTGATGGATTGCCTCCGGTGGATATTGCTTAGCCTGATGCTGTCAAACAGGACCGGCTCATCTGCAATACCTGAAACAGCAACGCCGTATATCCCATATTCCTCCCGAATCTGCTTGTCCTGCAGGGAACCAATGGCAAGATGCCCGAATACCGCAACAAAAAGAATGAACGCAGCCATGAAGGCTATCCTGTCATTTTCCATACGCTTCTAGACAGATAAATATTTATAAACCTTTTTATTAGGGCAGGATTATGAAAACCATCCACCTGGAAGCAAGGTCAAAGCAGATTGTGCGCCTGCCTAAAAAGCTCATGGCAAAGCTGCCGCAGAGGATAGCCATTTTTACAACCGTCCAGTATGTGGACTCACTGGAAAACATGGTGGGCGCAATTGAGAAAACAGGCCGCAGGGCGGGCCTAGGGGACGCGCCTCATGCAGTATATGGCGGGCAGGTGCTGGGATGCAGCAATGCAGAGGTCAGGGACTGCGATGCAATACTCTTTGTAGGGGACGGAAACTTCCATCCCATCGCACTTGCTGTCAACAGCAAAAAGCCCGTGTATGTCTACAACCCCCTGACAAAAAGGGACCGCCTGCTTGATGATGACGATATCCAGCCATACCAGTCAAGAAAGCTTGCAAGTTATGCAAAGTTTCTCCATGCAGAACACATAGGAATCCTTGTCTCAACAAAACCCGGCCAGAACAGGATGGACAAGGCCCTTGAACTCATTGCGGCCCACGATGACAAGCGCTTCTACATAATGGCCTTTGGCACACTGGACATTAGCCAGCTTGAGAATTTCCCGTTTATTGATTGCTTTGTGAATACTGCATGCCCGAGGCTGGCGGATGATGAATTCCCGCGCCCGGTGATAAATATTGATGACGTGTGAGGCAGCGATTACGTTTATCCGGGCAATTATCTTATGCGCAGGTTTCCCGGGCCTGAATCCTGCCGATGCTTGGCCGGCTGATTACCGTCGCAATATCTCGTGGAATGCATCAAAAATCGACATGTCCGTTGTGAACGAATAAAACTTGACACCCAGTTTTCCGCATTCCTGCTCAATCGCGAGGTTATGCTGGTTAAGTCGCTCCCTGTAATTCTGCTTTAGCCGCGGGGTTATGTATGCTCTGAGCAGCTCGTTTGTTTCAAGGTCCTTGAGCTTGAAATCACCCTGCAGCGACAGGTTTTTTTCAACAGGGTCAAGCACCTGTATGGCGCTCACGTCATGCTTCGAAAGGAAAGCAAGGCCGTCCTTAATTGCCTTGACCGGGAACATGAAATCAGATATGACGAAGATGACTGACCTGGACTGTATGAGCTTCTTGTATCTGGCGGCCATGGAATCGAACTTCACTGCACCCCCCATCTGGAGGTTGTTGAGAAAGTCTACCATGCTTGCAAGCTGCCCCATCCCGCGCTTAGACTTGAAACTTTGCAGATCATCAGCAAATGTTGAGAACCTGAATTTCTCATTGTTCTTCATCGAGAGATATGCAAAGCCAACTCCCAGCATGGACGCATAATCGAATTTCTTAACCTTTCCGAAATTCATGCTGTTGCTGGCATCAAGAACTATATGCACCTCCAGGTTCCTCTCTTCCTCGTACCGCTTGAGGTAGAGATCATCTGTTCTGGCAAACACCTTCCAGTCAACGAGCCTTATATCATCTCCCGGCACATAAATTCTGTGGTCCTTGAAGAGTATGCCCCTTCCTTCCGCAACGGAGCTTCTGGCACCCGTATATTTTGAGGTTACGCGCTTTTTTACGATGAGGTCAAAGCGGCGGAGCTGCTGTAGGTATGCAGTATCGATCATTCTAAAGCTTGGCCTTTTCTATTAGCTCTTTGATTACGTCATCGGTTGTCATTCCCTTTCGCTCTGCCTCGAAATTCAGGACTATCCTGTGCCTGAGGACCGGGTATGCCATTTCCTTGAGGTCCTCCTTGCTTACATAGGCCCTGCCCTTAAGAAGCGCCCTTGCCTTTGCCGACAATATAAGGCCGATTGAAGCCCTTGGGGACGCTCCGTAATCGATCAGGTCCTTGTTCTCTCTTGTACTGGTTACTATCTTTACTGCCTTCTGCTTGATGTCATTTGCTATCGGCACCTGCCGCACAAGGTTCTGGATATAAATGATTCTCTCCTTGTTCAGTATGGTCTTGGGCTTGTTCTCCTTTATGTCACCCGCATACATGTTTACAATTTCCTCCTCTTCTGCCTGGGTAGGATACGCTACCTTAATCTTCAGGAGGAATCTGTCAGACTGTGCCTCAGGGAGCGGGTAAGTGCCCTCCTGCTCAATCGGGTTCTGCGTTGCCAGAACAAAGAACGGGAGCTCGAGCTTGAATGTCTCAGTACCGACTGTAACCTGCTTCTCCTGCATTGCCTCAAGGAGCACACTCTGGGTTTTGGGTGTTGCCCTGTTGATCTCATCTGCGAGGACAATATTGGCAAATATGGGTCCGGACTGGAACTTGAACTGCCTTTTGCCGTCGTGCTGCTCGAGTATGTATGTCCCGGTTATGTCAGAAGGCATGAGGTCAGGCGTGCTCTGTATCCTGGAAAACTTCAGGCTCATTGTATCGGCCAGGGTCTTTACCATAAGCGTCTTGGCCAGGCCCGGATAGCCCTCCAGGAGTGCATTGCTGTCGCAGAGTATTGCAGTGACAACCTGCTCAACAACCTCATCCTGTCCGACAATGACCTTGCTGACCTCTTTAAAGAGACTGTCAAAAATATCCTTAACGCGCTTCATTCTATCCCTCCGCTAACTTTTTGAAATAGGCCTTCACGATTTCATTCTGCTCCTTAGTCAAGCTGGCCACAGAATCCTCGTACATGTCTCTCTCATCGAAATAAACAGTGTCATAGTTCCTTTCAGAGGTCTCCTCTTCACGCACCTCAACCTCAAAGGATATCGGGGTTATCTTTACAGTAAGCTCCTTGTCGCTGAGTTGAGCAACAGACTGGTCCCCGAATATGTCATCATCATCTTCGCCGGATATTATTATCTCATCTTCGGTAGTGACTACAGAGGGCGTGTTTGCCCCGGAAAATGAAAATCCGTCGGAAATAGAATCCCCGTTTTCCCTGATCTTCACCGGGAAACTGGCCACCCCGTCCTTTATCAGCTCCCTGAAATTATATATGTGCATGTCAAGTGATGCAGTGAATATCATAAGGAAGCACAGGCTTACGGCCGCGGCCACTTTCCATATGATCTTATTGGTGTTAACAAAGGAGGAGCTTTTCACCTCCTTAAGCTCCTTTACCAGCTGGTCTTCAAGGACCCCCACTATCACTCCGCTGTCATCCAGGTTGTCGGCAGCGGTCCTCAGCTTCTCATTTAGGCTGGGATACTTCTTCTCCACATCCCGTATCTTATTTTCCTTCACATCGGCAACGACACTTCTCACGAGGTAGACAAATGCAGGGATCATTGACACGACAATGTTCAGGTAAGGATACGGGAATAATAGAGAAAGCACGATGTATACAACCAGAAATATTATGATCATTGACATCAGGCTTTCAAATATCAGGATGTCATTCAGGGTCTGGTTGATCTCCTTAACAACCTCTTTAAAATCTTTCATGGTCCGGCGGGGCAGGCTGCAAGCTGGTCTTCAAGATCCTCGATCTCATCTTCCCTATCGTTTATCTCGTCCTGCATGCTCTCTAATCTTGTTTCCATGACTTCTTTCTCATCTTCCAGGCTGCGCACCCTTGCCTGCTCACTTTCCAGGTTGCTCCGGGTGGCTGATAAAAGCACCTTTGTTGACTCAAGCTCAAGGCTTTTGCTGTTAAGTTCAAGCCGCGTGGCAGACAGCTCTGATCTTGTTGACAGCAGTGTTCTGTTCGTGAAGTTCAGGACGTCAACCGTGTGTTCATGCAGGCCCCTTAGATCAGTGTACTTTGTGCTCAGGTCCTTTTCGCGCTCATCCTTTATGCGGTACTGGCTGAGAGTCTCATTCAGCTTGCTCTTATGGAGCGCAAGGTCATACGAGACCTTGTTCAGCTGGGTTATGCGGGTGACATAGTCTTTGGACAGGTTAAGGTAGGTATTCTGGTAATACGTGCTTACGCCAATCATTCCTGCAACGACAAAAAAAACCAGGAACAGCAGCACCAAATTAACGTTTTTGTTTATAAAGCCCATATGCCTCCCCTTTCATTCTCCTATTTATAAGAGTTCCTATTTTCTCTAATCCTCCTGTACGTTAGCTCAATGATCAGAACCGCCATGGCAGCAATAACAAAAGGCCACCTGTAGAATATCTTCTCGATCTTCTTCCTTCTTGAATCCATCTTGACCTTCTGGATTATGGAATCAGCATCCCCTTCTGAAAAAATCCCTCCCCCCGATGACCTGACAACCGAAAACAGTTCATCATTCATGCCGGTTGCCTGGTACTCCTGCTTATAGTTTACAGCCATCTCAGTATCAAGGAATCTGAAAAAGCCGATTGTTTCGGGAGTAAAGGCGGCTGTGTAGTAGCCGTCACTGTTCTTTGAGAATGACAGGGTATCGGATTCAGGGGCCTTGTCGGACTCCACCTCAATCGTGGTTGTCTCGCCCAGGTAGGCGTCGTTCACCCTCACGTTAAATTCGGTATCGGACTTGATGTTACCGATGACCCAGCTGATTATCCTTGACATCAGCATGAAATTTTTGTCATCCATTAGCTGGGGCGCCCAGCTGTAGCCGTCATCTGTCGTCAGCGAGGCAACCCTTCCCAGCCCGAACCTCCAAAGCGTGAGCACCGGCTTTCCATCTCCTGTTGTTATAAGCATCCTTGCTGAGCTCTTTGGGACAACCGTGTTGATTCCGTATACCTTGGCCTTGAGGTCCATGTTTCTGGTAATGAAATGGTTTGAGTTCATGATGTCCAGCCTCATGCTGTCATTGCCCTCGGGTTCCCCGAAGAGTATGTCCAGCTTTTCCTTCTGCTCTATCGGGAAATACATATCTGTTCCGCCGTAGTGGGCAATATTTAGCATGAAACCCTCATCAGTCTGGTCCCCGACACCAACAGTGTATATCTTAACGCCAAGCCCCTCAGATATTGATTTTGCGGTGGAAATCGCCTTCTGTGTATACTTATCCTGGCCGTCAGAGATGTATATTATGTTTCTGGCCCCCTTCTGACCCTTCAGCATCTCGCCCGCGGCGTCAAGGGCAGTCCATCCGAAAGTCCCTCCCCCGTATTGGAGTGCGGCGATCTTCTGTACAACCTGCTCTCGCTTTGATGCAAGTTTAGAGAGCTCGGAGATCTCAAAGGATTTGGTGTTAAAGGCAATAATGCCTATCCGGTCGTTGCTCCTTAGCGAGTCAACAAACTCAACGGCAATCGCCTTTTCAACATCAACGGCACTGTCGGTTGCTGATGACCCGGCCCGGTTCTTGGTGCTTCCCGAGATATCGATTATGACAACGACATTGATTGCGTCCTCAGTTATCTTTTTGCCGCCAGTGGACTTGACTGGAAGCAGTGCCTCAAAGGCCGAGGATTTGTACTCAGAATCATAGGCGTTCTCGCCGCCGATTACGAGCAGACCCTTGCCAAGCTCGATATACTCGCTCAGCAGGTCAACCCTGTCCGCCACATCTCCTGCCCTAAGGTTGTTCAGGATTATTCCCTGATAGCTCTCAAGTTCCGAGATGGTTGCAGGAACCGCGCTTCTCATCTCAATGTCAAGGCTTTTGATCAGGATGTTGTAAAGGGGCGAATTTCTCTGGGATATAAACAGTAGCCTTGGCTTTGGCAGCGCCTCAACAGACTTGTAGTATACGTTGTTATGGCTGAAATGATCATTCACATCCAGTTCGGCAGTGATCTTGTGGTAGCCCTCTGAAAACGATCTTTTAATCTCAAAGCTTCTTTTTCCTGTAGCCCTTTCCTCTATCATAAGGTCATTGTCTGCACGAACCCTTATCGTATAGCTTAAGCTCCCGGCTACATCAACATCTGCATAGAATGTGTTCTCAGAATCCCTTATGACGTACCTCGGCCCGTTGATCTTCACAGAGGCATCACTGTAAATGAGGCTGACATTCACGGCATTCACTGAGGCGTTCAGCGTGACAGCATACGATATGATGTCTCTCAGGTTCCTGCCTGCGTTGTTGTTGCCGTCAGATATGATCAGGATGTTGTCGCCGCCCTCGAGTTTTTCAAATATGCCGTCCCCGATCGCAGACAACTCGCCACTGGCAACAATGCCCACATCCAGCGGAATCCTGTCCTCCAGGCTTTCAATCAGTTCGGAAACAGCCGGTTTGTTGAACAGGTTAAAGGATGTTGAGTTGTCAATAAGGACAGTCAGCCTTGGGTCACCGGCGACAATAATCTCCTTTGTCTGGTAAGGGCCGGCTATCGCTATCAGGAGTGCTGTAAATATCATTATTCTTGCTGCAAGGAAGAACCATTTTGACCTCTTTTTATCCACCCTGACAAAGTCGTGGTAGATCAGGAACGAGAGCACGGCTATTGCAGCAGGCACAATGGCCAGAACCCAGGGATAGTACACATAATCAAGGATGTTCTCTATGTATATTATTGTGTTTCACCTCATATGTCTCCGCGGTATTTCATTAGCAGGACCTCTGTCAGCAGCAGCAGGGCTGCACAGATTATAACAATCATCTCCAGGTTCAGGGTTTCTTCGCTTGGGACCTTCTTTGAGATTATGTTCTCTGATATTGTGCTCTCAAATCCCTCGCCGCCTATGTCAGATTCGAGCTCATTAAGCAGATTGGCCGCAAGTACGCTGCCGGGGAGTTCATAGAATCCGGCTTCATCCATATACAGGGTTGAACTGACAACCCTGCCGGACGGTTTCTTGGCATGGTCAACACTGACTATTGATCCCACCTCGAAATTGTAGTTCTCCAGCTTTTCCCTCTCAACCAGGTGCCTGATAAGCCCGTTCCAGAACAGCGGATAATCAGGCTCATAGTGGAACTGGCTCAGGTCATCAAATATGCCGTAATAAAACACCGTGCCCTGTCCTATCTTTCGGTAGGCCAGCACCGGGCTCCCGTCCTGTGCCTCTGCAATTACGACCGTATCATTCTTGGCTTTGGCAGTAAAGTAGTCGCCGGCCGGAGGAAAGATTACATCCTTGGTGAATGATTCCGCAATTTTTTGCTCGATTTCGGTCCTGGCTCCTGCAATGCCGGTAAGCTCCACGGGAAGAAGGTCCAGGAAGTTCATTGATGCCAGATCCTCCTGAGGCATAACGATGAGGTTGCTGCCTTTCTCAACCTCCTTTGAGATATCCTCAAATGTTCCCGGAAGTATCAGCTGTGACTGGACCTTGTCAATTATTATGATATCATGGTCAATGGCAGGTATAATTGGCGGCTGTGCAATGGTAAGCTCCAGGTCCTTGATCGATTCAAGTGCCGGCGGCAGGTACTGGTCAATCGGCTTGTTGGCAACCAGCAGAACCCTTGTCATCCTTTTCTCAGGGACGCTCACATATACGCGGTTATCAGCATCAAAGTCATCGTCTGCCCCAATCTCAATTATGCTTGTCCCGGTCTTGGTGCCGAACACCACTCTTTCGATTGAGCTTGGCTCAATTTTTACGGAGGTGCTGTTGATCAGGCTGTCGCCCCGCTGAGTTACGGTAATGGTCTCTGTATCATCATTGTAATTCTTGATAAAGACTTCAGTTCTATCCTCATTCAGGATCATGTCGACGATCCCGACGTTCCTTGCCCTGCCGCCCACCCTTATGAAATCAACCGCCAGGTTGCTTGACTCGAGCGTCCGTTTTGCAATCATTGGTTCCGGGCCGGTGGTGTGCAGGAAATCAGAGATAACCACAACCTTGCCTGTCTCCTTTCCGATTATCTCCTTTGCCTGGAGGATTGCATTCGCCAGGTTTGTCTCTGTGTCTGTTGCCTGAACTGAAGACAGCACCTCGAGCGCCGTCTTGCTCCTGTCCTGCTCAAGGTATGTTACCGGCCTGTTCTGTGCAAGCACGATGCTTATCTTTCCCCCGCTGATCATGCCCTTTGCAGTATCTATCTCCCGGTCAAACCTTGTGCCGTCTCCTGTGTCAGTCTTTGTGCTGGCGCTTGCATCAATGACAATTACCAGGTTCTCCATTGATGCATTCCGGTAGTAATACGCCACCGGCGAAGCCAGCGAGAAGGCAAGGGCAGCAAGTGCCAGAAACTGCAGCAGGAATAGCAGGTTCCTTATTAGCCTGTTAATGAAGAATGACCTTCTGCGCCTTCCCAGCTGCTTTGAGAGAAACATAAGCGAGGGTATTGGTTTCACAACAGGCTTGCGCTTCATCAGGTACAGAATAATCAACGCTATAAGTGCAAGGAAGCCATATAGTCCTGTATTATTCCCCAATTGCAGCATATAACACCCCTAGATCAGGATATTCTGCCTGCCTGAATCCATCAGCGAGGACCCAATTCCCCGCCCCATATAATATAGCGGCTGGCTTGTCAGCTTGCCCAGTACATCAATCAGTGTCTCCTTCTCCCTGAACTCAACCAGGTTTGCCCTGATGCCCAGGTTATCCTCAATGAGACTTATTGCTACTTCTTTCCCGCCAAGGACATCAATCAGCCCAAGTTCCATAGCCTCAACACCCAGGTAGATTCTTGCAGTTGAGATGTCTTCCACTGCCTCTTCAGAAAGCCTCCTGTTCTCTGCAACTGTGCGCAAAAATTCACCCTGCAGCAGGTCGATGGTGTGCTGGTAAAGCTCACGTTCTTCAGCCGTTGCATTCCTGTACGGGACCCCGGTGTCCTTGTATTGTCCGGAGACAAACCTCTGGTATGACACTCCGTATTTGTCCATAAGTCCGGAGAACTCCAGGTATGAGCCTATGACCCCAACGCTTCCGACAAGCGACATCCTGCTGGCAACAATCGCATCTGTTGAGCTGGCTACCCAGTAGGCGCCTGATGCCCCCACATCCCGGATCCAGGATACCGTGAGCTTGTCGCTTTCCTGAATCGCGCGTGCGATCTCTTCAGTTGCCACCGGGCTCCCGCCGGGTGAGTTGATCTCGAGGAGTATTGCCTTTATGGACGGGTCTGCACTTGCCCTTTTGATATGCTGGACAATCTCCGATGATTGGGCGCCCCCCTCGCTAAAGAGGCTGTTGCCGCTTTCCGTGATTATGGGTCCGCTGATGGCTATGTGCGCAACATTCCCCATTGAAAACCCGCCTGAACTGCCTTCGAAGAAGACCGATACTGCTGTCGCGAGGAGGAAGCTTATGATTCCCAGCATTGCAACTATCAGCACAACAAAAATCCACTTATTCTTAGATTCCTCCATGTATCCCACCCGTGTATTTTTCGATAACCTTGGTCTTTGTTACCCTTTCCAGCAGCCGCTGGTGTGATTGTGAAAAAATCATGAACAGCGGGTCAGCGACCCAGAGAAGCGCAAACGGCATCACCGGTATCAGAAAAAGGCTCCTGACAACGCATTTCCAGAACGGCAGATTCTTATCGCCTATTACATGCAGCTTAAGCGCCATCTTGCCGATTGATTGTGACAGCCTCCATTCAAGCACCGAGAAATAGAGTATTGCTATTATGGATATCAGGATTACGGCAAGGGTGATTGTTGCAGAGACGCCGGATCCCTGGAAATACTCATATGTTGCCCAGAATGATTCATCTGGGGCAGGAATCTTTGCAAAAACCCCGCCGAAAGGAACAACAACGACAAAATAGAGGACAATCAGATCGATACCAAAGGCCAGTATCCTTTTGAGAACAGATGCCTCCACTATGTAAGCCTGTGACCCTCTTTTCATTTGGATGGCTTATTATTCTCAGGTATATAAAATTTTGTTTTTCCTTCCGAGGATATTAACCAAAAAGCTTTTATACACCGCTCCATTTTTTCTGGAGAATGGGCCTAAAGAAGCAGGAGCAGGAACGGCAGGAGCAGATTGAGCAGGAGATACGCAGGGTAAAGCTTCCCCGGGGTCGCCAGACCTTTGGGATTCTTGAACAGCGTGTTGGCGGTTCCCGTGCAAAGGTCCGCTGCCTGGACGGAAAGGGACGGATCTGCAGAATCCCGGGACGCCTGAAAAGGAGGCTATGGGTCCGCGAGGGCGACCTGATTCTTGTTGAGCCATGGGAGCTCTCAGGTGATGAGAAGGGCGATATAATCTTCAAGTACCGAAAAGCCCAGATTGACTTCCTGAGAAGAAAGGGCTATCTGGCAAAGCTTGAGGAATTCGAAGAGTTCTGAATTTTGTAAATCTGAATTGTATCGAGTTTGTAGCAGTTATGTTGCGCTATTTTGTAGATACCTTAGAATGGCTACATCATATCACCACTGGAACATAGAAATGTTTAAATATTAGCTATGATTAAAAAAAACCATGGGGGCGAAAAGCTATTTCATTATTTTCTTTGTAACCATAATAGACTTGCTGGTCCTGGCATCACAGATGAAGAGCCTTCACCGATGGTACTTCTCCGGTCAGTTGATTGTTCTTGTATGCCTGGCCGCAGTATCGCTGCTTGCCCTGTATCTGATTAGCATCGATATCAACTGGGCATATTATCTGCATCTGATACTCTTTGCAGTTTTTGCATTAAACCTCTTCGTGTTCTACTATCTTGTGGGCAAGAGCTATTCGCTGGCAGCATCGCTCCTGCTGACTGCCCTGGCAGGCCTTGTCTGCATTCCCGGGGTAAAGGAAAAAGAGCAATTTCCTGCACCAGTTGAGCAGAAGCCGGTCCAGGCTGAGATTTATGACCGGTCTGAGGCATCAGGGTCCGCAGCCAGGAATAAATTTGTGGCAGGCAAGACATCGAGGATATACCATATCGCTGACTGTCCGGCTGCAAAAAGAATAAGGGCCTCCGCAGGGATGCCGCTTGACAAGGACGAGATAAAGAAGCGCGGCCTAAAGCCCCACTCCTGCGTCAAGTGAAACTATTTCTTCCAGTAGTAAAGCATTATTCCGATAGCTCCCACGCTGAGCGCCGAGTCAGCTATATTGAAGGATGGCCAGAATGAAAAATCAATGAAGTCTATCACATACCCATAGGCGATCCTGTCAATTAGGTTTCCAACCGTTCCGCCCAAAAGCAATCCCAGGAGCACCGTGCCAATCATGTCATCCTGAATCCGGAAAAAATAGTATATGATGATTCCGATTGCGGCAAAAGAGAGGATAATTAGGGGGACGGTCTTGTCCTGAAAAAGGCCGAATCCCGACCCGGTATTGGTGGTCAGCCTGAGCCAAAGGAACGAAAACAGGTTCTTTGGCTCCATGTTCTTTGCATAATGCTTGGTAACCTGATCAAGAATAACGACTGCCGCTGCAGTGAGAATGATGGCTGGTCTCTTCCAGTCTACCATAACCTATCCCTTTTGTCTTCATCCCCCCTTGCTAACCTCTCAATAGAGACAAGCCTCTGGTTTATGCTTTCAATCGCAGACCTCAGTGCATCAAGCTTGCTGCTTATTATCTCGATATCCTTTGCAAGGGTGTAGTCATGGGGCGCAGGCTCGGGAGGTGCAAAAGCAACACCATGTGCTCCCATGTTGGCTGGCTGGCTTATTGGCATGCCGGACGGCGGAGCCAGGTTATTTTGCGCTGCACTGGGCGGGCTCATATCAGGAAAAGTGCTGCCTGATATCTCTGCCCCTCCGGGAGTCGAAGAAGGCATGCCCAGGTTATCGGTGCTGCCAAGCCCCTGATCGCCTCCGAAGGGGTCGCCTCCCATGCTGTCCCCGAAATCTGCCAGGTCATCAGAACCTTTCCAGAAGGCAATCTTTGAGAATAATCCCATTTTACTCCGTAGTGGTGCTAGTTATATTAAAGGGTTTTTATTAACTCTTTGATAACAATTAGGTCGATATCCTATCCATAATCGACGCCGGCAAATGCTTTATGAATCTGAACACGATGGTCTCCTCGTAGATCTGTATGTTTCCTTTCCTGTACTCGCTGAATATGAATGCAGAGCCTTCCTCATCCATTTTATCTGATATTAGCATCCTTAGTATTAGGCCTTTCATCTGGGAATCATCATCTATCCTGAACTGTTCCATGAGGGGGCCCTTTACAGATTCGATCGGAAGCCCCCTTGAGTCAGCAAGTATTGCTGAGAACCCGTCTGTTGCGTTGGCTGACCTTAAGATCGCGATCAGTTCAGCCCTTTCGAAGACATCCTCACCCATCTCGACCTGTCCCTCTGAGTCAAATGAGTCAATATCAATAATAAACAGCTTGTAGTTGCTTCCCCTTATTTTTTCGAGGTTGCCTTGATCAAAAGCCCCCTGGAATTCCTCAATAGCTGCATTGGTTGACAGCTGTGCGCTCTTTACAGCGAAGCTGGAATTGACACAAGCAAGCACCCTGCCATCGTCGATTAGCAGTCTTCTGCTGGGTTCCGACGGGAGCCTCTCCCTCAGCTCAACAGCATCCTCATAGGCGCGGTAGCCCGCAATCGAGATTACTGCCCCGAAGATAAAACTCAGCAGAAACAGAACCTTTACAGCTGCCTTTATAATACCCATCCATCTTCCCGGGATGACGGGATATTTAAAGGTTATGGTCCGCCGGCTCGATTGCAAGTTCCATCAGTTGCACCTCAATAATATGTTGTGTGTGAAGCATTTCGCGTAGAAATGTCTGGCTTGTTGCCAGACGGTGCGGCCACGCAATGTTTCTCCCATGCCTCTTTTCAGCATGCTGTTTGC
>JBDRAZ010000075.1:0-4784 GCA_043823195.1 archaeon
AAAGATTTCAGTATGCTTTTCGCAAACCTTATTAAAAATGTCGTTTTCGCTTTCATTTGGTGGATACCTCCAATATCCACCCCCAGTAAAGCCTGACGGCTTACTGGGTTATATAATTAACTAAGGAATTCTACGCGGCCCCCAACAAGGAAGATTTATATATCTCCGGTACCGGATGAGTACCTATTAAGAGAATTAGACCGGCCCCGGATTAACGGTCGGGGCTTTATATTGCAGCAACAAATCTGATACCAAAATGCGGAATTTATGGGAGCAAAGGAGCAAGATAACCTTGACCCCTTTTTATCTCAATGTCAGGTATTGGGTTTTGGTTACTGCGATGCTATGCATGCTAATTGGCCTGAGCGCCTGCAAGTTTAATAAGGATGCAGTTCCAAAAGATTATCTTTGCTCCGGATGCAATGTCATTTTAATCTCAATTGACACGTTAAGAGCAGATCATCTGGGCATTTACGGCAATGAGGCCAATGTCAGTCCGGCGCTGGACAGATTTGCAGAGCAGGGCATCATTTTTGAAACTGCATACAGCCAGGCCCCTGTTACTGCACCATCTCATATGTCCATGATGACTTCTTTGTATCCCTCGGAACACAAAGTGTGCTATCGCGGCCTTGACCACACCGCGTGCAGGCATAGTCTGAATGATTCCATACGCACGCTTGCTGAAATGCTCAAATCAAACGGCTACCTGACCGTGGCACAGACAGGCAACGCCAATGTTGGCGCGAGTCTTGGTTTTTATAAGGGTTTTGATTACTATAATGAATTCCTGTTCTTTGAAAATTTGAGTCAGGGCTTCCTCTCCTTTTCAGATCAGATAAGGAACCAGAGATTCTTCCTGTTTCTGCATACATACAAGGTACATTATCCGTACTTTCCGTCCAACAATACCAGAACAAAGCTGTGCCCGGATTATGGTGGTTTTGTGGTCAGTTCATGGCATGAATTAAAAGAAGAATTAATAGGGCATCTGCAGGAAAATCCCAATTCGTCTCTTTCGAGAGGGATTTACACCCATCTAAAAACTGAGGAAGAGGGAAAACCGGCTGACCACGGGAATGATTTATTTGATGGCAATTTTTCAACAGACAAAATCGACCAACTAATTATTTTCTTGAGGAATTACAATGAATCAAATATTGGATATTGGCATTCAGAAATCAGGCAGTCATTATCCTTCGTATCAGATGATTTCACGAAAAAAGACCTGGATTATCTGAAGTGCCTTTATGATGGGGAGATTCTTGAGATGGATGATTCATTTAATGATCTGCTGTCAAGACTGAGGGATATGAATCTACTGAACAACACAATCCTGATTTTCACCTCAGATCACGGAGAAGAGTTTCAGGAGCACGGCGGTTTCCTGCATTACTATCTTTATAATGAAATTATCCATATACCCCTGGTAATCTGGAATCCAAGGATTGCTGAACCAATGAGGATTGGCGTGCCGGTGAGGTCTATAGATATCCTTCCAACAATACTGGATATGGTCGGCATAGACATGCCGCCAGAGATAAGGGGCAGATCACTGATCCCAGTAATATGGGGTTCAGATGAAGAGGAACCAGTAATCAGTGAGGAGTTTACTGTCGGACTTCAGTCCGTAATCTACAAGGATTATAAACTGATGAAAGATAAGAACAGCTCGCAGCTATACCATCTTGGTACAGATCAAGAAGAGAAGATAAATATTATGGCCGAGCATCCCGAAATGGCTGATGAATTAAACCGAATGCTTGAGGCTGCAATCCCGCCAAATAAACCCGAACAAAAAACCAATGAGACAATCGTTGATGCACGGACTCTTCAAAATCTCCGGGCGCTCGGATATATTTGACGGAAAAATTCGTTTTAATCTGGATGCGCGGATCCAACGACCATCACAGAAAGATTCTTCTTCGGATCCTCGGCTATCTATAAATCATATCTGCGTCAGTCCAGTTGTATTTGTAGAAATCAAGCCAGAGTGTCCAGGGGGAAATGCCTTTTGCGTGCAATGCATAGAGTGCGCCAAGCTGCACCCTGAGCCGCAGATTTGCAGCAGTATGATCCCCGGTGCATCAAGGGAGGCATAATTCATAAGATGTAAAGAATACCGTTCTTAATATAGATGGCGTTAACATCATAAAAATCCGCCGAAAGTGCCCTACCCCGGCCTGATTGAAATCCCGAGATACGAGGGATTTCCAGCACACTGAAAAATTAGATATTTTTCTGGTGCAGAAAATTCCGCAGGAATTTTCCAGCATGCAAAAAATGTCAATATGACATTTTTTAGCATAAAGGCCGGGGTTTTAAACCCAGCACGTCTGACGACATTTTTGAGCATAAACCCAAGGGCTTGAATCTCAGGTATGTCTGCCTCTGAAAATATCTGCTGCAGCCTGAATCCCTGCGTGGCTCTGAGCCTCTCTTCAAGGAACCGTTCTCGGAAATGTTCAAGCGCCTCCTTCCTGGCTGCATTGCCTCCAAATCCAAGAAGAGCAAGCCCGCCAATTCCTTCCAGTATCGCTGTACGCCTTGATACCATGGCTGCACAGATGCGCAAAGGGCATATAAATGTTTCCGTTTTCATCACCTAATAAGGGTAACAAAAATGCATTTCAGCCTAAGGACCCGCAGGCCAGGTGCGGCCTTCCAGTTATGGCGGAATTATTACGAAAATCTCCGGGCCTTTTACACGACCCCAGATCAGAAAATGGTTAATAATAAAAAGGAGCTGTCATTGGTGCAATATTGGAGGCAGAAATGGGTTTTATTGAAAAGCTGTCAAAACTGGCTGAGGAGTCAAGTGCTATAAGCGACGATCTGTACCAGGCCCATAATGTAAAGAGGGGGCTCAGGAACAAGGATTTTACAGGCGTCCTGGTAGGGCTGACGCATATTGGTGATGTTATCGGGTATGATGTGGTTGGCAATCAGATAGTGCCTGCAGAGGGCGACCTGCTCTACAGGGGAATCAGCATCAAGGATATTGTTAAGGGTGCTGAAGGCCGGCCGGCCTTTGATGAGGTGACTTTTCTTCTGCTGTTTGGAAAGCTGCCAACCAGCTCTGAATTGAGGAAGTTTAGCGAACATCTTGCTGGCCTTCGCGACCTTCCGCCGGGATTCACCGAAGACATGATCCTGAAATTCAAGGGAAGGGATATCATGAACATGATTGCACGCTGCATCCTCGCCCTGTACACCCTTGATGAGAATGCGGATGATACTTCAGTATTAAATATTCTGAAGCAGGGGATAGACCTGATTGCAAAATTGCCGGCAATAGTAGCCTATTCATATCATGCAATGAGGCACAAATACCATCGCGACCACCTGATAATCAGGCATCCTAAGAGGGAATACCATACTGCGGAGAATTTTCTCTATATGCTTAAGGGAGACCACGATTTTACTGAGCTTGAGGCGGCACTCCTTGACCTGATAATGGTCCTCCATGCAGAGCACGGCGGCGGGAATAATTCCACTTTTGCAACCCATGTTGTAAGCTCAACCGGAACAGATACATACTCAGCAATAGCTGCTGCCCTGGGTTCGCTTAAGGGGCCACTGCACGGAGGGGCAAACCTAAAGGTTACCCTGATGATGGAGGATATTAAGAATAATGTCTCTGACTGGCGTGATGAAAAAGAGGTGTCTGAATACCTAATGAAGATTCTGGAAAAGAGGGCATTTGATAATTCAGGCAAGATATTCGGATTCGGCCATGCGGTCTACACATTATCAGACCCAAGGGCTGTTTTATTAAAGGAGAAGGCCCGCGAGCTGGCTGTTGAGAAGGGAAGGCTCGGCGAGTATGAATTGTATTTATCCATAGAACAAAACGCGCCGAAAGTTTTTTCAAGGCTTGGCAAGCCCAAGATCCTTGCTCCGAACGTTGACTTCTATTCCGGCTTTGTGTACGACTGCCTGGGCGTACCTCAGGAGGTATACACTCCATTATTTGCCATGGCAAGGATTTCCGGGTGGTGTGCCCATCGCCTCGAAGAGCTTGTAAGCTCAAAAAGAATCATAAGGCCCGCCTATAAGAATGTCCTTGGGAAAAAGGAGTATGTTTCCATGGATGACCGATCCTGAGCCCGTAGAAAAACAGCCCGCGCGTCACGAGATATCTGAAAGGACCTTGTATAGCTGTTCATACCGCTCTTTGGCTGCTGCGAGGGCATTTTCCTCTGTTTCACCTGTGGCCGTGCCCATTATCTGCACCTCATTCTGGAAGCGGCCCCTGAGTTCAGAAGAAATCATCACATCGCCAAGCAGCTCATTATTAAGAAAGATTTTCAGGCTCTCTGAGAGATGGTCATCAACAACATCAAGTTTTGATGTGGTCTCAGCCTGCCTCTCTGCTGCTGCGTCGCTTATGACAATTCCCAGGCGATAGGTGCAGAAATATTCCTCATCAATAAAGCACAGGCCTGCATCTGCGCCGCCGGGGCTCACTTTCAGTATATCCGCACCGTTTGTGAACACGACCGAATCCCCGATCATTGCTGTAAATGTACCTTCAGGTACATTTCCCCGGTAGAGCGATTGGGTGCAGCCTGCAAAAATCAAAAATACCAATAGCAGTCTTCGCATGCCTTCGCATTGGTTGGCCAGTCTAATAAAGTTATCGAAAAATTCTGGCATGAATTGTAATTCTTTAGTATCCTGAAGCCATATTTAGAATATCTTGAAGTCCTTCGAGCACGTTCTTTTTGTTCAGACGGAGAGTTTGAATCACGGACAGAAGGAACGCAGTGGCATTTGCTCCT
>JBDRAZ010000076.1:0-22521 GCA_043823195.1 archaeon
GATAATACGCAGCCTCCATGAGTTGATTGACATGCTGGAGACCATGGATGAGGATACCTTCCATTTTCATGTTAATGAATCAAAGAACGATTTTGCAAACTGGATACGGGGCGTGTTAGGTGACGAGGACCTGGCCCAGAGAATCAGTGATGCAAGAACCCGTGATGCAGTTATTTCGGTCATAGAATCTGTCCCGGTCAGGATGGCAAAAGACTCTTTGATAGATGCGCCAAAGCCCAGCGAATATCTGGTTCTGGGAGGAGTTTTGGTCAGGGATCTCTATGAGCTGCTCGATGCCCTGAGAGAGATGAGTGACCAGACCTTTGCTAAATACGTTGATGACCGCCATAACATGATTGCTTCCAGGCTGATTAAATTGGACAAGAATGGGCTTGTTGCAAATAAATTGGCTGAATGCACGTCAAGAACCGATATGATTTCTCTTCTGGAGCAGAATATCTAGTATTGTTTCTTTTTCTTCTGAAATTATTGAGAATAATGATTTTGATGCAAAATGACTGGCTATTCTTTCTTTGTTATTAATTCTACGGTATTTTAGGTTGATTAGCTCTAGGTATGGCATTATTTTTAATTTCAAAAAATGCAAACATTTTTATATGAGTATACATATTACTATATTAACAGCATAATTGTAGTAGGTTGGTATAACTCTATACCTATCCTACAAAATAGATATTGATAAAAATCGAGGTGTTTTGGATGAACGGAAAAGTCAACGTAGTAAGAGCAATTACCATCTTCTTGAGCGTGGGCATTCTTATGGCCATAACTGCAAGTGCAGTTCCGACAGGACCTATTGCACCGATGGAACTAACCCGGCAAAAGGTCACGACATGGCCTACATACGGGCCCAAGAGCTATCTTGCAGAAGCCGGCAACCTGACTGAACTGAAATTCAACTCAACAATACAGACCAAGTCTTGGCAGGGATATTACGGTAATATCTCAGGCGTCATACAGCTTGACGATGCCAACAACAAGACCCTGTATTCATGGAAGCTGGCAGAACCCCAGGGGGAGATATACGCTGTAAATGAGACTGTTGCAAAATGGAGCACAGCCCATTGCTTCAATTACTCGATGGTTGCCCAATATAATGATACCAACGGGACCTGTGCCAACTACAGCGGCAGTGGCCTCTGCACCCATGCAAGGTTCACCTATGACGGCGGTCTCTCCTATACTTTTACCCCGTCCTGGAGCAACCTCAGCATGGTCGAGAGGTATTATAACATAACGTCCACTGACCATGACGGCATTGATGAGACCTTTAACGTCACCGGAAACGTGACGAATAACGCCAGCAGGAACCGTGATACGCCCCATGACGGTTTTTTCGTTGGGTCGACCAGGATTTCCACCGGCACGTGCCCTGCAGCCGATATGTATGAGAACGATGACTCCTCGGGCACCAATTTCCAGGAGGTCCTCCTCCAGGTGAACAACTCCGCAGCCATTGTCTGGACCACTATCATTGAAAACAACATACTTGGCAATGAAACTGATCCTGCGGCCTTCAATGGGATCAAGTATGACTTTGAGATGATTGTTGCAGAGGATGGTACATCAGATGCGTCATACGGCCAGGATGGGACAATGACCTACTACTTTTATGTGGAACTGGAGTGATTGCTCCAATTTTTTTCTTTTATTTGTGAGGTAGTTGATAGATGAATTAAGTTGTTTAATAATATAAGTTCAGTGGTTAATTAATAACTAAAATGGCACGAAACTGGAAGCGATGGATAGGGAATGTGAGCGAGGCCACGAATAACGGCCATCTGGTGACTTCAAGGTTCATTATTGTGTCCTGCCTGATTCTTGGAGCCCTCCTGCTATACCTTCTGCCGGTCATAGCTGAGCCTATAGGCCCTGTTGTCAGCCCGGTAGGCAATTCAACAAAGGTTACGCCTACCAACGAGAGCAGGAATGAATCCCAGGGTGGCGGCTATATATATACGATCAATCTTGCCGGAGATGAGCAGAACCCCCGCTGGAAGGCATATGTCGGAAATGTTTCAGGGTCACTGAAATTGGACGATGCCGACGGCTTTACTTTCTATAACTGGGACCTGGGAACGCTCACAGGAGAGGTTTATGCAACGCGGAGCTCATCAGTGATAAACTGGTCAGGCATGAACTGCACGTGGGGCTGGACCACCAACAATACAAACAGGACAGCTGAGATCTATGAAAACACAGCACTCAGCCATACGCGCCTGGATAATATAACGGCGACATTTTCAGGAACAACGCATCCGGAGTTTGATGTCGGGACCGCGACAATCGATGCAAATTCGTGCTATGCATTCCTGCCTTATGTGAATGACAGTTCCCAGACCGCGACGCAACTGTTCGCCGAAACAATACTGTACGACGGAACAAACGCCACAAACGGCAACATAGTCTATGCAACCCAGGTAGAGGACACTGTATACGGCTACAGGAACGGCAGCATGTATGATTTCCAGCTTATCGTTCCCGAGGTGGGAACCTACACCTGGACCCGTTCCACAGCCTATTATTTTTATGTCGAGCTAGAGTAAGCGCATTGGCATGCTTCAGAAAACGAAAGGTTAAGAAAAATGGAGAAAGACGCAGTTAAGGGCACGATTACCGCGCTATTGGGAGTCTTTGTATTGGGTGCTGTGCTTTCTGCCATCACGTTTAACGGGCCATATGCCTACGGGGCAAATGTTACCAATGATAGTGTTGTTACCAGGGTTAATGTCTGGAACACCGAGCCGAACATAACCGGCATCACAATTATACCGGACCCGATAAACCTTGAGCCCGGGAACCTGACAACTGTAACGTGCAGCGTGGCCTTCTTTGACCGGAACGGCTGGCGGGACGTCACTGACGGTGGTGTAAACGCCACTTTCTACGCCTATCCGGCAATGAAATCCAACTCCGCAGATGATGAAAACCATCATTATACAAACGGCAGCTGCACCGGCAATTGCAGCGGCAGCGGCAATACCGGATCCTGCGACTGCAAATTCAAGGTGGAGTATTTTGCCAATGCATCTACATGGATATGCAATGCCACAATTATTGATGACGGCGGGAATGCAACCACGAGGTTCTTCAACCTGAGTGATTCGAAAAACAAGAGCACAACAATAAGCAGGCTTATTGCGATTGATGTGCCATCTGAACTTGATTATGGGAACCTTTCGGTAACCGAGATATCAGGCCAGAAGATAGTCAACATCACGAATCTGGGCAATACCCATATCAACGTTAGTGTCCGGGGATACGGCGGCACCGGTACTGAGGTCGCAGGCGAGAACCGTTCCATGATCTGCGCTTTCAATGACATTCCGGTTGGCATGCAGAGGTACTCGCTCGAGAATAACACTCAATACGAGAGCATGACGAATGTGTCAAATAGCAACGCGGTCTTTTATCCATTTACCCTTTGGCAACGCATCAATAACAACCAGAGGGAATTTGGACGTGATTTTAATTTTACATACTGGAGATTAAAAATACCGCTTACTGTGGGCGGTAGCTGCAACGGGTCGCTGGTGTTCAGCGCCGTTGAAAAATAGAGGTGAAAGATGGCAGGAAACAGTGTATTTGAGGAATTTTTAGGCAAAAAGGTCAAGGTACCATACAAGGATGGGACGCAGTTTAGAATCGCCAGGGGGATCCTTCAGAGCGTTGAAGGAGGATTTGTCAAGATTACAGGCCCCCTCGGGACGATCATCATAAATGAGAAGAACATCGAGAAGATGTCGGTGATAAAAGGATGATTGGTTCCATCCCCGAAATTGGCAAAACGCAAGAGATGCTGAACCTGAACAGTTGTTCAGCTAGTGTAGTTAATTAATCATTAAATCAGTGAAAGCGACACAATGAAAATGCATAAGACGGTCCGCAAGGGCAATGTTTCAGTACGAGAAAGCGAAAATGAGTTCAATAAGGCAAGAGAAAAATAAAGCGTATTCAACAGGTAATCGTGGCGGCATAAGATGCCCCGGATCAGCTTTTAGTAAGCTGGAATCCTATTCTTTGTTTCTTATCGGCCGGGTAACGGCCAGGCTGTTTAATGAAGTGATATTTGTCAGCGAAAATGTCAAACGAAAATTGATAAACGAAAATGTGAGGGTGTTTTGGAATGGAAACGCATAAGAAAATGAAAATTACGTTTGTTGGATTATTGTGTGTTGTATGGATGCTGCTGACACTTTCTGGCGCTATGGCAGAACCTATAGGGCCGGTTGTGACGAGCATCTCCAACTCGACAACCACCACTGCTACCAATACCAGCAGGAATGAATCCCAGGGGGGCGCCTACATATATACCCTGAACCTTAACGGGGCTGAGCAGAACAGCCGCTGGAAGGCCTATGTGGGAAACATAACCGGCTCCCTTAAACTGGATGATGCTAATTCATTTACATTCTATGAGTGGAACCTTGGCACCCTCACCGGGCAGGTGTATGCAACCCGGAGCTCAGGGGTGATTAACTGGAGCAACGTTAACTGCAGCTGGGGCTGGCAGAATGAAAGCAGCAACAGGACTGTCTCAGCAAATGAGGATATTGCCCTCAGCCACTCCAAGCTGGACAACATTTCATCCACCTTTACAAGCAAGAACAATTCAGCTATCACTGTGGGTACGCGAACCATTGCAGCGGAAACCTGCTATACGGCATCGCCATATGTCAACGACACAGCACAGTCAAGCACAACGCTTTTTGTCGAAACGCTGCTGTATGACGGGTCAAATTCCACAAACGGGAACCTGCTCTATACAGCAACTGTGGAGAATAATGTATATGGCTACCGGAACGGCAGCGTTTATGATTTCCAGCTGATGGTTCCGGAGAACGGGGCAACTGGCTGGAGCAGTACAACAGCGTACTACTTTTACGTGGAGCTATCGTGAGCGTCGGTGCTGACTAAAATGAACACCAGTTCATTTTACGGCTTTGTTGCCGCATCATTGGCCCTGTTCTTCCTAGGGGTATCTTTAGTCGGGCTTAGTGTGCAGAGCCCGTTTGCCTGGGGGGCCAATATAACCAACGAGACGATGGTAACCAGGGTTTCCATAGTGAACACCGAGCCGAATATAACCAGTGTCACTATTACTCCCGCGACCATCAATCTCCAGGGCGGCAATACTACTCTTGTAACGTGCAGCATCTACTACTACGATTACAATGGCTGGGCAGATGTGGGCACCAACGGAAGCGTTAATGCGACGTTCTACGATTACGTATCATCTACGCTTAACAGCTCAGCAGACAAGAATATGAATTATAAGAACCACAGCTGTCAGGGCGTAAACCGCTGCCAGGCGGATTCTGGCGAGAGTGACCCAAATTACGGGGTCTGCAACTGCACTTTTGAGGTTGAATACTATGCCAATGCCTCCAACTGGGCATGCTCTGCAACCATAGTTGACGGCGGCGGGAACGCGACACAGAACCTTTACGACAATATTTCAAGCAGCAGGAACGCTACAGCTAAGGTCACCCAGCTGGTCGCAATTGAGGTCACCGATGAGATCGATTACGGGAACATGTCAGTTACTGAAACATCCGGCGAAAAGGTGCTGAATGTGACGAACATAGGGAACATGGGGATTAACATCAGTGTCCGGGGCTTTGGCGGCACAAAGCACAACATAACCGGAAAGGAAAACAATGCCATGCATTGTGCCTACAACAACATAACAATAGACTACCAGCGATATTCGAGATATCAGGGTGTTAACTGGGCGGATATGGTCCAGCTGGCGGGCACAAACACCATGGTAGACGACCTGACCATATCCCAGCGGACCAATGACACAACAGTTACATATGGTGATGACAGAAACTCCACATACTGGAAGCTTCAGATCCCTCCTACTGTAGGGGGCGTATGCAATGGCACAATAGTCTTTACAGCGACGGTGAAATAAAATGACAGCAGAGAACTTATTCGGGGAATTCCTGGGCAAGGAAGTTAAGGCGCCGTACCAGGACGGTTCGCAATTTAAGATTGCGCGCGGCATATTGGAGAGCACCGACGGCGGCTTTGTGAAGATACGCGGCAGGTTAGGCGCCATCGTGATAAAGCAGAGCAACATTGAGAAAATGTCCCTGATGAAGCCAGGGAATTAATTTTTTTTTGGTGCAGTATCGTTGTGCAATGGCATACGATACTTACATAACAAGTCAAGGGTTACTTACATAACCAGTAACATGAGCAGAGCAAGCGCAAACGAAAGCGAAAACGGCCAGATCTGCGTAGCTGAAAGCAGCGATATTGCAGTTGATTATTCCTTTAGTATCGGCAATTCCTGGGCAGGCAGTGAAGATTGCCTTATGATTCCTGTTTCAGTTTTCTCAAATCCCTCGCTGGGTGGGCTTGAGTCGGTCACCCGCTACCTTAAGGACTGCCGCGGGTTTCGCTTCTGTGAAATTGCCAGATTGCTTAACAGGGATGCCCGTACTGTCAGGGGGGCATATATTGCAGGCATCCGCAAGGCGGGCGATGAGCAGGAATCTGATTATGATGGCCGTTATTCCATTCCTTTGCCGTTATTGTGCATCAGGGAGCTAAGCATACTTGAGGTTATAACAGAGTATCTGAAGGAAACCAAGAAACTGAGGTACTGCCAGATTGCGGCCCTGATCTCCAGGGATGACCGCACCGTATGGACAGCCTATCACAGGGCAAAGGTAAAGAGGGAGAATGAGTAAGACAGCACTTTCGAGGACCGCTGCAATAATCACCGGATTAGTCCTGTTCGTGGTACTTGTGCTTTCGGTCGCATACGCTGAACCTATCGGGCCCGCCGTCAAATACGTTAAGAACTCGAGCAGGAACAACAGTGCAGCTGCACTGATCAACACAACCGGGGGCTCAATAACAACCATGGTCCTGAATGCCAGCCAGCAGAACATGAGATGGAAGGCTTATGTGGGGAATGTCAGCGGCGAGCTTTCACTCAGGGATGCAGACAATTACTCGATATTTGACTGGAGCCTGGGGACAATTGAGGGTGAGGTCTATGCCACACGCTCGTCTGACAGCGTAAACTGGTCCCATATTAACTGTTCCAATTCCACTCATATATATAATGAGGAACTGGCAATGAACCACACGAATAATCCGAACGACAATATCACTGCCACCTTTGCAGCAAAGGACCACAGCCCATTCTACATAGGAACGCGGCTTATTTCCGCTGACTCCTGCTATTCCATACACACAAATGTCAATGGCAGCAACCAGAGCAGCTCCTTTGAGGAGATGGTGCTCTACGACGGAACCGGTTCGACAGGCGGCAACTTTGTGTATGCAACCCTGATTGAAAACGATGTATTTGGATACGACCGCTCAAAATACGACTTCCAGATGATTCTCCCTGAGAACGGGCTGGACACCTGGAGCAGTTCAACAGCGTACTATTTTTATGTGGAGCTATCATGACACCGAAACACATGAGCAGGACTTCCGTAAACATTCTGCTAGTCCTGGTTCTCGGGCTTATCCTTATTGCGCCGAAAAGCTACCTGGAGCCGACTGTGATCGGGGCGGTTGTCACAAAGGTTTTTGTAACAGGCCTGGCCTACAACAGGACCTGCTCGGTTGACATGATTACCGGATGGAATCTCGTATCCATGCCATGCAAGGTCAAAAGCAAGGGTTTTGATACTGTTCTTGCGGGCATCTCTGCGGACCTGGGATCTATTCACACTTACTATGCCCCTGATGCCGCAGACCCGTGGAAAAGCTATAATCCCGGCCTTCCGGGGTGGGTACTCCAGGACCTCAGCGAGATTGATGAGAAAAAGGGATACTGGATAAACATGAAAGCCCCGAACACATTTGCATTGAACGGAACTGTTAACGTACCAAATTCCATATTCCTGAACCGCGGATGGAACCTCGTTGCGTATCGCGGGAACCGTTCGCTGGAGGCGGGTTTTGCCCTATCGTCCATAGGGGGGGCGCTGTCGGCAGCTTATGCATATGATGCTTCTGATACAGCAGACCGCTGGAAGGAGTATGTTCCCGGTTCAGATACCAACGATCTTGATATCATATACCTGGGCAAGGGTTACTGGATCAATGTCATGCAGGATGCGGAGTGGTGGGTGGGATGACGGGTACAGGCCGATACTGTATCAGTTATGCAGTGGCTCTGGTCCTGCTGATACTGATGGTCGGATTGGCCCAGGCTTTGCCCCCTATTGCAGCGGAAATCTATGGCGGGGTCAGGTATTTCAATGGCTCGGAAGTGGGGGCGGGTACGTCCATCGGAGCCTATGATTCAGATGGCAACATGTGCGGCAACGCATATACCAGCCAGACCGGGCTGTTTGGGCTTTTGTCATGCCTGGGAGATGACCCCTCAAGTGCTGAGGATGAGGGTCTTGTTCCTGGAGAGGAGATAAGGTTATATATTAACGGGGTAATCGCGTTTGGGAATTCCAAGGTATATTGGCAGGAGGGCAGCTACCTGTTTGTCAACCTGACCCTCAACTTCCCCCCGACAATTTCAGCATGCTCCAATGGGACGGTCGGAGAGGACGGCAACGGATCCAATGTTAGTATAGACCTCTGGGCCTGTGCAGACGACCTGGAGGATACAGATGAGCAGCTTGCTTTCTCAGTCATGTCCCAGTCCGATTCATCACTGATCGATTGCTTTATCATGGATGACCGCTACCTGACATGCCATGACCCAATGCCGGATGCATCTGGGCACTCTGATATAGTTATTCGGGTAACTGACCGGGGGGACAAATGGGATGAGGCCACAATCAGGGTGACAGTATTCCCTATCAACGATGCACCCTATTTTGTCCATAACCTGACTGACCAGAAGGTCAACGAGAGCCTGGCCTTTTACTATAAGGTAAACTGCTCAGATGTTGACAATGCCACCACATATTACTATGATAACTTCAGCAGGTTCGACATACGGCCGGATGGCCAGATAAACTGGACCCCCTGGCAGGATGATGTGGGCAACTATTCTATCCTTATCACCTGCAGCGATGGCGAACTGAATGCCTCGCAGGCATTCCGGCTTGAGGTTGTTGATATTAACCTGCCGCCGGTCCTGCTTACAATAGGCAACCAGATAGGGATTGAAAGGCAGCGTTTCACGCTGTTCATTACGGCGTATGACCTTGATTATGACAACCTGACGTTTTATACCAATACATCGGTTTTTGGTGTAGAGTTTTTCAACCATACCGGCATATACACCGAGGGCCTGATTAATTTTATCCCGGTGCTGTCGCATGTGGGGAACCATAGCGTCAGCATCATTGTAAGCGACGGATTCGTGAACATTACTGAGACAATCCGCTTCAGGATTGTGCGGGGTCCGTATTGTGGTGACAGCTATTGCGGGAGTGACGAAAGCTGCCAGATATGCCCGCAGGACTGCGGCCCGTGTCCGGTTGCCCCGCAGCCTCCGCGGCCCCCTGCGATCGAGCCCCCCGCTGAAGAAGAGGAGGAGGCACCTCTGCCGCGCCCCAGGCCCAGGATTTGCGAAGAAAAGTGGGAGTGCTCAGAATGGAACGTGTGCCCGCCCGAGGAGATACAGACCAGGAAATGCGCGGATGTGAATGACTGCGGGACAAAGACGGATAAGCCAGGCGAGTCACAGGCGTGTGAATACATTCCAAGATGCGATGACCTCATCCTTAATGCAGATGAGACTGATATTGACTGCGGAGGCAGCTGCCCCTTGTGCTCAGTAGGCAAGCGGTGCTTTGCTGACAGCGACTGCGCAACTGAATGGTGCCATCTCGGCCGGTGTGCCCTTCCTTCGTGCAATGACGGTGTGAAAAACCAGGATGAGGAGGGAGTTGACTGCGGCGGGCCATGCGAGCCATGTGCGGAAATTAAGATGGCCAGGATGCCGTTCGTTGAAAAGCCGCTTGAGCTGGTCAGGGCGTTTCCCTGGATATTGCTTATCATTGCCTCATTGCTGATGCTCATGACCGCGGCCTCTGATTACGCATATCTGCACCACATCTCAGGCAAGCCCTTTAAGGCCTACAGGCGCGCAAGATCGGATTATCGCGGGCTAAGGCGAAGGATATACACCGCCGCTTTTGACATACTGTTCATTGCGGGGGTTAGTTCGGCGTATATCTATTATTACAGCACTGACCCGGCAGGGCTGCTGAGGAACCTCTGGATGCCTGTGCTTGCCATGGCAGCAATACCTGCAGCCGTGTCATTTGCCGTGAGCCAGATGACCTATTCGGAATGGAAGAGGGCCCGAAAGGAAAAGGTTATGAAACAGGTCCACAGGCAGGAAACAAGGAGGCTGATTGCGCTGGAGGAAAAGGTATCATCTGATATCTGCGCAGGCATTGTGAGAAAGCTTCTTGAGATGGTGAATGAGCGCCGCTTTAATCCTTATCCTGAGCTCTATGCGGTAATAAAGCCAATATACTCATCTATAATCCGGATGGAAAAGCTGAGGCTGGAAAGGGCGGGGTATGAGAAGCCTGACCAGGATACTGTCAAACTCGCCAAGAAGTCATTGTCTGAGCGGCATTTTGCGCACGCTGCGCGCAGCTACCCTGAGCTGAGAGAAATTATCAAGACCCTGCAGAGGCTGGCTGTGGCCTATAGCAGAAGGTATGAGGAGGAATTCCTTGATCTTATGGCCGAGGTTTCAAGGCCGCATATGATGAGCGTCATAAGGTCTGATGCCCATCTTGTTAAGACCTATAACTCGCTTGTGGACATCTACACATCCATTGCAGAGAGGCAGGCGAGCATCCGCAGGAACGAGGCAAGCCTTGCACAGCTGGAGAAGGATTACCTTGGGATGGTCCAGCGCCTGGCCTCGCAAACAAGGGCAACTGTCCAGGCCAGGAAAATAGGGTCTGATTTCATCCATGTCTATAACAGCATTATTGACCTTCATGACCACCTTAACAAGAAGTTCCAGCTGTACCATGACATGGAGATATTAGAAAAGTCAAACAAGATGGGCTGAAAGCTTCATCCAAGGATGCCTGAGATTATCCCGGCATTGTCCTTTGCGTGGGGAAAGCCGGGCTGGATCTCTTCAGCCTTTTCATAGTGCAAAAGCCCCTCTTCAAGGTCTTCGGTCTCTTCATCGCCGAACCTGTACCTGTCGACATAATAAACCGCAAGATCAAAATGCAGGCCGGGGTTGCCTGGCTCAATTTCCAGTGCTCTTGACTGTTCAGCTATTGCGCTGTCATAGTCGCCTTTCTCGTGGAATATCAGGGCGGCAGACTGGTACGCCTTAACATAGTCTTCCCTTACTTCCTGTGCATCCTCAAATGCGGCGAGCGCTTCATCGACCTCTCCTGCATTATAGTGCGCAGCCCCAATATTGTAGTAGGCCTCTTCCATGTCAGACTTTATTGACAGGGCCTTCAGAAATGCATCAATGGCAGAGCTGTAGTCCTTTTCTCCGAAATATACATTTCCAAGCAGAAAATAGGCCAGGTGGGGCTTGTCTCTCAGTTCAGCAAAGGCTCTTTGCAGGGTCTCCTGCGATTTTGCAGATATCTTGAGCCGTACGGGCGCAGCAAGGGCTGCAGTAGCCAGAATCAGGACAAAAATGACTGTAACAGCGTGTATCACCCGTCTTTTTCTCATGGCTGTTTTTGAGCTGAGGATATATATAAAGCTTTGCCTGCGTGTTTTGATAACTATCATAAACATCATACCTATGTTAAAAATAACGAAAACTATTTATATGATTTATGTAATTAAGATGTATTAATGGTGCAGTCTGGGTATTTTGGGTTGCGGTGATGTAGGTGCAAAAACGGGTAAACATAGGCCTGGATGAGAAGATTCATACTCAGGCTAAGGGAATTTCTGCACTGAAGCGCATTTCTCTTAATGACTATTTCAGAAAGGCTATCGAGGATGCCATCGAACGGGATAAGAAGAATATTGCTGAAATACTAAAATGAGACAGATCATGGCTTTGCTGGCTGCGGTAGCGTTCTGCCTGCCTATGGCAGCGGGACTTTCAGTAGGGCTTACATCACCAGCATCGGGTGCCCTCTGGAGCCCCGCTGATATGGTAAGCTTTCAGTATCTGGTGGGCTCTAACAGCACGGTTACTGAGTGCAACCTCTATGTCGATGATGTACTCAGGGATACTGAATCCAATGTGGTGTTGGGGCAGGCCAATTATTTTGAGGAGCTGCTTTCCGACGGGAGCTTCCAGTGGAAGGTTATATGCAGGAATGCAGAAGGCCAGCAGGTAACTTCACAATCCAGGAGTGTCGGTGTTGACCGGACAAATCCTGCAGTTACCCTGCTCGGTGATCAGAAGATTGTAACCAATCTGACCCGCGTCAGCTTTCCGTTCATGCCTGTTGATAACCACCTCAGGAACTGCACCCTTTTTGCTAATTTCAGCAGGGCCTGGCAGCCGGCGGATGTAAGATACAGCACATCCTCGGTTGAGGACAGTTTTACAGCCAACCTTGTTGACGGGATATATGCCTGGAATGTACGGTGCTGCGATGATGGCCGCCGGTGCGGCGAGGACCCGGTTGATAACCTTGCGATTGTGGATACTGCCGCGCCATATGTTGTGCAGTGCCAGCCAATCCAGACAGTTACCTCTGCAGACACCACGCTGAGCGCAACTACCAATGAGCGGGCAAGCTGCAGATACGGTCAATCAGACCAGGCAACCTATGGCCAGATGACTGATTTCGGATACTCCGACGGGAAAAGCCACAGGGTGCAGCTATCCGGGCTCACTGACGGCAGCTATCACTACTATGTTGCCTGCAGGGATATGCTTGGCAATGTTATGGCCACAAAGCAGGTCATTGACTTTGAGGTCAGGCTGCTGCCTACTGCCCAGCTAACGCTTAGCTATAAATCACCTCTGAAGGAGGGTACGGTTGAGGTCACCCTGGTCACATCAAAGAAAATGAGCAACACGCCAACCCTGAATTACTTTTATGATGATTCGGGGGCAGTCCGGCATGTATCCCTTACCGGCGAAGGGACCCTGTGGAAGGGATACATGGTAATCGAGGATACCGGCACGAGGAGGGTAGGGACTTTTAGTTTCTCCGGAACTGACATCTACGGGAACACAGGGACATTCATCGGCGATGGAAAGATCTTCATTGCAGATACTGACGCCCCCGGTGCCCCGGTAAACCTTGAGGCTGAGAATGATAACAAAAGGGTAAGGCTAAGGTGGCATACAACTGATGATGATGTTGACCGCTTTAAGGTGTACAGATCAACATCATCTGGAATAAACCACCTGGACTACTATGCAGAGACCGATGAAAGCAGCTATGTTGACAGCTCGACTCTGGATAAGGTGACGTATTTCTACAGGGTTGCAGCTGTTGATCAGGCGGGAAACCAGGGGGAGCTATCGGGGGAGGTATATGCAACATCGGTCTCAGATGATGGGGAGACTGAATCCGATGTTCAGGATGGTCCGATGGAGCCGGAGCCGGCAAGGGTCCTTCCCCCAAACCTGGTTACTAAGGTCGACGGCTTTGTTAAGCAGGTTGAAGCCCTGCTCATTGATGTTAAGGAGGCCAATACGCGTCTGCAGTCAATGGAAGATGGTGCAGCAAAGGATCTGCTCCTTGATCTTCAGCTGCTGAAGACCGTCACAAATTCCAAGAGCAGGCTCCAGACCCTCAGTACGACGCTGTCTGAGCTGAAAAAGAGCTACAGGACAGAGGATGATCTTGACAGTGAGCTTAAGGGGGTGGCCATGGAACTTGAGACTATCAGGAAGACCACACCGCTTAAGGTTGAGCTGCTGGAGCAGGCGGAGTATGTGCAGTCTGTGAACCTGGGCCATATTACGGAGGCCGCAAATGAGTTCCTGCGCTCCCTGGGGATGAGCGAGGCCGACCAGAAGAAATACGTAAAGAAGAACGAGGCGTACCTGAATGACATTAAGATTGAATCCATGATCCGGGTGGCAAGGATAACATACCTTGATGCCACAAAAGAGGAGGAAAAAACGCTTATTGCCAAGAAACTCACGCATCAGCTTGATGAACCGCTCGAGGATGTAATACTGATCGAAATGGTTCCCAAATCCGTCGCAAATACTGCAGATGAGATTGAGTTCCTGACGACCGGCCAGGAGATCCTTAACAATGACCCCGTGATAAAATGGGGCTTTGTCACGCTGCCAAGGGAGGGGAAGTCTGTAAAGTATGTTGTTGACGGCTGGATACCTATTGATGATGCCAAGGAAGCCAGATCAGTCCCCTTCCTGCATATTAGCCAAATCGGCCGGGAAGACTCACCTACTGGCTTTTCAGTGCTCAGTCCCGATTCGGGAGGGTCTTCAGGAACCAATAAGTATCTGCTTGGCGCGGGCATATTTCTGATACTGGTGCTCCTGGCGTATTATCTTCTTATCAGATGGGGGAGCCTGTCCGGCTTAAGGGTTCTTGGGCAGATTGATAGGCTGAGGGGGCAGCCAGGGAAACAGCCAAAGACACCGGCTCCGGCTGCCGCCAATAAACCAGACCCAAAGCCTGAGGCCGTAAATCTGGGTGAGCAGATGATCCTTGCAAAGCTCAACAACCTGGCTTTGCAGATGGGCAGTGTGAAGATCGATGTGGATACCCTAAACAATAAAATATACCCTATGCTTGATTCCCTGGCCGGATCCGGGGCAGCCCTTCACGGGGCTGGGCCCCAGAAACCAGAGGATGAGTTCCAGGAAAAACTTCTTGAGACCGAGATGTGCCTCCAGAACGGCGAGTGTGAGAAAGCTATGCTGCTTTACTCGCAGATAAACATGCTCTATCGGGAACTCCCCAAGCCGATGAAGTCCGAGGTATATGATGTCTGCATGGAGATCCGGGGCCGGATCCGGAATGCCGGCAGAAGCCCCTCCCTATTATAGTGGACCCTTCTGGCGGCTGCCGGCATCAGCCTTTTCTTGCTGTGATGTATAATACATTATCATATTATTGTAATTCAGTAGTTAAGTGATTCAGTAGTTAAGTAATTAAATGGTTAATTAATGAATGTATCTCTTTGTCAAAAACCCCGCCCCTCAGCGGTGATTTGGCTCAGTGCGGCCAGTTTTTGTTGTGCTGAGGCGTTTTTTTGGTTCTGCCGGGCTGTGATGCCCATAATCATACTTAATTACAGTACTAAACAACTATGGTAGTTAATTAATCATTAAATCGGTATTACGGGCCGCTGCGATAGCTGGCGGATTTTTGATTTCTTGTGTGTCTTTGCAATGTGGGTTCATCACGTGTTCATAATTGGTATTTCTAATATGTATTGATTTCTATTGAAATATGTAATTAATCGAAAACTTTAAATATGGGTGTTTGAAATAGTACATATTATCAGGTTTATATCGGAAGTGGGCTGGTATTGAAACGATTCACCGCAACTGAAAACGAAAGCGATTATCAGAGAGACTTGTCTGCGCTCTTCACAATTGCCAGGAACATAGCTGACAAGCACTCCGTGTCTTTCTCGGATATATTGGGAAGCATCAGGCAAGCTGAATCCCTTGCAGATGGGCCTGCCATTCCTATCGGCGTCTTCTTGCCGGGTCTTGGGATATTGCAGTCAGTTACAAAGTACCTGAAAGAGGAATCAGGCCTGAGCTATCATGAGATTGCAGTCCTTCTTAACCGTGATGACCGGGTTGTCTGGGCAACCTATAACTCAGCGGTGCGCAGAAGGCGAGGCAGGGCAGGTGCGGTTAACCGGGATGTCTGCATACCGGCCAGTGTCTTTGCCGACCGTTCAGTCAGCGCGTTTGCTGCCCTGTGCAGATACCTCAGAGACAGCTGCGGAGCAGGCACAGCTGAGATTGCCGGGCTGATAAGAAGGGACAACAAGGCTGTCTGGGCAGCGCTCAGGAGGATCGGGAATGCGGGCTGAACCACATAACAAATCAATGCCGGCCATATGCGCCGGTATCATGGTTCTGGCAGCCTTGTCCATGATCCTGGCCGGGACTTCTGCTGCGGAGGGGGACGAGGCAGGAATCCTGATCAGGCTCGATTATAACAACCGGACAATCTTTGATACCAATAACGACGGCGTTGAGAACACAACCGGGGTTGTTGATTTTACTGTATGCGGTTCTTCCATAGCTGCCGGCCTGGATGCCGGGAATCTCGCTGTGATCTGGAGTGCATATTCAAATGAAACCAAAAAGAGATGGATGCGGTGCTATGGTTCAGAATCCACATGCGGAATAATCGGGTATGAGGCATCCATGCCGCGCTGGAATGATACCTACTATCTTTACTTTGGGAGGGATGGGGCAGGACATCTAAATACGGTTAGCGCAGTGATCTACTATTATGACCCCGATGGGCAGGCATTTTTCGAGTCTGGGGTGGCTGAGCTTAGGGCAGTCTTTACCGGGATAGAGGGCCTCTCTTTTGCCCGGAGCGTCCAATGCGACGGCTGCAATTCAAGTGTCCCTGAAGATGCCGTTGTTAATATGACGATCAGGCTCAGCAATGCCGAGGGCCGGGTCATGACAGAATTTTATCCGGCGGACTGGCTGGTAATCGATGCGCCCGGTGCTTCTATGGACAGGCATAATGAAACCCACAATAAACTGGCCTGGATGATGAACGGCAGCGTTTCATATCTCATAAAGAGCCCCGGGCCAGGGGCCTATGCCTTTGTGTCTGTGGTCGGGAGTGAATCTGCAGAGTCAACAATAAATGTGTCAGCAACGGCTCCTGCAGAAGACCCGGCCGGCATAATCCAGGGCAGGAGGGATTTCAGGACTGATGATGCGCCCAGCTTTGTTTTCAGGCCCAGGAGGCTTACCTTTGGGGAGGAGCTGAGGAGCGTTTTTGGTGCCTTTTCAAGGGTTGAGGAAACCATAGATGTCAGGGTGTCAGATGCTGACGGGAAGACATCGGATCTGTTCCCTACTGTTATGCGTACGGGGGATGGCTATGAGATCACAATACCGCAAGACAGGCATTTTACGCCCGGTCTGTATAGGCTGGAGATAAACTACACGAGAGACGGCGAAAGCACCCTGATTACGCAGGACTTCACCTGGGGTGTGCTTGCCCTGAACACGCATAAATCCATATACCGGCCGTTTGAGGCTGCTGAGGCGGGTATGGCGGTTCTGGATGACCATGGCAGGATGGTGTGCGATGCAGACGTGACCCTTGTGATTACTGACCCGTTTGGCGGGACAGTTGTCCTGTCCACATCAAACGGCCTGATACATATCAGCCCGGAATGTGAAATTTACGGATATACAGCAAAGCCTGATTATTATGGCAATTTCACACCGGTTGCTGAAGGGGAGCATGTCATGAATCTGACTGCCGTAACCCGGAACGGCGCGCGGAGCATAGTTGACAGGATCTATGTGCAGGAGGAGATTGATTTTGATGTGGTGCGCCGTGGGCCGACAAGGATATTTCCTGCGGGGCCCTATCTGATGAACATAACCATCACGGCAGATGCCGATTTTACAGGCATGGTCACTGAATATGTCCCTTCCCTTTTCCAGATTGCGCCCGGGGAGATGATAACTGAGACCAGCGGCGATACAACAGCCTTATCCTGGCCTGTCCATCTCACTGCAGGGGAAATAAGAGGCATTTCCTATTACTTCACTGCACCGGGGATAAGCCCGCAGTTCTACCTGTCTGGTCCCCTTAAAATAGGGGGCTGGAACGAACGGCGTTTCTGGCAGATTGCGTCAGATTCCGTATGTACGTCCAATACGCTAAATGCACCGGCAGCACCCCTGGCAATGCTCGTGGGGGGGAGCTATGGTTCGATGCAGTGCACTGTGGTAGCTGGTGGAAACCCAAGCTGGAACCAGCATGCGCAATTCACTACCGGGGGTGCGTATGTCGACTTCAAGGCAACGGGCAACATATCAACTGACAGCGCCAATCCGGTGAGCCACAGCGGTGGCGGCACGATAGTTGACACCTGGATCCTGGACGCTGAGAAGCCCGGCACCTATACAGTGCAGTGCTACGCCGAAGGCCAAATCACCTGCACAAGCCTTCCGCAAACCATTACTGTTGCAGACCCCAAGCCAATGTGGAACAGCAATGCAACCAGTATCCCTTCGAGCTTCCTTAAGCGCCGGAGCTATTTCAACATAACCTGGACCGACTCTGCGGCGGGGGGGTTTGGGGGAGTGGGTACGGTTTACTTTGAGACAAACCTGACCGGTTCGCCGCTTAACTGGACCATGAACAGAATAAGCGGTACTGCCACCAGCGGCAAATACAACTTCAGCAGGCTTTATCCGGTAGGGTCATACTACTGGAAGAGCTGGGCAAACGACACATTCAGCCAGTGGAACCAGAGCAGCAGATGGGTGTTTGCCATTGCCAGGGCAACCCCAAATATGACCCTGAAGCTGAACGGTACAGCAGGAAACATTACAATTGATGAGGACAACCACATCTGGCTGAACGCAAGCCTTGTAGCCGGCGACAGCCAGAGGATACAGCTGTACAGCAACGGGACGCTCATCAGCAACAGGACAAGTCCCCTGTCGAATTACACGCAATATGCTGACCCTGGAATGTATAACATTACTGTCCGCTACAAGGAGAGCGGGAATTACACCGGATTGCAGATGGCATACTTTCTCAATGTGTCGGATACAACTCCGCCAAACATGACGCTTCTCTTGCCTGAGAACCGAACCTATGATGCGGACGGGAACATTAATTTTACGTACCTGGTGGATGATTTCTCATCGGTAGTACAGTGCGAGCTCCTGTTCAGCGGTTCGCAGGTCAGGCAGAACACAAGCATCAACAAGGACATCTCTCAGCGGTTCGCCTATGATAACCTTGCCGAGGATGCAGCAGCGTACGAGTGGAAGATCAACTGCACAGATTCAATGGGGTACGAGGGCAATTCCACGACGCGGTATGTAACGGTCGACAAGACCAATCCCGCTGTCGGCCTGGTTTCGCCGGGTCACGGGAGCTGGGACACGGACGGCACAGTCCAGATGAGCTACAAGCCGAAAGACAATAACCTGGATTCATGCGTTCTCTGGGGAAATTTTTCAGGAACATGGAAGAAGAACCAGACAGAGGATAATCCCAGCTCCGGTGCCGCCAATTCCTTTGCCGCGGTAAGCCTCCAGGACGGCACCTACAAATGGAATGTGTGGTGCAATGATTCGGCAAAGCGCTGGGCCTGGAACAGCACGAACTACACGCTTTATGTTGACCGCAGCAAGCCAAGAATCAACCTCACAAATCCAACCCCGGGCAACAACACAAACCAGACCAACAGCACCATTATTGTAAATGTTACGCACGCCGAGGCAAACCCGGATACCCTTGTCCTGGCATGGAACGGCACGAATGAATCATATCCGTATGCAGGCGGTTATACGAACATAACCAAATCGGGCCTTTCTGACGGGCTGTATACTTTCTATGTCTGGGCGAATGACAGTTCAGCACAGACCAACAGGACTGAGGCAAGGACTGTGCGCGTGGATTCAACGCCGCCCTACCTATATCTTAACAACCCGCAGAACGGGTACTGGAGCAGGGCCTATTCTGTTGCATATAAGTACAATGTGACCGATAACCTTATGGGCGTAAAGAACTGCAGCCTGGTTATAGACGGCAAAATCAATATGTCCAACGCATCAATTGTTGAGGGCAAGAGCCTGAATTTCACTGTCCTGATGCCCAATGGCGTGGGTTACGTCTGGAACATCAACTGCAGTGACAAACTTAATAATACCAACAACTCTCAATCGCGCACGCTTGGGATTGACACAACCTATCCCTCGATTGCTTCCGAGGGGGTCAATGAGACTTCGTTTGACATCAATGAATATGCGTGCCTGAACGTGAGCGTGGCCGACACCTTTTCGGGCGTGTACCGTGTCACGGCACAGCTGTATATTTCCGGTGTGGGGCTCAGGAATTATTCCCTTACCAACTCAACCAATGGCTGCGGAAATTCAGGGGGCAGCGTATGGACAAACCTCACCAGGCTGATATATGAAGGCAATTACAGCTGGAACAGGACATTTGCCAGGGATGTGGCAGGCAACCGCAATGCCACTGATCCGCCGGTTATCACCTGGAACGTATCAACGGTTGTTTTCATAAATGCAACCCTGCTTGAGCCTTCAGGCAGCATTGAGCTTAACGTAAGCACCCTGTCGATGAACAGCACCTTTGATGTGGGATGCAATGTTACGTGCCGCGAGGAGTCATCCCTCAACTGCACGGATGTCACCCTGGCGCTTGAATACTATGACGCAGAATGGCTGGACCTTCTCAGCTCTGCCGGGCCCCTGATTAATGAGTATGACAGCCAGGACTGCGGAAATATAACCATCGGGTCATACTGCAGCAAGACGTTTAACGTTACAGTTGGCACCGGCGCAGGAGGGGAAAACTATGATATCAGGTGCCAGGCGGTTTCCAGCAATGCACCGACCGATGAAAGCCGCAATTTCACGCTTACTGTAAATGGCTATCCGGCTGCTTCCTTTACTTATCCGCTGAACGGGTCCTACCTCCGCGGAAACGAAACCCTGAATGCATCTGCCTCTTCTGATGACCAGGAAATAGCCGCCTATCTGTTTGAGCTGGACAACACCACCGCGTTTAGCACCCCTGACCTGCTCTGTTCCGGTGCAGATGACAACTGTACGCTGAACACGGTTTCGCAGACACAGTGCAGCCAGAACAGCTTCTACTGCTACGTGCGCCTCAACGTAACTGATAACGACGGATTGAAAAACACGACAACCATAACAATCCAGATCGACAATACCGGTCCTGTTGTCATGCTGAATACCCCTGAAGACGGCGGCTGGCGCAGCAGCAGCGCCGTATTCAGGTATACCGGCTATGATGCAAACCTGGATGCCTGCACGCTTTATCATAATGCGACCGGATGGAAGGCCAACCAGACAAACACAAGCGCACATAACGCCAACCCGGGCAAATTTACAGTAGCGCTGCCAGACGGCTCTTATGCATGGAATGTCCTCTGCAACGATTCCGCCGGCAATTCTGCCTTCAATGCCACTAACTTTACCCTTAACATTGATACTGCCAAGCCGGTAATAAGCTATTCGAACAATACTGAGAAGACCGGGACATTCTTCAACCGCAGCTGGATCTTTGTAAATGTCTCTGCAGCAGATGACAATGAGGCGAATATTACATTTACCCTGCGCAACCAGTCTGCGGGAGTTAATTCCACGACATACACAACAGCTGCCAGGAGCATCAATTTCACAGGTCTTGCGTCAAACAAGGCCTATTTCTATAATGTGACGATAACAGACCTTGCGGGGAACAAGAACACTACTGCGAAAAGGAACATCACCCTGGACTCCCTGCTGCCGGGCGTGAAATTCGGCTCGGCAACAGCCCAGTCAGGATCATTTTACAACCGCAGCTGGGTCTACGTGAATGTCACGGTCACAGAGGCGAATTTCAGGAACATAACCTTTTACCTGTACAATACAACGGGGGAGGTCAACCAGACCACATACAGCGCGCGTGTTTATTACCGCAATTTTACCGGGCTGAACAGCAATATGCTCTACACCTACAATGCTACTGTGAGGGACCTGACCGGATTTTCAAACAGCACGCCAACCAGGAACCTGACGCTGGACTCGCTCCCGCCCCTGGTCAGGCTCGAGCAGCCGCCGAACAGTGCGCTGCTCAATCACGATGCAATCCGGTTTAATTTTACGCCGTCAGACGCAAACATTAAGAACTGCTCACTCTTCGCGAATTTCAGCGGTGCCTTTATGAAGAACGAAACCCTGACTGCCCTTGCTAACGGCTCAAAGAATTCTTTTAATGCAGTCACCCTCGGGACCGGAACCTATGCATGGAATGTCAGGTGCTATGACTGGGCCGGCAATAGCAGGTTCAATGATTCAAATTACACTGTGGAAATTGACGTGACAGCCCCTGCCGCATTCAGCCTGTCGGGCCCCTCAAATGATACTGTTTCCATGACTCTCGCTCCAACACTGACATGGACTGAGACCTCTGATACGAATTTTGCCAACTACACTATCCAGATGGCCAGCAACATTGATTTCACACCGGTTGATTTCCAGAACGCAACAGTCGGAAACATATCAAACACGACATATCGCCTGCCGGCACCCCTCGATGCCAACCTGAAATATTACTGGAGGATTATTGCCTATGATACGCTCGGCCAGGGCACTGAATCAGACCAGGTGTTTGTATACACAACAGATACGGTCAAGCCCTCTGTCAGGCTTCAGAGCCCGTCTGATGACCAGCTGATTACCGCAAGCAATGCCGTGACATTCTACTATAACGTAACAGATGCCAGCGACATCGTAAACTGCACACTCATCTGGGACTCAAATACAGAGACTGAGACAGACATAGCCAAAGGCACCAGCCAGTATATCTTAGATGTCCTGGGAAACGGCGACCATAACTGGAGCATAAACTGCACTGATGAGGCCGGGAACACGAACGGGTCGCAGAT
>JBDRAZ010000077.1:0-2239 GCA_043823195.1 archaeon
TTGTGGCTGCCGTGGGGAGGCCTTGCAACAATAGACAAGACAAATGCGTTATATTCTCCTAGATATACAGGGATAGACAACCGCAGCTATCACCGCGGTGATTCATGGTACTGGATCAACAACATAGCTGCGATTGTCATGTGCAGGCTTGACAAGAAACTTTTCAGAAGTTATATTGATGGCATACTAAAAGCTTCTGTCAATGATATCCTTTATCAGGGTTATATCGGTCATGCTTCAGAGCTGAGTGATGCGAGCAGCCAGAACGCGCAGGCAAGCTTTTGCCAGGCATGGAGCGATGCGATGTTCATAGAGCTGATTGATGAGTTATACAGTTAAAATGAAACTCAAACAGAAAGTTAAGAAGCTTAAGGCAGAGATTAAGCAGAAAGAAAAACAGCGAAAGCAAAAAATATTAAAATCAAGGCTGCAGCCAGTCAGTTACCGGCAGTTAGTCCAGCATCATTTAAACATTCTTAAGAATTTGCAGTATAAATCCGGGCTTTTTGCAGCGAGCAGGAAGGATGTTGGCACAGGCTATGATAAAGCATGGCTAAGAGATAATTTCTATACATGTTTGGCTTTTGAGATTTTGGGAGATTGGAACACAGTAGAGAAAACATATGAGGCAGTCTTAAAAATATTTGAAAAGCACGAGTACAAGATTGATTTTGCAATCCTTAAGAAGCCAGAGTACAGGCATCAATACATCCATCCTCGTTATCATCCTGAGACGTTTGATGAATACTGGGACGAGTGGGGCAACAAGCAGAATGATTCGATAGGCGCAGTCCTGTTCAAGGTCGGAGAGCTTGTCAGGATGGGCAGGCCGATACTTAAGACTGAAAAGGATTACCGCCTTATACAGAAGCTTGTCGACTATCTGAAGACATTAGAATACTGGGATGATCCTGACTCAGGCATATGGGAAGAGGATGAAGAGCTGCATGCGAGCAGCATCGGCGCTTGTGTAGCTGGCCTGGAGATGATCAAAGAGAATGTTCCTCAGGTAAAAGTTCCTCAATGGCTGATCAGCAACGGCAAGCGTATGCTGAGCAATATGCTTCCTCGAGAGAGCAAGAGCAAGTTTGTTGATTTGGCTTTATTATCATTGATTTATCCTTATAACGTAGTTGATGCAAAACAGCGTGATGCGATCTTGAATAATGTTGAGTATCATCTGCTGAGGAATCGCGGAGTGATCCGGTATAAGAACGATCATTATTATAACAGGAATCCTGATGGTTATTCCGAGGAGGCTGAGTGGACATTCGGCTTGTCGTGGCTTGCTATCATATATCAGAAGCTGGGTAAGAGAAAGAAGGCAGAGTAGTTCCTTAAGACTGCTTTGGACACTATCACTGACATAGGAGAGCCGGAGCTTTACTTTTCCAATTCTAAAAAGTTCAATGAGAATGTTCCTCTCGGCTGGGCAGAGAGTATGCTGATTGTCGCATTGTATCATGTGAATAAGAAGATGGTTGGTTAGTCATGTTGGTTTTATAATTCTTATTTTTATATTCTTACTTGTTTTAGTAATACTTTTATAATTATTATTAGAAAGAAAACTAAACACTCATTCGACCTTGACAAGCTTCTTCATTCTAGAAATAAAGTATTCCATACAATCTAGGGCGCAGAACTCAGCCGTCTTCTTCAGACCTTCATGCTCAAATACCAGTGAGAACTTCTTATCATGCAGGGAATTGCCGCACGTGACGCAGATCTTTCTGCCTTCTTCATGCTTGCGGATGTTTTCATACAGCTTTCTCCTGAGATTGCCGCTGTCTATCTCTTTCTCCAGCTTTTTCAAGTCATAGTAATCAAGCTGGTCAAAAGCCTTTATCACTTCTTTTACATCCACTTATTCACCTCAAACAGTTCTCAACCTAATTGAGAATGCCGCCCAGCGCCGCATCGCTTTTTTATTTGTCCCGCCAATGGTCGACTCGGTACGTTATTAGCATAACGCATCGCCTAGGCGCGCGGCATTCTCAACTCAAACTTTGATGATATCGCCTAAGTTTGCAGCATAAATCTTGCCGCAATAGCTTTTTGCGAATTCTGCAAGCGCTGTGCAGCTCCTTTCTTCTCCATGATTGATTATAAGCACTTTCGGCTTGACAGTCTTGATCATCCACTGCAGGCCCTGCTGGCCCGCATGCGCGCTGAACACATACTGCTTGTAAAAGCAGCTTATCTTTGTCTTCTTGCCGTCAAGATCAACGTATCCTGTGTC
>JBDRAZ010000078.1:0-7258 GCA_043823195.1 archaeon
GCTCAAGAAGCAGAAGAGGAGCAAATGCCACTGCGTTCCTTCTGTCCGTGATTCAAACTCTCCGTCTGAACAAAAAGAACGTGCTCGAAGGACTTCAAGATATTCTAAATGTGGCTTCAGGATACTAAAGAATTACGGATTTAAAATTGTTCCCAGCGCAGCACGTCGGCTAGTGGCCTCTTTTCCCTCTCCCCGCCGGCCTTTGAGTAGCCCATGGCAATGAGGCTGACCAGCCTGAAGCCCGGCGGCACTCCGAGGAGACCCATTATATCCTGGCAGTAATGCTTCTTGTCTCCTGCAACCCAGCACGAACCGATCCCAAATGCCTTTGCCGCCAGGAGGATATACGTTGTCGCAGCAGAGCCGTCTTCAAGGTAGTATTTGGTATCCTCACAGAAAACCGCAATGCATGCCGGTGCATCTGCAATGAATTTGCCATGGTCAGTCAGCTCTGCTATCCTGGACCTCATCACCTTATCAGTCACAACAACGCATTTCCAGGGCTGCACGTTCCTTGCAGTGGGCGCATACCTCGCAACATCAGCTATCTCTACCAGGATCTCCCGTGGAATTTCCCGCCCCTCAAAGGCCCGTACAGACCTCCTCTCCCTCAGGCACTCAATTGCATTCATTTGTCTGTCACAATCTCCAGCACATCGCCGTCCTTAAGCTCATGCTCTTTTCCCACAACCTGCTTTGTCTTCATGTCAACCGCCCTTATAAAGCTGTTTCCTATGTCTGTATGGATAGTAAAGGCAAAATCAAGCGCTGTCGCACCCTTCCTGAGGAGAATGCAGTCAGGCAGCGTGTTGCCATCCTTGTCAGCCAGCTTGCTTGTGGCTACAGGGTAGGCAGTGATAAGATGAAGGAGCTTAAACACCGCGGCATTCAGGACCTCCTGCACGCCCGTTGAGCCAATGGCATCAATCACGTGAGTTTTAATGAAATCAAGGGCATGCCTCTGCTTATCGCTCAGCTCCGAGTCCCCGGTTTCAAAGGATTCGCCGGGAACATACCTAATCAGCCCGTGCTTATGCGCCTCCTTGAGCGCCAGCTCTGACTCAGCTGAGCATGGCATGACAATGTACCCGGGAAACTCGGCCCTGACCCTCTCAAGGTTCTGTTCAGAACCGCTGACATCTATCTTGTTTGCTGCGATTATGATGGGCTTGGTCGCCTTTCTCAGTTCAATCGAGAACTCCTTAAGCTGCTCATCGGTCCACAGTCCCTTCCCAAGGTTGAGCCTGTGCATAACCAGAACAACATCCTCCTCAGTAACCTTAAGCCCTGAGAACTGCCTGGCAATCTCCTTGTCAAGGTCCCGGCCCTCCTGCTGCACCTGTCTGGAAAACCGGTCCCATCCCTTCTTCAGGATGCCATAGAACCACATGTCAATTTCGGTCTCAAGGAACCTCACATCATCCACTGGGTCGTGGCTGCCCCGTTCAACAGGCTCGCCATTTTCATTGGTGCTTCCGGAGATATCAATAACATGTATCAGTGCATCAGCCTGGCGCAGGTCATCGAGGAACTGGTTCCCCCTGCCCTTGCCAAGATGCGCGTCAGGAACAAGCCCTGCAACATCGATCATCTGGATCGGGACAAACCGTTTGCCCTCGAGGCAGTAGCCCTGCCTTGGTGAGCATTTTGTCTGGAAATGCTTCTCAGCGCAATCGGTCTTGACAAAGCCGACACCCTCATTCTTGCCTACGGTAGTGAAGGGATAGTTGGCTATCTCTACTTCTGCAAGCGTTGCTGCCTTAAAGAACGTTGATTTCCCGCAGTTTGCCTTTCCGACCACACCTACAAGCATGTTACGCCCCCGGTGTTATGTGAACAGGTAATGTATAAAAAAGTTTGCATAAAAAAAAGAAAAAATCAGGCGCAGGCGCCATCTACGCAACCCGAACTCTCATTGAGATTGCAGTGATAAGGGTATGCTGCGGCAGTATCACCACCACCAATGCAATAATACTCATTCACAGTAACATTGTCAAGGCAGTAGTCATCGATACTGTACCACTCTTGATCCGCGTATCCGCTGACAGTACCGGCCACCCCAGGTATCCAGCCGCCGTCAGTGTCTGAGCACGAGTCACATATGCCGCAATCAGCTACACACACATCACAGGCCTCTCCGCCTTCGCATACGGCATCTCCGCAGTCGGTCTCATCGTTGTCAGTCGGTCCGCTGCAACCGTTGTCATTATAGTCGGCAGCGCTGTCGCCGTCATTGTCTGCACCGTCATCGCACTCCACATTCGGATTAAGCTCGCTCAGATCGTTCTTGCTTGCGCAGCCGGGATCATTCAGGTCAATATACCCATCCCCGTCGTTATCATTCCCGTCGCTGCACGCCTTGCTTCCCCTTGGCGCAGCCATAGCAGCTGCAACAGCCAAAACACCCACCAGAACCAGTGCAGATATCATTGCTATCCTTGCTTTCTTGTCCATATTACCACCCTCCAAAAAGTTTTTCACTACATAAGCCTGACTACCATAAATACTACCATAAATAAATATCTGAATTGAAAAATATATTTTATAATGCCATGATAAATCTAAGCAGCGGATAAACCGCTTACATCTCCGGGCTTCGCTGCGCTCAGCCACGGAAGGGTTACGCACCCACCGCTTCTAAACATTACCTTTTTATAGAGGACAATTATCTGAAATAATATGCTTAAGTGCGACTTTCACATCCACACTGGTGAAGACAGGTTTGAATCGATCCCATATACGGCAAAGCAGCTCATATCAAAAGCAGCATCGCTTGGCTACGATGTCCTCTCGATAACCAATCATCAGAACGTTTTCTACAACAGAGAGATCGCATCACATGCCAACGACAAGGGAATCCTCCTCATCCCCGGCGCAGAAAAGACCATTGAAGGTAAAGAGGTCCTCATCATCAACACCAGCCAGGATGAAGTTAACAGGATTAGGACTCTGAAGGACCTGGGCAAACTTCCAAAAAGATCACTGGTCATTGCACCCCATCCATACTATATAAAAAGAAAGTGTCTCGGCGGGCTCCTGGAAAAGAACATCCACCTGTTCCACGGAATAGAATACTGCCATTTCCACGCAGGCATCATCAACCTGAACAGGAAAGCTGAACAGGTAGCAAAAAGGAACAACCTGCCCCTGGTAGGCAGCTCAGACAGCCACAACTTCAGGCAGTTCGGCACAACATATTCTCTTGTGGACTCAAAAAAGGATATTGAATCAGTAATTGCTGCTGTAAAAAAAGGAAGGATAAAGGTGTCCTCAAAGCCTCTGTCTGTAGCAGTCTTCACAAGGATACTCATCTGGTCGCTGGTCTCACCAATAATAAGGCAACTGCGCAAAATATATAAATGACAGTAACCAGATTGCTGCTATGACGCTTTATGTCGGTCACTGGGAGGCAAAGTACAACGGCGCCTTGCACATGAAGAATTTCTACAGGCACTTAAGGGATTGGGTGCTTGAGAATGAGTATTCAAAGAGCCGCAGCGACTTTGACTTTCCTGAAAAGCTATACTGGGAATCATCTGCCTCACCCACCGGGATGGAAAGGTGGATATGGTGGAGATGCGTCTACGTCCCGGAGGACAACCCCTTCTACCGCCGCATACTGAGGATCAACATCCACCAGCTGCGGGAAAAAGATGTCGAGATAGTAAAGGACAACAAGAAATTCAAGCTCCAGTGGGCCGAACACAAGATAATTGTTGACGCATTCATTGAATCTGATTACGAAAAGAGATGGCAGAAGCACTGGCTGCTCAAGCACTTCTACAGGGTATTCGTCCTGCGCTTCATCTGGCGTGACTTCAAATCGCATAAGCAGGAGGTGCTCCAGGATGTATACTCATTCCTCACCCATGTCAAGCTCTACTACGACTCCTACCACTGGGCCCAGCCAACCAAGTCATTCAGGCCGAGATGGGGCATAAACGAGAAGTACCAGTACGGCTAGCAAAAATTATTTAAATGGGCACCGTCTCCTTCTGCAACAGGCCTCCGTAGCTTAGCTAGCAGAGCGTGGGACTTGTAATCCCAAGGTCACGAGTGCAAATTAGCGGTTGAATGCAGCCGCCATGCATTTCTCGTCGGAGGCTTATCATTCTATCAAAAGGTTTATATTGATGTTATGCCGCCACAAGCCCATGGACGAGCGCATAATCCTGAAACGGATCGATGAGAACACCAAGACCATCCTTGAGCTTCTCCAGGAAAAGAACAGGCTTGATGACGTCCGCCTCCGGATGATAGAAAAGCGCATCCAGATCGGGGATGATGACTTCAGCGACGCCGATATACGCGAGCTTACAGAAAGGGAAAAGCAGTTTGACACAAGGATCAGAACCGAGATCGGAACCCTGAAATCAGAGATCGACAAATGCAGGGAAACTGAAAACATCGACTACAAGGTCTAGTCAAAGAACCTCGGGTCATCTGAGCGTACTATAAACTCCTGCGGTTTCTTTTCCACCCTGGGCTTTGGCGGGTTCATCTCAAGCACCTTTCTCAGGCTCTTTGCCCCGCAGTTAAAACAACTAAAGAACACACCGAATTTTCCCTTCCTGACATCAAGGTATTCGCCGCATGCGCACCTGAGGTCAGTCAGCTCCTCGCCCTTGTGCGCAATGCATACGGGGATACCCTGGCTGTTCATGGTTAAGGCCTGCTGGCCGCAAAAGGGGCACCTGTCAATCCTGCTGTCGCCGTATCGCTTCCTCATCCCCTGGTGCGCATGAGCAGTCATATTTAATCCTTGCGGGAAAAGCATATAAAGGAGCTGCGGAGACCTGCTGTGAAATGAACTGCCAGAACTGCCAAAAAGAATCCACCTGGCTTGAGCTCATAGGCACTGAGTTCATCTGCCACAAGTGCATCAGCAGAAACCCGCTGATGGGAAAGCTCCTGAGGACGCACATGAATAGCTTCACTCACGCCATAAAGAAGCTTAAGGTTGCCGGCTACAATGACCTTCTCAAGCTGGACCAGGAGCAGCTGAAGGATGTAATCGACCTCAAAAAGGTCCTCACCACCTGACGAAAGTTTTTTATATTCTTCTCCAACAATCATGTTGTATGCTTGACATAAGATTTGTCCGTGAACATTCTGACCTAATCAGGAAGGACCTTGAGAGAAGGAACAATCCTGAGAAATTCCAGCGGGTGGAAAAGGTCCTTGACCTCGACAGGAAATACAGGAAGCACCTGCAGGAGGCAGAGAAGCTCAGGCACAGGAGAAACCAGGTTACCCAGGAGATCAACCAGCTCAGAAAACAGGGAAAGGACATTAAGGCCAAGGTAAAGGAGGCAAAGGAGATCCCCGGCAGGATTCAGGCTGTTGAGGAAAAGCAGCTCAGGCTCAAGGCTGACATACGCTCCCTTCTTATGCGAATCCCGAACATCCTCCATGAGTCAGTCCCTGTCGGCAAAACCGATGAAGACAACGTGGTCCTCAAAGAGGTGGGCAAAAGGCCAAAATTTGATTTCAAGCCGGTAAGCCACGTCGATCTTCTTGAGAGCCTGAACATCGGCGATACTGAAAGAGCAGCCAAAACTTCAGGAGCAAGGTTCTATTTTCTTAAAAATGAGCTGGTCATGCTTGACTATGCGATTATGAAGTTTGCCCTTGACATTCTTTATAACAAAGGGTACACGCTGATCGAGCCCCCGTACATGATAAAGAGGGAGCCGTATGAGGGCGTGACAGACCTTGCTGACTTTGAGGATGTCCTCTACAAGATCGAGGGTGAAGACCTCTACCTGATCGCAACCAGCGAGCATCCGATCGGCGCAATGCACATAGGAGAGACTCTTGAAACCCTTCCCCTGAAATATGCCGGCATCTCAACATGCTTCAGGAAAGAGGCCGGCTCGCACGGCAAGGACACAAAAGGCATCTTCCGCGTCCACCAGTTCAACAAGATCGAGCAGTTCATATTCTGCCGGCCGGAAGACTCCTGGAAATTCCACGAGGAACTGCTTGCCAATGCCGAGGACATTTTCAAAAGGCTTGAGCTCCCTTACCGGGTTGTAAACATCTGCACTGCAGACATAGGGTCAATTGCTGCAAAGAAGTACGATATTGAGGTCTGGATGCCGGTCCAGGGCCAGTACAGGGAAGTTGTCTCATGCTCAAACTGCACAGCCTATCAGGCGGCAAGATTAAACATCAAATACAACTCAGAGGGCGGAAAGGAGTATGTCCACACCCTGAACAGCACGGCGATTGCAACATCCAGGGCGATTGTCGCCATAATGGAGAATTTCCAGGCCGGTGACGGCTCAATCATAATTCCAAAGGCGCTTGTACCATATATGAACGGAATCAGAAAGATAAAAAATGGGTGAGATCCGGGGCGGAGTATTCATCGTTATCGGGATACTCATTACTGTGGCTTCCATTGTAGTAAATGTAATGACAGAATCCAACTTCTCGTTTTTCATAGCCGCCGGCGCATTCATGGTTGTCTACGGCTTTTTCAAGACCAAGGGCAATCAGCCAATGCGCAGGCCCTATCCCTACAACCAGGTTCCTGGGCAGAGGGGGACAATCAATCCCCAGGTCAAGTACTGCCGCCGCTGCGGAAGCCCTGCCAGGACGGAAGAGGCAGTCTGCCAGAACTGCAAAGGGTGGTTATGATGGATGATGTCCTGTACACAGGAAACACCTCAAGGCTCTCTTACCTCAAGAGCCACCTGATCGTTGCAGCATGCATTGTATTGACTGTCATTATATTTCCCAAGAGGAACGCCAACCCAGGCATAGGCCTATTTATGGCGATCTTCATGATTACGGCGGTTGTGCTGATATTTCTCTCTGAGATCAGGGTAAGGCAGAAGAAGCTCGTGATCGGAAGGCACAACGCAACGCTCCTGATGGGCATCTTCTTCAGGAAGAGAAGCATCGCATTGCAGTATGCAGGAATAACAGAGGTCACCATGAAGCAAAACCTTTTTGAGAGAATCCTCAACTACGGTGACATCTCAATACATACAAGCGGCGGAAAGCTCCATGACATCACCATGGAGAGTGTGGGCAACCCCGCAAAAATCAAGGCACTGCTTGACCAGATGGTTGTGCACTATCACGCAAGAAGAAGGTAGGCGATCTCAAAAAGTATCTCCGATGAGAAATAACTACTTCTGAATTAAAAGAAAAGCCTATGCAGGCGAACCTGCATAGACCTTTCTGTGCATAAACAATGAACATACTGGGTTGCTTCCTAAATAAATCTCTTTCGCTTTTGCGGCTT
>JBDRAZ010000079.1:0-8498 GCA_043823195.1 archaeon
TTCTACTACTTCGTATCCTTCCATATTAAGGCGCATCGGTTTTCGCATTGTAGTTACAATGTAACTACACAAATACAAAAAGATTTCGGTGCTGTAGTATACAAGTGGGAAAAACGCTTCAGAAAGCTAAAGAATTACACAAAAACGATACATTTATAAGTGAGTAAGCTTATTGTAAATATCCAACACAAAGACTATTGGGGAGATATTTTTTATTTTTATCTCCAATTATTGAAGATGGGGCGTAACACAACGGTAATACCCAAGGCTCCTGTTGCAAGGATTTTGCTTAATGCAGGGGCAAAGCGCGTTTCTAATGAGGCTCTCGAGGCTTTTGCTGATCTGATAACCGAGCATGCGCTCCATATTGGGACACTGGCTGCGCGTATTGCAAGGCATTCGGGCAGGAAGACAGTTCAGGAAGGCGACATCAAGCTTGCTGCCAGGTAACGCGGACCTACAAAAACAAAACTATATATAGGATTCCATTTTCTGCAGAATTCTTATGGGCAGGTAGTTCAGTCCGGTAGAATAGCCGCTTGGCTTGCGGCAGGCCCCGGGTTCAAATCTGCATTTGCAGTGAAATTCCCGGCCTGTCCATTCTTAACATGAAAAGGCTAATCTATAAAACTGACCTGCACGGAAATACAGATGCGTTCAGGAGACTCCTTAATCTTGCTAAGAATACCGATGCACTGATAATTGGCGGTGACATAACCCCAAAGGGCGGCATATCTGTTGACCAGAAAATCCAGCTTCAGAGACAATTTCTGCAAAGTTCATTCATACCGGAGATAACCGCTTTTTGCACCCTGCATTCGCTGAAAATCTTCGTTATGATGGGCAATGACGACTTTCGCGTCAACATGGATATATTAGAGGATGCCGAAAGATCAGGAATCATAACCCTCTTACACAACAGGTCCCACCGGATAGGCCAGTACTGCATTGCCGGATATAGCTATGTGAATCCTACCCCCTTTAACCTGAAAGACTGGGAAAAGGGTGAATTTGACAGCACGCACCTGCAAGGCATAAGATCAGTGGATGAAGAGGCCGGGTCGATAAGTGATGATCTTAGGGGCCTCGCAAATCTTGGCAATCCCCGGGAGACCGTATATGTATTCCATGCTCCGCCTTTTGGCACTAACCTGGACCTGGTTTCAGGCGGCATCCATGTAGGGAGCAAGGCCATACGGCTGTTTATTGAGGAAAAACAGCCTCTGCTTACACTGCATGGCCATATCCACGAATCCCCGCTCATTTCAGGCAGCCACATTGACAAGATAGGAAGAACTATCTGTATCAATCCGGGCAGCAGCCCGTTAACAGACGATCTGAACGCCCTGATCCTCAACCTGGCCAACCTGAATGAAGTCAGGGTAGTAAAGGATGAAAAGGAGGTAGAAGAATGATTGGTTTGATCTCAGACACACATGACAACGTGGAAAACATCCTCAAGGCTGTTAAAGTGTTCAAGGACAGGAACGTTAGGTTTGTCCTTCATCTGGGCGACATAATAGCACCTGCAACAGTGCCTTTTTTCCAGGGACTCAGCATGAAATTCATCACAGGAAACTGCGATGGCGACCTTGCAAACCTTAAGAAGATCATACATGAGCAGGGATGGGAATATCTGGGAGACATTGTAAAATTTTCTCTGGGAGCCTACAAGTGCGCGGCATACCACGGCCAGAACCGGATTAAGCTGGACTGGATGATAAACTCGCAGGAGTTCAACTATGTTTTCCACGGGCATACCCACCAAAAGAGAGATGAGATCGTCGGAAAAACCCGGGTAATAAACCCGGGAGCACACTATTATACCGCTGAAGAAAAGACCGTGGCAATTTTCGATGCACAAAACAATCAGGTGGAGTTCATAGAGCTCGGAGACAAAGATGGAGGAATGCATATTCTGTAAGATTGCTTCTGGTGAGATACCCGCATCGAAGGTCTATGAAGACCAAAGGATGATTGCCTTCCTTGACATCATGCCAGCTAGCCTCGGACATACGCTCATCGTCCCAAAAAAACATTATGCCCATCTGGAGGACGCAGACCGCAGCGATTTTGCAGCGGCCATGGCCCTTGCCCGCAGGATAGCAAACTCTGTTAAGAAAGCCATTGCCTGCGACGGTGTTAACGTGCTGATCAACAACAGGGAGGCTGCCGGACAGGTGGTGCCTCATCTTCACATCCACGTGATCCCCAGATGGAAAGGGGATTGCCTGAAATTTGACTGGCCGCACATGAAATACGGTGAAGGGCAGATGAAAGAATACCAGGACAAAATCGCCAGCAGCATCTGAAATTCTCTTGATAAGGAAAAGTTTAAATATAAGTATATATTAATATACGAATTACACAACTAATATATAATAAATCGTACTAATATAGGTGATATACATCTAGCAATACAGCATGAGGTCAGCTTGAACAAAAAAGAGTTATTTACCTGGCTCGAGAATGAAGGACTTTTGGGCACAGTCACCAAGGAATATGTGCACTTTAAGAAGGTTCTCATCGACTGCCTTAATATTCAGAAGGAGTCTGTCCTCCTGATAGGAGACCTTGGCTATCCCACCCGAAGGGTTCCGCCACTAATGCTCGGATGCTATGCACTTGCTGCAAAGAGCCTGAACATTCCATGCTCGCTTGCCATCCAGTACCCCAAGCTAAGGGGGGAAAACTGTGACGAGCACGTTATAGAGGCGCTTCTTGACTCCGGTGAGAAGAACGCCATCGTCCTGTGCACATCAGGAAAGCTTGGAAAGCTTGATGCCATAGGACGGAGTTTCAGGAAATTCATCAGGGAAAGAAAGCATAAATTCGTTTCAACACCGAGCCTTAATGATCTCCCAACGCACAAGTACAGCAGCCTCATCAGGGCAATTGATATTGACTACAGGAACCTTAGGAAAAAGGGCAAGGAACTTCAGAACCTGTTTGATGAGGGAAAGGAAATTCACGTGACCACCCGTAAGGGAACAGACTTATACTACGGCATCGAAGGGATGAAGAGCACGGCCAACGTAGCAAACTTGAAGGCTTATAGTGTTGGGGGTAACATTCCCGCAGGGGAGGTTTTCGTCCCCTGCAGGGATAAGCAAGTATCAGGAAGGGTGGTGATTGATGCGTCTATACGCATCATGGAAACCACCCTCCTTATCAAAAAGCCGGTTACAATAATAATCGAACACGGCGAAGTAACCGAGATTCACGGCGGTGAGGAGGCAAGAGCCCTCGAATCTACACTGCGCTTTGCATCAGAAACCGCTAAATTCCCTTGGGGCATCCGCCGTGTGGGGGAATTCGGCGTGGGCATAAACTCCCGGGCAAAGGTTGTCGGCCCGACAATAATCAACGAAAAAGCCCTGGGAACAGCCCACATAGGGATCGGCAGCAACGCCTGGTTCGGCGGATCAATCTATGCAATTACGCACCTTGACCAGGTTTTTACTGAACCCTTCATAAAAATTGATGGGCAACTCATAAACGGCGCAGTGTCAAAGTATATCGCGCTTTAGATCCGATAACCGAGACTATTTTCCAGTAATAAACTATTTATATTAAGGTATATCCCCGGAACCAATGTTATCCCGTCTTAGAAGAAAGAAGATTTCCCCAAAACTCCCAAAGCGCTTTATTGCGCCATCTTTCATTGCTGTCAGGGACAGTATTGAATCAGTTGCTGCATTCATTGGAGAAGAGCTTCAGGAACGCTTCTATTTTCCCTCAAAAAGGCCTTTTGTGGTCGCAGATGAAAATACGTGGCGCCTGGCAGGCGGGCAGTTATTCGAAGATCTTCCGGAGCGCGAAAGCGAGAAGGGGTATGCAATTATTTCTTCGAACAACCTATCCCAAGTGGAGCGGGTTATGTCCTCGTTTGGTGAGATGCCGAAGTACAGGAGAAGCCGGGATCCTGACAGAAGGTATGGAGGCATTACACATGGCAGCAAGGAATACGACCTAATCATTGCAGTTGGGGGTGGAAGCGTCATTGATGTTGCAAAGTATGCCGCAAAAAAGCTCAATATCCCATGCATCAGCATCCCCACATCGCTTGCAAACGACGGATTTGCCTCAAGGTTCGCAGTTCTTGATCTTGGCACTGATGGTGAGCAGACCCTAAAGGCAAACACCCCCCTGGGTGTTATTGTCAATCTCGAATACATAAAGCCCAGGGATCAGTCTGACTATGCAGGATTTGTCCGCAGAATCAGGTCTGGGATTGGTGATCTGCTCTCAAATCTCACGGCAGCACTTGACTGGGAACTGGCTGCCAGTCTCAGCAGATGGAGCCACGGCTACGAAAAAAGGGATGATTACATCCGTATGCAGGCAACCCAGGGAGCAAAGCTTGTATTGCACGAGATTGCTGCCGACGGTAATGTCTATGAAAGAGATGACTTCCTGAAGTATCTGGCATTTTCCCTGATGCAGAGTGCAGAAGCCATGGGTCGCTATGGCTCGAGCAGACCAGGGAGCGGCTTTGAGCACAAATTGTATCATGCACATAAGCAGGTTATTGAAAAACGCCGCGAGGCAGCCTCTGCAACGCATGGAGAAGTGGTCGCTATTGGGGCACTGATATCAAGCGATGCACATAATGCTGGATACGACAGACTTGCCGAAGCATATAAGCGTGTTGGACTTCCGGCAACAGCTGACAATCTTGCTGAAATTGGAATAAGCAATAATGACCTGGCTCGTGCCATTGATCTTTCCCCGACAATAAAACCACAAAGGTACACCATACTGGAAAGCAAGGGTACAGATTACATGAAGGAATCCATGATGAGGGTCTATGGTTAATATGGGCAAAAAAGTAATTCTCGGCGGCAGCTACAACAACTACGGGAGCCAAAGAGAAGTCCTCAATATGATTGAGGAAGAGGCGGTTAAGGAGGCCAGAAAATCAGCTGTAACCAACCACTACCTTTACCGTGCATTGGACGATCCGTCATCACAGAAGTTCAACATCTCAGTTGACGGAATTCCCATAATCGCCTATGCGATGATGAACCTATACAAATCTGATGCAGAGCAAGTTGTCGTTGTTGGCGATGCAGCCACCAGGGAAATATTCAATCATTTCGTTAAGTTCTACGATGTAAACAATGATTCTGAAAGATTTATCTTTGCAGATGAAGGCCGGGTATGGTCACTGGAAAACACCTTGCGAAATGGTAAAGAGGCACTGGGACTCTCTGACACTGAGCCGGCCTATTTCATGGCAGGTGACATGATCCATGCATGGAACATCAATCCCAAACTATCTGACCCTGATTATGCGAGATATGACGTCGTCCTTGACCTGAACTGCCTGCAGAACATATACGGCCCTGAGTTTGATATAGGCGGCAATGAGATCCACGACGGCAAAAGGGGATGCCTCTACAACAGGAGATGGCACCTGCAGGTCGGAGAAACATCGGAGCAGGACGACAACGAGTTGACACGCGCCCTCTGGCTCAAAGAAGGAAACGACATGGAAGGGGCTATCAATGACACCTCGATACGCCCCGTTAACCTGATGTTCGCCGCAAGAAAGACCCACGGCGACTCAAGCGGTCATGCTGCGACAGGCTGCAGGTCTAAAGCTGTCAGAGAGCTGTACAGGGGAAAATGGACAGAGCTCGCGAGGGAGGCTCCCGCTGTCCTTGCCTATTTCGGCGTGCGCAAGGCCGCCAAATTCACCGGATGGCTGGGATATGACCCAAATCCGGCCTGGCTGACCCTTGATGATCTGAGCACCGCACTCAGCATTGCATTTGGCCTTGACGTTATGGTTAAAGCGGAACACGCAGACTGGGGTTTTGTGGCTGACATTGACTCAGCAGAGGACCTTGCCTTTAATGAAAGCCTGATGAGAGAATACGGTGCTGCCGTATATCCCTACCACGAAGAGATTGCATCATTCCGTGATTACCTGGCAGGACAGGATATCCCGATAGTGGCCGGCAACAAGGAGCATATGAATCAATGGTTCGGCAATTTCCCTATGCTGAGGGGCAAGGAAATGTACAATGCCGACGGAAGCTACAGACATCCCGCCCTGTTCCCGCATGCTAAGGAAAAGGTTGATAAGGTAGCCCAGATGCGAACAGACTATCTCAACAGGCAAACAGCCTAAATCAAAAGCTTTATTAAACACATATGCCAGTCAGTCAATGTTGTAAATGAGGTGATGCACATGCTTGGTTTCAGTCTTGGTATTCTGATAGCAATTGCAGTAATTGCAGTTTCAAGCCTAAAGGTTGTCAAAGAATATGAGCGCGGCGTAAAGTTCACTCTGGGCAAATTCGCCGGCGTCATGAACCCTGGCCTGCGGCTGGTTATCCCGGTCATCCAGACATGGCAGAGGGTTGACATAAGGGTTAAAGCAGTGGACGTGCCTTCTCAGGAATGTGTCTCAAAGGACAACATCAGCCTGAAGGTGAACGCAGTCCTGTACTATAAGGTGGCGGCCGCCGAAGATGCTGTCATCAAGGTGGACAGCTACAACTACGCAGTTTCCCAGCTTGCCCAGACAACCATCCGCAACATAGTGGGCGAGTTTGACCTGGACCACATACTCGGAAGCAGGGACGAGGTCTCAAACAAGATCCAGACTATTGTCGACAAGGACACTGACCCCTGGGGCATAAAGGTCCAGAAGATTGAACTCAAGGACATTGAGCTCCCCCAGGAAATGAAGAGGGTTATGGCAAAAGTGGCAGAGGCGGAGAGGGAAAAGAAAGCAGTAATCGTCAAGGCAGAGGGAGAAGTAATTGCAGCAAACAATATAACCAAAGCAGCCAAGCAGCTCTCCAGCGCAAATGGTGCCCTGCATCTCAGAACCCTGCACACACTCAATGACCTTAGTTCAGACCAGAGCAATACAGTGATATTTGCCATCCCATTAGAAATACTCAGGGCGTTTGAAAGATTCAAGAAATAAATGCTAAAACAGGTAATACTGGTCCGGCACGACCTCAGGCTCCCGAAAGGCAAGATGAGCAGCCAGGTGAGCCACGGAAGCGTTGAAGCGACCCTCCGGTCATTCAAGGAGACCGTAAGCCGGTGGCGGCTGAATGGAGCGAAGAAGTCCATCCTGCGAGTCGATTCTGAAAAGGAGCTCTTCAGGTACAAGGAGCTGGCTGACGGCAATGGCCTGATAACCGCGCTGGTGCTGGATGCAGGAAAGACAGTCGTGGAGCCCGGAACAATAACCTGCCTGGCAATAGGCCCCGCAGAGGAAGAAGAGATTGACGGGATAACAGGCAAGCTCAAGCTAATATGAAAGCATACGATCTGATTCTTAAAAGAAGGTCCATCCGCAAGTTCCTGCAGAAGGCTGTCGGTCTGGATTTGCTTGATAAGTGTGTAGATGCTGCGCGCATGGGGCCGTCGGCTGTGAATCTTCAGCCTCTGGATTTCATAACGATCACTGAGGATTTGGATAAGATTTTTGAATGCACCCGTTGGGCGGGCTTTATTCCCGACGGCGCACCCAAAGAAGGTGAAAGGCCTGTCGCTTATATCGCCATCATATCTGACAAGGCAAGGTCTGTCTACTGCACAGTTGATTCAGGCATAGCTGCGCAGAACATCGTGCTGACTGCGCTTGAGGAGGGCGTCGCCAGCTGCCTTCTTGCTGCGCTTGACCGCGAGAAGCTTGACGCTGTGCTGAAGATTCCTTCACACCTGCACATCGAGATGCTTGTTGCGCTGGGCTACCCTATGCAGAAAAGCGTTTCTGAGGTGCAGAAGAAGGATGCTTTCAAGTATTATCTTGATTCTGAGAATGTTGTTCATGTGCCTAAGCGGCCTTTGAAGGATGTCGTGCACAGGGAACAAATCTAAAACTTAAAATATATTCTATGAGACAATCACCCATATGGCGCTAAAAATAACACAGAGCAAATTATCTTATTCTTGCTGTCCAGAAGAAAAACAATGAAGTTCTCCTGGGAATAATCAATTTGCAGGGTTTTTATTCGCCTGAACAGGTCAGACGGGTTGTTGATTTTTCCAACAGGTTCAGACAGAAGGAATATCTGGTTCGTGGTAATCACCTCTTGCTCAGGAAGGGGGATTACTTGGGTTTACAGCACCACTCCTCTAAATAAAAGTTCTAGCCAGCCCATGACAGTTGATATAGAGGCTGTTTAAATATGGGTTTTGGGTGGAATAACGGAAAAACACCTGTGAAAACCGAAGGATTTGCGGATTGTTTGGAAAAATATGTATGGTAAGGGTAAAAAGCTGAAGGATTTGCGGGGGAAGGGGAAAAAAGGCAAAAGGATGGTATGGAAAAGGACGGAGAATCCACAGTATTAGACGGTTTAGTGAACAACAGTTCGTTAAAACCCAAGTTTGACAGATAGATAGAAAAATACTCTTAGGTTGTTTGAATCTAGGATGAAACAAACAACCCTAAGAGCAAGAAACATAATACCGAACAAGAATATATCTTTTCCTGTTGGGACTGCCTTGGCAGTCCAGAAATA
>JBDRAZ010000080.1:0-8610 GCA_043823195.1 archaeon
TTCTGGACTGCCAGGGCAGTCCCAACCGGAAAAGATATATTGTTGTTCGGTGTAATACTCTCTTGTACTCTTAGGGTTGTTTGTTTCATTGCAGACTCAGACAACCTAAGAGTACTTTTCTATTTATCTGTCAAAGTTGGGATACAAATCAAACATATGCTTCAACTCAATGCCTCCATGACTAAGGACTATGTGTTCCTGCAATGCTTTCTTCCATCTCTTTGTAAATGTTTCACCGCTTGGCATAACAAATCCATACCTTCGTATGTGAGCCTGGATTTGTGATTCAATTCTTCTAACTTCACATGAAGTGTTATGCCTTGTTTTAACCAAACCACGTAATTCCTTAACTGTACCCTCAGGAATAAAAGCACAAGGAAAAGTATTAAGCCGTAACATATCTGAAATTCGTTTTGCATCAAGGTGATCATTTTTGCCAATTAATGTCCTTAATTGGATGGTGTTGCCAGCCCTAATATCTTGTTCTTCCTTTTTGAAATATTCATACACAGGATATATCTCAGTATTTGTTTCTAAGCCTATAACACAAGAAAAAAGATATGGTTCTAGGATTTCATGCAATTCTTTTCCTTGACTTGCACATTTTCCATCTAACAATATATTCCCATTAATGTCTCTAACAACATATGTTGTAGACTTCTTGTGGACGTCAAGTCCTATATAAAACCTTATTTTCTTTGTTTTCATTATTCCTCACCTCAATTTTATAATACAGTGAGGAAAACATAAGTTCTACTTTAAGAATTCTCATACCTTCTGAGCACGCTCCAAAATCTTCATTTTGGACGAATGAAAGGAAAAGGAAGCAAATAAATCTTGGCTCTGTTTGGCAACATCGTATTATCACCGGAACATATCCATTATATTGGTGCTTTGAAAGACAAACCAATCAGGTATACACCTCAGAAGCAAGGAGCGGAATCGTCTGGGATGAATCAGGATTTTCTTGCAGATATAATGAGGTCTCGTACTTCTGGTGACGATGCCGGGACACCCAATAGGGAACCAGAACAAAACGGCACCAGCTACAAACCAGCAGAGCAACCATCGGAATTGTCTGAGGAAGATCAGGATTTTCTTGCTCAGATTATGGGCAGGTCCCGTACTTCTGGCGGCGGGAGCGGTAGACCTCCCAGACAACCGGATGACCAACTTAATTACCAGAGCCAGCTTAGGCAGCGCAAGGAAGCTCTCGAGCGTGACATCGGGATCCCTATCGATGTGGACACCTATGGCAATGGTTCTTTAACCTTGTTTGAGCATGATGCTGCAATCGATTCATTTAGGAAAGCGACCAGTCAGTTACAGGTAGACCCCAGGTATATGAAAGGTTTTGTTGTAGTTGATCAGAATCTGCAGCCCACCGATGCCAGAACAGCAGAATTACTGTCAGCACTGGATACCCTCAGTACCATTGGTCTATGACCTTAACACACAGAAGATCTTTGTCAGGTCTGATGTTGATCCTAATCTTCTTAGTAGAGGGGGTCTTGAGCATGAGTTAGCACACGCCAGGCTCGCTGGTTTCTGCGATCCCCAAACGTTTCTAACCTCAGTTCCAGTTCAGTACCGAGACGCTATTAGCGAATCATATGAAGATGTTGCAGCAGATATATTGGCTTATCAATCTTGCCAGGATAAAACACAGTATGTCAGAATTTTAAAGGACAGATACAGCATACATTCTATGGAAGATGCCCGGTCATTTATTGAGGAATCCTTAGTATCAAATAAAATTATTAATGATGGACGTGTTAGACGGTATGAAGACGCCAGCGGAAGAAAGATCGAACAGATTAAGGAATTAGCTGAAAAGATTGAAGCATCTTCTGACATGTGAAAATCACAAATTACAGTTTCATTTTTTCGTCCACTTAATAACCAAATCCCGTGTGAACTTAGCAATACCCAATGTCCTGTCAATCACTTCTTCCTTAATGAAATCGCCCAATGTCTTGTTCTTGATGACCGTGTTGTATCTGATTGGTTTGTATTCGTCTTTCTTCATTCAGGATTAACTTGATGAGTAAACAATAAAAGGCTTTTGCTTAATCAAGCATCCACCCCTCCCCCCTGAATCACTACTTGTAAGAGGAGAATATTTAACACACCACTACAATCCCTTATTATATGGCTGAAAAACTCGAATTAATCAGGGAATGGATACGGAAAGGCATAAGGAATCCTGACTGTGTGGGTGCACACGTAACGAGCCTGGAGAGATTTTATCAGGTAATTGATGACGGAGCATTTCAGCAAGGGACAGCCTTTTTGCCATATGGAGAAGCATTTAACGAGGACCCTAAATATCAGAAACAGCTTGAGGAAATGCCGGGCAGCCTGTATCTAAGAGAAGATGCAATTGTTGAGGATGTAAGGAATTACTACTTTGTGCCTGTTTTTCTGGATTATGTGAAGCGTAGAGGGTTAAGCTTGGGGGATCTTGAGTATCAGATCCTGGATTCCAGCAGCATGCATTCGACCCTATCCCTTCACTACGAGATCCTTAAGAGGCTTATGCCTCATGATATTGACACAAAGCTGGGGCAGCTTGAATACTGTACCCGGTTAGACGTGCGCAGGGCGGCGCGCATATTGATATATGAATACCTCACTGAACAGAATCCAGACATTCATGATGAGACCGTTGCGGCCTTGACCTCAAAGGCGATGTCTAGGGAAGGTATAATCTGTGAATTCGGTCCGAGGCTGAAAAAGCTTCCTATCAGTTTTGAGGATCCGGTTGATGCAATTGTCGGTGCGGAAATCAGCATTGACCATATCTCGGGAGCCAGGCTTTATACATTTTCCGAGAAAAAGGAACTGCTGACACATGCCCGGGGATAGCCAACTTTGAAGGTCTAAGACATTGGATTTCTTCACCCCTAAAGCTTTTTGGACATTTATTAGAACGAGAAAATGACAATTTATTTATGTATTTTAAATTCTCTAGCAATATGCGTTATTATTTAGTGGGAAAGGACACTGGTAAAACGGTTAACCTTAATCCAACAAAACTATCAATACAATACCCTCTGATCGATTACACTTTATCTTCATCTGGACCGTTAAGCTCAGATCAAGCCACAACTATTTATCCGCTTCCGAAATACAGATATTTAGAGAGAGGCTCTGGTCCTTTGTTCTTTCTTGTGGATAATAGTGCTAAGACAACTCTCACTGCTCTCGTAAGGCATAGGATTAAGAACAAGCGTCTAAACCAAGGTAGAACTTTGGATAAGCTAAACCAAACAACGCTTTTTGCCTATGCAATCGCTGAAGGGCATATGATGTACCAGCAGATGAAAGGCGTGTTTGAAGAAAGTCTTGGTATGATACGCATGTCAATATTCGATAGCAATGGACAAAAGCTGACAAGAGATGAATTATTGGATCTGGCTAAGTCTTCATCACCAATAGAAGTCTTTGAATCAAGCGCAACTGCTTATCGTTTATTGGGTTTACCCTTGTCATTTTTGTGGCATAACCGTAACTATGACTCTAAACAGCAAAGAAGCACTTCAGGAGAACTAATACAATCAAAGCTTCATGAATTTGCAGCTAGAGAGGACGAAGGGCATGTCAGCCCAGTGGATTTTAAAAGAGAAGTTGCTTTAATTAAAAAAGATGGTTGGAGTTTATATTTTCATAGAATCAATGAAAAAGATACGCTTTTAAGTGTAATGGAGCGTCCATTGCTTGAAGAGATTGTAACACAGGCGTAATGTCTACTATGCCAAGCCCTAAAAACATCTAAAAAATTTTGGGAAAAATAAAAAGACGTTTTCTAACAATTTTCTATTCTTTTATCGAAGGGTAGTTCTCGATTAATTCCCTGACAACAAGTCTTCCAATTTCTTCCCATTCATTTGTTTCATATGCTTTAGCTTGTTTGGGTGTTAATCTTGCTAATAAAGGGCATTAAACAGGGAGGCAAGAATACGGGAATGTTGTAAAAATAGCTACATTATGCACTATTTTTAAATCAATATTAGAATTTTAATGCGGAATATCAAAAGATTTAACTGCAACCTCAATTCCAAAATGCATTGTTTTTACCTCATTAGTTGAAATTAATGGCATAATACAAACATTTATTAAGCAACGCAGGTTAGGTGATTCAGATGGTAACGAAATACGATGTGTTTGAGTATGTCTATAAAAAGGGCAATCCCATCAAACCGTTAGAGGTTGTGCAAGCTTTCAGGAAAGGTAAGACAGGCTACCAGACAATTTACAAGATGCTTGTTAGCCTGGCAGAGAATGGATTCGTTGAGAAGAACAAGTATGGATTTCAGGCCCTGCGCTCAAAGAAGAATGACCTTGCTTTTAACATAATAAAATACTGCATGTCTAATCAGATTAATTACAATGATCTTCTTGACAAAGGCCTTGCAGGGTTTATCAGCAAAGCATTCCTGAAAAAAATGTTTATTATCAATGACTTCAAGATGGATCCGAGAAGGGTTATGAAGTATGTGAATATTCTATCTAAATGCGGTTTGCTTATAATCCTTTCAAGAAAGCCATTAAAAGCAACGATCCCTTACAATTCATTTTTAGGTGATTTGGTTGCTTACCACGGCTATAAAGTATTGGTAGCAAAGCCCAGGCAGGATGAATATTATGATGAGATTGAGAGGGAGCTAAAGAAATTCAGCCAGCTAAGCAAGAGGAATGAAGAAAAGTATAATGGAATCATAGATGAGTTTGATATTCGTTTTATACAGCACAGCCTGAGCATAGAAGGCAACCCCATAACACTGCCTGAAACCATAAAGCTTTTGAAAAAAAAGATAGTGCCAAAGGACGTTAGCCTGGAAAGCATACAGGAAGTGCAAAATTATCAGAAAGCAATGCAGAAGATGGTGCAGGATACGCTAGAGAAAAGCCCATTGACAAAAGCATTGATTCTTAATTATCATTATCTTGCGTTGTATCATCTGCCGGAAATTGCAGGTAAGATAAGAAAGAAACCCGTTTATATTGAAGGAAATCTAGACTATGATGTTGCAAAGGTTAATGAAATCGAGCAAAGGCTTTCAGTGCTAATGGATAAATACAATGAATTTACAGCCAAAAAAAAGCATACGCTAAAAGACATCCTGCAATTTGCAGCATACTTCCATAATGAATTCCAACACATACATCCATTTGAAGACGGCAACAGCAGAACCACCAGGTTGATTACTTTTCATCTGCTCAGGTCTCAGAATATTCCTGTATTTGATATTCCGCTTGGCCTGCTTGAAGAATATATCTTTTCAACAAAAGGGGCAAGGAAGAGGGATGACAAAAAGCTTGGTCAGGTGATACAGATGATTACCCTCTATAACCTCAAGGCCATCAATGAGAAGCTTTCTTAATAGAAGATTTTTCCTATCATCCTGAAAATCCGAGGTGATTTCTATGAAACCTTTTTAAAATCAGGCGTATTCGGGACGCTAATGCAGGAATTAACAATCCTCAGATTAACAGAAGGGGACGACAAACTGGCAGAAACGGTTCAGGCCGGTTATGATGAGCTCTTAAGGAAAATCAGAGATTGCTAAAGTATTCTGAGATTTCTTGCTTTCAATCAAATACTTTTTTGTAAATAGAGATAGCATCAAGGTTTTCAGATCGTATGTTCTCAGTAATTCTGATGCCGCCGGGTCTCTAGCATTGATGCCATTGAATAAATTGTTTTCAGCAGGCATGAAGACCCCCGCGGCGCAGCCTCCTCACGATAAAGTTTTTATACCAGCGGCAATTCAGCAGCTGCATGCAGTTTGAGAAAGGCAGCAAAACCAGCACAATAGCCGGCTATGTTCTTGCATATTGCGTTTTCACAACTGTTTTGTACTTCATAATAACATTTGTGAGAGGCAGCTCAGTTTCACCATTCGTTGTAGCTGGCATCACCCTGGCGGTAGCCATAGCAGGCGCAGAGCTGAACAGGTGGTTTAACTGAGCATCAAAAAGGGCTTCAGCCTGTTTAGCCATAACATTACCATCATCGTAAACACAGCCCTTCTCACTGTGGTCTATCTCATCGGGGTAGGCCTGACCTCAATTGCTGCAAAAATAGCAGGCAAGCATTTCCTGGAGATGAAGCCTGGGGGAAAGACATACTGGAAAAAACTTGACCTGAGAACAAAAGATATCGAAAAATACTACAGGCAGTTCTAAAATGTACATACTCGGGATAAGCTGCTATTATCATGATGCATCAGCAGCGCTGCTGAAGGACGGGGTTATTGTGGCAGCAGCAGAGGAGGAGCGCTTCACAAGGAAGAAGCACGAGACCGGCTTTCCGGAAAAGGCTGTCAGATACTGCCTCAGGAGCCAGGGGATCACAATAAAGGACATTGGCTATATAGCCTTCTATGAAAAGCCCATGGCAAAGTTTGACCGGGTCCTTTCGCAGTGCCTGGAGACATTTCCTTTGAGCTTCAAGACATTTGTTGCGGCACTTCCCTCCTGGATAAATGAGAAGCTCAGGATCCCGGGGACTGCAAAAAAGAAGCTGAAATACAAGGGGGACATACTATTCATCGACCATCACCTTGCCCATGCGGCAAGCTCGTTTCTCGTGAGCCCCTTTGATGAGGCGGCAATTGTGACAATCGACGGCGTTGGCGAATGGACAACAACGACAATCGGGACCGGAAAAGGGAATGGCATCCACCTGCTCAAGGAAATAACCTTTCCGCATTCTCTCGGCCTGCTGTATTCGACGATCACTGCCTATCTGGGATTTTCTGTGAATAATTCAGAATATAAAGTGATGGGACTTAGCCCATACGGCACAATGGACCGCCTGAAAAACCCGTACTATGCAAAGATGAAGAAGGTCATCGACATAAAAGACGACGGGAGCTATGCCTTTGACATGAGCTATTTCATCTTCCACCATGCAACAAGGATGCCTGGCAAAAAGCTGTGCAGGCTGCTTGGCGGTCCTGTCCGAAAAAAGGAGTCTGAGGTGACCCAGAGGCATAAGGATGTTGCAGCAGCGCTCCAGATGGTCTATGAGGACGCGCTCATGAAGATTCTTAAGCACGCGCACATGGAGACCGGCATGAAAAATGTTGTCCTGGCGGGCGGCTGCGGCCTCAACAGCGTTGCCAACGGCAAGATACTGAAAAAGACGCCCTTTGAGAAGATCTGGATACAGCCCAATGCATCAGACGGCGGCACAAGCATCGGGGCAGCAGCCTATGCATATAATACGATCCTCGGCAACAAGAGGAGCTATGTGATGAGGGATGCCTACCTGGGGCCTGAGTTTTCTGAGGCCGAGATCAAGGTTTTCCTGGAGGAAAACAGGATCAGCTACAGGGAATTCAGGGATGATTCAGAGCTCATTGAAAAGACAGCAAAGCTCATCCTTGAGAGCAATGTTGTGGGGTGGTTCCAGGGCAGGATGGAATGGGGCCCACGCGCTCTGGGCGCAAGGTCAATCCTTTCAAACCCCGCCGACCCCAAGATGCAGGATATCCTTAATCTCAAGGTCAAGCATAGGGAGAAGTTCAGGCCCTTTGCGCCTGTGGTCTGCGAGGATGACGCGCTCACATATTTTGACTGCGATGATCCCATCCCTGAGCCAACCGACTTCATGCTCATGGTCTATCCCATAAGGGAAGAATACCGTAAAAAGATACCTGCGGTAACGCATGTTGACGGGAGCGGCAGGCTGCAGACCATAAGGAGGTCCCAGAATCCCCTGTACTATGACCTCATAAAGGGGTTCGGAAAGCTCTCCGGCATACCCATTCTCATAAACACATCCTTCAACATCCGCGGCGAGCCGATCGTCTGCACGCCGATTGACGCCTACAAGTGCATGATGGGCACAGGCATTGACTATCTGGTCATGGGAAGGTTCCTCATAGGAAGGGAAGACAACCCCGGCGACATGTGGGATTCAGAGAAATATGCAAAAGACTAAGGCCATACCCTGGATGCTTGTTATTGCCTATGCTTCACTCATCTTCTATATGAGCTCCCGGCCGCTTGCAGAGCAGCCCCAGGAAAAATACGGTTTTTCTTACATCAATGATAAATTCCTTCATGTTATTGAGTTCGGGATTCTCTCGGTTCTTTTGTACTGGGCGCTGTCAGGGCGCAGGCATGCACTTGTTATAGCTGTTGCGGCAGCAGCAATCTACGCAGCAACAGACGAGATCCACCAGCTCTTTGTCCCGGGCAGGTCAGGGACTGTTGGCGATTTTCTTGCAGACTGCCTGGGGGCGATGCTTCCGCTCCTAAAAAAGCTTCCTGAGAAGTGGGTATCGCATTAGCTTATGCCTGATCCTGTCCCCGAGCCTCTGGATCGGCCTCTCCTTCCACTTAAGCAGAAGGACTATCCCAATCACGGCAAGGATGACCAGGAAATTGTATGCTGCTGTTATCGGTATCTTCAGGATCAGGTTCGAGAACATGATTGAGAGGATGACGACAGCAATGGACAGTCCGAAGCTAAGCGCAGCCTTCTCAATCGGGTCCAGCTCGTCATAAAAGCACCTGACAATCACATAGCCCGGCAGGAACAGGATGTAAAAGAAGCCCAAAAAGGCCCTGACTGCGTTCAGGAAGGGGAACTGG
>JBDRAZ010000081.1:0-41897 GCA_043823195.1 archaeon
AGCCGATTGAGTTCAACAATCGCACGGCAATCCCGCTGTGTATCCACGGCCGAACGTACGGCTGGGCTGATGCGCCGCTTCGCGCGGCCCATCAGTTTTCTTCTTAGAATTCAATGGTTATCAATTTTTCCGGATGAAGCCTGTGCTGGAACCGGCATTCCGGATGCCATCGATCACCACGTCAAGCTTCTCAAAAACTGTCCCGTCCATCCTTGCTTCAAGGTTAAGCAAAAAAACACCGTTCGCTTACAAAGGTATCAATAAATATTATCATGATGGTCATAATCCAGAAGCCTTACGATCTTATTTGCCTCATCAACCTCATAGATCAACACAAAAGACTTATCAATATGCACCCTTCGTGCATCGCGCAGATCTCCTCTCAGAGGCTTATAGTGATACGGGTTTTCCCTGATTTCTTCCACTTTCTTATGGATAATCAGAACCTGCTTTTTATTCTTCCTGGCAAGCTTAACAAATTTCTTTTCAAGTATATCAGAGACATCTAATTCATACGCCATATCTATCAGCAATGCTCTTAATCCTTACAAAGTTTCCCTTCCGTACTCTGTTCAATTTGTCCAGATACTCCTGCCTTACCTCAGGACCGTCCTCAACCATAGATTCCATAAAGATCTCGATCTGCTTGCTCATGCTAATGCCGTGCCCTTTACAGAAACTGGAAAACCTGCTGTAAACATCTTGCTGCACATTGAATGTTTTCAAAACCATGGCCATCACCTAATTATTTAACATTAAATAAGATTATTACATATTATTTAATGCTTTCGTTTCAATAGCAATAATGCAAAAGTCCACTAAAAAGGTTTCTCCCAGAATGGGTAAAATTTTACCCAATATTCCCTCTGATCTCCAGAACTCCTGATGCAGAGAAGGAATCCTTATCTGGGTTAATAACACTATCTTATCCATGGGTATTGTGAGAAAATCATCTGGCCCGATGTTATTCATATATTTCTTCAGGCCTTCAAACCTCTTCACGTCCCCCTCATCATATGAAGCCATCATGGCTGCACGCTCAATCTGCTGTTTTATATGCTTGCTGAGATCCGCAAAGTCAGGATGCGCTTCCATCGTATTGACAAGCTGCAGCAGAATCATAAAAATCCGCCGAAGGTGCCCGTCTCTCAGGAAAAAAGCCCCCTGGCCAGCCTGCGGATACGGCAATACTGACCTGGAATGCCTGTTCTCATCAAGCCATCATATCAGAGCAGGCTTAAATGCCTTATCAAGAAATCCTGAAAGATTTTCAGAACAATCAATCAAAACCAATAAATGCAGTCAAAAACCTCATATAGTCATTGCATATACCATAGCTATATGGCAACTGAAATGATAACTGTAAAGCTCGATCCGAAATTTCTCAGAGATATTGACTCCGTTGTGAAAAGAAGCGGATACCAGAACAGGACCGAGTTCATAAGAAACGCTCTCAGAGAAAAGGTTGAAGCAGCAAAAATGAAAGAAGCTATGATGCAGCTTGCGAATCTCAAAGGATCATCTGAGAGTAAGACAAGCAATGAAGAACTTGAAAAGATAAGAGAAAAGGTCTTTAAGGAGCATTTCAGATAAGGTCCTCCGGCTTGTATGATCCTGCCACATCGACTAATTTACAGAAATGCTTATCTTGGGTTATCAGTATGCAAGCATTGTCTCTAGCCAAGATGGCATGAAGTGCATCTCCAGGAGGTACACCTCTTTCAGCTGATAGTCTTTTTGCCTCATCGCTTTGCTTTTTTGAGACAATGACTTTCATAACATCAAAGAATTTTAACATGCCATTGATTTCAGCTGTTGAGTAAAACGACTCGAGTTCTCTAATGATTCTCTAATGAGTATGTCACTTACAACAATAACATCTGCCTTAATGACCGACAGAAGTTTTAATGCATATTCACCCAGGGGCTCAGAGTTGTACCCTTTCCTGTCTTCCTTCAGATCAACCCAGAAGCAGGTATCTATCATGTATCTGAACATACTTAAAGCCAATTATTGCAGGTTTAAATGCTTTATCAAGAAATCCTGAAAGTCCTTCACCCGACACGGATATAGCTGCTGACCCCCCGCTTTGTGAACATCGTTGAAACACCGGCAGCAGGCTTAGGCACGACAAAACTCCCTGGCATCCCGTCTGCGATGCGAACAGCCTTGTCAGCTGGCGCAAGTATCGTCACAGTCCCGCCGAATCCCGCACCGTTCACCACGCCGCCGTATGCGCCCTCACGGATGGCCTGATAGATGACCCTGGTCATCTCCGGAGTGGTATTGCCAAGACAATCTCCTGACAGATGATGTGCGCGCGTCATGAGCTCACCGGCAAATTTGTAATCTCTTCCTTCCATGGCACGGACAAAAAAAGGCAGCTGACCCTTCATCTCGACGCAATGCCTTATCCTTTCAGCGTCTCCGCCTACAGCATTGATCATGTAGTCCAGGTATGCACCGGCCCTGCTAATCATTTCAGCCACAGTCTGGGCTGCTGGTCCGCCAAACTCATCGTTGACCGCTTCCAGCGTCCGTCCTGCCCGTCCTGCTACATCGTTGTAAGGGGTCTGTGCGTCGCCGGTCTTGTTGGCCTCAGCACCGGTCTCAGCAACAATAATCGCAAGGTCCTCAGGGAAAGCCATCCGCCGCACCCTCTTCACTTCAGGGCATGTCACAAATCCGGTCAGGTATCCCTGCTCACCTGCAAGGATCACTGCATGGTCCTGCGAGCCCCCCTTTGTCCCCACCCCTGTCTCACCTGCAAGGGTTCTGAAATCATTCCCGCACTCCATCGCACCGGTATATAAAATGAGATCACCCAAACCCTTAATATTCTCTGCAAATGCAGGGTGCGTCTCCAGGCCATTTGTTATCATCGTTGCAAGGAAATATGTGATCATGACAGCAGATGAAGAGCTCATCCCGCCGTTGTTCGAGAGGTCGCTGACCATTGCCATGTCAAAGCCCCGAAGTTCGCCAGGGAAATTGATCGCTGCCCTTCTTACGGTAGTCGCGAGGTAGTTTTCCCAGCCTGTGCCGGTTGCTGCATCAGAAAACGGAAGTTCCGCTAATCCGAACCCATCAGAGGCAACACGCACCACGCCTTCATCATTAGGAGCAAAAACTGCAATAACCCCCCTGTTTATGGGCATGACAATGGTCTCAAGGCCGCAGTAATCCCCATGGTTGATGTGCCCGACCTCGGCCCGGCCGGGAGCCTGCAAAACTGTCAGATTCCTGTCTTTGAAATGATTAGGATAAAGGCTGATCAGCTTAGCAACAAGCTCCTGCTTGTGAGGCACATCTTCCGGGCTCCATATTCCGGTGTATGGATCAGAATCTCTCACCCTGTCTGCAATGTTCCAAAGAGTCAATCCCATAAAAAGGCAAAATCAGCACAAGTATTTAAGCGTTACTGTTCAGGAGTCACACCGTTTGCACCAAAAAATATCTCCCGCTTCTGCCCGGCATTTGCAAAGATTTATATTCCGATCCCTTAACCTGCACAGGCCCGAGGGAACCGCAGCCCGTGACCATGCCCACAGCCAGGAACATGCCAGCTTGGGGCACAGGGATGACCGTTTCTTTGTTTGCAGCAAATGGCTGTGCACGATCAGCTAAAATGCTGCCCAGCCGGCCTTTTTCTCAAAACATAGATTTCCGCTTCCTGACTTGAAGGTCCCGTTGCAGAAATTTTTTCAAAACCGCTGATTGGCAGGCCATCCAGGAAAGCCTCAAATCTCGGACGGCTGTACCAGTTGTTCCAATAGCCCCTCCGGTCATACAGATTAACATCAAATCCCAAAGGCAGAAGCCTGTGGAAAAAGTCAATCACCACTATTTTTCCGCTTACCCTGACTGCCTCTTCCAGTGCTTGCCCGTAAAAAGGAACATGTTCCAGTATGTGCTTCAATAATACGGCCTCAAATGAATTGTCCTTGAATGGCAGGCTACCTGCATCCCCCCTGACAAAAGGAGTTCCATCAAACCTCCCTTTGGCTATGCCAAGCATATAATTGCTTTTATCAAGCCCAACATAATCCAGCCCCAGCCCTCCTTTCTTATAGCCAGCCAATTCAGTTGCAGGCCCGCACGCCACATCCAGAATGCCGGACGGCTTTTCTTCCCTCAGGATTTTCCTTATGGCCCGCCGCTCAAGATCATCAGGATTGGAAAGCCTCTTAACCAGCATCCTTAGGCCGGGACCGGAGTTATCCCAATAAAAGTTATGGCCCTTACTCCACCTGGCATGAATTAAGTCACCCACAAACAGCATTGCATCCCTTAATACCATGCCGTATAGAAATCTTATCCATTTAAATGCTTTGGGAACTGCCCGGCTGCGCCGTTGCCTCCCCAACACAGCCCTGTTCTGGGCAGCATGTATCCTATCAAATCACAAAAGCAGGAATTGTGCTGCTGAATTACAGTCCTGCCGCCTGATTCTCATAGCTGCCCCAAAAGATGGCATTCTCAAATCGGTCTAACTCCCAGCTATAGAGGTTGCCCACCAATAGCCGGTTATATCCTTTGCCCTTGTATTTCATGTTTCTGCCTCCGCTCCCCACCAGATTAAGTCGTGGTTGGTAGGAATGCTATGGTGCTTTTCCCAGAAAGCGACCCTTTGCCCCTTTAGGAAAAGGTTCACTTCAGCACGATTTGCGCCTGGTTTGACATCAGTGTCAGGGTATTTTATGATCTGATGGCCTTTCCTCTTGTGCTCTTCCATTCTCCAGTACCATTTATCTATCCCTATATCTCCCATTTTTTGACCTCTTTCATCCTGCATTCATCACAGACAATTTATCCCAAAAGCCTGTAGCCGCTTCTGGTCCGTTTCCCGGGGACAGATTCCAATATGTGTTTTCATCAAATGGTCTTCTCTCAAAATCAGTCATACTAATCACCTCTGGTCTGCAAAATCATGGCGGACCATAACCCGTTTCCGCCACGAAGTTGCCTTTTTTTCTCATATGCTGTGTTCTTAAGCTGTTCACCTGGTTTTCTGCAATCAGGGAGCCAGCCTGCCCCGGCCTTAACCAGCTTCAGGCAGCGCCTGCAAAAAATCCCCCAATTTGCCCATATCATATCCGGTGAATCAACTATAAGTACTTGCGGTAGTAGATATCAGCCAAAATGCCTTGGGCAGTTGTTTTTTATCCATGCAGAATTCACCCGGCATGGAAATCCGAGAGGAAGAGCTAAATTGTTTCCCTGGCGCACCCGGACACATACCTTATGCCCCGGGATTTATCGGCCCTGTTAAGCCCCCACCCAACCGGCAACCACTAATGGAAGCATTACAGGACCATAGCACAGTTGCATGCATATCTGTCAGAAATATTCATCTCGCCGTCGGCGAAGCCGCAATTTTAATCGGCCCGCCTCAGATCTCCTTTTCAGCGTAATAGGCGTCAGAAGTCTGTGTGATCGCAAACCCCCAATTCCTGAACATATTAACCATGATGTAATTATCGGCCAGTACGGTTGCGCAGATTCTCTTTATGCCCCGCTTTCTTGCTATGCGGATAATATAGTCGGTGAACTCTGTTCCCAGCCCCTGCTTTTGCCACGGATCCCCGACAACGATTGCGAATTCTGCAGTCTCGTTATGGGCATCCGCTATCAGCCTGACCACTCCGGCCATTTTTTTTGTTCCCTCTTCTTCAATTTCGGCGATTATTGCAATTTCGCGGTCATAGTCTATCTGTGTATACCTTACCAGTAGCTCGTGGGTTATATCCTTGATAAGCTCAAAGAACCTGAATCTCTGCGTCCTCTCCGAAAAGGTCCTGAACATTTCTGCTTCCATCGGCTCATCTTCCGGCCTTATGGCCCTCAGCCTAACCTCCCTGCCGTCCCGCAGCCTGAATTTTTTTGTGTATTCTTTCGGATAAGGCGAGATAACCATGTGCGAATAGGGTTTCGGCGTCCGCCCCAGAAGTTTTTCATCCAGCACAACCTTTGCATCAAGCACTACACCCCCGTCTTCATCAACACCGAAAGGGTTTATGTCTACCTCCCTGATTTCCGGAAAATCCATGACCAGATAGGCAAATTTATACAGCAGAAACTTAATAGAATCAAGGTCAACCCCTTTCATGCCCCTATAACCCTTAAGGAGGCCGTATATCCTTGTCTCCTCTATCAGCCTCATCGCCAGGGCCATATTCAGGGGCGGAAGACCGATGTTTGTATCCTTATATACCTCAACAGCAACCCCCCCCATCCCAAAGACAATTACCGGCCCAAAGATAGGATCCCTTTTGCAGCCGATCAGAAGCTCATACTTCCTGTATTCCATTTTTGCCACATAAATCCCTGAGACCGCTGATTTGGGGGATTTTTTCTTCACAGATTTCATAATCTCATTATATGCCGTTTTCAGCTCGCTCTCTGACTTCACATTCAGCCTCACTCCGCCCACGTCAGTCTTGTGCAGAATGTCCGGGGACAGGATCTTTAATGCTACAGGAAAACCGGCCTTTAAGGCCAGCCTTACAGCTTCACGCTCTGTTTTTGCCACAGCCCCGGCTGCAACAGGGATGCCATAGTTTGAAAGCAGCTTTCCGCATTCATCCTCAGTCAGTATGCTCCTGCCTTCTCTTGCAACCAGGCTGATCAGCTTCCGGTTTGCGCCTGTTTTTGGCTTAAATGCGTGCGGTATGCTTGACGGCGTTTCATACAGCAGCCCGAGATTTCTGGAATAATTGTGCATATGCATAAAACAGCTGACTGCCTCTTCTGGTGTGCCGTAGACCGGAATGTTGTTTTTCTTCAGTATTTCCCTGCCTTCGCTCACCTGGTCTTCACCCATCCACGATGCCAATACGGTCTTATGCATTTTCAGCCCGGCTATGCATCTTGCGATCGCCGCCGAATCCGTCATAGCCTGCGGGGTCAGCACCACCAGGACTGCGTCCACGCCCTTGTCCATCAGGCAGGTCTTAACCGCCTCCCCGTATCTTTCGGAATCAGCGTCGCCCAGGACATCCACGGGGTTGCCTTTGCTCCACGCAGAGGGCAATGACTCATTAAGCCTGGATAACGTGCCGGAACTCAGCCCAGCCAGCCTGCCATTCAGCGACACAAGCAGATCAGTTGCAATCACCCCGGGTCCCCCGGCGTTTGTGACGATAGCCAGCCTGTTCCCGCCCGGCCTCGGCTGCATGGCCAATGTCTGCGCACAATTGAAAAGCTCAGCTATGGTGTTCACCCGTATGATGCCCGCTCGTTTGAAAGCCGCATTAAAAACAGCATCATTTCCGGTAAGGCTTCCGGTATGGGACTTTGCAGCCTTTGCGCCTTCAGAGCTTTTCCCCGCCTTCAGCAGGATAATCGGCTTTGTCCGGGAAAACGCCCTGGCAGCTGACAGAAATTTCCTTGCATGCTGCAATGATTCCATATATATCAGGATGCTTGAAGTCTCACGGTCATTTCCCAGATAGTCGATCAGATCATGGAATCCGACATCAACCATTGACCCTATTGATATGAAATGGCTGAACCCAAAATTCTGCTTGGTAGCCCAATCCAGTACAGCAGTCCCCAATGCACCGCTCTGAGAGATAAAAGCTATCTTGCCGGGCAACGCCATGTTCTTCGCAAAGCTTGCATTCAGGTTGATCCTTGGCCTTATGAATCCCAGGCAATTCGGCCCCATGATACGAAGATTATGATGCCTTGCAGTTTTGACAATTTCGTCACAGATTTTGTTTCCTTCCCTGCCAGCTTCCTTAAACCCTGACGAGATAATCACGATGCTTTTAACCCCGGCAATGCCGCACTCCCTGACAATCGGGAGAACGGTTGCGGCCGGCGTCGCTATAATCGCCAGGTCAATTTTATCAGGCGTTTTTGAGACTGAAGGATAGGCCTTCACACTCTGCACGCTCCTCCGTTTTGGATTGACCGGATAGACAATCCCATCATACCCGTTTCCGACCAGGTTCTTCATGAGAGCGTAACCTACACTCCCTTTTTTGTTGGTTGCGCCAACCACCGCAATTGTCCTCGGATTGAATAGCTTGTCTAGGCTGGCGTCCATTAGATTCTCCAGTATTCAGAGAGGTTTTTTTCCAGCAATTGCACCCTGGTCCCGTATTCTTCCCAAACCTGGCGCTGGGATTCTGTCGCCCGTTCCCTGAAAGCCATCGGCCTGGAATTAACCCCGTCAACAAAATTATGAATGCATTTGGGGAGGACTATTGTGTTATAGCCGCCCTCGAGTGCAGCAAATACCCTTTTGAACCTGCTTAAGAGGCTGCCAAGCCTGTGGTACATGTTCATGCTCAGCCTTAGCTGCAAAAGAATATCCTCCTGATGTGCATCGAAACCAGCAGATACCGCAACATAATCCGGATTAAACGCCAGCGGTATTTTCATCAGCCGGTTAACAGCATCCATGTAGATGTCATCCGCACTTCCGGGAGGCAGCGGGACATTGATCGTGAACCCCTTTCCCTTGCCGTCGCCTATCTCGTCTGCAGTGCCCCCGCCGGGAAAGGCAGGATACTGATGCAAAGACCAGTACAGCACCTTGTCCGTATTGTAGAAATACTTGACTGTTCCGTCTCCAAGATGCCCGTCAAAATCAAATATGAAAACCTTTTTCCCCTCATTCACAAGCTTCTGCGCCGCAATTGCAACATTATTAAAAACGCAAAAACCGGAACTGTGGTCAGGATACGCATGATGTCCGGGAGGTCTCACGAGCGCAAAACTGTTTGAGCCTGAAGCCATGACCGTCGCCCCAACAGCACTGACTGCGGCCTCATAGCTTTTTTCTGAGACCACTGTATCGGGGTCCAGGTGCCCTCCCTGCTGGCAGGTTTCCCTGACCAGGTTCACATAATCTCTCGTGTGGACCAGCTCCAGATGCTTCTCACCGTCCATTATGCTTCGTTCCCGCAGCCTTCCGCAGGCCTCGAGCCTTTTCCGGTTCTCGGGATGCATCCCGGTCTCATGTTCGAGAAAGATCCGGTTATATATGATATCCATCATTAGTCATCAGTCATTGGAAAATATTCAATTATATAAAAATCCATTGAATTAACTTCGTAATTTTACCATTTTTTAAAATACGATGCATTTAAATATTTATTGCATTTGATTAAGAATATGGATAATATAGACCGAAAGATTGTCCGGATACTGCAGGAAAACAGCAAAACACAGTATCATAAAATATCTGATAAACTGAAATTGGCGCCGAGCACGATACATTTCAGGATAAAAAAGATGCTTAAAGAGGGGATAATTGAAAGGTTCTCCGCAGTGCTTAATCCAGAGAAGGCGGGGTACCCATCTACCGCGTGGATCGGCCTTTCGGCGGACCCCAGAAAAATGGACGCAGTGGCAAAAAAACTGGCCAGGTTTGATGAAGTCCAGCTTGTATGCACTGCCACAGGTGACCACGACCTGCTGATCCAGGTGATCGCCAGGAATGAGAAAGACCTCTGGAGATTCATCAATAAGAGAATAAAAACCATGGCTGGGCTTAACAAAGGCTATGATGTCTCAACTTTCCTGGATGTTTATAAGAGAACGAGCATAATAAAATTATGAATTTCTGCCTCTGCGTAGAGATAATAATCAGGTTCTCAGGTCCTTGACCGTTATCCCCTTGTCAGCCAGCAATTTTTCCTTTCCCAGGATTTCTGCAGCGGCAAGCGCATCAACAATATAAAGGGTGTGCCGGTCATCCCTGCCAATGTTCCGCTGCAAAATGGAGATCGGGACGTCTGCGGTCTCCCCGCCGAGAAGTGAAGCAGCAATCGGCTCGGTCTTCCTCCCCCCGTTCGCCAGCAGAAGGACATTTTTGGAGTTGTTCACAACCCCGCCTGCACCCATTGAGATGGCATACCTCGGCGACTCATCCCTGCTTGCAAAGTGCCCGTCTGCAACTGCATTGTCAACGGTGCTGTCATCCAGCCTGACAAGCATGATGCCATAATCAAGCGGGATGCCGCTCTCATGGAACGCAATGTGGCCCCTTCCGCCCACACCCACAATCCAGGTGTCTATCTGCGGAATGCCGTTTAGATAACGATCAAGCATATTGGTCTGGATATGATTAAGATACGGATGCATGCTGCCATTTAATCTGACAGCCTTTCCCCTGTCCGTGCCTTCTAACGGAACACCGGCTTCTTGTATCGCGAGTTCAAGCGATTTCTGGTCAATCTCGGTGCCGGGCGGAACATGGCGTTCTGCAAACGTGGGATCAAGCCTCCCGAACAGGCGGCTTATCATGAAATAGGCATAGCTTTCCGGATGCTGTGTCCGTTCAGATGCTGTCTCCCCGGGAAGCCCCACATACTCATCCAGGTTCCAGCTTCTCACTTTACCTGCGTCAAATCTATCCTGCGCCGCAACAATGCGGTCATACAATCCAGTTGGGGAATTGCCTGTTGCAAGCCCGAGGTGATAGTCTCTGTTGGCAGTGATGGCCACCATCTGGCCCAGCAGACATTTTGCTGCCATATCACTCATCTGATCAAAATTCTCAGTTATGTAAACTTTGAACATGAGTTGCTGAATCGGTCCCTATTATTAAAATTTTTTGACCGGAATCAGGCAAATGTGACTGTTTTCGGGCAGCAGCAGCTGGATCATCATGACCCGGAAAGCCACACTGAAATACATGTCAACCGCTGCGAAACCATACAAATTACAGTAAACAAGCAGATTATCAAATATCCCTAAGGCAACGGGCACTGTCGGTCAGGTCCAGATCCTGCCGAAGGCCGGCCCAGCGTGGCTGTCCGGACCGCATAGTGCAGAAATGCCCGGTTCAGCAAACACCTACTCCCTTTTTTCTCCCCACATCTTACTTATCTTTGTAAGAAGCTTGATCAGTTTTGGCGAGATGCTGTTCCAAAGCTTCAGCCCGTCATCAATAAATTGCGGCTCAGCAGAAGAGTCTTTCTTCAGTCCGAACAGTGCCTTCCTGCTAATGTAGGCCATTATCCTGTTAAGGAGCATATTGATTTCTTCCTTCTCAGAATCCTCAAGCATGTCGCTCTCTGTCATCGCAATTAGGTTGCCCGGGTTCGGCATGATCAGGCCGTGCAGATAGTTGCTCCAGTTAAGGTAGGTTTCCGCTATCCTTGAGCAGATCATCTTTGAAAGGTCTGCACTGACGTAGCCATCCTTGGCGACCATGTCGCGGAGATAAAAGACCTCATCCAGTTCTGCCAGCGTTGACTTAAACTTCCTCTCATTCCTGAGCGCCTCGAATCTCTTTTCAAACCTTTCAATAATTTTCATGCTGAACACACCCGGCATTTCGCCCTGACCCGTTTTTTTGCTATCGCAAGCCCCGCCTTTCGCGGCATACTGTTCGTTTTCTCCGCAGCCTTCAGGACCAGCTCTGTATTTTTTAGTATCTTCTCCTCAACCATCCTAAACATCTCTTCCCTGGTGCCGCCAGTGTACTCAACATAGGAACTTATGACGCCCCCTGCATTCGCAACAAAGTCAGGCACAACAAGTATGCCCCTGGAACGGCACAATTCCTCAACCTCAGGCGTCATCGGGATATTGCTTCCCTCAACAATCAGTTTGAATTTCAGCCGGCGGACATCACCCGCGCTGATCAGGTCAGGGACAGCAGCAGTAATAAGCATGTCAGCGCTGACATCGAGAATGGAATCACAGCAGCCCGGGTCACCCGGCCTATAGTCCGCAACAGACCCTTTCTTCTTTACCTCTGCCAGTTTTTCATATGAAATGCCCTTGGGATTATAGACAAGCCCGCCCGAATCTGAGACTGCAACAATCCTGGCACGCGGCGAAATGAATTTTGCTGCAAAGGCCCCGACATTGCCAAAGCCCTCAATCGCTACTGTCGGGCTCCTAAGCCCAAGATGCCTCATAGCGACCATCGCTGCATGAAACACCCCAAATCCCGTGCTTCCGAGCTCGTGGGGCAGCCCGCCCATGGATGCTGGCTTTCCTGTACATGCCTTTGCGCTCCCGACAGCCTCAGAAAACCACTGCATCTCGGTCTCGCCCATAGAGATGTCAGGCGCAGCCACATACTCAGAAGGGCACACAGACCTGACAGCAACACCAAAAGCCGTGACAAGCTCCTTCTTTTTTTCAGGCGAAATACGTTTTGCGTCAGCAACAATCCCTGACTTAGCGCCCCCGAACGGAAGGTCTGCAAGCGCGCATTTCCAGGTCATGGCCCTTGCCAGCCTTGATACCTCGGTTATTGAGACCGTTGGCGTCATCCTTATGCCGCCCTTGCCCGGCCCCAATGCCAGGTTGTCAAGGACTACAATGCCCCTCATGCCCGTCCTGGCATTATAGACAGTCAATATTTTTTCCGGTCCGAACTCATCATAGTCTGCCATTTCAGTATCACCAATCATCCAGCCGAGTCAGATCCTCTCTGCACTAACCTGCCCCGGGCACTGATATAATCGGTTGGCTTTTATTAACTTTGTCATGCATCCCGATTGAGAACACAAATCCGCACGCCCGCCGGCAGAATGCCCGGGCCTTCTTGGCAGCCTAATGCAATGCAACAGCACTTCACCCGGGAGGGGCCAGCGCAAGAAAAATCATGGCCTTCACCAGCAAAAGGGAATCTGCGGCCGGCAGGATAAGAGGTGTGGAACCTGCACGGCCGCACGGCTGCTGCGTTTCTGTAAAGACCCGCAGCGGCCACCCTTTCCCTTATTGGGGGTTGGTTGCAAAGTAAATATGCGCACCATAACATCATAAAAATCCGCCGAAAGTGCCCTACCCCGGCCTAAAGGCCGGAGTTTGACCGGACACTTTCTTAAACGGGCGGATTTTTAGGATGCCAAAAATGTCGGCCTAAAGGCCGGGGTTTTAAACCCTGCCCAAAAACGTCTACCGACATTTTTGAGCATAAATATGTATCTAAACTAAAAAATAGGAAATAGTAAGAAATCACAGATAATTTAAGTGTCGAGGTCGTTGCCGATGTATTGGTAAGCAGAATACGCAGCACTCACACCCTCTGCAACACCGGTTATTGCCTGCTTGAACCGGTTGTCAGCCACATCGCCCGCAGCATAGACGCCGGCCAGACTTGTCTCGCCGGTCCTGTTGATCACAATCTCCCCCTTCCTGTTAACCTTAACACCCAGGACCTTAGCCATGCCTGAGAGAGGAACATGCCCTATCTCGACAAAGACCCCGTCGAGCTTAAATTCCATAGAGCCTTTGTACGGCCGGTCAAGCATAACCATCCTGACAAACCTGTCGCCGCGGATCTCAGTAACATTGGTATCAGGGACAATCTCAATCTTTTTGCTGGCAATAACCCTCTGATAATTAATCGGCTCGGCCCGGATTTTCCCCTTCCGGTAGATTATGTAGACCTTGCTGGCGTACTCAGAAAGGAGGATCGCCTCCTTGGCAGCTGAATCTGATCCGCCGACCACAGCGATAACCTTGTCCTTGTAGAACGGCCCGTCGCACAGGCCGCAATAGTGCACGCCCCTGCCGGTGAACTCGTCCTCCCCCGGAACACCGAGCTTGCGCCACTCGGTCCCGGTCGCAAAAATTACCGTCTTTGAAAGCATATCCCCCTTGCCGGCAGAGACCCTGAATCCGCCCCTGCACTTTTCAACTGCAGTTACCCTTTTCTCAACCAGCTCGACGTCGTAATCCTGCACATGCCTTTTTATTTTCTCGGCAAGGTCCATGCCTGATATCTGGCGGAAGCCCGGGTAGTTGGCAATGTCGTTGGTCAGGACAATGGTCCCGCCCATTTTCTCCGCAACAACCGCAGTCTTCATCTGGAACCGGCCGGCGTATATGGCTGCCCCTAGCCCTGCCACGCCCCCACCAATTATCACCAGGTCATACATCATCTTAGAGGGCAAGCGCCTCACTGATCTTCTCTGCATCAAACCCAACAATAATTGTGCCGTCTATGTCAACCACCGGAACCCCCATCTGGCCAGACCTCTCGATCATCTCATTTCTGGCGGTCTCGTCTGATGATACATCAAGCTCCGTGAACCTGACTTTCTTCTCAGCCAAAAAATCTTTTACCTTCCTGCACCAGGGGCAAGTCGGCGTTGAAAACACCCTTACTTCTGCCATATTTATCACCTTTAATGATTTACTATTTATTATTTACTCTCTTTTTCCAAGATGCGCATCCAGCATGAACAGGCCGTTTTTGGAAGCACCGATCATCCTGAGCTTCTGCACAACGTCATCGGTTGTTGCCTCCTCCTCAACCTGCTCGGTAACAAACCACTGCAGGCGGGCTGCTGTTGCCGGATCATTCTCTGCATGCGCAATCTTAAGCAGGTCATTTATCATCACTGTAACCTTGGTCTCGTGCGCATAGGCATCCTCAAAGGCATTCAGGGGAGAATCCCACCTGGCTGGCGGCGCCTTTATCTCAGCGAGCTTTACTGTGCCGCCCCGCTCCGCCACATAGTCATATATCTTCATTGCATGCCCGGTCTCCTCTCTGGCCTGCACCCTCAGCCAATGCGCAAGACCCCCTAGGTTCTGCGATTCGAAGTATGCTGACATCGACAGGTATAGGTATGCTGAATACAGTTCCGCGTTTACCTGCCCGTTAAGGGCATCCTGCATTTTTGTGCTTATTTTCATTTTTGCCTCATATTTTCCCTACAAGGTCAAGACCGGCCTTGAGAGTTTTTTTGCCCGGCTTCCAGTTCATCGGGCATACCTGGCCCTTATTCTCAGAGACGAACCTTGCAGCCTGGAGCTTTCTTATCAGCTCATCAGCGCTCCTGCCTATGCTGTTGTCATGGAACTCAAACGCCTTTACCATGCCCTCCGGATCTATAATGAAGGTGGCGCGAAGCGACAGGCCCTCATCCTCAATCAGCGTCCAGTAGCTCTTGCAGACCTTCCTGGAAGGGTCAGCAAGCATCGGGTATTTTATCTTCTTGATTGTTTCTGAACTGTCATGCCATGCCTTATGCACAAATGCCGTGTCAGTCGAGACGCTTATCACTTCAGCCCCCAGCTTCCTTATCTCCTCGTGCCTGTCCGCAAGCTCCCCCAGTTCAGTGGGGCATACAAATGTGAAATCCGCCGGGTAGAAGAACAGCACGACCCACTTTCCCCGGTAGTCAGAAAGGCTGATCTTCCTGATGTCATTGTCGACAAACGCATCAGCTGTGAACTCTGGCGCCCTCTCATTAATATTAACCATTTTATCCCTCCAGTTTTATATCCTTTTTGTACTCCCATGTGCCGTGCAGGTTGCAGTGTGCAAATGCACGAAGCGGATGACTGTGGTTCAGGGCAACAGTCATTACGACCCTTGGGCTTGCCTGCTCAGGCACAAGGTCAACGCGCCCCAGAAGCGTATTTCCTGAGTAAAGCTCCAGGAACTGCACAAAATGCCCCGGCTCATTCGGGTGCGCAAGCAGCTTTCCGACGGTTATTGTAACCTCAAATGCCTTGCCCCTCATAACCTTTTCAGGTGCATCTATCACAGGCAGGTGCTTCTTCTCAAGGTCAGTCATAGCATTCCAATCCTTTGGCGAATTAACCCCGCACAGCAGGTTATCATCACATTGCATATCATCTATCTTCATTTTGTCCCTCCGGGCAACCCCTTTAACATATTAAAAATAAACCAATAATATAAATATAATCCGTATATATTATAGGCAGTGCACCCTTCAGAATAATAATTTATTAATCAGACAGGCTGACCCACCGCACGGGTTCCGGACCCGGGCTCACCACGTTTGCTTCGTCGTTATGGCAACCCTCCCCTCTTTCCTCGTTATGTATACCTCGCACCCGCAGGAAAGCAGCCAGTCAAACACCCCGGCCCAGGGAAAATTCTTCGGATCACTTATCTCAATCTCATAGCTGCCATAAAGGACAAACACGGCCCCTGTATCCTTGATCATGCCCTTCAGCTCAGACTCATTACCCTTGCATACACTCATCTTACCCCCCACTCATCAGCGGATACTGGACAGCAAGCATCCCGAACGCAATTGCAGAGGTCACCAGGGTTATAACAAACCCCGGTTTCAGCCACTGCCAGAAGCCTATATGCCCCCACTGCCGCTTATGCAGGATACCAAGCGCAACGATGTTTGCTGTGCTGCCCACGAACGTAAGGTTCCCGAAGAAAGTGACGGCAAACAGCAGCACCCACCATAGCGGATATCCGAGCTCCGGAGCTGCAGACCTCAGGTTTTCTACAATCGGCACCATCACAGATACGGCAAGCACGTTGTCAAGGACAGCGCTCATCAGCCCCCCTGCAACCAGCACGACCACCGATGTCATGGCCAGGCTGCCGGCACCGATGGCGCCCATCTTTGCCGAGAGAATATCGATGATTCCGGTATACTCAAGCGAACCCACAGCAGCAAAAAGGAACATGAAGTACATCATGGTCCACCAGTCAACTCGCCGTTCCACAAGATCTGCAGCCTCATGCCGCGACAGGAGCATGGCAGCACCGGCGCCAATGGAAGCAACCCCGATCAGCATAGTGTTCTTTTCGAGGCCCATGACCTGCTCAATCCAGGAATGCAGCATCAATGCAACAATCACCGCGGAAAACAGCACCAGAGGGGCAATCAACCTGTGCCTCTCGACAAGCTCACTCTCCCCGCTACTGTAGTTTTCACGCACACTCTGTCCAAATTTATCAATCTCCTTTCTGAACATCAGGAACATCACCCCGATGGCCGCCAAAAGCGAGACAAGGCTGACAGGTGCAGCCCAGCGAAGGAAATCTGCAGACGACAGGCCGCCCTTCAGCGCAATTATGACACCCGCGGGATTGCCGATGACAGATGCGCTACTGCCGATATTTGTTGCAAAAACAGTCATCAGGACAAAGGGGACAGGATTGACCTTGTATTCTGACGCAAGGTGAATCACTATCGCGGTCATTATCAATATCGAAGTTATCTCATTGATGAGCGCTGCGGTGGCCGCTGCAAGCAGAAGCATGACAAATACCAGCAGGTTTCCCCTGCTGCCGATGCGCTGGATCAGCCTCCCAATTATGAACTCAAAGAAATGGTTCCTCTCAAGATAACCGACGACAATCATCATGCTGATTAAGAATATAACAATGTCAAGGCCTGAATACCGGATAAGATGGTCAACATCCAGGACCCGGAATATAAGGAGAAGGGCAATTGCTATAAATCCAAACGAGAGCTTGCGCTTCCAGAAAAGGAACGTAGCTGACTTGAAAAGCACAATTATCACAATCGCTATTGACTGCAATGCAGAAAGCCCTCCTGCCCAGGTCAGCAGGGCAGCAGCTATGGCAAACAGGCCCATCAGCATGTATCTGTACGAATCATCCATCGTTTTTTCCCGGAATCTCCCAATCCTCATATCTCCATTTTTCCTTGGGAATCCCCAGGTCTTCAAGCATGGCCTTCATGGCAGCTGTCATGGGCGGCGGCCCGCAGATATACCACAGCCTGTCACACGGGTCTTTAACGTACTTCTCAACAAGTGCCCTGCTGATTCTTCCGGTCTCGCCTGCCCAGCCGCCATCAGACAGGGTGTTCACAACAGTGAGGTTACCGATCCTGCTGAGCCCCTCAAGCTCCGTCCTGTAGATGATGTCTTTTTCGGTCCTGTTACTGTATATCAGGATCAGGCTCCTTTTGATTTTTTTTGCCTTGGCATACCTGAGCGCTGACATGAAGGGGGTTATCCCCGAACCGCCTGCAAGAAATACCGCATCAGCTGATTCATCATAGTTCAGGGCTGAACCCATGGCCGGGCCAACCTCAATGATGTCGCCTGCCCTTAGCCCAAAAAGCGCAGAGGTAAACCGTCCCATCTTCTTGACAGTCAGCTCAACCACGCCTTTAAGCGTAGGGGAGTTCGCAAACGTAAACGGACGGGAATCATCCGAAGAACCAGGCAATGAGACCAGGCAGTATTGCCCGGGAACAAAGCTTACATCCGACACCTCAATAACAAAGGTTTTCACATCAGGGGTCTCATCCCTGATCTCCCTTAGAGTGCCGGCAGTCACAACCCCATCCTCTCTTTGGCATCATCCGGCGCAATCCCCTCATACGCGTTCTTCTGCTGGCATGTCGGGCATATCTCGGGCCCGGCCTCGCCGTAATGTATATCATTGCAGATTTTGCATCTGAAATATTTTTTCGGCATAAAACTCACCCCCTCAGCTAATACCTGAGGCCAATTATAAATAAGTTTTGGTGTGCTTGCCCATTATTGTAGCCCTGTGCATGTCTGCGGTCCGCTGAAATGATCCCATTGCGCCTCCAGATGCACAGAAGAGGCATACATAATGCAGTTGGGATTGCATATGGGGAAAAAAGCCGGCGGGAAAAGAGGTGTCAAACCCGCCGGCTGCTTAAAACATGCGCTTGTTAAGATCACGCTGGATCTGCTCTACAATATTGCTGCTGTCAAACACAGAGTCATAGTCCCTGGCTCCATCATCATAGCACTTTCCGCGATGGCAAACAATCTTCTGCTCCATATCAATCACCCCTAAGCTTTGCATTAAGATCCTTGACAAGGGCGTGAACATCCACGCCATGGCCCAAAGCGCCCTGCTCCAGGGTCTCCCATGTTGCAACACAGCAGCCGATGCACTGCATGCCGTGTTCAAGCATCGTCCCGACAAGATCCGGATAATCCTCCACAATCTCGCCCACGAGCATGTCCTTGGTAATCTCCATCTTATGCCTCTTGAACCATCTGGATGACCAGAGTTCATAACCTTAATCCATCTGAATTATAAATGAATTTGGCCAAACCACTATATCGTTAAAAGGGAAGCAGAGTCAGGCAAGGATCTCGTGCCCATGTATCTTATAAAAACAGTAACGGCATATCTGCCTGTCCTGCTCTGCGTAGTGGAATTTGCATACTGAGCATTTGACTTTTTTTTGTTGTGGCATTTTCGCCTCAGTACGATGATTCGCAGGATATTATATATATATACCCGAACTGAAATATAGGATAAGCACAGGATTAAAGCATAAATTATAAGAAAACTTTATATATTTCCTAATTTCAGGGGATGACGGGATGACGAGCAAAACATTCAGCAAACTTGACGAGTTCAAAAAGAAGATCCAGTTCAACGAAAAGCTGGGACTTGACGACCGGGACAACACAATCCTTTCAATGATACAGAAGAACCCCGACATTTCCCAGGAGGAGATCGCAAGGCAGATCAAGCTGTCGCAGCCATCTGTCGGCGTCCGCATACGAAAGCTGAAGCAGAAGGGCATCCTCCACAATGTCCACGGCGTGAACTTCAGGGTTGTGGACCTTAACCTTGCAAAGGTGGATGTCAACGCAACAGACACAACGGCCATCATCAAGGAATTCAAGAACTGCCCGTTCTTTATTAACGCCCTTATCACCTCGGGCCGCTATAACATCTGCCTGCTGTTCATGGCAACAGACCTAAAAAGGCTCGAAGGCATTGTAAACTATCACCTTCGGGGCAATCCGCTGATCAAGGGCATCGAGATGAACATCGTAATTTCCACTGCAAAAGACCTCATCCTGCCACTTAACATCGACTACGAGAACCAGAAGCAGATCGACTGTGAGCAGCACTGCAGGGACTGCTAGACCCAGCACTCGCTCAATATATTTCCCCTGATGCCAACAACTACAGACTTGATTGGCACCTTCCTTGCAGCACCCTCAGACGCCTGCTTCACAATATGAAGAAGCCCTGAACAGCACGGCACTTCCATTGTCATCACCGTAATGGTTTTGGCCTTTGCATCATCAATAAGGGCCCTGATTTTCTCAGAATAAGCTTCCTGACCTGAGTCAAGCTTTGGGCATGCGATAGCTACACCCTTTCCCATCAGATGGTCTTTATGGTAATCGGCAAGCGCATAGGCAACGCAATCTGCTGTGATCAGGACATCCTTTTCCTGATAGTAGGGTGCATTCGGCGAGACCAGGTGCATCTGCACCGGCCACTGACGTAGCTGGGAATGTCTGCTCCCCTCTTCAGGGCCGCTCTTATCCCCATTTGAAAAGTCCACCATTTTGGCACCAGGACAGCCGCACGCCCCCCCTGCATTAACCGTCTCCAATGGGTTTCTCAACGGATTTTCCATCCCCTTATCCTTCAGCACCTCCAGTGCCTGTCCCAGATATCCCTTCTGACCATGGTCCCGCAGATGCTCAAGGTGCGCCCTGATCGTTTTGGGGCCGGCCTCAATAATGTTTTCCATGACCTTTGCCTCGTCATAGGGCTCTGCCTCGCGCCTTTCAACGGAAATCGCCCCATCCGGGCAGTGGCCAACGCAGGCCCCCAGCCCGTCACAGCTCAGGTCGCTGACCAGGCGCGCCTTCCCGTCTATAACCTGTAGCGCGCCCTCCGGGCAGTTTGGAATGCACAGGCCGCAGCCGGTGCACTTGCCCTCATCAATCTTAATTATGTCTCTTATCACCATCGTCTAATCCTCGCATAGACCTCGTCCATTTCCCTTGCACTGATCACAGGTTCAAGCTCTGAATAGAGCAGCCTCTCTTCAATGTTGCTGTGCCTGCGAAGCAGCATGCCAAACCCGCTTACATCGATATCCTTTCCCTGGGCCAGGGCCTTATGCATTTCAGCAAGCCTCTTCCTGAGCAGGCCATGCTCGCGCCGGACCGTTTGGATGATCGGCAGCATTGTGCCTGTAGCCTCCCTGTATTTTCCATACAACGATTCCTCCAGATGCATATGCCTATCCAGCGCCTTCATCAGCTCTCCAAGTATCTGGGCAATCTTTGGCGACCGCCGGAACTTGTTGTCCTTAAAGTCATTGAACATGGCAACAATCCTCCGGTGGTCATCTACAAAGATCGCGATGAGGCTTTTCTGTTTCAGGTTATCCTGTTTCATGGTCCCGTCACGCTATTCGGCCCTGTATTCTTTTCTTTCCCTGAACTCAGACTTCTTTCCTGAATTCCAGTTGTCCAGCGGCCTGAAATAGCCGACTATTCTGCTGTATACCTCACATGGTACTTTCATGCTCATCTGCGTTCACCTCCTCGACCTCCACACCGTGCCGCCCAAGTTCAGCTTTGCTGTGTTCTTTCGGGCAGAACCTGTGCTCCCCTGAGACGTAGCCGTGCACAGGGCAGACGCTGAACGTCGGTGTGAGCGTAAAATAAGGAAGCCTGAATGTGTATGCAATCTTCTTCACAAGGTTCCTCGTGGTCTTCCAGTCGCTGATCTTCTCGCCCAGGAATCCGTGCAGCACCGTTCCGCCCGTATAGAGCACCTGCAGGTCATCCTGGTGGTTAAGTGCCTCAAATATGTCTTCTGTATGGCCGACAGGAAGGTGCGTGGAGTTGGTGTAATACGGAGCATCCTTCGGCCCTGCCGTCATTATGCCGGGGTACAGCTCGGTGTCCTTTTTTGCAAACCTATAGGATGCCGATTCTGCCGGCGTTGCCTCAAGGTTGTACAGGTGCCCCGTCTCCTCCTGGAATTCTGACAGCTTTTTGCGCATGAACTCTAGCACCCTGACTGAGAACTCCTTGCCTTCTTCTGTATCGATGCCGTATCCCCTAAAATTCAGCAGGGCTTCATGCATCCCGTTCAGCCCGATCGTCGAAAAATGCTGGCTATAGCTTCCGAGGTAGACCCTTGTGAACGGCATCAGGCCGTTCCTCAGGTTTTTTTCAACAATGCCCCTCTTGATCTCAAGCGACTGCCTGGAAAGATCCATCAGGGACCCCAGCCGTTCAAAAAACTGGTCCTCTGTTTCCGACAGGTATCCGATCCTGGGCATGTTGATTGTCACAACGCCGATCGAACCGGTCTGGTCAGCTGCACCAAAGAGCCCCCCCATCCTGTTCCTAAGCTCCTTTAAGTCAAGCCGGAGCCTGCAGCACATGCTTCTTATGTCGCTTGGCGAAAGCTTGCTGTTGATGAAATTCTGGAAATACGGCGTGCCATACCTAGACGTCATCTGAAAAAGTCTCTTCGCGCCCTCAGAGTCCCAGTCAAATTCCCTGGTTATGTTGTAGGTGGGGATTGGGTAGAAGAATGTCCTGCCGTCTGCATCACCCTCAAGCATGACCTCAATGAACGCCCTGTTGACCATATCTGCCTCTGCCTGGCATTCGCCATAGGTGAAATCCTGCTTTTTTCCGCCGACGATTGCCGGTTCATCCCTCATATCCTCGGGTATCCTCCAGTCAAACGTGAAATTTGTAAACGGCGCCTGGCACCCCCACCGGCTTGGAACATTAAGAGAAAATACCAGCCGCTGCATGTTCTGCTTGACAGCCTTGTAGTCCAGCGCATCCGTCCTGACAAACGGTGCCAGAAGGGTGTCAACCGATGAAAACGCCTGCGCCCCTGCATGCTCCATCTGCAGGCTTCCCAAAAAATTGACCATCTGCACAACAACCACGTCAAGGTGCTTTGCCGGCTTTGACCTGATCTTCCTGGCAGCACCCCCGAACCCCTTCAGCAGCAGGTTCTTGAGCGACCATCCGCTGCAATACGCCACAACACCGTAGCTAAGGTCATGGATGTGAAGATCGCCGTTCCTGTGTGCCTGGGCCACCTCTTCAGGATAGACCTCGTTCAGCACATAATTGGCAGCTATCTTTCCGGCGGTGTGCTGCATGAGCCCGGAGAATGAATATTCGCTGTTGCTATTCTCATAGACCCTCCAGTCGGTCTTTTGAAGGTATTCGTCCATGGCATTCTTGACCTCAAGGAACACGCCCTTGCCAACCCTCAGCTTCTCACGCTGCCTGCGATACAGAATGTAGGCCTTGGCGGTCTTTGTATGGCCTGTATGCATGAGGACCTTTTCAACTATATCCTGTACATCCTCAACGCCGGGCGGACTCCTGTCATCGTACGCGTATTCAAGAACCGCGACTGCCTTGTCAGCCAGCCCCTCGGCAACCCCCCTGTCAGACCCTCCTACAGCCTGGGCTGCCTTGTATATTGCATTGGCTATCTTTTCCCTGGAGAACTCAACCTCGGTCCCGTCGCGCTTCCGGATAACTTTCACGATGCTGCCCATCATCTCACCTCATTTTTGATAAATTCTGCCGCTGTCGCTATTTATATCTGACGGCTATATGATATAGGCCTGGCTGCGGAATGATGCATATATTATAAACACAGCTTAGACTAGACACAGCTATCCGAACATAAGGAGATTGGGCCTGAAGATCAGCAGGAGCCCCAGTATAAGCATCATCAGGCCTGAAACAAACTTCAGCCACTTGGCCTTTGCCTGTGTCATCTTGCCCGAACTCAGCGTATATACCGCTATGAAAAACACAATCGTGTCATCGAGCATGTAAATAATTATGTACAAAAGGAGGTATCCATAGTAGGCAAAACCCGACAGGTTGCTCATTGTAAGGATTTTTGTATATACTGCAGGAAATCCTGCTGTGCAGAGAAGCTCAATTGAGTTAACAGTAAACGCAAGCACAATCACGCTGGCCAGCGCAGTTGAAAGCGGTGCCTTAAGCACAAGGTGCCTGATCTTTTCCATCAGCTTTGATTTCGCACCCTCCGGAATAACCAGCGAGACCCCTTTTTTGAAAAAGAACATCTCCTTCAGGTTAATGAGCCCGACAGCCACAGCAACTGTGCCCACTATAATTCGCAGGTATGGCAAAAATCCGATCAGCAGATAGAGATTCAGCCAGGCAGCCATGAAAAGGTAGTACACCAGCCCGGATACAAAAATGAAGAGGCCGCCGATAAGGAGCATCTTCCGCCTTGATTTTGTGTATGCAAGAAGCGTCAGCAGGAACAGCAGCACCCACATGGCGCACGGGTTGAAACCGTCCAGGAGACCGATCAGCACAGTCAGCACCGGCAGTGAAAGTGCGGAAGCGTCAACCTCGCCCCAGAAAGGCACATGAATCAGACTCCTGTCTTCTGACTGAGAAGGGCATGATGTCAGGTTCTCCCCGATATGCTCCATCAGGTCCGGCCCGCCGTTCTCAAGGTACTCTGCAACTGCAGCCTCGATTTCCCTGCCCTTGCCCTCTGCCGAGTCAAAACCTATGAAAGGCCTGTGTCCGACAAAGACAGTGGGGACACCCACGACACTTGACCCGCAGGCCGCGCTCATGGCAACAAACAGCTCAGAATTGCTTTTGTTGTGCCATGTTTCAAACTTCTGGACAGTCAGCCCGGAATACCTGCTTTCCAGGCTGTCCAGGAATGGCGATGCCTCAGCGCAATGCGGGCAGCCGTCACCATAGAAATAATACACCCTTGCATCTGCGTAAGCCCCCGTGGCAAGTACAAGCAGAACCGCAAACAGTATCAGTGCCCTCATTCATAGATCCTGCATCCTGATAGTGACTGCAGCACCGGCATTGACTGCTCCCCCGCGTGGTTGCTTCCGTTGATGCTCCAGGTAGGGAAGCCCTCCACTCCGGCGCTTTCACACAGGTACCTGTTTTTATCGCAATCGACAAAATTAATATATTCGAATGACGGCCCGAACGCCTCTTTCTGGTTCTGGCAGTGCGAGCACCATTCGGTTCCGTACATGACTGCCCCGCTTTCAGTCAGGCACTGCGCAAATGAATCAAATTGCCCGGCCTGCGGGGCGGCGCATCCCAGAAGCAATAATAAAAGAATCAGGCGCCTCATTTCAGGGCATCCTCAATCGCGCCGGCAAACACATCATAGGGCTGCGCACCTGAGACGGTCTTTCCGTTGATAATGAAAGCCGGCGTCCCCCTTATTCCTGCTGCCTGGCCATCTGCCATATCCTTCTTGACCTCATCAGCCATCTTCCCTGAATCCAGGCAATCGTCAAACGCCGCCTGCTCAAGCCCGATCTCAGCAGCGTATCCTTTATAGGTTGCTGGTCCGCCTACAACACCCTTCTCAAAGAGAAGATCATGCATCTCCCAGAATTTGCCCAGCTCACCTGCACACTCAGCAGCCTCTGCAGACTTCTGCGCATTTGAATGGAAACCCAGCGGGAAATCCCTGAATGCGAGCTTTACCTTGCCGGTCTTTATGTAGTTCTCATCGATCTGGCCAAATGTCTGTGAATAGAACCTCCCGCAATACGGGCACTCGAAATCGCTCCATTCGACAATTGTCACCGGGGCGTCCGCATCGCCCTTGACATCATCATCATCAAGAAGCGCTTCCATGTCAATTTCCGGTGCCGGGGTCGGGGCTGATGCCGGAGCGACCGCAGGCTCTGCCGGCTTTGCCTCAGCCGGCATGGCATCCTTAACAACATCCCCGGTTGGGCTGCCCTTAAACCCGCCGGTAAAAACTGATATGATCAGCAGGAGCCCCAGTATTGCTGAAACACCCTGCCACACCGTAGTCTTCGTTACTGTTATCGAATCCCTGGGCCTCTTAGTCTCCTGAGCCTCTTCAGGCACGTCATCAGAATTCACATTATCCACCTCCCGCGAACTTAGATTTTTCTTTGCGAACATCCTCAATCTTTATTAATATTTCGTTTCCCTCAATCCTGCGCAGCCGTGCATTGCCAGCAAAATCAGTCCCGGCATTTTGTGATCCATGTCCATCGCCTCACAGACGTTTTAGCTTCAGCAGCAAAGAGTTCGTGACAACCGACACAGAGCTCATTGCCATGGCCGCGCCGGCGATCATTGGATTCAAGAGCCCTGCAGCAGCAATGGGGATCCCGACACAATTATAGAACAGGGCCCAGAACATGTTCTGCCTGATCTTTGACATCGTAAGCCTGCTTAGTTTTATTGCCCTTGGAATATCCGCAAGGTCATCCCTCATAAGGACGATGTTTCCTGCTTCCATTGCAATATCTGTTCCGGCACCCATGGCAATACCTATATCGGCCTGTGCCAGCGCCGGCGAATCATTGATCCCGTCACCCACCATGGCAACCTTGCCGTTTCTCTGGAGTTTTCTTACATATTCTGCCTTTTCTTCCGGAAGAACCTCAGCAAACACGTTATCGATTCCCGCCTGTTTGGCTATGGCTTGTGCAGTCCGCCTGTTGTCACCGCTGATCATATAGACCGCCAGACCCATATCCTTCAGCCTTCTGATGGCCATAGGGGATGACTCCTTGATCGTGTCTGCGACGCCGATTACGCCAAGCACCCTGCCTGATCCGGCTACAATCATTGCCGTCTTTCCCTGTTCCTCCAGCCCAAGAAGTATCCCGGCAACAGACCCGGTTTCCACGCCATTCTCCGCCATCAAAGCACGGGTCCCGATAAGGTAGTTAGTCCGGCCGATTTTCGCAGTTACGCCCTTGCCGGGAATTGACCTGAATCCGGCAGCGTGTGCCAGGCGCACCCTCCGTTTCTTTGCTTCACGCACCACGCATTCTGCAACCGGGTGCTCAGAGGTCTGCTCAACGCTGGCAGCTACCTCCAGCAGGCGTTTTTCGTCCACGCCTACCGGCACAATATCTGTAACAGCAGGCTTGCCTTTCGTAATGGTTCCGGTCTTGTCAAAGATGATATGCTTAAGCCTATGCGCAGTCTCCAGGGCCTCCCCGCCTTTGATAAGGATCCCGCTCTTTGCGCCTTTGCCCGTGCCGACCATGATTGCGGTTGGCGTTGCTAGGCCAAGGGCGCACGGACATGCAATCACAAGCACAGAAACCGATGCAATAAGTGCAAAAGCAAATTCCGCTCCCGCCAGGTACCACCCTATGAACGTAAGGATTGAAACCGACATGACAATAGGGACAAAGTACGCAGATACAACATCAGCAAATCTCTGTATAGGTGCTTTACCGCTCTGGGCCTCCTCAATGAGCCGGACAATATGTGAGAGGGTTGTTTCCTCCCCGACCTTGCTGGCCTTAAACTGAAAACTGCCTGTTTTATTGACTGTCCCGGCCATGACTATATCGCCAACCTTTTTGTCAACCGGTATGCTCTCGCCTGTGACCATGCTTTCATCCAGGGCAGAGGCTCCCTTCGCGATAATCCCATCCACCGCGATCTTCTCGCCCGGCTTCACTACAACTATGTCGCCAACCTGCACCTCTTCAGCCGGGACCTTCACAATCTCTCCGTCCCTAAGGATATTAGCGGTTTTTGGCGACAGCTCCATGAGCCTTCTGATCGCCTCTCCGGCCTTGCCTTTTGCAACCGCCTCCAGCAATTTGCCCAGGACCACAAAGGTAATGAGCAAGGCAGAAGCCTCAAAGTACTGCCCCATTTCCGGGGCAAAAAGGACCACATAAACGCTGTAAAAGTAGGCCGCGCTTGTTCCGGCTGCAATCAGCGTGTCCATGTTAGCGGTGCGGTTCCTCAGTGCAGCCCACATCCCCCGATAAAACCTTAGCCCCACAATGAACTGGACCGGTGTTGCCAGGAACCAGAGCACAAGGCCCTCATGCGGAACAGAAACTCCAATCCACATGAAGACCATGCCGATGATGAAAGCAGGGATGGCAAATACCAGAGAGAAAAGCAAATGCCTCTTTAGTTCAGGAACCTCCGAGGTTTTTTTCTTCCTGGCAATTCCGTAGCCACGCTTCTTTATCACAGCCACGAGATCCTCGGGCTTGATTTTTGCAGGATCATACTCGACCCGGGCTGATTCGGTTGCCAGATTTACGGCAGCAGATGCAACACCAGGAACACGCCCGAGGCTCCGCTCTATTATTGTTACGCAGCTCTGGCAATGCATTCCGGTAATGGCTACTTTAAGGGTCTTCATCCTCTGCCTCCGCAGCCGCAGCCTCCCCCGGCTGCCCCGCAGGAGCCACCTCGCTGCTCCGGAACATCATTTAGCGCCTTTTCCACAACCTGTGTGTCCCCAAGGTCAATATCATCCTTTACAACAAACACCCCGGGAATCATGCCCATCCAGCAGCTCCAGGGAATGACCCCCTCTTCTTCCGGCGTGAACTCGATAACCTGTTCGCCCTTCCGGATGTCAAACTTCAGCCCAAGCTTCGGCACCTGTATCGCGTTGTTGCACCCGTTTATTTCCTTCCCATCAATGATCCACCTGACCGGAACGCCTTTCTTCAGCACGAACTTGTCCGGCTCCCACCCGTAGCTGTTGACCTCCATACGGATCTCCTGATAGCCGTTGTTTATGTTCAAAGAGGCGTCATCAGATGTTGCCTGGACAGATGTGAACAGGGTATTGAAGTCGTAGCCGCTACCTGTCAGTGCCAGTCCATTATTGATCATGAACAGACCCAGCGCAATGACAATAACACCCGAAGCCTTAAGTATCTTATTGGTCATCTTGCTAGAAACATATGTCGTCAGGTACCCGAAACCCAGCATCACAGGAAGGGTCCCCAAAGCAAAAATGAACAGCAGCTTGCCTCCCTCAAGAACACTCCCGGTTCCGGCAGCCATGATGTAGATCGCCTGCAGCGGCCCGCAGGCAATCATCAGCCCGTTCAGAAGTCCGATTACAAGCGGGCTTGAAGTCTTGGATTCCTTTCCTACAAACCTGGCAAGCGATCTGGGTACTTTCAGCTGAATCCTCCTGAGTGCAGGTATCACGTTGAGCATTTTCAGGCCGTAGAGAATAAGAAATGAGCCTGCAACAAGTCCCGCAACCCCCCGCATTAGGGGCGTGAATGCAATTATTGACCCAAACAAGCCAAAAGCAGCGCCAATCAGTGTGTATGATACTACTTTCCCTACGGCGTACATGATGTGGGCCCGATGGGGCTTTAATCCCAGTTCAGCAGTTTTGGCTGAATAAGAAATCACAAACCCGCCGCACATGCTGACACAATGGATCCCTGTAAGAAGCCCAACAATGAAAAGCAGACCATACCCCATGTTCTGGCTGATTGCGGGAACATTGATTCCGTCAGCAAGGTTCAGCAGATAGTAGGAAATTATCAGGATTCCCGCAACACCGACTATCCCGCCAACCCACCTGAGGTTAATTGTAATGTAATCCGGGTTATTTATGCTGCAGGTATAGCCCTTCTCTTCAACCTTGCGAAAAATTGATTTCAGGTTTGTCTTCTTCGCATCAAAGACAACAAATCCCTTCTCAGCTGCATAATCAAATCTTGCATCCTTCACGCCATCTATTTTCATGGCCTGCCTTCTTATTATCTCTGCACAACTCCCGCAGGTTGTTCCCTTTGCATAGAAATCCTCCCTAATCATTCTCAACACCATACCCTTCGCTTTTTATTACCTGCTTTATCCGGTCTTCAGATATCCTGCCTGGATCGAAATCCACGGTTACCCTGCCCGCCTTATACGACGCATCCACCTTATCTGCGCCCGCCTCTGTTAGGCTGTCCTCTATCAGCATCACACAGCTTTTGCAATGCATCCCTGAAACATGTAGCTTAATCTGCATTTGTGACCACCTCAGGATTCGGTAAAACCCGCAGTTATTAATACCATTCGCCGGCATTCTATCATCTCAAAACGTTTAAAACGCAGGAATTCATGTCCCGGACCGTTTAATTCGTTCTCAGATAGACCTGATTGGATTTGCCTGACTGCTTCCTGGATATGATTTTTCTGTCCTCAAGCGACTTCAGAAGAAGTGACAAACCTGTCTTTGACAGGCCTGTTCTGTATCTCAGGGTAGACTGCTTGATCCCGTCCTGTTCCTTTACCGCCCGGAGCACCGCCTGCTCATCAGCGCTGAACCCGGACAGGAACGCCCTGAACTCATCCTTATCCCTTTCCTGCTTCTTTGCCTCTTTCAGCGCTGACGACACCAAGACATGCTGCTGCGCAAGAGCATCCTGGGTCCGGTCGATGAACACAAGGTAGAGCCCAAGGGCAATCAGCGCTATTGACAGCCCCCAGCCGACAGCGTATACACTATAATCGCGATCCTCATGCAGGCACGTCCCATCAGGAAGATAGCATGATCCCTGCTGATCGATCAACAGGCCAATGGTCGTGTCTTCCCTGGCCTTAACAAAAAAAACCAGGACCGAGAGAATTATCCCCAGGATAAGCACAACTGACCCTATCTGCTTTTGATTCATCATAGCACCAATCAGCCAAATGCCCTGGCCACGCGGTAAATAAGCCTTACTGTTTGCGGAACGGGCTCTTTGTTCATGACATTCTGGCTGTCGACTAAGAGGCGTGCGGCAAGCCTGGCGGCCTTTGTACGGAATGGCATCTTTCCATACTGGATCATGTTCGTGAGCTCCATGTTTGACGGGGTGCTGAACAGTTTATGGTATTGGCCATATTTATATCCGAGGGCAAACAGTTCTCCAAAGGCAACGCCGCCGCAAAGCGCCTCCTCAAACATGGACTTCCACTTATCCTCATACCTGGAAAGTGCATCGGCGCTATAGCTCTTGTTCCGCGCTGCCCGGACAGCAATCTCACCTGCAATTTTCCCTATGCGCAGGGCATAATAAGTGCCTTCGCCTGTTCCCGCAAATACCTGGCCCGCTGCATTGCCGCAGACGATAAGCCGGTCATGATATGTCCTGTCAATTGGACCGGAACATGGAACAACCCCCGAATATGAGCCTATTCTCTCAAGCCTGTCAAAACCATGCTTCCGGGTCAGCGAAGAAAAGGCCTCCCTGGCACTGACTGCATTATAGGCCCCGAACCCTATGTTAAAGGTATCCTCCCCTTTGGGAAAGACCCAGAGATATCCCAGATAATCATCATCAAAGTAGTAATAGAACCTGTCGTGCTTTAGCGTCCGGTGCCTGCCCCTATAAATGCCCCCGTATCCGGTTATCATCCGGGGCCTGCCCTTCACAAGCCCGTACCTTCTCTGCACCGCATAGTTGCAGCCGTATGCAAGCACAACCATGCCTGCCTTAAATGTTCCCCTGTTTGTGATAACCTCGGCGCAATCATTCCTTATAATGACATCCTCGCACCTTGTGCTCAGTGATATGCTGGTCAGCGGCGCGGAAAGCCACTGCTCAAACCGCGGCTTGTCAAGTTCCAGGTAAGAGAGGCTTACTGCCCGTGAATAATCCCCGTGCCTAACCTCCTGATACGAGACCCGGTTCACTACAAATGGCAGGTCACTTCCGAACAGCTGGCAGAATTCACGGCATCTTACACCCTCGCCGCATCTTAGAGGGTATCCGATTTTCTTGTTCGCCTCAATGATTAGGTATTTCGCCTTTCCCTCAAGTTCGCGCGCAGCCATCAGCCCGGCCGGGCCTGCCCCGACAACAATTACATCATATTTCATATGCCCAGAGATTTCCTGACCTTGCTGAAAACCTCGCCGATGCTCTTTTGTCCGTCAATGCTGTGAAGCTTCTTGCTGTAATACGCCTGAAGTTCAGAACTCTCCTTATGGTATATTTTAAGTCTTTTTGCTATGGCAGAAGGCCTGTCGTCGTCCCGGTGGGTGAGCTGCCCCCCGCATCGGTCGCAAACACGCGGCCTGGACGGCGGATTGGTAAGAACATGGTATACTGCCCCGCAGCGGCACACGCGCCTGCCGCCGATCCGTTCCGTAACGACATCATCCGGCACCACTATAACCAGAACCGCATCTGGTGAGGCGATCCTGTCCAGGGCCTTTGCCTGGTTCAGATTCCTGGGATACCCGTCAAGTATATAGCCATTCGCACAATCCTCCCTGGAAATTCTGTCTGCAACAACCTCAATCGTATGCTCATCAGGAACCAGCTGTCCTTGGTCAAGGTAGCTCTTTACCGTTCTTCCCATGACCGTATCGGAAGCCATGCTGTCCCTGAATATGTCTCCGGTGGATATGTGCGGGAGGCCGGTCTTGGAGGACAGCAGTTCAGCCTGCGTCCCTTTTCCGCATCCCTGTGGACCCATCAAAACGATGTTCATAATTCACCCGAAATATCCGACCTTTTCCTCATCCTGCTGATGCTGCTGCCACGACTCCCTTATTGCCTTCAGAATCACCGCCAGAGGTTTCTTGAGAGCCATCCAGGTCTTGTAGGAGTCATTGATGAATTCTGCATCCGCACGATCCTCAGCAATCACCTCCACCTCAATGGCGCTCCTGTGAATTCGCATGAGGGTGCTGTACAGCTGGAAGATGGTCTGCTTATCATTTGTCTCAAGACCCCTGCACTCGTGAGCGCTCGAATACGCAGCATCTGGCTGCAGTATCTGCTCAAGCATCTTTGCGTAATAATCGGCCTTGTCTGAGATTTTGCGCCTGATCTCCCTCAGAAGAAATGCCTTGTCATCAATGCATTCAATCTCAAATTCCGAATTAAGACCCTCAAATGGCACAAGATCAAACTTGATTCCTAGTTCCTTATACGCGTCCCTTATTTTTGCCATAAGCAAGCATGATTTAATTTCTTTATTTAAAGATTTCGCGTTATTGGGTTGTTATTATCTGGCCGGGCAGATTCCTGGTGCCCTTCGCATCAGCATAGCTCAGTTTCAGTTCCTGCATATACACCTGGCCCGTAATATTTGCATCGCATCTAACAGTAATTGAGTCACCCGGCTTCAGCCGGATTGAATCGGGATGGCAGGGAGCGTCCGCTTCTATGCTGAGCCCTGACATGGCAACATCTGCCCTCAGGGTCATGCTGAGCTGCTGGTCAGCAAGCTTCCAGTCCTCACAGACAATTCCCGGCGGCATTGTGCATACATCCGGGACACCGAACAGCTTAACAGTGCTCCTGCAGTCAAGCCTCTTCTTAAGGTCTGTAATCCCACCGCATTTTTCAGGGTCCTGCGCATGCTTAGCTATGCTCAGGTGGCAATCTTCGCTATCTGCAAGAAGGCTGCAGACCATTGGATCCTGAAACACATAAGCCATTTCATGCAGGCACATTTCAGGTTCAAGCAGGTGCCTGCAGGACTCAGGGCTCTTTGAATACACCGCAAGCCTGTACAGGCATTCAGCTTTCTCATCCTTAGAGAGTGTATTGCACATATCCTGGTCAAGGACATAGGGCATGATGCTGGCGAGGCATTCCTGCGGATCGGGTGCATCATGGCACAGCCTGTAATCCCTGCGCTCCAGGGCAAGCTCGGTATAGCATTGTTCTGCATTACTCTCGCCCAGCATGGCGCAGCCTGCAGGATTGCCAAGAGAGACAACCTGCTTTAGATGGACATGCTCAAGGCAGGAGTCCTCATCCTCCTGACCATCGCAAAAATCCTCATCAATGACCATGCCTGCCATGCCCCTTAGGCATTCCTGCTGTGACACATTCGCCAGATCCTCGCAGATTCCGGCATCTGACGTCTTGGCTGCGACATCGAGCTTGCACCGGGCGGCTGTAGGCGAATCCAGAAGCGGTATTCCGGATATCTGCAGCGGTGTCGCCCTGATCAGCTTATCGCAGAGCGCCGGATCCCCGGCCATGATGGCAAGGCTGTGGAAGCAGTCGTTTCTCTGAAGGGGATCTATCGCATTGCATGAGTACTTATTCCTGCCAAATACGCTCTGGCAGGAGCTGCGGGCTGTTGCCGACTTTATTCCTGCACACAGCCCCTCGTCCCCGCTGTTCATTGCAACGAGAAATATGCACTTATCAGACATAAGGGGATCGACGATTCCCCTGCAAAAGCCCATTACTGATGCAAAGGGATCAAACACCTCGCCCTTCTGCACCGGCATGATCCTTGTTGCATTGACAACAGGCTCAATAAAAGTGGAAATCACCAAGGCTGATGTCACAACAGCAAGGATGAAAATCCCTACAATGATTACGGCAAGGGCCTTCTTGATCATTCTGGGGTTAGGCCCCTCAAAAAGCTCTTCCAGCAGGGGCTCCCGCCTGCGCCTTTCCATTGCCTCCTGCCTCCTCTTCCGGAAGCTGCCCAGTTTTTCCTGATTGTTGGTTTTCATGGTGTGCAGGCTGCCACCGTTAGGTTAGACAGCATCAGATAGCCCGGATCTGTTGATTCAATTATAACTGACAGTGTCTGCCTTGACCCCGGGCAGCTGTCTGAAAACCCCTTGGCCAGGGCCGTGATGTCAGGCGCCGGTTCAAGATACGCTGGTTCAGCATCTGAACCACGCAGCTCGCCCGGATACCTCAACCCTGCGATCAACAGGTCAGAGGGGTATGTATCCTGTTCACGGTATTTGAATATCTCGCTCAGCAGTTCATTGAATGCCGAAGGTGATGCTTCAGACTCTGTCCCGCCTGTGCACTTCACCAGGTTTGTGAGTGTTCTGCAGGCATCATCACTAGGCTGGCCGCACCTGCCGGACCCGGCGGGCCCGACCGCGATTGTATGGATAGCTACGCTGCTACGAGGGAAATCCCCTTCGCAGACATATGCATCAGCATCACCGAAATCCTCTTCCCCGCCTGTCAAAAGCACAATGTGGTTGTTGCGGTTGGGATTATTGGCACCCAGCACCTTAACAGCCTTCTCGATGCCTGCCTGCAGATCAGATGTCCCCCGCGGCTCAAGCTGAGACGTAAGGCGCTCAAGGTGGCTGAATCCTTCGGTCAGGTAGCTCAGGATGTACCCCTGGCTGTTGAACGCAACAAGACCAAGCAGGTTCCCTGAGCGGTTGGTAGCCATTCTGCGCAGCAAAGCTGCAGGTCCCAGCGGATTATAAAGGAGGCAGCTGGCTACCGACCACCTGTCTGCCGCTGCATCACCCAGGACATTGCATTCCCTTCCTGCTCCGGGGGCCGGCCTGTCCATTCGATAAGTCATGCTCTCAGATATATCCACAACAAATACAACTGAAGCGCTCTGGGGGCGGAAATTTTTATACGGTCGCGCATTGCTAACATCGAAATACGCATAGGCAATGTCTGATCTGCAGGGCAGGCTTATCCCTGCCTCTACCCTGTATGGCTCAACGCCTTCAAGAAGCAACTCTGTCTCCAGGCCTTCTGTGAACTGTGTCAGGATAACAAAATTGGGCTTGTCTTCAGGGCAGCCGGTGCATTCTGAATCAAACACAAGATCATACCTCTTGTCGCAGCATGCAAAGGTCCCGTCCGAACCCCTGACAAAGAACTCATTGGCATCATCGCCGCAGCAGCCCCCCCTCCATGACCGGCTTGTCGAATCGCCTGCCGGCACATCAAAACAGCTCTGGGCGGCATCACACCTCCCCGGGCTCTCCCAGGGATATGCCCTGTCAAGTTCATCAATGTCGGCCCCGAGCGTGGAATTAATCCCTGCGCAGCATTGCCGGGACTTGTCAGGATCGCACCAGCAATCATCATCCTGGTCATCCGTAACCCCGTCACAGTCATTATCCCGTCCATCGCCGCAGATTTCCTCGCCGCTGCCGCAGACCCCTTCAATAACGCAGTCTGAACCCGAATCGCAGCACGCTGCACTACCGTCACTGCCGGCTATGTAGAACTCCTGGGCATCATCACCGCAACACTGGCCAGGCTCAATATCGCCGGAAAGGCCATAACACGAGCGCTTCGTTGTATCGCAATGATCCCAGGGCACGGGTTCAAGCAGTTCGTGAACTGCATTTAGAGAGGGGGTCAGGTTCCAGTGCCCGTTATTGCAGCAGACCGCATCCCTGTCAGGATCACAGGTGCATCCGTCATCGGTAATTCCGTCACAGTCATTGTCAGCCTTGTCCCCGCAGACCTCTTTTCCCGGCTGGCATTTTCCACCAAGAACGCAGCAGTCTACATTATTGCAGCAGGCCCCGGTCCCATCAAGTCCGGTAAGGTAAATCCATCCAACCGGGCACGGCGGGGGAGTCCCATCAACCTCACCGACCAGGATTCCTGTCAATATCTCGCTGTGGCTGGTTCCCTCATCCCTCAATCGCACAACAATATCAAACTCAGCGTCCCCGTCCCACTTGAGCTGTGACTTGCACAGGACAGGAATCTCAGCTGAATCACCTGCTGACAGGTGCAGCCCGTCGGGCTTGAGAGGGTTGGTCATGCCAAGAAGCCCTGTTTCAGGGTCAATGAGGCATCCTCCCTGTATCTGGGGTCCGCTTATTTTCACGCGGTCAATGTATATTCCGCCTGCATAGTTATTCTTGATATCCAGAAAAATCGACGATACCTCCGCATCAATTGCCCCGACATTGCACCCGAGACCCTCAGGAAAACTGCAATGATCAGATACCGCTGCAATGATTAGCAGCATAATTACCGTGACAACAACAAATACAAGCCCGGCGAAAACCCATAGGTTCTTCAGGGCAAAATCAAGATATATCTTGGGTATTCGCATACGGGAGCCTCTTTTTGACAGACTATCAACTGCTCCATATATCTGTCTCTTATATAAAACTTATCTGTAGAAGGCTCACCTGTTAGGAAGGCAGACCTTGCAGGGTTTGTAGCTGTTCTTCCGGGCAGCTTCCTCGCTGTCAAAAACGATCTGGTTTTCCAGGGGAACCTTCTTGGCCCAGAAACAATCCCTGTGATGGTATATTCCTCTCGATTTGCTGCCGATTACCTTCCTTGGCTCAGCCTTCCTTGACTCTGGCTTGGCTAATGGGCTGGGCTGATAGAGCGTCCTGCCGTCCGTCCGGGGTGTGCTGGCGGTGTAGTAATCCTGTACCGGCTTCTGCTGCTTCTGTTCCGGCCTTCTCTTCTTAAGGACAATAGCTGCTGCGATTATTCCCAGAGCGATCACAATTGAAGGAAACCGCAGACTGTAGACATTCTGCTCTGTAACAACCGTCCGCTCAATAACAGGTATCTTGTGGCAGGAGTAGTCCACACTGCAGTAAGAGTCTGCTCCGCAGTCTGCATCTGAGGTGCATTCCCTGGAGTTTACGAGTATCAGCCAGGCAAAAAAAACGATGACTATCAGGACAAGCACAAGCGGAAGAACATACCCCTTTTTGCCGGTGTAATGCATAGGTAAACATAGCAAGAGCTACTATTTAAAGGTTTCTTTATTCCCCACCCAATAGTGACAAAAGAACATCCGATAGCTTTATAAACGAAACAGGATTTCCAGAGCATTAGCCTGTACAGTGATCCCGCAAACTACTGTTTCTGCAGTAGTAGGGTGGAGGTAAACATGGATACACAATTAGTGGAAAAGACACTAAAGAAAGTTAGGGAGAAATCAAAGAAACGCAATTTTTCTCAAAGCGTTGAGCTGATTGTTAACCTGAAGGATATCAATATCAAGAAGCCGGAAGATCAGATTGATCTTTTCATAAGTCTTCACTATTCTACGGGAAGAAAGCCAACAATCTGCGCATTTATCGGCCCCGAACTGGCAGCAGAGGCCAAGAATTACTGCGACGAGGTCATTTCTGTTGATGACTTTGGCAAGTACGCCGAGAATAAGAAACTGGCCAAGGCGCTGGCAAAAAAGTATGACTTCTTCATCGCCCAGGCAACTGTAATGCCTAAGGTGGCAGCTACATTTGGAAGAGTGCTGGGCCCCAGAGGCAAAATGCCAAATCCCAAAGCAGGATGCGTGGTACCGCCAAACGCCAACCTGAAGAATCTTGCAGAGAAGCTTGGCAAGACGATCAAGGTCAGCGCCAAAGCTGAGCCCAGCGTAAAATGCGCTGTTGGGACCGAAAAGATGGAAGACGCTCAACTGGTGGACAACATAATAACTGTCTACAATAACCTAATCCATCACCTTCCCGGCGAAAAGAACAATATCAAATCGGCATTCCTGAAAATGACCATGGGACCCGCTATTGAGGTCACCAAAGACAGTGACGACAAAGGAGACCAGAATGAGTAAGACTGCAAGGGTATCGGACGAAAAGAAGAAGACCGTTGCAGAGCTGACCAGCCTGTTTAAGGAATATCCTATTGCAGGAACAGTAAACATGGAGAACCTGCCCACGCCTCAGCTCCAGAACATGCGGGAACAGCTGCGCAGCAGTGTCGTTATAAAGGTTGCCAAGCGAAGGCTTATCAGAATAGCACTTGAGAAGGCAAAGGATGACAGGCACGGAATTGAAATGCTCAGGGAGCACCTCAAGGGCATGCCCGGGCTTATCTTTACACACGAAAACCCGTTCAGGCTTGCCAAGATACTCGATAAGAACAAGTCAAGCGCGCCTGCAAAGGCCGGCCAGACCGCGCCAAGTGACCTTAAGGTGAATGCCGGGCCCACACCGTTTGCACCAGGCCCCCTTATCGGGGAGCTGGGAGCAGTCGGCATAAAGACCGGCGTTGAGAACGGAAAAATTACAATAAAGCAGGATGCTGTTGTCACAAGGGAAGGTGAAGTGATATCTGCCAAGGTTGCCGGGCTCCTTACAAGGCTCGGAATCAAACCGATGGAAGTGGGGCTTAGGATTAATGCGGTCTATGAAGATGGTGAGATTCTTACGAAAGACGTCCTGTACATCAATGAGCAGGAATATCTGGATAAGATCAGCCTGGCTGCGTCCCAGTCATTCAACCTGGCAGTCTATGTCGCGTACCCGGCTGAACAGACGATGTCCTATCTCCTGACCAGGTGCCAATCGGAGTCACGCGCGCTGGCAATTGAACAGAACATCATGGCTGATGCAGTCGCTGAAGACATCATTGGAAAGGCAAACTCCCAGATGCTCTGCCTGAAGGCGCTGGTTGACCAGAAGATGCCGCAGGCAAAGGCTGAACCCCAGGAAGAAAAGCCGGCAGAGAGTGCTGAACCCGATGGAGGGGAAAATGCAAAGGCCCCTGAACCGGCCGGGGAAAAGTCCGGGGAGAATGACACACACGATAGTAGCAAATCTGATAAAAGCCAAGAGGCTGAAAATACAGGAGGTTAGAAAAAATGGAATATGTCTATGCTGCAATGCTATTACACAAGGCAGGAAAAACCATCGATACAGAGGCGGTAAACAAGGTGCTCACCGCTGCAGGAGTCACTGTTGATGAATCGAGAGTAAAGGCCCTGGTGGCTGCTCTTGACGGAGTAAACATTGATGAAGCAATAGAAAAGGCTGCCATGCCTGTACAGGTCGCAGCTGCACCGGCAGCCCAGCAGGGCGGAGAAGAAAAGAAGGAAAAACCTAAGGAAGAAGAGAAAAAGACTGAAGAGGAGGCTGCTCAGGGACTTGGAGCCCTGTTCGGCTGAAGCCTCGGCTTCCAACCATGTGAAGTGCTATGCTAACAAAACAAGAGAGAGAAGAATTACTTAAGAAGCTCACTGAGCTAAGAAAAGATATACGTGAACTAAAGAACAAGCTGAACGAGATAAACCAGGAGAAGGAATCCTGGTTCGAGAAAAAGGAGCAGTACCGAGAAGAGGTGCTTGAGTTCATAAAACAGGTTTCCTCCTGCAAGAACAAGAGGAATGAGCTCACCAACAAGGTCAAGAAGGGAAAGGAAGAGAGAAGAACCCTTAATGACGAGATCAGGAAAAAGATCACTGAGATCAAAAAGCTGAGAAGCGAAAAGACCGATTTCTTGAAGAAGCACAACCTCAAGTTTGACCCATTCCAGCTCAGCGACCTAATCGAGAGGCTGGAGACAAGGATCGAAACAGAAGCCATGCCGTTCGAGCGCGAACAGAAGCTGATGAAGGAGATCAAGGAAAAGAAGAAGCAACTCGAGGAAACAAAGGGCATTGTCAGCTCAAGCAACCAGATTGGCGCAGTCTCAAAAGAAATTGATGACCTGAAGGCAAAGGCAGAGGATGTCCATCTGAGGATCCAGAACCAAGCCAAAGAGAGCCAGAAGAAGCACGAGGAAATGCTTGAATTCTCCAAGAATATCGATGACCTCAAGGCAAAGGAAGAGGAAGCCTACAAAAGATTTTTTGAGTTCAAAAAGCAGTTCCTTGAGGCAAATGATGATCTGAAGAAAAAGCTCCCTGAACTTAACCAGACTACACAGAAGCTGGACGAGTACAAAAAGGAAACCCAAAAGGAAAAGGAAATCAAAGAGGAAAAACAGCTCCTCAGCAAGCAAAAGATTGTTGATGAGAAAATAAGGAGAGGAAAGAAACTCACCACCGAGGATCTCCTGATATACCAGAGAACAAACAGCATAAGAACAGATGCCGACACAGAAACAACAGACACCAGCGAAAAAACAGAAACCAAGTAATTTTGTCATTTAATAATGTTTCAGAACGCCGCTACTTTTTCTCCATATACCCGCACTTGCCGCAGGATATCCTGTCCTTGTGATTAGCCAGAAAATGACCGTCCCCGCACTTGGGACACACCTTGTTCTTTCTCTTCAGTCCTGATGAACTGTCGTAATTCTTCCACACCGCGCTCGTCTGCTTTTTTTTCTTTTGCTTCTTAGCCATTATGCATCAGCCTTCTTTTTCGGTGTTTCAGCAACGCCTCCTGCGGAAGCGGCTGGCTTGGGTTCTGCAGATTTGGCAGGTGTTTCAGCTGGCTTGGGTTCTGCAGATTTGGTAGGTGTTTCAGCTGGCTTGGGTTCTGCAGATTTGGCAGGTGTTTCAGCTGGCTTAGGTTCTGCGGATTTGGCAGGTGTTTCAGCTGGCTTAGGTTCTGCAGATTTGGCAGGTGTTTCAGCTGGCTTGGGTTCTGCGGATTCCTTCTTCTGGCCCCTCTTGGAAAGATATCCATATTCTATCTTTTTCCTGCTCTCTTCATCCTTGTATATATGCAGGGCCACATTGACCTGCTGCTGCCCGAAGACAGTCTCGATCTTCTTGATGCTGATGCAGCTCTCCTTGAGGTCCAAGTCTTTCGATGCCTTCTTTTTCAGTTCCTCACGAGAAGGTGTTTTGCCCTCAAAGTGGACAGCTACTGACAAGTCTGTCCGGCTTAGCAGCGGATTCTCTCTCTTATTCATGATTGTGATTTCCATTTTGTCACCTGACCTTGATTGCGTATTCGCCCTTAACCTTGATGCCTATCTTATCTGCAATAAGCGACTTGTTCACATCAAGAACATTAAGCCTTCCCTGCCAGCTGGTAGAGAGCTGGCTTGTCTTGCAGACAGAACAGTCGTTTCCGTCAACCAGAATCTTGCATGTCTTGCAGGCTTTTTTCTTCATTTTTTCTCTTCCCTAAACCATTCAAGCTTGCCAAATCCCGGCTGCCTCATCGTCAGCCCGAACTTGGGGTTAGCCACATCCTTATAGCTTGTTGCAATCATCCGCGCCCTGCAGATATCATTAACCTTGAGGGATCTCTTGGTCTCCTTTCCGAGGAGAACCTTGTCTTTGCTGAATGACACAAAGTCATCCATTGTCTGCGAGACATGTATCATGCCCTCGATAGGCCCAAGGGAAATGAAAGCGCCGAAATCGGCAATATCCTTGATTTTCCCGATGAAGACCTCGTGAAGATCTGCATTGAAAGTGATCAGGTCAAAGGTTGTCTCGTAGTATGATGCACCATCCTCCGGGATTATGATCCCGTCCTTGATGTCCCGGATTTTGGAGACATCAATAACAATGCCCCGGTCCTTGGAGATGTATCCCTCATACTTCGCTTTAATCTGCTTAATGATTGACTCCTCAAGGTTGTCGCTAAACATCCTCGGAGGCACCCTGATATGGTCCTTGACGGTTGTTATGTAAAACATTTTACTCCTTTTGTGGTAAGATATTTCCTCTGCCTTAAAAAGATTGCCCTTTTTAAGCGGTCCCGCAGACCTTTATCCTGGGTGGCAACAACATATCCCTTCTCAGACAGGCCAAATAGGATATCATCCACGTGTGCTTTTGTTGGTTCTGAGATTATTTTTAAATCTTTTGCTTTAATTAGCTCCAGGGCAAGCTTTGCTGCTGCCTTATCCTCGCCTTTCTGCTTCCCTATTATTGAATTCAGCTCATCAATGCACTGCTTAAGCACGCAGATTTCATAGGGCTTGTCGCAGATTCTCTCAAGCTCCCTGAATATATCCACCTTGAATGTATACGGGACTAGCAGGAAATTAGTGTCCAGGAGAATCTTCATATGAAAATGGTCATGCCCCGGAGTATATATATATATCGGATTGCCGTAATTCTTTAGCTTTCTGAAGCGTTTTTCCCACTTGTATACTACAGCACCGAAATCTTTTTGTATTTGTGTAGTTACATTGTAACTACAATGCGAAAACCGATGCGCCTTAATATGGAAGGATACGAAGTAGTAGAAA
>JBDRAZ010000082.1:0-20031 GCA_043823195.1 archaeon
ACTGACGAGATTCTGCGGCCGGGCAGGGAAATCACAAAGAAAACAGGGAAAAGAGCAACTTTCCAAAATTGTCCACTGAATGCTGAAATCACCATTCAGTCCCAGCGAAATCGCCGGAAACGCGGTTTTCAGGATGAAGCCGCCCAAAGAGAAAACTTTATTAAGCATAAGCTTCCAGTTTCTGCCGGGGGGTAAAAAAAGGTGGCCAGCAGTAATAGCACTCTATTCTCACTATTTTCAGGGCTCCGCGGGATGATACCCTGGTCTGATCTGCAGGAGAGGGGCAAGAAGATGGCCCTTGCGCCCTTTAGGGACCTGAAAAGCAATGTCAGCAAATATGACCTGGTCAGGGAAATAACCATTACTGACTTCAAGCTCAAATACAAGAACAGTGTTATTGGATACCTCTGGTCCCTGTTGGCTCCCCTGTCGATGCTTGCAACCCTCTATGTGGTCTTCTCCATAATCATGAAAATGGATGTGGAGCACTACCAGCTTTTTCTGCTTCTCGGCATCCTGCTATGGAACTTCTTCTCGGAGGCTACGACCACCAGCATGCGCTCACTGGTTGACAAGGCAAATCTCATAAAGAAGCTGAACTTCTCAAAGACGATAATAGTGCTGTCCTCCTGCCTGACAGCATCCATGACCCTTATCCTGAACCTTTTTGTGTTCCTGCTTTTCATGGCAGTATTCAAGGTCGGACTCGGATTCTCAGCGCTGATCCTCCCTCTCTACCTTGCAGAGCTTTTTATCCTGGCCCTGGGCCTCTCTTTTGGCCTTTCAGCGCTCTATGTAAGGTACAGGGACATCCTGCACATCTGGGAGGTTCTTCTCGTGATTGGATTCTGGATTACCCCGATTATTTACCCAATCAGCCAGGTCTCATCAAGGTGGGTCAGGTGGTATCACCTTAATCCCATGGGGCGGATCATCAATGATTCACGGGATGCATTGATCTTCCGGTTTGCGCCGAATATCCTGGACTTCGGGTCATTCAAACACTACCTTATCACGCTTTTCATGACACTAGGCGTGCTCATAGTTGGGTACGCCGTTTTCAAAGCCATGTCGCCCCGGTTTGCAGAGGAGATCTGATGTACGCAATCACAGCTAAGAACATCACAAAGCACTTCAGGATTTACCATGACAGGAGGGACACCCTCTTTGAGCACTTCCTTGCCTCTGTCAAGGGAAAAAACCAGTACGAGATACTGACAGCCCTGAAGAACGTATCTTTCAGTGTGGAAAAGGGTGAATGCCTGGGCATCATAGGCAGGAACGCCAGCGGCAAGACAACCCTGCTCAGGGTTATAGCCGGGATTCTCCAGTCAGAAGGCGAAATTAATGCTGCCGGCAAGATCATGCCATTCATTGAGCTGGGGGTGGGATTTTCCCAGGAATTGACTGGACGGGAAAACATATATCTCTATGGCCAGCTTCTGGGCCTGTCCAGGAAACACATTGACAGGAAATTTGACCGAATAGTTGAGTTTGCTGACCTCGCGGCGTTCATCGATGCAAAGCTCCAGACCTACTCCTCGGGGATGCAGGTCAGGCTGGCCTTTGCAACGGCACTGATGCACGACCCGGACATACTCCTTATCGATGAGATCCTGGCAGTGGGCGATGAATCCTTCCGCAAAAAAAGCCTGGCCAAGATGCTGGATTTCATCAGGATGGGCAAAACAGTGATCTTTGTCTCCCACTCGCTTGATGAGGTCAGCCTTCTGTGCAAAAGGACCATCCTCCTAGACAGGGGCGAAATCGAGATCATCGGGCCGACTGAGAAGGTGATTGAGTACTACAAGAACAAGATATACCACGAGGATAAGAGGATTATTCGCGACAGGATAGCTGCAAAGGACGCAAGGCTCCTAGAGCTGCATCCCAGGAGGAAGCAGGCTTTGGAGAAGATCCGGATACTGAGCGGGGCGGCCCAGGTAAACAAGGCTGAACTGGGGCGTTCAGAGGATGAGCTAAAGGACCTTGACATACAGATAAGCGAGATAAGAAGCGAAAAGTTTGAGCTTATCCGTGAGATCAAGGAGATTGTCACCTCCAGGTATGAAATCACCGAGAAGAGGATCCTGGAATACAATAACAAGAGGGAAAAGCTGGAGGATCAGCTTGCAATCCTCAGGCAGAGCGAGATAACGCCCGGCGAAGAAATCCAGAAGATTGAAGAAAAAATCAGCCAGATCAAGGCCAGCCTGCAGGAGCTGATTGAGTCAAAGAGAAGATCCTTTGAGGAGATCAGGCATATGCTCAATAAGGAAATAGCAAAAAGCAATATAAAGGCCATAAATGAGCTTAAGGGCCTTCTCAGGTTTGAGATAAAGAAGAGCGGCGATGTCAGGTACAGGACTGCACTGGTGGATGACCTGAAAAAGCTTCTATATCAGGAGCTTAAGGCATCAGACGGTTTCCCGGACAAGATCCTGTACGAGATCAGAGCACTCCTCTATTATGAACTTGAGAATACGACAGATTACTATAAGCGACAGGAGCTCCTTGCAGAACTGCGCAGCATACTTCATGAGCGCATCAGGGAAGGTAAAGCCGGGGAAAACACCGCGCTGATCTCTGAACTCAGGGGGCTTCTTCAGGACAGCTCCAACCGACCAATCTTTTAAATAGAAAAATTTTTATAACAGTTTGCATTCTAGGCCTGCGGGGGTATTCTATGGAAGCAAAGGAACCAACTGAGGTCACTACCGGCAATCATGAGATATACATGGACCTGATAGGCCTTCTGGAAAGCGAGATCAGGGGGTCAAAGGACCCGGTCAGGAAGGAAAAGCTGGTTGGTGATTATGTCAGTGCGCTTACAGAGGCCATGAATAATATCGCAGACGCTGACACCAAGATAAAGATTATCCGGTTAAACAAAAAAAACATCAAGGATGCGCTGAACACAACAAAGAACGAGTCCATCAGGGTTCGGCTGGTTGACCTGATGGCAATCTTTCTAAGGGAAGAGATAAACTACAATAACCGATGAGTTCTGTGAAAAGGGAGCTTATTGATCTATACCGGGAGCAAATCCCCAAGGTGACAGATTCCTTTAATAAGAGGCGCCTCACGAGGAACCTTGCTGACCTTCTGTTTGAAGAATTCCACTCTGACATAGATTTTGGCAGAAAACTGGCGATATTTGATGAATACAGCAAGAATATTCTTTCGCTCTACCGCAGCGAGACCATTATCGAGGATATGGGGCATCTCCTCCGCGTCCTGTTGGCTGACATAAATGAGGAGGTTCAGAGGTTGTCTCTTAATAAGGGAAATTCCGGAAGGATCAGGGAATTTCAGGATCTTGAGGCAAAGGTATTGAAGAGGCTGAACCGCCTGTATGAGGCCTACACAAAAAAAAGCATCTCTGAGGGCGGCTGGGGCTTCCAGGAGGCCAGGGTTACAAATGTGTCTTTTTATGGACCCCGCGGCAAGACAGACTCTTTCAGGACAGGTGACAAATTCTCAGCCAGGATAGAATTCTCCGCAGACCGGAAAATTCTCAGGCCCATGTTCGGGGCTGCAATCCATACTACGCAGGGAATTCTGGTGGCCGGGCCAAATTCTGTAAATTCCAATTCCGAAATCCCCGGGATCCAGGGCACAGGATTTGTGACGTTTTCAGTTCCCGTGCTGCCGCTTTTGCAGGGCAGCTATCTTTTTTCCGCGGCGATCTATGACGAGACAGCTTCCAGGCCCTATGATCACCGCTATAAGCAGTACGCCTTCCACGTTCTGCCTGAGAAAAATCCGCTGCAGGGGCTCATCAGGATGCAGGCCCACTGGGTTTTACAGAATTCTCATTGAGAATTTTCAAAAAACTTTATAAACTCTGATAATTCTACGCTGGGCGGGGGTATATTTGGAAAAGAGTTATGTTTGCAGGAGATGCGGGCATCGTATTACGGCCTATCGAAAATCCACAAGCTCCAGGAGAAAATGCTCCAAATGCGGTTCCTACCAGATTGCCGAACCTGCAGCCCGGAATAATGCAGTCTCGATTATCATTGTAAACCACAACGGCAAACAGTATTTGGCAGACTGCCTGAATTCCCTCGCTGAACTTGATTATCCTGAAACCGAGACCATACTGGTTGACAACAAATCCTCTGACGATTCAATTCAATGGGTCGACAGGAATTTTCCCTCTGTTAAGATTCTCCGCAACACTGAGAACAACTACTGCAGGGCCCTTAACATGGGAATTGCCAGTTCCGCCTCAGACTACATTGTGCTGCTTAATAATGATACCCGGGTGGAAAAAAGCTGGCTGACCGAGCTGATGAAGCCCATGCATCAGGACCAGAGTGTTGGGGCCTGCGGCAGCAAAATCCTGCTGGAAAATGGCAGAATCAACAGCACCGGCCATGTTGAATACCCAAATATGTACTGGGCAGACAGGGGATTCAGTGAGCCTGATAAGGGCCAATACGACAGGATAGAGGAAGTCGGCAGCCTCTGCGGGGTTGCAGTCCTGTATCGTCGGGCATGCCTCGCAGACGCCGGACCATTTGATGAGGATTTTGTGATGTATTGCGAGGACGTGGATATGTCCATAAGATGCCGAAACGCCGGCTGGAGGCTGCTGTATGTTCCCAAAAGCGTTGTGCACCATAAATACAACGGTACCGGGTACATCCTGTGCCCCGAGAACCCGACAGAGGTTCAGAGGCTTTATGTTGAGCGCAACCGCCTGCTGCTTGTGGCCAAGCACTACCCCCAGCGGCTGGCTGAAGCCATGTCCTCTTCAGCCTATTTTTACATACAGAAGAGGTATGATCTGCTGTACGGCATGCTTCACCTGATCTTTGCCAAGCTGATATCCCATCATCCAAAATCTGAGATTGACCAGCTGCTTCCGGATTTTTTTTCCAACCTCAGGAAAATCATCGCATTTGAGCGTGATTCTGCCAATGTTGGTTCCCATCTCTCACAGGAGCTTAAGAAGGCCAAAAAGAGGCTAAAACTTCTGAAGCAGAAGTGCGAACAGACGAAACACAGGAAAGAGGTTCTTGCAAAGGAACTGGAGGGATATAAACCGCTTAAGGAAACCCTCGACAAGAAATCTCTCGCGCTTGAAAGGTCAGAAAATGAGAACAGGGTCATGATCAACCAGCTTCATGAGCTGAAGAACAAGCTTGACCTTGCCAATGCTTCAGCATCAGCGATTGAGAACAAGCTTGAATCTGCAAACGCAAATGTCAGGATTCTGGAACAGAAGTATTTCATTCTGGAAAAGGAATACGAAGTGAAAAAGAGGGAGCTGGCAGACAAGGAGACTGAAGTGCAGCTGAAAACAGACCAGATGAGAGAATTTCAGCACAAGCTGCAGATAAAAGAAAAAGATATCTCTGATTTTGTCAAAGAAATCAACAATCTGCGCGATACTGCAAGCAAGCTTTCTGCAGCCTTGGATGCAAAATCCAATGATCTGGTTTCTGCCAAAAAGGAAAAGTCAGAGCTAAATGATAATCTGAGGTGCCTCCAGAAAAAAATCACTGCACTCACTGAAAAAAATGAGGAAAAGAAACTCTCAAAAATCAACAAATTGCTGAAGAAGGGCGATTTTGACAAGGCTATGGAGGCAGCCACAGACCTGTAAATGACAGCAGAGGCAGATGACAGCAAAGACACCTGATAAGGTCCTGTTGCTCGAGGTAATAGGTGAAGCCAAGAGGCAAAAGGAGAGGTTTGAGGCGCTGGGGTCTCAGATGAAGCATGAGCTGGATCAGCTGAGAATGCGATATGAACAGCTATGCAGGAAAACCAGCCACGATAATGAGTCTCTGAAGCAGGCGGGTAGCAGGATAGGGTATCTTGAGAATCACGGCGCAGCCCTTGAGGCTGAAATGAGGCTCAAGGACAGCGTAATCCTTGGGCTGAAGGAAGAGCTTCTGGAAACAGTTCAGAGACTTGAAAATTCAGAGCGTGATTCACTGGAGCTTGTAAGCCACAACAATGCCCACGTGAACGAGATCCGTCTGAAGGACAGCGTAGTGGGCATCCTTAAAGAGGAATTGCTTGAGGCATTGATACGGATAGATGACGCCGCCCGCGACATGGAAACAGGTCGCAAAGAACTTGAGGAGAGGTCATCGCGCGTCATGCAGCTCTCAACAACCCTTCAGGTGAAGGAAGCGGAACTTGAGAAATACCGGCAGGACAAAACAAGCCGGGATGAGGAGTTGCGCATGCAAAAAGAGAGGGTGAAGGCATCGCAGGCTGAGATAAGCAACCTTATCATGGCCCTCCAGAAAAAGGAAACTGACCAGCAGACCATCCGCAAGAGGTTTGACGAGCTGAAGATAGAATTTGAGGAGCGGGGAGCTGAGCTCAGCCGCCTGAACTATGAGTTCGAGTACCTGAATAAGGAGATTTCAGGTGTATACAACTCAGCGACATTCCGCTATTTTGTCTCCAAGGTCTGGTCTGTAAACAAGGTGCTCAAGGAATTTCTTGATGAACCGAAACAAATAAAAGATAGGGAAAATGTGCCCTGACCAATGCATGGGACTTAGCGAGGTTTGTTCTTTGATTCTTGGAAAGCAGGCAGAAATCAGGAATTGTGTAAAACGGGCCCTTGACAATAGGGATTGCCCGGAATTGCGGATAATGAGCACCATGCTTAAATCCGGGGCTGATTTTTCGCAGATCAGGGACAGGCTGGCCGGTTGCGGCAAGGCCCTTAAGTACAGCCTGTCCTATGAGACAACGCTGCCCCTCGTAAAGCCCCGGGCAATATCAATTGACATCGGAAGACACTGCAACCTCAGATGCAGGATATGCAGCCAGTGGAAGGATAACAATGACAACCGGAAACTGGAACTTGATGACGTAAAGGGGATTATCGACCAGATCCACAGCTTCTGCCCGGAAGCAATACTGGAATTCAGCGGCCAGGAGCCGCTCATGCAAAAGGAGTTGCTCTTTCAGTCTCTGGAATACGCAACAGGCAAGGGCCTGACCCTGGCGCTCAACACAAACGGGACCTTAATTGGCCCGGCGACTGCAAGGCGGCTCGTACAATACCGTTTCAACCATATTACCGTTTCTCTTGATGCAGCAGACCCTGGGATTCATGACTATATGCGAAACCAGGACGGCGCCCATAAAAAGGCAATTTCAGCCCTTAAGCACCTGCTTAAATCCAGGGGAGACAGCAGGATAGCAATAGCCGTCACAGCAGTCATTACAAACATAAACCTTGATGAGCTTCTTAAGCTGCACAGGCTTGCGGCCGGGATGGGCGTAGACTGTCTCAACTACAATGCCTACACCCTGGATAATTCATATTTCTTCAACGCAGATGCAACCTATGAGGACGAATTCTGGGTTACAGATGATAACCAGGAAAAACTTAAGGCCATTGTTGACCAGCTTATGCGCCTGAAGGGCAAGCCCCAGATAACAAACAGCAGGGCGCAGCTGAAAGCAATCCCTGGTTACTTCCGGGATAAGCAGAACTTCAAGAAGGGGGCCTGCCTGGCAGGGTATAACTATTTCCACATCACCAACTTCGGCGAGGTGACTGTCTGCGGCAAGGGCCCTCACATAAATCTCAGAAAACACACCATCTCCATGATATGGGACAGTAACGAGATGCGCAAGACAAGGCTTGCGACGCAGGCCTGCGGCAAGCCCTGCCTCAACAACTGCTTTGATCTGCTATGAAACCAAAATACAGAGCCTTTATCAGCAGACATGTAAACCGGTTCATGTCACATTTTATGCAGGGGAAACCCTCTTTTGTGAACATCAGTGTCACCCACCGTTGCTGCCTGAAATGCAGGCACTGCGACATCTGGAAGATAGATGATGGCCATGAGGAAATGACCTCAGATGAGATCAAAACCGCAATCCGCAAGCTGCGCAGGTGGCTTGGGCCCTTTACACTTAATATTGCAGGGGGAGAGCCATTTTTGCGGGATGACATGGCCGGGATCATCAGCTATGCATCGTCCCATGATGTGTCTGTCCTGACTACCTCAAATGGTGTGCTCATTGACAAAAAAAAGGCAGCTGGGATAGTTGATTCCGGGATTACCGGCATCAGCATATCCCTTGAGGGCATAAAGAAAGAAACCCATGAGGCAATCCGGGGTCATTCATATGATGCAGCTGTAAACTCGCTCAGGATGCTCAACGGGCGCAGGGACGGCATGTCGCTCTCTATTGCAACAGTCCTTTGCAGCAAAAACCTTGATGAGGCTGTCCAGATGGTTGGATGGGCAGAAGGGCTCAGGCTTAACGGAATAAATTTCCAGCCATTGACACAGAATTTTGGGTCTGCCTACGACCCGAATTGGCACAGGCAGAGCGAATTCTGGCCAAAGGACCTTTCCCTTGTGAACAGGGTTATTGACCAGCTCATAAGGCTGAAGAGGCATGGTGCCCCGATCCACAACACCATCCTGCAGCTTGAGCTGATTAAAGAGTACTTCAGGGACCCGGAAAGGACCGTCTATAGCTGCAAAGTGGGAAACACCAATTTCTCAGTGAACGAGTACGGCGATGTCCTTCTCTGCTTTTTCATGAAGCCGGTGGGCTCAATCCTTACAGGAGACCCGCGCAAGATCTGGTCATCTGCACTCGCGGATAAGCGGCGCAGCCAGATCAGCAGCTGCAAGAGGAACTGCGGCCTCCTTAACTGCAACTTCGAAAACTGAAATGAAATGGATTTACGCAATTGTCCTGGCAGGCATTGTCTCTCTACTCTGGTTTGTGAATTCACTGTCAATCAAAGAGCTGACATACAGGGAAGAAATCAATCAATACGATACGCTCTCGATATCCTTTCAGCTGTCACGGTCTTACAGCAACCCCTTTGACCCCGGCAAGATCAGCGTGACAGGGGTCTTCATGACACCCGGTAACCGCACAATTCAGGTTCCGGGATTCTGGTACCAGAACTACACACGAATACGCCGTGAGAACAGGGAGGTTCTTTTTAGTCATGATGATCCGAAGTGGATGGTGCGCTTCACGCCGGATGAGCCCGGCAACTATACCTTCCGTATAACTGCCGGTGATCGTCTGGGGCAGGCTACAACCCAATTCTTAGGCTTCGAATCTTTGCCTGCGCACAGCGCCGGGTTTGTGCGGCAGGCAGACAGCGCCCGTTTCATATTCGATGACAATACATCCTTTGTTCCGGTCGGCCAGAACCTCGCATGGGTGACTCAGAGCGTTACCTATGATTATGATTACTATTTCAAGAGGATGTCTGACAACGGGATGAACACAGCCAGGATTATTATGGCGCCCTGGAACCTGGCGATTGAATGGAGCAATGACCGGTCCTACGGCACAAACCGTGGCTTCCACGGCATTGGATATTATAACCTCGAAAACGCCTGGAAGCTGGATCATATCCTTGATCAGGCTGAACAGCATGGCATCTACATAATACTCTGCTTTGATATTTACGGTACGCTCAGGACCCACAGCGGGGATCCAAGGGAAATGCTCTGGCCCTACAGCCCATACAACATTGCCCAGGGCGGTTTCCTGGAAACTCCCGGGGGTTACATGACCGATGAAAGGGCAATTGCCCTCAATGAACGCAGGCTCCGATACATTATGGCGCGCTGGAGCCACAGCAAAAGCATCCTTTCCTGGGAGCTGTTCAATGAGCTGGACATAACCGATGGTTTTAACACCGCGGATGCCCTCGCCTGGACCAATGCCTCTATGCTGCATATCCGTAGCATTGATCCCTACAGCCATCTTGCGACCGTCAGCTTTGCAGAGCCAAACCGCATGGGGCAGTTCTGGGCCCTCTCTGATTTCATCAGCGCCCATAGGCATAACCTTGATGTTGCGGATACTATCCCGGGCCTGGTGCGCAACCTGAGCAGGCTGGGCAAGCCAGTGCTTATCTCTGAGTTTGGCCTGGGAAACTCAAGCAGGTATGAAATCCAGGACACCGGGGGAAGCAATCTGCATAGGGCAATATGGTCATCCGTATTCAGCGGGGCAGCAGGCTCAGCCATGCCGTGGTGGTGGGACGAATACATTGAGCCTCTGGACATGTACTACCATTTCAGCATTCTTGCCTCTTTCCTTAATTCGCCCCATGGGCTTCAGACTATGCCGATAAACTGCAGCTGCCCCGATGGAATCAGGGCCTACTCGCTCGCTGCCAACGGAACCATTTATATCTGGGTGGAGAACACCAACAACACCTGGAATTCACCGGACGGTTCAGCCGTATCCGGTGTCACCCTAAAAACCGTCATCGCCGGAAACAAAATTTATAAGGCTGATGTTTGGGACACCTATACCGGAGAATCAGAACAACTGGATATGGCTATCATTGCCGGAAGAATAACAGTGCCTGAATTTCAGAAAGACACAGCAATAAAGATCTACAATGGAGCTAAAAGCAGCTAGAATCGCAAAATGGGCAAAGGGAAAGCCCCGGCCGCCCGTCAGGATAGAGATGCATCCCACTAACAGGTGCAATCTGAAATGCCTTTTCTGCTGGCGGTCAGCTGAAAAAAATCCTGACTATAGCCTTGAGCTTCCGGATGAGAAACTCTACGCAATAGTCAACGAGGCAGCAGGGATGGGGGTGAAGGAGTGGATCATATCTGGCGGCGGCGAACCCATGGTCAGGAAGACAGCCACACTCCGGGTGCTCAGGCTGATAAAGCAGCATGGCATGTGGGGCCAGCTCACGACAAACGGCGCATTGTTCAGTGAGCTCGATGCAAAAACGGTAGTTGAAATCGGCTGGGACCAGCTCCAGATAAGCCTTGACGCTCCTGATGCAAAAACCCATGACTACCTTCGCACGGTTGAAGGAACATTTGAAAGGGCAACCCGGACCGCGGGATGGCTGAGCAAATACAAAAGGGAGCTGGGCAGCAAAGAGCCCTATCTTGGGTTCAATTCCATTATAACAAGGTTCAGCTATGGCAGGATGGATGATATGATCCGGCTTGCCCATGACGTCGGATTCCAGCTTGTCTACTTTGAGCCGGTCTACGGCGGCTACCTATCGGGCGTCCGCCTTGAGCTGAATGAACAAGAAACAGAAGAGCTGCCGAGGCATGCAAAAAGGGCGAAGCAGCTTGCAGACCGGCTGGGTGTGGCAACAAATGCTGACCGTTTCGTGAGGTCTGAGCTTGTTGACAAATCCAGCTTTGATCACGTGGTCCTCAGGGAGACAGAGAAATCCGGCAACCCCTTTATAGCAGCCCCCTGCTACCAGCCCTGGTATCTCATGGGCATAAAGGGCTGCGGCCTGGCGGGCTGCTGCTCAACATTTGAGGTGGGCGAAAGGGTCCAGGATAAGACCCTTGCTGACATCTGGTACGGAGACCTTTTCAATCGGATGAGGCAGGAGATGCTGTCAAAAGAGCTGCCGGACTACTGCAAAAAATGCAGCGTTGTTGTGGTGATGGATAATAAGGAGATTCGAAAATTGCTGAAAAAGAAGCTTTCCACCCTGGGCATCCTGAGACATTAATGCCGGCTGCTGCGTGGGCTGGCTGCTTATAGCGGTTCTTCTGCAAGCATCCTCTGGAGCTCGCGGTTGCGGACTTCCTGCGGGAAAAAGCACCTGCTGCACTCGGAAGGGAGCTCCCCCCTCTCCAGTTTTCGCCTTATCTCTGTGAAATATGGTCCCATCCAGATGTCATCCAGCCTGTTATCCCTGAGCGATTCCCTTGAACCAAGCATGCAGCAGGGGCTGGCGTATCCGTCCATGGTAATGACCATATTCAGGTATGGTTCAAAGCACGGGATTGCTGCAAATCCGGATGGCCTCTCACGGGCTTTCGCATCCGGGTGGGCGGCAGGAGCCCCCTTATCTTCAAGCGTATGCAGGTTGGTCTTGATCCCGCGCTTATCCGCGAGCCCGATAAATCCCGGGATCAGCCCCTGAAATTCCTTCCTTTGTGCCTCATTGAGCTGAAGATCGGCTTCAATCCCCTCGAACTCTATGAGCGGTATCAGTGTAATATCGCCGCACCCTGCCCTCTGCGCAAAATCAATCAGCTTATCGATCTTATTATAGTTCAGGTTTGATAGCAGCGAATTAAAAACAATCTTCGGATGCTCTCTTCCCTTTGCCTCCTTTTCAGCCCTGAGCCTCATCAGGTTTGCTGACATCTTATCAAAAGTCCCGGGGACATTCCTTATCCTGTCATGCACCGGCGGCTCTCCCGAGTCAACAGAGACCATTAGGATGTCCCATTCTGTTTTCACAAGGTCCCTTATGTCATCTTTGCCCAGAAGTACGGCATTGGTGTTCATGTTTCCGCGCATGCCAAGCGCCTTTATCCGCCTTACCATGCTCATTGTTATCGCCTTTCTGAACAGGGGCTCTCCTCCGCCTGTCAGGAGCCACCTCTTTGCGCCGCGCGCATGGCTCTCGTCAACAATCTCAAGAAGCCTCTGGTCGGGCATCTCACTCTCCCTGTCGCGGGATGGGTCAAAGCCGGGATTCTCCCTCATGATTGTCCTGTAGTGCGCCCGCGTCCCGCACATGACGCAGTTCAGGTTGCACAGGTTTGTTGGCTGCAGCTCTATTGACAGCGGACCCTGCGGCCTTCCCCGGGCCCAATCAGCCAGCCTTTTGACACATTCCTCCATGCTCCGGTGAAATTCATATCCACTTAAATAATTATCCACAAACTATAAAAAAGCCAAAATTCTCCCTCACATATGCAGTACAGACGGCTGGGCAGGACCAACATTGATGTCTCAGTCATCGGGTTCGGGGGCGGTCCTCTCCAGGTAGTCAGCAAGCCGGACAGCATCAGCCTTGTGCATCATGCAATCAGAAAAGGCATCAACATAATCGACGTGGATAAGGTTGATCCGGAAAAGGAAGAGAAGGTTGGCGATGCACTCTCTCTGGCCAGGGGCCGGATGCACATTGCCGCAAAGTCTTTCTCAGCTGATGAAGAATCCATGAAAAAGGATGTTTCTGACAGCCTGAAGAAGCTAAAGACACCAGTGATTGACATATACCAGATGCATCTGGTCCGCAATGAGGACGACCTGGAAAAAAGGTGCAGGGGCGCACTAAAGGCCCTTGTTGAGGCCAGGAAGAAGGGACAGATCCGGTTTATTGGAATAACAGGACATCACATTCCGACAATGCTAAAAGCCCTCAGGACTAATCACTTCGATACAATGCTCGTGCCATACAATATTGGGCATACCCTTTCGGCAGAATTGATCAGGGAGGCAAATGAAAGGGATATCGGCATCATGGCAATGAAAACACTTGGCGGCGGGTTTCTTGTGGATCCGAAGTTTGATGGGGAAATGCCGGCAAAGCAGGCGCGGCAGATGACTGTTGAAAACGCGCTCCGGTTTGTACTGGCAAACAAAGGCATATCATGTGCGCCCGTCGGGTTTCTGAAGATCAAGCAGATTGATGAGGCGGCAGAAATAGCTGATAAAGAGTTCGGCGCAACTGAAGAAGAACTAAACAGCATGCACAGGGCGGTTCTGGATTTCCTGGGAGACGATTACTGCAGATGCTGCAAATACTGCCTGCCCTGCGCACATGAAGACAGCCTTGAGATTGACGAGATCCTGCGCATCAAGGGCTATTACGAGAAATATGGCTACAAAAGGACAGCCACGACAAACTACTCAAGAAAGGCCATTAATGCCCTTGCCTGCGAAAGCTGTGGGGCCTGTGAAGCGCGATGCCCATACCATATCCCCATTGCCAGGCAATTAAAAGAAGCCCACGAGATACTGCTTGATCCGCAGATCCGTGATCCGCATCTCATCAGCGAAAAAACTGACTGCCGCTTTGATAGGGAATGGAATGATATGCTCAGCGGCTTTCAGCTTGCTGGAGAGCATGACAAGGTTGTCAGCTTCTGCAGGGAACACCTGAAAGGCTATCCCAACAACATCATACTTCTTACGCAGATCTCCGGTAGCCTTACAGAACTTGACAGGAGCAGGGAAGCCTACCCCTACCTTATGAAGGCGCACGGGATAAAACCCGACATGCCGGGATTGAAGATCAACATCGGAAGATACTATCTCAGGGAGCGGGATTTTGACACAGCTCTTGGCTATCTTGATGGGAACCTGCATGTGCTTCCTGATGACATCTCTGCATATCACACCTGGGTGTACAAGGCAATTTGCTACAAGGCCAAGGGCGCAGGCACGAAATTCCATCATTCCTTAGACAAGATTAGGTCCTTTGCCAGGCGGTTCAAGGGCGAAAGCCACCACGAGGTCAGGCAGTTCTTGGAGGATGAAAAACTGATGTGACAATGGAGACAAGGGTACTTGGGCGGACAAACCTGGAAGTTAGCGTTCTGGGTTGCGGCGGCGGGGCATTCTACGATCCCAACATGTCTGGCAGGGAGGTGAGCAATATCATGTCATATTTGGCCCATAAGGGGGTCAACCTCTTTGAGACTGCAGAGGATTACGATGAAAAAAAATTGGCGGATGGCCTGAAAAGGCTCCGGGATGACTCACATGACATCATCTTGACCACCAAATCAACAGCCTCAGGTGATGAGATGGCCGCATCAATTGACAGGAGCCTGGACAATCTCGGGGTCAGTCATATACACATATACCAGATGCAGACCATAACAGGCACAGGCGACCTGAAGAGGCGTCTTGAGGGCGGGGCGATGGATGCCCTGCAAGAGGCCAGGTCACAGGGCAAAATCGGATTTATCGGATTCTCTTCACACAGGCTTGATACGGTCATAGCAGGCATCAAGACAGGAAAGTTCGATGTTGTGGAATTATCATACTGCATAGGCTCGCATGCCGCAGAAGAGGCAATCTCTTTGGCTGCAGAGCATAATGTTGGGGTTATTGCCATATCACCTCTGGGCGGCGGCATCCTCATTGACCGCGACAAGAAAAGCGGAGCAGGCTTCATGAACACCGAAAATGCCCTCAAATGGGTGCTTCACAATAAGAATGTCGCAACAGCACTTGTGGGGATGAGCACAGTTGAGCATGCCTGGGAAAATGTAAGGGCGGCATATAAGACCGGTTCAGATGATGAGATCCGCGCCATAGAGGGTAAGGCCCTGAATTTTCTTGGAAACTTCTGCAGGTCATGCAAATCCTGCATGCCCTGTGATGAGCATGGGTGGCAATTTTCAATTGACAATTTTTTCCGGTTCCGGGCCTTTTTTGAGAGATACGGATACCGGCATTTCAATAGGGAATACCAGAGGCTTCCTATACTGGCAGACCGGTGCACCGGATGCGGCAAGTGTGAGCCCCGCTGCCCCTATAACATAAAAATCATGGAAGGGCTAAAAAAAACCCACGAACTCCTGAAATGAAGCACATCCAGTTTCATCCTACCAACAGCTGCAACCTGGACTGCGTATTCTGCTGGAGGCATCATGACAAACGAAAACATGAAGATGCCTCACCCGGCAGGTTTCTTGAGCTAACCAAAGAGGCCTGCATGATGGGGCCCGATTCAATAACCATTTCAGGCGGGGGAGAGCCGCTGCTGAGGGCGGGCCTGGTCAGGGAGATGATAGCTGAAATCAAGGGTTCTGGAGCCAGGGGATCGGGTATCGGGGAATCCGGTATCAGGGAATCTGGAATCAGGGCTGATGGGATCGGCGGCGTCCTGATAACCAACGGATGCCTCATCAGTCCCGGGTTTGCAGACCACCTTATCCGCAGCCAGTGGGATGAAGTCCAGTTCAGCATATTTGGCGCAAAGCCTGAGACAGATGATCTCATAAAAGGCAGGAGCGGATCATTCCGGAAGCTAGTTGGCTCTTTGCATCATCTTAACAAAGCCAAAAAAAATTCTGGGTCACATCTCCCGCGGCTGGTCTTCAGATACATTGTAACCCGGCATAATTATCTGGAGTTGTATGAATTGGCAGAGCTTGCAGCCAAGACCGGCGTATCCGGCGTTTTTGTCAGGCATGTAAATGAGGGACCCCGGGGCGGCCTTTCGATAACCGGCCCTGAAATGGCTGTTTTCCGTGACCAGGTTTCAAGATCTCAGCAGCTCTGTTTGCTGAAAAATATCAGCATGAAGCTGGAGATGGAACTGGATGGGCCGGGTGCAGGCACGGCCGGTGCCAGCGGCAGATGCCCTGTTATTGATTCTGAAATGGTTGTTTTCGCAACAGGCATGGCGAGCCCGTGCTGCAACTTCTTTGAAGAGCAGTTCAGCGGCAATGGATTGCAGGATGCGAACATCCTCTCGCTGGCAGCCGCGCGGAGAGGATTTGAGAATCTCAGGTCAGCACCAAAGTGCATTCAGTGCACACGGGATATGAAAGCGCACATTGATGATGTTTACTAGGTGTCAGGAATGGATATTCAGAATATTTCAAAAATCAGCATGGATGCAAGAGTTTTTGCAGGCGGAAATCATTCACCTGAACATATGCGCCGGATATTTGAATTTGTACGGGATTCGGGTGTGAATTCCTTTCTGTTTGACAGCGGCACTGCGGGTCTCATCACATGCGACGGCAGCTTTGTAATCTATTTCATTGGCACCCGGGATTATGATGACGGCATAACAAAAGCCATTGAGCCAATTTACGGAAAAAAGGTTGACATGATCATAATCTCATTGCACGGAAAGGACGCCGACGGCCTGAGATGCATGACCGGCAGGGGTGGTGTGATTGCGCAATTGATTGACCTGAGAAAAAAGGGCACTGTTCCATATCTTGCGGCATACAGCTACAACGCCGGATTGCTGAAATCTGCGGCAGAAATTGGCTTTGACGCGCTTGTTGCCCCTTACAGCATAGGGAACAGGGTGGCTGAAGGCCTCTTTTCCTTGAAACCCCTGATCAATATTGATCCATATGAAGGGGGTGTCCTCATAGGCAGGGATGATCGTGAATCGTCTCCGGATGTGCCGGACTGCATGAGCATTGAAAATGCCCTGAAGTTTGCCCTGTCCCGGGATGATTTCATCACGACCATTGTCGCCATGGAATCCATTGACCATGCCTGGCAGCAGATACAATGGGGCCTGAAACCGCAGCAGCTCACAGATGCCCGGCGCAGGGCAATGATTGCCAGGTCAGAGGAGTTTCTTGGCAAAAACTACTGCAGGTCATGCAAGTGCTGCATGCCGTGTGACGAATTGGGATGGGGGTACAACATGGAGCTTGTGCTCAGGCTTGCGACACTGGTTGATAAGTACGGCCTGAACCGTTACCGTGAGGAATACTGCCGCCTTGAAGTCAGGGGCGACGCATGCACGAAATGCAGGAAATGCGAGCCCGGATGCCCCTTCGGAGTCCCAATATCAGGTGCGCTGCATGCCGCCCACAAACTGCTCATAGCTTCCGGAACAGGCGTTATCAGCGAGGATGCAGAATCAGCCTATAACCGGGTCTGGGATTCCCAGCTGACCGGGCTGAAATCCTCGGGGGACCATAAGGCGGTCGTTGCGATGTGCGAAGAAAAACTGAAGAAATATCCAAACAACATCCTCCTTCTTGCAAATATTGGCGCAAGCCTGATTGATCTGGGGGATTTTGACAGGGCATACCGGCCGCTGATGCAGGCTTACGAACTGGCACCGGATCTGCCCTGGATAAGGTTTGACCTCGGCAGGTATCATCTCAGCAAGGGCAACTATGACCGGGCAATTGAGCTCTTTGACGGCTCCCTCAGGCTGATGCCGGAAAGCATATTGAAATACCATATCTGGATATACCGCGCCATGTGCTACAGGGCAAGGGGTTATCTGGACAGGCTGTCAAAGGCACTAAGCCAGATCCGGGATGAACGGTCTGAAGGGTCTGAGAACAGGGAGGAAAAAGACTTTCTTGATGGCCGGGTCTCCTGAACCTAATACTGAACCTAAAAAAGCCTGACGGCATCATGCCAGGACTTTTCCGCCCCGTCTTCAGCCTGCCTTGGTTGCCGGCACATTCTCCTGCCGCGTCAGCCGTGGGTTTCCTGGACATTCCGGGGACGTTGTCTTACCTGCCCTTCAGCCACATATTGAAAAACAGGTTATGGATATCCGGTGCACGCTCAAAATTGCTGTATATGAATTTCTCAAGCTCTGCAAATGATCTCTTGGTCTGCTCAATCTTCTCGTCCCACTTAAGCCCGTAGGTCTCATTAAAGGAGTTTACAGACCAGTTTGTATGCGTGTTGCTTGAATCCTGGTTGAAATTTATGCCGTACCTGCCGGGATATTTTCTGAACTCCCCCTCAAGCCAGAACATGTTAAGAGAACACGCGCCAATGTATTTTTTATTCTTGGTGATGAACTTCTTGGTGCATTCAGCGCTGAATTCAGTTTCGTAGGGAAAACCGCAGATCATGTCCAGCTCGGGCCACACATCATGCTTATGGCATAATTTCAGGACCCGTTCTGCGTCATCAAGGGTAAAATTCTTCCTGATATAGCTTAGGATATGGGGATTGGCAGATTCAAAGCCAAAAACAAAACGTGCAGCACCGGCCTGCCTCAGCTGCGCAATAAGCTTTTCGTCCATGGGGTTGATGTTGGCGCAGTCGCTCCACAGGACATCCACATCATGCCGGATCATGGCCTCTGCAAAATCCGTTGCGTATTCATAGGTGGGATTTATTGTGGCATTGTGGAAATAGAAATATCTTGTTCGGAATTTGCGTGCCAGTTCCTTAATCTCAAGTGCAGCGGTCTCAGGGTCCTTTGGCTTCCAGTATTTAGACATCGGAATTGAGCAGAATGCGCACCGGTTTGGGCATCCCCTGATGAAGTAGTATGGCAGCACAAGCACCGGATGGCTCTTGTCAGCACCGTCTACTCCTCTCGTCAAGGTCTTTGTATACAGCTCCATCGGCAGGCCATCAAAGGTCGGTTTCGTGATCAGGGTTTCATCCTCTTTCGGATACTCTTTTGAATTGCAGACATATCTGCCGTCCTTTACATATGTGGTGCCGATAACGGTCTTAAGGTCAGTGCCCCTCTCATATTCACGGCAGAACCTCAGCAGGTTAACCTCGCCGATTGATGTTGTCGGGTGCCCGAGGATCCTAAAGTCAACATATCCCGATGCCAGGAGTTTTCTTTCCACCCTTTCCTCAACCGATCCCCCTATGATCACCATGGCACCAAAATCCTCCTTTATCACCTTTCCGATTGCACCGGCAACACCTGCAGAGGACGGATTGTCAGTAGGCATCAGGGATAATCCCGCCACATCATAGCCCTTGAGGTCAGTCAGCCTGACTATTTTTCGCGCCAGCTCATCGAACTCGGGGTCTTCATTGGGGCCAAGATACCTCTCGACTCGCCGCTCATCAAGAAAAATCTTCAGGTCGATCTTCTGCCCCTTCATGTTCGCGTGGGCGGTCTTTATGTCAATATCATCCAGATCCACATCATAGCCCCTTTCCTCCATGTATGTCTTAAGCACAGATATCCCAAGGGGTGGGAAAAAAGGCGGGTTGATTGGCCTGTAATCATTTGGATCACAGTGGAATCTTGGACTAAACAAGAGTTTTATCTTCATTATCTTTTCTCCGCTCTCAGAGGCTGCGCCGGCCAGTCTTCGATTCTATCCTATGTTGCAGGAATAAGCGCCCGTGCCCTGCATCTGGGCCGCCATTGCTGATTCCCTGTGCAAAACCAACCTTGGCAGCCCGTAAATAAGCCCTAAACCAGCCATAAACAAACCTTAAACCTGAAATCATAGGCCCGAAAACCTATTTTGTATTAGGCCACCCCTTTCCTACAGCATAATTGAATGGTTTATATTATTTTCTAATCATTCCATGCGACTGATTAATGCCAATCATGTGGCCCAGCCTGCGCGCAAATATGCTGGCAAAACGGCATCGTTAGCAGCTGCCTCTCATGCCCTGCTGAGCTGCGGCCGTGGCTGAAGCAGCGGGGGATTAAAGCAAAAGGGCCAGAAACGGCTCGATTGCAAGTTCCATCAGTTGCACCTCAATAATATGTTGTGTGTGAAGCATTTCGCGTAGAAATGTCTGGCTTGTTGCCAGACGGTGCGGCCACGCAATGTTTCTCCCATGCCTCTTTTCAGCATGCTGTTTGCA
>JBDRAZ010000083.1:0-32001 GCA_043823195.1 archaeon
ACTGACGAGATTCTGCGGCCGGGCAGGGAAATCACAAAGAAAACAGGGAAAAGAGCAACTTTCCAAAATTGTCCACTGAATGCTGAAATCACCATTCAGTCCCAGCGAAATCGCCGGAAACGCGGTTTTCAGGATGAAGCCATATAAAGGAAAAGCTTTTTAAATAAACACACATTCCGGATTACCATGGAAATAAAAATCCAGGAAGAGTCAGGCAGAAGGCTTGAGGCAGAGTTTATAGGCAGTGGGCATACCATATGCAATGCCCTCAGCGAACAGCTTCAGTGCGAGAAGGATGTAGAATCTGCAGGCTACACAATCAACCATCCGCTGGTCGGCGAACCATTGATTGTCGTAGATACTAACGGCAAAAGAAGCCCCAAGGCCGTTATTTTGAGTTCCCTCGGAAAACTTAAGAAGATGAATGACAAGTTCCGAAAGGAGTTCAAAGGCATAAAATGCTGAGCCTTGGTGTAGGCAGACTGCTGGTTAGACTTGCACGGGATGCGGTTTCTTCAAAGTTAGCGGGCTCAGCCCTGAATCCTGACTATGCATCAGATTCGCTGTTTTCTGAATCCAGGGGTGTCTTTGTGACCCTGCATAAGAATAACGATCTAAGGGGATGTATTGGCTTTCCTGAGCCAGTTTTACCTCTCAGGGAGGCGATTGTATCAGCTGCCATTGCCGCTGCCTTTGAAGACCCAAGGTTCCCTCCCGTACTCGCAGAGGAATTTAATGAAGTCGAGTTTGAAGTGTCTGTATTGACCATTCCGACAGAGGTAAACAGGGACAGGCTCCCTAACAGTATACTGGTCGGTAGAGACGGCCTCATAGTAAAATTGGGCCATCATTCGGGGCTTCTGCTCCCGCAGGTGCCGGTCGAATGGAACTGGAACAGCGCTGAATTTCTGAACCAGACCTGCATTAAGGCAGGCCTGCCCCCCGGCTCATGGAAAAATACCGACTGCCGGATCCTGAGTTTCCGGGCACAGGTGTTTGCTGAGCAGGACGGGTCTGTTGTTGAAAAGGCCCTGAACAGCAACTAATTTAAAGTAGCTTTGCCGCAACAGCGTTATGGACGCCGATCCGGAAGAAAATCCAGTAAGCCCGTTGCGCTACTTTATTGCCCCAATACTGATAATACTCCTGATTGCAACAATCATACCATATTATGCGATAAGGCTTGACCCTGAACCAACAGGCATTCCGGCACCTGCAGCGGTCCTCCCTTCCGAGATCAAGATATTGCAAGGCGGCCAGGCAATCTTCACACCAGAAGAATTCAGTGAACTGATCAGGCCAAGTGATCCAGTGATAAAGCAGACAGCCGACAAGGTGTCGACTGCCTCATGCGAGGGCAACAGGATATGCCAGGCAAAGGCCCTCTATTATTTTGTCCGCGACAACTTTGACTATGTTTCTGATCCGCCAAATGAATATGTCAAGTCGGCCGGTGAAACACTCGCATCCGGCGGCGGAGACTGCGATGATTTTGCTGTTCTCCTAGCCAATCTGGAACAGGCAATCGGCATAAGGACGCGTTTTGTATTCAAGCCCGGCCACGTCTATATCCAGATATATCTTCCGGAGGCTCTGAAGAAATACCGTAAAGGGGACTGGGTAAACCTTGACCCTACCTGCAGAAGCTGCAGCTTTGGAGAACTTCCCATGCATTGAGGGAACTTCGCGTGGGCGCTCACATTTCTATCCTGACCGGCAAATCAGGATATCTCCGGAGACAGTTCCCCTTCAGGTTGTCCAGGAAACTCTGAGAGGGGGAATTAATGTTCTGATATTTCTGGTTAAGGACCTTTTTGTTCGAGGAAAATGCCTTAAGTATCCAGGTGCATGACAATGCAGAAACCTTTTCAGCAATCTGCAGGACATCCTCCTTCTTATACATCAGTCCAGGCACAACCGTTGTTTTCACATCCAGGAGCACATTATCCTGGTATTTCCTAATAAGCCCAAGGGTCCTGGCAAAGTCCTGGGCAACGCTCCCGCTTGTCTTGAAAAATGTTCCTGCACAAGTTACCCTATTGAAGATCTCCTCCTCAATAGGCGCCTTGGCATCCAGGCAGATGTAGTCTGCCAGTCCCTGCTTAAGAATGCTGGCAAGAACCTCTGGCTTTGAGCCGTTTGTATCAATGCCAACCTTGAGGTTTTTCCTCTTGGCAAACACGCAAAGCTCCACTAAGGCCTGCCTCTGAAGACACGGCTCCCCCCCGGTAAGGAATACCCCGTTGATAACCGCTGCATTCTCTTGAATTGTCCTCTGCACATCCTTAAGGTTGGTAAGCGTTTCCTGCCTTGCCTCCAGAAGATCAGGCGTATCGCAATAGGGACACCTGAAATCGCACCCCGAGAAGGAGACAACTGTGCAGATATTATTTATCCAATGGTCAGTTGACAGGGGTAAAACCCCGCCAATATATGCTTGCATTTGTATTTCGGCAATCAGTTCCCGGGCTCGATCTCCGGACTAAAATCAACGAGTTTCTTATTTCTCTGACTCTCTGCGTAACTTACTGTCATTCTACCACCCCCTCTTTTTATCTAAGACCTGTTGAACCGAACCCACCCTCCTGCCTTGAGGTATCATCCAGTTCAGACACTTCTTCAAATTGCGCCTGCTCAACCCGTGTTATGACAAGCTGGGCTATCTTCTGTCCTTCATCAATCAGTGCCGTCTCATTTCCCAGATTGATGACAATTACCTTAACCTCGCCCCTGTAGCCTGCATCTATTGTGCCTGGCGTATTAACCACCGAGAGACCCTGCTTTATCGCAAGCCCGGATTTAGGACGCACCTGACCCTCATAACCTATAGGAATAGCTATCTTAATTCCTGTGGAGACAAGCACCCGATCCATGGGCTTGAGTTCATATTTTTCCGCAGAATGGAGATCAACACCGGAATCACCCAAATGAGCATACTCCGGGGTCTTGACATCCTTAACCTTCTTAATCTTTATGATAACCATTTTAGAATTTTCAAGAATCTTCAGAAATTGCTAATATTTAAGCTTATATTCAAGTATCAAATATATATTTGAAACTATCAATCTGAATATTTATTTGGCCCCAAAACTAAAAATAGAGGTCAGCTTATTGCGCAGAATTTTGCCGGTCACCGGACAAATATTCAGGTTAAGGGTTTCAAGGCTTGATGACAGAAAGGTAAGGTTCCACATCTGCTCATTTCCGTTGTTCTGAAGGATGACAATTATCTTCTGTGGATTGTTCATAGGATAGTTCTTCCTCTGGAAAGACATGGCATTTTCCAATATATCGTCAAATCCCGTTTCGACTGAACCCATATTCAAGGCAGGAATATCTTCCTTATCTTTCTGAAATACATCATCCTCTGGCATAAGCTTAATGCTGCCCTCAACAGAAAATGTGGTTATCTTCCGGTTATTTCTTGTGTAGTAACCGAACTGCCAGTTCCCCTGAAGCTGTACGTCCAGCATAATGAAGGCATTTGCCAGGTAGTTGTCCTTATGCTGCCCAGACCAATCCTTATATACATCGCTGTTCTGCACAGATTTCAACGCATCCCGAAAATCCATGATTTTCAAGTATAGCCAATGATTTAAATAGGTTATGGTTCAACTAGAGTTTAATCAATTAATTAAATTACTTAAGTATATAATTAATTAAAGTAATATTTAATTTAAAAGTAAAATAAATTGGCATGCAGATTCCCAAGGCAGATTGGACTGGAAATCACGGCATTCAGTCACCAGAAACGCTCCATTTCAGATGCATAAAGAGCACGATTTGCAGTGGCTCGCCCGGCTCAGGATATGCAACAAAGCCAACTGATGACCCCCTTAGAGGGTCCCACTAATGATATATCTTTCGGATTATGTCAGACTTTGTGATTATGCCGCAGATCCTTCCCCTGCAGGACACCAGAACTGCCGGGTAAAATTTAAGGAGACCCGAGATAACCCTTACTGAAGCATTGTTGTTGATTATGGGCGGAGGATCCTGCATGATCCGTTCAATACGCCTATCCCCCGATTCGTCCATCAGCGAGTTCAGTATTGCCGCCTCAGAAATCAGGCCGACAACCTTCTTGTCATCAAACACCGGCAACTGGGAAATCTCATATTTGCGCATTTTCTGCACCGCTTTTTCCAGGTTGTCATTAAGGTCTATGCTTATGATTTTCTTGAGCATGATGTCTTCAGCAGTCAGGTCCTTTTCCTCGCTGAGCATCTGCAGCGTCTCATAGATTTGCCTGACCTTTGAATAAGTAGGATCAATCCGCCCGGCCTCAATCTTGGCTATTAGCGACTGGCTCACACCCGACTTTTTTGCAAGCTCTGACTGTGTCAGGTCAATCTTCTTTCTGACCGATTTTATCATATCCAGATCAAAATCCATCATTTCACCTTCTTAACAGTAATTCTGGAGAGTGTACCGTACACATAAGCATCTGTTCCGGAGAGATCATATCTGTCCGGGTCCACCAGCGCAAGTGATGCCCGTCTCGTGTCCTCTGATGTGTAGCCCATCACAAGCATGGCGACCGCATCATCGCCGTTAGCAAGCAACCGGATTTCGGCCTGGTTCATGGCAAGTACAGATGCGCAGTCGGGCCTGCCCAAGAGGGCATGGGTGTGCCTGTTATCGCAGGGGTTACCTATGGATATTATGTTTTTGCCGGTTATTGAGTCAATCTCGCTTGCCAGCACTGATTGAGCATTCAGCGGGGTGCCGATGTTTGCTGCGGAAAGCACATCCTCAGCCGGGGCAGTATCACCCACAATTATCACGGGTGTTCCGCTGAATATGTCCGGATAATCTGAAAGATCTGCAGTCAGCCTGCACCTACAGTCAAGCGGACAGGTGTTACAGGACTCAGAGCCATCGCACACACCGTTGCCGCAGCAGGGAGTGTCATAATCATGGACACACTCGCCGCCAGAGTAGTCATAATAATCATCTGTGCAGCTGTTCAAGTCATCACAGTCTGGACAGTCATCTGCACAGCTCAGATAGTGCTCACCACGCTCACATATGCCATTACCGCAGCAGGGCACCTGCGTGATTAGCTCGCAGCTTCCGTTGACGCATTTATATGTGCTGCATGCACTGGCTGTTTTCTCACATGAGCCACAGTCTTCAGCACAGCTGCACGTGGACTCGTCGGCCTCACAGATTCCATTGCCGCAGCATGGCACAACGGCCTCATGCTGGCAAATGTAATTTGTTGCTTCTGAACAGACGTCCACTGTACAGACGTCACTATCATCACAGATCTCACACGCCGCAGAGAGCACTGAATCGGCCCCTTCCAGACTCTCAGGCAGCCCGGCAGGCAGCTGGTTGCCCGGAACGCAGGCTACAAAGAGGATGCACACAAAAAGCACTGATGGATATAGCGCAGATAGCCTCATGCTGTTCTCAAGTAACCTCCATATTTATATTTCTTTTGCTCAAAGCAAAATTATAAAAAGCCTGCACCCATAATCACCTTCGGGGTTGAATATTGAAGAACGGAATCCTGTTTCATCTGGCCATAATCATAATTTTAGGCACCATAGTCTATGCAAACAGCTTTGGAAACCAGTTCATTTGGGATGATGAATTCCTGATACAGAAGAACATCTACATCAGGGACTGGAAATACCTTCCAAGGATATTCGCATCCAATACGAGAAGCGGTTTTCTTGAGCAGGACAACTTCTACCGCCCAATCCACCTGTCCCTCTACCTCGTTATTTACCAGCTATCTGGCCTGCACACATTTGGCTATCACCTGGCAAACCTGGTGCTCCATCTCGCCAACTCCTGCCTCATCTACTGCCTGACGCTCATACTCTTCAGGAAGCGGGCTATGTCCTTGATAACAGCTGCTCTTTTCACTGTACACCCTATCCACACCGAGGCTATAACCTACATCAACGGGACGGCCGACCCCCTGGGGCTGATATTCACACTAGGTTCCCTGATTATGTTCATAAAATCCCTGCGCCACGGCAGCTGGACAAGGGTTGCCCTGATATCCGGATCGGTCCTTATGTTTGCAATGGCACTGCTGTCCAAGGAAACAACGGTTGTGCTGCCCCTGATTGTAAGCCTCATCCTGCTTTACTCGAACAGGTATGGCGTCGTGCAGTTAGTGAAGAAAACCTGGCACATTCAGCTGCCCTACTACGTCACCGCAGCAGCCTATGCAGGCCTCAGGCTCACAGTCCTGAACTTCCTGAACATACTTAATTTCTACGGTACCGAGAACATCTACACTGAGAACCTGCACTTCAGACTGTATACCTTTGCCAGAGCCCTCCTGACCTATTACCGGCTTCTTTTCTTGCCTACCGGGCTGCATCATGAGCGGTCTCTTCCTGTGTTCATTTCGCCCTTCAGCATCTGGATAATCTCATCCGCGCTGATCCTTATCGCTGTAATATGCCTCGCAATATGGAGCTATCGCCGGGACAGGATCATTTTTTTCGGGATACTCTGGTTCTACATTACCCTCATCCCCGTGTCAGGAATCATTCCCGCAAATGCAATAATCCTTGAACACTGGCTGTATTTTCCATCCGTAGGGTTCTTCCTTGTTGTCTCATATATAATTACCAGGCTCCCCAAGCGGCAGATGCGGATAGCATACTTGATCCTGATAATGGCACTTGTACTTTTCAGCGTTCAGACAATCCGGCGGAACACAGAATGGCATGATCCGATAGTATTCTACCGAAGCACCCTGCGGTATTCCCCGGATTCGGCCAGGATCCACAATAATCTGGGAATGGCCTATGCGGACAAAGGCATGTACAGCCAGGCGATTGCGGAATATTCGATAGCCACCTCATTATCTGATGTATACCCCCAGACCCATAACAACCTGGCAAATGCCTATCTCAGCCTGGGACAGATTGACAACGCCCTGCAGGAATACAGCATAGCTGTCCGGATGAATCCCGACTTTCTTGTCGGCCACGCTGGCCTCGCTAAGATTTATCAGATGAAAGGGATGTACACAGACTACCTTCGGGAACTTGAGAAAATTGAAGAAATAAAGGCAAAATACCTCACAGATTGAGCATATGCCTGAGTATCGCAATATGGGTCTTGTCCTTGGTCTTGGCCTTAATAAGCCTCTCTGCAAGCAGTTCATCACCGATTACGTCTCTGACCCAGCTGTGAAAATCATTTTTCTCATCATTGACATGATATGCAAAGCAATCATCAGACATATCATCAAATGACTTTTCCAGCTCTGCAATGTTCCTGATAACCGAACCGTTCACAGCAAAAAAGTAATATGCCGGCTTTATCCTTCTTGCCGTCTTTCGTTTCATCTGGCGGCCTCAATACTGGGTGTTTCAGTCATTTTCCAGCCAGATCCTCCCTTTTTCAGGCGATATGAAAGATCATTGAGGATATTCATAAAAGCAATAAACGAATCATACGGACTGTCATACGGATTAAAGTACTTGTGCACATCACCGTCATTAAAGTATTTGGTGCACATGTAATAGAAATGATCAGACGTCTGCAGGCGCCTCCAGTTCTCAAGCAGCTCGGGATCCCCGCTCTCCTTGATCGCCTTCTCCAGCCTGTACAGCTCACTCAGCGAAGACCGCTGCATGCTGTTTCCGTTCCAGGCTGACAGATCCCTTTCAGTATCTGCCCAAGACACAGCAAATGGCATGTTCAAAGTAGCAACAGGCTGCTGCTCTGCAACCTCGCTTACCGTCTTAAAGGAGTTTTCCGGGTTCCGCAGAACCTTTTCAGGCAGGGCAGAGAAAAAATCAAAAATCCCCGTATCCTCCCACTGGTGCTCCCCGATGGTCTCATAGTCCATGAAAAGGTTAAGCACATTACCCCCGGCATTGTCGATCCAGCTCACGTACTTATCTGCCGTAAGAGGCCACTCCTTCCATGACCGTTCAGAGAACCTGAAGGCAATATCATCACTCATCCTATAGTTCTTCAGGAGCAGCTTGATGCTGCTGCATCCCTCAGGCCGATAGACAAAATTCGGTGAACGCCAGCCCAGCACATGATCTGCTCCTTCGGCGAGTATGGCCTTGTATCCCAGGGATTCAACGCATTTCGCCAGGTCATTATTGAATATAAGTTCAGTGTTTCTGAACACCCTGGGCTTCTTTCTGAAATGCTTCCAGATCAGCTTTGTATGGTTATTCAGCTGCTCCCGGAACTCCCTCTCGGAATACAGGAATGAGAGCGAATGATGCGATGTCTCTGAAAGGAACTCCACGCACCCGGTCCTGGCAAGCCTCCTGAAACTTTCCAGCACGTCGGGGCAATGCTGCTCAAACTGCTGGAGTACAACCCCGCTTATGCTGTAAGACAGCCTGAACTTGCCTTTATTCTGTTCAATAAGCTTCAGAAAGAGCTCATTTGCGGGCCTGTAGCATTTATGGGCCACCTTTTCAAGAATTTCCCTGTTCTTATGCATATCAAAGTACTGGTCATTCTTGGTTATGTCAAAAACCGTATACTTCCTCAGCCTCATTGGCTGGTGAACCTGAAAATAGATGCAGATATTCCCCATTTTAAACCAGACAGGCATATACTCCCTTACACTGCTGTGCAGCCGAATCCCAGGTAAGCCTCCTCACTTCCCGGGCACCTTCGGTTCGCAGGTGGTCATTCATTGTCCTGTAATTAAGGGCTGCGAGAATCTTATTCGACATCTGCTCAACATCCCAAAAATCCACAGTCAGACAGTGGCGGATGACCTCAGAAACACCGCTCTGCTTTGAGATAATGACTGGCGTACCATTGCTTATTGCCTCCAGGGCCGCAATCCCAAAGGGTTCCGAGACAGAAGGCATCACAAACAGGTCAGCCATCTGGTAGGCCTGTCTTATCTGGCCTCCTGAAAGAAAGCCGGTAAAAAGAACCTTGTCCCCTATGCCCAGCTCTGCTGCCTTTTCAATTATAAAAGACTCCATGTCTCCTGCCCCGGCCATTATGAACCGTACATTGGAATCCTGATCAAGCACCCTTTTTGCAGCATACAAAAAATATTCAGGACCTTTCTGGAGAGTTATCCTTCCAAGAAACAGCACCACTTTTTCTGAGCCACCAAGCCTGAAAGTGCTCTCAGCATCTTCATGAAAAACAGCATTATAGACTACATGCACCTTCTCGCCCGGTATGCCGTAGTGTCTGAGTATCATGGCTTTTGTATAGTTGCTTACTGCTATAACTGCATCCGCCTTCTCCATTCCTGCTTTTTCAAGGTCATACACTGCCTGATTCGGCGAACCCCCTGTCCTGTCAAACTCAGTTGCATGCACATGGACAACCAGCGGTTTTCCGCTCACCTCTTTGGCATTAATGCCCGCCTGGTATGTAATCCAGTCATGGGCATGGATTATATCGAATTCCTCATAAGAGGCGATTTCCCTTGCCGCCTCGCTGTATCTGTACACCTCAGCAAACAGGTCCTCGCCATAGATCTTTGAGGTCACATTATTCGCCCTTTTGACCCTCTGCACACCCTTCCTGTAATCCCGGACAGTCACATATTCAACCATTGGTGAATCTATTGTGCGGATCCTGATATTATTGCCTTTCTCAGCCCTTATAATCTTCAGATGACTGTATTCAGAATCAGGATGTGCAGCAGGAAGAACAAACGATACCGAAACACCCTCATTGGAAAGGCCTTTTGTCAGGCCATAGCATGCCGTACCGAGCCCACCGCTGCTAAGCGGCGGAAATTCCCACCCGAACATCAGTACACGCATCCATACCCCCCTTCGTCACCTGCCATAGTCTAGCAAAAAATGCTACCTAGCACGACATCCTAATTCACTTAGCCTTTATATACTTTGTTACGTTCCTTAGAAGTAGCAAACCAGCCTCAGATCCGATGAATTTCCTTGCCGTCAAAGAACTCCGCAACATTTCCCCTGCGGTCGACCACTACATACACCTTTGCACTTCGGGTATCATCCCCCATTGTCCCGCTGATGTCTATTGTGGTCTTCCATCCCGTGCCATACCTTTCAGTTACTGCATCTGTAATCTCATAGTTTGGCACATCTGCTGCCGCGGCCTCATCAACTGCAAAGAATTTTACACGTTCCCCAACAAAGGCCCTGGCCACCGCCTCTGCCTGAGACGCATCAATGCTGCTGCACCCATACAGCACAAGCAGCATGACAACAGCAGTGATCCTATTCATCCATACCCACCAATTTCCTTATTCTGCCCATGATGCCCCCCCGATTCCCCTTCACGACACACTCCTCAATCCTTCGATTGTACTCCCGGTTCATCTTTGCTATCGCATCATTGTAAACCTGCTCAGCCAACCCGGATTTATCCCTGATCCCCTTCAGGTAGCTTTCCATCGCCTCATTCTTCTTATCCTCATACCACGCATCAATATCCTGTACAGTTTCCATGTGAGACACACCTATCCCAGGCATTTGCAGCTGCAGCTATTGCATCCGGCCGGATTAAGGGTAAAATCATAGTCTTTAAGCTCATAATTCTTGGCATTGCACTGGTCGCGGCACCTCATTTCACAGGACTTCTCCGTAGGGATGGTGTGTGACATCAGGTTCATGAACTGTCCGCACTTGTCAGCTATGTCAATTGCTATGTATTCGCGGTTAATTACATTAATAACTGCAATCAGGACAAGCAAAGAAGCAAGCGCAGCGATAAAGAGCCATTTATAATTATAGATGTTTTTCTTTTTCATAGAAACCATTATTATTCCGATTTAGCTTGTTTAATAAACTTTCTATAATGGCGGATTCAAGCCGTGATTTGCTCCTTGGCACAGCAGTTAACTGTCCCCGGATCCTCATGTCAGATGCCCAATTCCGGCCTTTGGCATCGCTGCGGAAATGCGATTCTGTCATCCCGTGAACCTGTTTCAGCAGACGCACCAGGCTGACCGCACCATTGGATTTCCTGCATGCGGTGCCATGGTTTTCAGGGATGCTGTCAAACCAGAAGGACCGGATCCTGTAGACTGAGACAGTCACGATTCCCAGCCCAAGAACCAGCACTCCGTAAAAGACCATCAGGACTGATATCACTTGCGGAATCATCAGATCCTTCATATCGCTGTAAGATATGATAAGGCCAAATGAAAACAAGAGATAGGAAATGCCTCTTGTTAGCCTGCATCCGCTGAGGAAAAATACTGCAGCGACAAGCGTTGTCAGGCCCAGCCCGCCCAGCGTGATTAGCAGCCCGTTAACAAGTGGCGAGCATATTAATTCAGTATGTGGCGGCCCAACAATGTCATAAATCACCGCTCTGCTTCTTGAGCAGCCATAGTACTGCGCCACGAGCGCATGGCCCATTTCATGCAGAGCCACAGTGCTCAGGAAGGTGAAGCTTGTAATGGCAAGAATAAAAACAATGTACAGCGCAAAACGAATATGATGCGGATAATGAGCAGCGGTCAGCAGCGGTGTTCGAATATGGCAGTTCCTGATGTCAAGATAGAGAAGAAAGAATACCGTGACAAGCAGAAGATTGGGCAGAAACCTGAAGATCATGACAGGGGTCCTGCCAATGAGAAGCATCGCAAGGACAGACAGCGAGACCCATGAATAGACAAGCCCGACCACAGCCGCGTGCCTCAAATACCTGTTAGAGACAAACAAAAGGCTCATTAGAGACAGCATGATCAGAAGGTTGGCCAGCACAGACACATAGATAAAGTAGGCCTCAAGAGAGAGGCGGAGCCCTGCAATCACGAGCAAAAAGGTAAAAAGAAGGCTAAGGATCCATTTCTTATGGGTAAGGTAATAGGCAACGACAAGTATGACAGCTGCACTTGCCACATTGGCAATTGATTCAATGAAAAGCGTATCTGCGGCACTGGGCTGATAAAGTCCCGCAGCCCAGACAAACATCATCAGTGCAGAGAAAAGGAATACTGTTCCATTGACAAGGATAATCTTTCCTATTGAACACTTAGCCTTATTCCTTCTCCAGCTAATGAAGCAGAAGGCTGAGAGTACTGCAATCCCGAGATATATGATTGCATTTGGAAGGAAAAAAAAATTGTGCATAATGACGTGGTATATTGCGGAGGTTAACTGTCATCTGTCGCAATGAACTCCAGGGTTCCATTGCATTCCCGTGTTACACCCAGGGGGATTTGCAGCAGCCAGAATGTCTGGTTTCTGTCCTCACCCAGGATTGGGTTATTCTCGTCTGTTCTCTGATTAATGGTCATATTTATATTGACGGACTCATTTCCCATTCGTTTCATATTGGCAAAAGTAGTATCAGAATATACTGAAAACCGCTGATAGATTGAGCTGATATTAATGCTGGATGCATCACGACAGATCATGGACAGATTCATGCCATTGATATAGCTATCCCCGCCATAAGCCAGCACTGAAACATTTAGCGGAACGTTACCGATGTTTGTTATGTTTACTGTCTGCAGTGACGAGGTTTCAGAGACTGACAGATTGCCGTAGTCAACCTGCACCGGAACATCGATCCCGAGTGTTGTTGTTACGATATAATTCGATGAGTTATCTGAATCCTTAATCCCGTTCTGATCCGCAGTAGTCATATTGCATCGCCAGGACCCGTTATTCGCATAATACTGAACAACCAGGCTGCATGAGCAGGATGCGTTATTAGTGGCAATGCTGGAGCACGCCCCGCAGCTGGTATTTCTATAGCGATAATTTTTGTCCTGAGCTGAGCCGTCTCCCTTAAGAATATGGTAGAATGATGCATTGGCCCTTACAATATCTGTCCAGCCGTTTGCATCGTATATTTTGGCTGTACAGTTAACTGTTGTGGTATTTCCGGGCGCCGCCGTTATGGGCGAAGGGTCTATGGAGACTTCATAGATATTGGGGGCAGTATTGGTGACATTGACCCTGGTAATAACTGAGCCGTTCGTAGCATTCCCGCCGGCTGCAAACGGCGTGGTCATGGTTATTCCCGCAAAAGTAAAAAAGAGGACTGCAAGCAGGGAACCGTAAAGGATCACCGAGTTCCTGATTCCTGCCCAGTTCCTTATCCCTGCTCTTGCATCCATTTCAAATCCTCGCATTTAAATCAAAAATGGGCAGGACAGTCCTGCCCTTATTCAGCCTATACCAGCTCCACGAAAAAATAGTAATTCGTTGTTGCAGCCGCACTCCCATCCTCCAAGACAATCATCTCGAAATCGGTGTTGCCGTTATCAAACCCCGTCTGATCCACATTCACGATTGAGGCAAAGATCAGCGTATTTGTGTTGTTCACGGTCAGTATTGTCTCGTTGAATGTTCCCGTATGGTCATACACATCATTCGAATACAGCTTCGCCCAATAGCAAAGCGACAGCGGTGTTGCACCAACAGTGATAGTCGGGCCGTTTCCCGGCGTAACATTAAAGGTCTCATCAACCCCGTCATCACCGCTCGGATTTGCGCCATAGCCTGCTTCAATTTCCGAAATATTCAGGCAGGTCTCAGGGGATCCGCCGCAGGCATCCCCAAGATAGTTGGTACTCAGGTTCTGGCATTCGATATCGGCCCACGTGACTGAACTGCTGTTGGAGGCGTATATCTCTCCTGTGGGGGATGCAGACCTCCAGTCATACATTGTCTTGTTGTTGGCGTCATCCAGGGTGATGGTATGGGTCACGTTCCCGTAATAGCCCTGCCATTTGTCAGTTACGCTGACGCTTGTTATCACCAGCTCAGAAACATTCCCTGCCTCAGCCAGCACAGTTATCCCTGCTGTTGACAGATTTCTTGCATTGCTCTGCGCAACACTCAGGGCTACCGGCCCCACCGGCGCCGCGCTTACACTCACAGCACACAAAATACCAAAAACAAAAAATACAATCAACCTATTAAATTTCATTTACATTCACCTCCTTTTGGAAACATTCTCGCTTACGTTTACGTTTGCTCTCAACTTTTGCGCTCACATTTACATTCAAATGAACATGAAATATGGGAAGAACAGGTATCGCACGAGGTGTTTTGGATGACCGGCAATAGACCTATCCTTCCCGCTGTAATCAGGACTTACTGGCCACCTCCGTTCCCTCTTTCTTGAGCGAATCAGCATATATTACAAATGAATCTTGAGAGAAGGGCTCTTTCCCGCCCGCCTTAAGCCTTGAGGCGTCCTGGGAGGAATAAACCAGAATTTCTGCACCATCTGCAGCCCTCAATCCGGACATCCTCTTCTTTCCCTGGGGCGTATTTGCAACAATGGCAAACTGGCACACGCCTGCCTTGTCCCGGACAAGAATTGTCTCCGCATCCGCAAGGAACGGCACCAGATTCCAGTATGTCTTCTGCGCAGGCTCATGGAGTTGGGTATTCTCCATGAACCATATCCTGAGTATGGCCCTATGATGCTGTGTCAGATGCATCAGCCTCTTGTCAGCAAAGCCATCGGTAACTGCAATAATATAGCCAAAGTTATCGCTGAGCGAAAAAACCTTCCGGGGCTTTCCCTTGTCTCTGTTCTGCACCCTTTCAGTCTTAAGAAGATTAGCCATTTCCAGCAGCCGGAGCTGCTGGCTGATGTTTGCAAGAGAGGTATCCAGCTTCTCAGCCAATTGTAAGGGAGAACTCTTGGTCTCTGATATCTGCCTAAGGATATTCCATTTCTGCTCTGCGAATAACGTTTCCAGTTCCACTTGCAACCAACCCTTTCCCACAGATAGTGTACGAAAGCGTATCCTAATTCAGCCTATGACATAACTCATATTTAAATGTTTCGATTATTTATTAACCATAGTAATAAAGTATTAAAAAAATAGCATTAATTTTTTATCTATGTAATGAATATGATTAAGTAAATAATTAAATACTAAATTATAAAGCAAAGAAGGTTTACAGACGACAAGGATAACAAAAACCCCCCGCCCGGGGCCATCTTCGCACTAACCTGCGGAGTTTTTCGCTCCTCGCGTGCGAGTTATTGGGATTGAAAATTGCGCGCCCTATGGCGGGGCTTTATACCTGCACAATATCCAATAAGAGCAAGATCATAAAAATCCGCCGAAAGTGCCCTACCCCGGCCTGATAGAAATCCCGAGATACGAGGGGTTTCTAGCACACTGAAAAATTAGATATTTTTCTGGTGCAGAAAATTCCTGCGGAATTTTCCAGCATGCCAAAAACGTCTGACGACATTTTTGAGCATAAGAAAACCAGAAGAGATTGAAAAATCATCATGAAAATCCGCTGAAAGCGCCCTGCCCTAACGGGCTGGGTTTTAAACCACCTGCAAGCATTACCCGAAATGTTAGTGCATGAGGGGGCCTTCAGTGAAAAAAAGAGTTGGACGCAATATCACTTGCCGGGTTTAGCCTGGCCCTTATATCGCTTTCTCAGTATCAGGGCAACGAGTACAGCTATCAAAGCGAGCAGCGAATAGAAAACCAGGTCAACGGCCTGTACAGTAACCTTAAATGTGGCCTCCATAACATTGACCAGGCTGTTTTTTCTTTCACCGTAGTACGCACGCACCCTTACCTCCTCATTGTCCATAAGGTCATCGTCTTCAAAGTCCTCGACCAGAATTCTGACATCTTTCGTGCTCTGTGGGCCCAATGTGAGGATGCTGTCCAGGCCATACGTGCCCCTCTCTCCTGCTACGGTAATATCTACTAATTCTATATCCGCATAACAAACCTTATCTATATTGTTCTGCACCTGAAGATAGAAATAGGGCTTGCCTTTCTTATATACTACCTCATTTATCTGCAAAGTGCATTCATCAAGAATCCTGACGCTTTCAACCTTATACGTTTCCCTGATTTCCTTTTCCAGGGAATACTTGGACTCACCATAGATCACAAAAACATCAGCAGACATGTCTCCCTCTGTGGCGATCTCAACATCATAGATCATTGTCTTGATCTCCTGCCCATCTATGAAATTAGGTTCACTGTCTCCAACCGTTATCCGGGCCCCATCAGGAGTCTGTATCGTATATGTACCGAGGAAATAGGCCGCCAGGTCCTCAGTGTTTCTCAAAGTAACCTCAAGCTTGCTTGTCCCTCGATTGTATACAACACTCTCGACAAGCAGGTTCAGGGTGTAAACTGGCATGTAAAACATATCCAGCGCCTCTACCTGGGATATGGCCCCCTCCGGCGCCCTTGCGCCTTGCGCAAACTTAACAAAAACACTTATTCCCAGCTGCCGCCTAATTGTTGTAGCGGTTCCGACAAGCTCATTGCCTATCAGGACACCGACATCAATTTCGCTTCCCTGTATATAGTCCCTCACTACAGTCGGGACATTATTGGTTCCGATAAAAACAACAGGTTCCTTCCCAAGCATGATTTCCTTCTCAATAAACTCACCATTGGTAAGTATCACCTGCTCCGACTTAGCTGCGTACCTCTTAAGCAGTTCAATATTATTCATAAAGCGATCGCCGTCCATGTTCAGGATTTCCGGGCCGTACCCTGAGAGTTCTGACATGACCTCACGATCGACATGTCCGTAAATCAGTATCTCATTAACCTCCCTTGCGTCCAGATAATCAACAATATCGCCAATATTGTCGCGGTCTGCAAACAGGACGTAAGAATGCCTGCTGACTGCATAGGGCGCAACGCTAACGGCATTATAGCCGTATGACCCATCCAGCACGACAAAATTGGATACGTCCGTCAGTTCCTCAGCCAGATCCAGGTTAATGTTGCCGTACTTTCGCTCCTCTGCAGAGTATCCCTGCGACTCCACATAGCTCAGAAATCCAAGTATGAACGGGTAGTCGACCGAATTGATAAGCCAAAGGTGGGATGTCTTGGGAATGCTGTTGAGTATCAGGGTCGCATGCCTGTTGCTGACCAGAAAAGCCGTGTTTTCCCCGGTAAGGGTTCCGAAAAGCATCACAGAGTATACATCCTGCCAATTTTGGGAATTAACGAGGATATTATCAGGGTCCGCAGCCTGGACAATAGGCAATAATAGAATAACCAATGCAAAAAGCAAGATATTTTTGCCCATACAGTCCCCTTTTTTTCAGACTTAACCTTATACCATATAAAAATCTTTTTATTTCTTTCTCTTCTCCTGGATAATTTTCCTTAGTATGAATATGACAGTTATTATAATTACAGTATATATCAGAAGTGGCAGGTAATCGAACTTCTGGTCGGCCGCCTTTCCCGGAACCACTTCAACATTGAGCACCGACCCCTTCTCAAACGTGATTTTCATGTTATACCTTACCCTGCCCGTAATTGTATACCTGCCGGGGGTCTCCGGCGTGAAAAACGCCTTGAAATCAACAGTCTGGCCAGGAGGGACATCAAGCTCTTCAGTATCAATAAGCTGCACTATCCTGTCATCCAGCTTAATGACACCCGTAAACTTCGCAGTAACCATTCTTTCGCCGGTATTCTGAAACGCTGCGGTTATTTCTGCTGGCTCATTGACATTTACCCAGACCTTATTTGATATGTGCTTCAGCACTCCCTGGTCCATAATCTCCCCTTTATCCACCACACTGAAAGTAAGCAGCTGGCTAGCATGGCATTCATCCACAGTTACAACAGCCCAATATTGGCCCACACCCAAATCCGGCTTCATGGTTCTAAACATAGTTGAACTTAGGGTAGGGAGCACCTCATCGCTCAGGACCTCATCAGTATAGACTATTTCTTCCTGGAGTTGATCCCAGATAACAATGGAGACCCGGGGCCTCACCCTGACATTTCCTGTATTTTTGATAACGTAGCTCAGCTCGAGGGGATAGCCGACTTCAGCGTGGCTAAGGTGAAGACCCCCAGCATTGCAGGAGGATCTCTCAACATTGCTCACAGTAAGGACCAGCTGCAGAATGACTGCCGCCCGCACAAGTCCTCCGGCCCGACCTGAAAGAGAACCATACCTGACAGTTGAAAAAGTAACGGTGCCCCTATATGTTCCGTTTCTGGCGTCAGAAGGGGGTTCAGCAATTATTTGCAGCTTGTGGGGATCCTTGGTCATAATTGAAAATTCAGAATCGGGAGGATTCAGAGTCATCCATTCAGAGACCTCGCCTTCTGTATCAAACCCGGCAATCAGCGGTATGCCCGAATTGGTGCTGATAGTAACATTTTGCTGCGCATAGCCTCCGCTCATCATGTCATTGAACTCGACTCTGCCCGGGCTTACGCCAATACTTACCCCTTCGGCCACTTTCATTGCCAACACTGCCATGAGCAGGAAAATAAGCCATCTTGTTCTGTACATCATTCTTACACTACCAACCCCTGTATATGTGATACGCCCTGACTCCCACAAACGACGCAAGTGTCACAATCGCAACAATTGCTATGACCTCACCAACAATCCGTGCCAGGATGCCCGTATTCGTCCGGCATCCATGATCCACAATATCCTCGAACATCCAGCAATCAACCGCAACGCATGAATGATTGTAAACAGTCTCGTTAAAACCGCAGTTCAAAACCCTGCATTCATGATCAGCAGCGGATTCAAACTCCCTGCACTGCAATTCAAAACACTGGTGATCCTGAATGTACTGGTTATCTGCGCAATCCAGCTTCATGCAGGAATGGTTATAAATGTATTCATCATATGCGCATGCCAGCATTACGCAGCTCCCGTTAACAAAATGCTCATCATCAGCGCAGACAATCGGGCTGCAGCTGTGATTGGCAACGCGTTCATTGCCGCTGCAATTCAGCCTCTGGCACACATGGTTTTCACATTTCTCATAGCTTTTGCAGGTTGCATCACTGCAGCATTGGTATTTCTGACAGCCGTGATTCACAATATATTCACAGCTGCCGCAAACCACGGCTTTGCAATCATGCTTCAGGCACTGTTTGTCCGGGGGGCAGTCCCCGCTTGTCGCGCACTCATATACGATGATGCTTTCATTAATCGGATAGCAGTGCTGCTGCTCATAGATGCCCTTTGCGATATAGTACCTATGCTGGCTTGGTACGGGTATTGAAAAGCACAGATTGTAGACAAGCCGGTCACCCACATTGGCTGCCGGCAGTTTCCCCGCAATATCCAGGGTGTATGTTGACATTGGCTCCAGGGTAATCAGGTCTCCCCTGTCGGAACTTAGCGGCTGGTAGTTCGCTGAAAGCATTGCTATAGGTGATTTGTTCACCGCATCGATAATTTCGACAAGCGAGTATTCAACCTTTGTCTGGTCTTTATTCGTGATCGTCAGGTTCCACACCACATCCTTGCCTGATATGCATACATCATCTTTGCATGTGTATGTGATTTCATAGAAACTGCCAGGCACACCCTCTATAAGAATCAACACGGCAATAATGTACAAGCAAATCCTGTTTGTGTAAGCCATTAGCCCACCACTGCTCCAAGCACGATTGTCCCGTTGCACGAGCCGCCGACTGCCGATGGCAGCCTGAGCCTCCAGTAGGTATAATTCCTGTCCGAGCCATAGACTGAATCATCGGTGCGCTTGGGAAGAGTGACATTCTGAATCTGGACAGCAGTCCGGCTCAGGTTCTGCATGCCGTCATATGGATATCCCTGATGCAGCGAATATTTCTGGTATCCGGTTGACACATTGCCTTTGGTGCACACCATTGAAAGATTATCATTGGCCGCATAGCCATAGCCAAAGGCCGTCACATTGAAACCGAGGTTCCCCAGGTTTGTAATAGTAAGATCCTTCTCATCTGATGTGGACGTCGCTGACACCTGCCCGTAATCGATCAATGAGGGCGAAACATTAATTGCCAGCAATTCCAGCAATGTTGTGCTTTTCTCATCCGAATCCTTGGCACTGCTGTTGTCCAGCACCGTTATATTGCACTCCCATGTGCCGCTGTTTGCATAGTACTGCAAACCAAAGGAGCAGCTATAGTTGCGGTAATATGCCGATGCCGCCACTGTCCTGCAGCTGTTATTTGAATAATGCTGATTATTATCATCATCACCAGGGTAACCGCTTGTGGCATTATCATAAAGGGTGGCATTAACCTCGATAATATCAGATACGCCGTTCTGGTCAGATACTGTCGCATTGCACTGCACAACGCTTGTATCACCCGGATTAAGGTTTATCGTATCCGCGATAATCACATTAGATACTGCCGGAGAATAGTTTGGCTCAACTGTAAGATTAAAATGGTCCGAGGCGCCGGCATTATGGGCGGTGCTGTTGTCAGTGCAGTTGACCTTCCATGTATGATTGCCTGTGTTCATGCTGACGCTGAAATTCTGTGAGACTCCGGCATTGATTGTATAATTGGTCTGATTCACCTTGTCGTTTAGGACCAGGCTGCAGTTGGCAAGCGGGGACAGATCAGTCACGTTATACTTAAAGACAACAGTAAGCCCGTTGCTCTTTATGAGTTTTGTGTTGTTTTGCGGGGACTCAAGCCTCACCACCGGAACAATAACATCCTGCACAGTTGTATTCCGGACGGTGTTTGCACTTATCCTGTCAAGGGATGTTGCATTAAAACATGTTGCCAGGACAGTTATATTTGTGCTTCCGCTGGCAGTAGCGTTAACTTCCCAGGCTACACCCGATGCATTGCCCACGGTGCGGTTCCCCATGCTGACCAGCGAAGGACCGACCGCCTTCAGAATATTGTCATCAGAAAAGCTGATCGTGGCATTGCAGCCAACACCGTCTGTCCCGCCAATGATGGTAATCCTGGCCGTGACATTGAATATATCTGAAAGATTATAACGGGTATTATTGGACGGGCTCAGGATAGTTACATTGGTCTCGGTCTGGCGCCTCCGGTTAATTGTGAGATATGCAATTGTGGTTTTGTCGGCGAGTGTTGTTGAATTCTGGCCATAATGAGAGCTGTTCCAGGCATTAACGATGATAGCATCGCCTGGAGAGCCGGTTATTGTCGTCAAGTAAGAGCCCTTGTGCTGCGGCGGCGATGGGGCATCAACGTATGTCAGGGCATAATCCCCGTTGACGGTGTTATTCACGCTGACGGGTATGCCGTTTTCCACTCCCGCACCTCTGCTGTCAAACACCCTCCCCTCAACATTATTGGGCGATACGGGCGGCGCCGTCACGATGTTCAGCAGAAGCAGCAGAAATCCAGCTATACTGGATAACATAAAGACCAGCCTATACATCCGCCCTACCCCTTTTGCCATCCTTCATCCAATCTGAATTTCCTATTAAGGTCATTGCTTTTAAGTTTTTCTATAGATTGTTACGTTTAGAATATGGCTGATTAATCCCATAACAGCAAATATAACAGCAGCCAGGAGATACCAATGCCGATATTCTGGGGTTTTTGTCACGATTTCCGCGATTGCCCTGCCGGTAATCGCAATACCTGAATCGGCTGATGCATTCATTGAGTAATCATAAGCAGGGTCACCTTCCCTTGCCGGCTTATCTCCAATAACCGCCTCATACAGGCTCACCCCTGATTCCAGTCTGATGACCAGAGTTTCATTGTATTCAGGGACAGAAAGTTGGATCATATCTCCGGCACTCCCCTCCACCACATGCAGGAAAGCACCGGGCGATGGGCCGCCGGTTAATCCTGAAGACTCTTTATGCGTATTGAGATTGGATAATATGTATCTGGTCCCGTTTGCAGCCTCAGAACCATTATTCCATACCTGTCCCACTATTGTAAATGGCTCCGGCGGGCTGTCTACTGTATATTGCCTGTTGAAGGTCTCCTGGGGGGGACTGGATAGTGCAATTGCAAAGTATGAAAAACCTGGCGTCTCGCTTTCATAATAGACATAATCCTCGGCATAGCCGCTGATCACGGTCGGCAATTGTTCCCATGTACCGGTATACCTCAAAAGCAGGGCGTCTGAAAATGACATTCCGTTCTGCTCCAGCAGGCTCCTCCGTATCCTGAATCTGACGGTCGTACGCTCCAGACTCTCATGCTCCAGCCCGGCTGGCTCCATTGACAAGTAGAGGAGAGTGTATGCAGGCGCAACATCCACCGCCCCGGGCTTGGACCTGAACTCCCTGATCATCATGTCCGGGCCCCTCGGGTTGCGCATAGCGTTAAGCATCATTGTCACTGCCACCAGTCCTGCGTCCCCGGGAAGTCCGCTTGAACTGAACTCAACAATATTGGAAGCCAAGTCAATCCTCTTGGAATAACTGTCCTTCTTGCTTCCGGCGCCACCTCCGGCGCCACCCCCGCCGCCGGCCTTCGTTGGGCCTTGCTCATAAACCTGAATCATAAAAGACTGCCTGGCAAGCACGGTGCCATCTGTAACACCGAGAGTAACTTTATGCACTCCGCCTGTGGCGGCCCATGAAACCAATCCCTGCCCGTCAATGCCCATGCCATCAGGAGAGCTAATAAGCAGGTATGACAGCTGATCATTATCCGGGTCGGCTGCAATAACCTGATATCTGTAGAATTCTCCTGCTACGCCGTCATAAACCGGGATAGACCGTATCTCTGGCGGATCATTTACATTAATCACATTCAGCACGAACGACTGGTTTGCCGTCAGGTTTCCATCTGTAACCTTAACTGTGACATCCCAATTCCCCGGATCAGCATCTCCGGGCACCCATAACAGCCTCCCCCCGGGAGTAATGTTCATCGCCTCAGGACCATTCAGAAGACCGTACCCAAGAGACACGTTGTAATGTTTTGAGTCAGCATCAGTTGCCATTACCTGATACTGATACAGCGAGTTCTCATAGGCAGTTGTATTTGGGGCCGATAATATGGCAGGGGCATCATTAATGTCAGAAACCTGAATGTGAAACTGCTGAATATCGAAGAGGGCCCCGTCTGTCACCTGAACCGATACATAGTGGACACCGACATCGTCGTTTCCGGGGACCCATCTTAGCTCCCCGGTTGATGCATCCAGCAGCATGCCCAGCACACCCTGTGCCAGTGAATATATTAACGGGTCCCCATCCTCATCAACCGCGTTAATATCATAGTAATACGGCTGTCCCTGGACAGCGGATATAATTTCACCAGAGATGATGGCCGGGGCATCGTTTACCCCCTTGACCTCAAGCGAGTAGACCTGGGTGACATTGAACTGTCCGTCTGAAACCTGAATAGCCACAGTATGGTTTCCTACGTCGGCCTGGACCGGCATCCAGGTGATTGCCCCAAGGCGATCCATCAGCATCGCCGCAGGCGCGTCGATCAGAGAAAACTCAAGCGGATCCCCATTGTACTCAGCTGCCTGAACCCCATATTGGTACAATGCATCCTCAGTTGCCCCCCTGGCCGGATATGAGGTTATATTTGGAGGATAATCAGGAAGAGACATGTTAAGAATAAGGTTAATCCCCTTCATAACCCCCTCGAGCCTCAGTGACTTATTCGCCTGGTTTGCCTTGTTCCGGGCCCGGACAATGATCGTGTCTCCTATGCTTCCGCCAAGAGATGCCGAGTACCTGCCCGTATCCGAATACCTTCCCGTCTTCCCGGCCACACTTGAATGCGTGTCCGCATTTATCACCTCATAATCAACGCCTGCAGGAACAGACGTCACACCATCCAGTTCATAGATAACGCCGGAAACACCGCTTGGTAAAGGCAGGGCCAGGGCATTCAGGGCTCCAGTAATAGCTACACAGACCATAAACACCGCCATAAAGCTGGTCTTTGTTCTCATTTTAGGTATTGGGATCGTGCATCCAGGTTGCATTGTCAATCATATCAAAATAGTACCCGCGATTTGGCTCCAGGCTGGTGAAATCCCGGCAATTCCATGAGGGCCACCAGCCCCAGTCATCATAATGTATGGTAACCTCCCATTTATTTGTCTCTGTATTGTACCGGTTAATTGCCCTTACTGAACCAGCAGGATCTACATTTACAGGGAAGGCCGGCGGTTCCGGCGAAGGCAAAGCTGACGCATTTGGTGAATACCAGCCGGTGACAGTCCACCCCTCATAAAGGCTGATGTTTGTATCATTCCGTGGAACCTCCCCAACCAAAGTAAAATTGCAGCTGCTGTTTATCTCAAACCAGTAGCCTCTCCCTCCCTCAAGGCTCCTGAAATTCTCATCCTCGGCATCAGGTATCCACGAATGGTCATCCCGGCTCAGGTGTTCCCATTCATTTCCTGTATTTGATTCGTTGTATCTCCATATGCCGGTAACGCACTCCGCTGGCCGCAAAGGAAAATCATAGCCGTTGTTTGTCCCGTTATCCAGTGTCCAATTGCTTAGTCCCATAGGCAGGCTCCCCAGGACCCAGTCGCTTCCGCCGGCCAGGTTGTAATCAAACTGCTGCTCCTGCTTGCCTGCAACCGAGACTGTGATTGTCACAGCCTCACCCTTTACTGCCGCAACCTTGTAGAACCTCGCAGCTGCTGAATTCGCCCCTGAATCAGTCCAGTTTGTGTCAGTTATGCCGGTCACATTTGGCACACTGGAAAACCCTCCGGAATAATCATCGGTGTAATATATGTTATAGGAATCCGCATATGAGGATTCAGGCCAGGTGAGATTAAGTGTCTCCGTATCTGAATCAAGCGTTACTGCCAATATAGGAGGCGCACGGATAATGGTGAAAGTCCTGGTGTGGCTTGTGTTGCTGTTGTTAGACTCGTCAATGCAGCTTACATTCCACTGATGCATTGCACCGGAAGACAATCCGGCAACTGTAACATTAGTTAATCCGCCATTTGTGGCATTTATGCCGGATACGTTCACCCTGCCATCCAGGGTCAGATTGCAGGTCAGGTTATATGCAACCATGTCTGTCGCCGTCCAGTTAAAGACCATGCCTGTTGATGTGAAATTGGCATTATCGGGGGGGCTCTGCAGAATAAATTTTGGCGGGGTCTTATCCGGAACCAGCTCAAAGGCTGTTGAACCCCGCCCGTTTTTGTAGTTTATGTTCACGGCAAATGAGACTGCCGAATAATTGCCAATGCTGTACAAAAGGCTGGTCCAGTTTTCAGAATGCATGCCGTCAAGACCTGTTTCGCGGATCCTTGTCTCAATCAGCTGCTCCTCGCTTCCCGCAGCAGACTGCGGGGGCGTGCTCATATGCCTCCTCACTGACAGATTATCCCAGTTTCCGTCAAGCTGATAGCCGCCAACACCGAACCCGCCGGATGAGTTGAGCTGGTTCCTTGTGTCATTTTTTGTCATCAGCAGAGTCCCGTCAACATAACCCTTCAGGTAAACGGCATTTTCGGAATTGTAAACCTCCAGCCTCAGATGATGCCAGACATCAGGATCGCTGAAGAATGTTGCGGTCTTGTTTAACTCGTAGGCATTCCCGGTTGAATTGTATCGGTACATCTTGCTCTCATATACGTTAGTTGATGCATAAAACGTATAGTACTCGTTCCCGTTTATTCTGGTTCCCAGCTCAAGCCGGGAAGATGCCGGCGACCCCTTCATTGCATCCACAAACTGGTCAACCTCAATGATCATATCTGCAATGGCCAGGTCTCTTCTGATGGATTTCCCCTTTGCAGCTGCACCCGCATAATCAACTGAAGAACCATCATAGGTTATGTTGCTGTCATCGCTCTCGCTTGCTGATGTGAAGCCTGCATCGAGGGAGTATGACCCCAGGGTGTTGGTTGAAAAATCATCATAGAAGAAATAAACATGGGTCTTGTTATCCGGCGGCGCTCCTGCGGTTGAGTTGCCGTAATAAACATAATAGAACAGGTCAGGACTATCTGCTGATATGTTGCGCTGGATTCGGAACAGGACGTTTGTATGCGAGGAGTTCATGCCGTAGACCAGCCTGTCCAGCTCCTCCCAGCTGACTGAATCGTTGTTCCACCAGACCACCCTCAGGTCGCTTCCGTTTGCCAGCATCTTCGACTGGTTTACAAGGGTGCTTGTGTTGACGGTAAGGTTTAAGGTGTAATTTGCAAGTACCTTCTGCGGGCCGGCCGTAATGTTTAGTCCCAGCCGGTAATCATAGCCGACGTCCCACCAGGGAAGCGTTGCATTTCCAAGGATAATATTAGTAGTCATATTCGTGTTGACTGTGTTGAAATAGACATCAGTTGAGTTGGATGTGATCTCAACAGGCTCGCCTTTTTCGAATCTCCCTTTTTTCGAAATGACATTAACAAGAATCGTGGTGGTCTCGAGAACCTCAACATCCCAGGTCTCGCTGGCCCCGACATTCTTCTCTGTGCTGTTATCTGTGCAGTTGATGCTCCAGGTATAGTTTCCGTCCGGCAGGGTTACCATAATGGACTGACTTGAGTTCTCCGGCACACCTGAAGATGATTTGTTGATTTTGCCTTTAAGGACCAGATCGCAGCTCTCAATTGCGGAGAGTGCATCAGTCACGTTGTACGTGAACTGCACATCCTCGCTTGTCTGCGTGGTATTGTCAAAGGGAGAGATAAGGTTAACGGCCGGCGCATCCGTGTCTGGTCTGACCGTAACATTGTTTACGCCTGAGACGCCGGCGTTCCCTGATGCATCTGCACACCTAATGCTCCAGTTGTATCCGCCTGTCGGAAGCATAACGGAATTGAAGAACTGCGATGCATTCTCAGCAATGGTTATGTTTGTCTGATTGGCCTGGCCCTTGAATAGCAGGCTGCAGTTTACAACCTTTGATGTGGCATCAGATACATTGAAAACAAAGGTAATATTGCCGTCCAGCTTTCTTGTATTGTTAAAAGGCGACACCAGCCGGACAACCGGCGAAGTCTTGTCAACGGTTATGTTGTAGTTCGTATCATATCCGCTTATCTGCCCCAGGCTGTCATTCGCACTTACCCTCAATTGGTATGCATTCCCGTCCGGCAGGGCCGCAAGGCTCCAGGAACAGTTATAGGGCGGATTTCCATCGCTGTCAATGCAGGCAAATTTCCATGAGGCGCTGCTGTTTTCGCGATACTCAAACAATGTCGCATTTACGCCTATTCCTGCATCAGTCACTGTCGCATTGGCCCGGATCGTATTCGCTGAGGTGTTCGTGAAGTTGCGTGGCCTGTCTACTTGGACTGTGGGTCCTGTTGTATCAATGTTCAGTGCCATGACCGCCGAGCCATTCGTGTTGCCTGCATAATCACTGCAGTTAATGGCCCAGGTGAGGCTGCCATCCGGCAGGTAGCCAACTGAGAAGTTAAGGCTCACATCCTCTTCAGCTGAATAATTGGTAAGGTTAACAATACCATTAATGATCAGGCTGCAATTTGCCACATCAAGGAGCGCATCTGATACATTGTAGGCGAACGTGATATTTTCTGTTGCTGACCAGCTGCTATCGGCTGGAGCCGCCAATCTGATCACTGGCGGCGTGACATCCAAGGTAAGGGAATAATTGGTATCATTGAACAGCGAGTTTCCCTCGGTATCATTGCACCAGACATTCCATATAAAATATCCCTCGCCGAGAGTCACCCCGAACCTGGACTGCGAACCTGAATACAGTGTAGCGTTTGATTCATTGGCAGACCAGCCGCTGTCGTTGTGGTACAATACGCAGGTGTCAAGATTCAGGTCTGTTGCCGTGAAGGTGAAATTTGCTGCAATCTTGCTGAAATTATGCCCGTCATCAGGGCCACCAAGCGATATTCGCGGAGGCCTATTGTCAATGCCGATTGTAATAAATGTTGAATTGGTCAGCCCGTCTGAATCAGTGAGGTTCAGCCTCAGATAGCAGTCCCAGGACTCGTTCAGGCACTGCGACTGGACCGCGGTGCTGAACGTACAATTGCTGTCAGATGATGAGCATAATAATGCTGATGTCCCGAAGCCGGCATTGTTATCCAGTTCAAAGGCGTATACGCTAATGTTCTGATCATCGGCGCTTAGGGATGCATTCAGTATTTCAATACCGTGCAGCCAGGTTCCATTGGGCGGATAATGGATGCCGCCCTTAGGATGGTCATTGATTGTAACATTGACAACCTCACGGGAAATATAAGAGCCGAGTTCGCCGGACTCAGCCCTGCACCAGATTTCCCAGGTCGCGTTCCCGCTTGTTTTTGTGGTTGTTATGGTAAACGTCGCGTTCTTGGAGGCTCCTCCGGCAGTCAGGTCACCCAGCCGGACAGATGACCTGTTGCCAAAGAAATGCAGACCTGATGTGGAAATATCTGTAGCAACATCATAGTTATACTGAACATAAACGCTGACATTGCTGCAGTTTTGAGGCTTGTCATCGCAGAGTGCCTTGCAGGTTACATTAAAGCTGTAGTTTGTCAGGGTCTCTGATTCATTCACCTCAAGGTCGGCGACAGGCGTTGTCATGTTCACTGTTATCGTGCCGATGCTAGTGCTGTTCCAGATCACCGCCGATACAGACCTGTTGGTGTTTCCGGCAGTGTCGGTCGCATATGTCCGTGTCCAGTTGTATTCACCGGTTTGGCTGACCTTGTAAATCACAGAATAAACGCCGTTACCAGCTGCTGAATCACAGGTGGTATTGCCGGCGTCATACAAGGAAATGTTGAATAATTGTCCTGTTGGCCTCCTGATTTCGGCAGATGACCTGTTTATGCCGGAATAGGTGTCACTGATTGAGACATTCAGGCAGATGTTCTTTGTAATATTGATTTCTGTCCCGGTCAGGTTAAATTCCGGCCCGGACATTAGGGGATAGCTGAGGTCCGTGCGCAGGGTTCTTGCCAAGGAGCCGTTGGTGTTGGCCACCTGATCAGTACAATTGATGTACCAGGACTGGTTTCCGCTTCTGAATCCTCTGCCGTCAATGGTCTGGATCGGCCCTTCAGATATGGAATTGTCAGTTGCATTGACAGAGCCCTCTACAATCAGGCTGCAATTTGCCACAAGCAGAAGCCTGTCAGAAACATTGAACGAGAAAGTTGCATTCTCTTTCTTGTTCCAACTGTTGTTGCCGGGGGAGACCGGACTGACCACGGGGGGGGCAGTGTCCAGGGTTATGGTGCGCTTCTCAGTCTGGTTTGCGTTTGCTGCGGAATCATTAAGCCTTGCGTAATATGTGTAGGTGCCGTCAGACAGGCCGGAAAGGGAGAAATTGGTGTATGAACCGGAGTAGCTCCTCGTAATATTCAGACTATTCTGCAGGAATAATGAGATGCGGCCAGGGTGCAAATCAGAATGCGTTACATTAACAACAAAGGCATCGGCACTTCTGTTGGTGTTGTTTGCGGGTGTTGGCGCAGTGTAGTTAATTGCTGGATTGATCGTATCAACAGTATAGGTGAAATTTGAGCTGTTGAATGCAGAGTTCCCTGCCGAATCATTGCACCAGACATTCCAGAGGTATATCCCGTCAGAAAAGGCCAGGGTGAATTTATCCCGGCTGCCGTTGATTGGGGTATTGTTTGTTTCGTTTGGAGCCCAGCCGGATGCATTGTGGTAAACAACGCAGGCATCGAGATTGGCATCATATGGCAGGTAGGCCAGGTTAACCTGGCTCAGGTTAAGATATGCGTTATCAGCCGGTGCATCCAGTTTTATGGCGGGACGGACGGTATCAAGTGTTATGTTTCTTGTCTGCGTTGTGTTTGCGTTCAGGGCCTTGTCCCTTATGGTCACATTATAGAAATACACCCCATTTGTCAGGTTGGAATAATTGATGCTGCGCGTTCCGGCGGGCATGGTGGTTGAGTTGACTGGGACTTTGGCCCAGTTATATAGGCTGAAAGTAACATTTGCCTCATTGTCGTCCGCTGCAGACACATTAACAAAGATCCAGTTCCTGGCGCGGTACGCGCCGCCGGCCTCAGTATTGTTTGAATACGAGATATTTGGCACAGCTGTATCAAGGAAGACTGTCCTGGCCAGGGTTGCATTAAGGTTCCCTGCAGAGTCATTTACAAACGCCCGGAATGTGTGGGTTCCGTCTTCAAGGCCCGTCTTGTTCTCCCAGAACACACTGCTGCCCTGGTTCTGGAAGGTCTCATTTGATGAGTCCCATTCGAGCAAAACAGCATCCCTGTTTGCATCAGTTGCAGTTACATTTATCATTACATAGGACGCTGCATACCACGTGTTATTCGTATACGTGCTCGGGTTGTAGTATATCTGGGGATAGCCGGTATCAATGTATAGCGTGAAGTTCGTCGCGTTAAAAGCAGAGTTGCCGGCGGAATCATTGCACCAGACGTTCCATTTGTAATGGCCGTCCTGAAGGGCCGCCGTGAACGAGCTGTCCGAACCGGACACGACAGTATCGTTCGTCTCATTTCTCTGCCACCCGCTTGCATTATGGTAAAGGATGCAGTAATCAGGATTGTCATCTGTTACCCTATACTTGAACCGGATTGCGGAACTGTCATTCCATGCTGCGTCCCCGGGGCCAGATAGCGCAACAGCGGGGTTTGTCCTGTCCAGGGTCATATTGCGTGTTTCAGTTGAGTTTGCATTGCGGGCCTTGTCCATTATGGTGACATTGAAAAAGTGCACGCCGTCATCAAGCCCTGTAAAATTGATCCACCTGTTCCCTGCGCCTTTGGCAGTTGAATTTATTGACTTTTTCGATGAGTTGAACAGGTCAAACGTAACATTGGCCTCATTTAGGTCATAGGCAGTGATGTTCACGTATATCCAGTTTCGGCTAAAATACAGCCCGCCCGGCTCAGTGGCCGCGCCAAAGGTTATGGTCGGGCGGACGGTATCCAGGGTGATGTTCCTGGTTGCGGTCCTGTTGGTGTTCATGGCCTTATCCCTGATGGTGACATTATAGAAATAGACCTTGTCCGGCAGGTTTGTGAAATTTATGCTCCTGTTGCCGGCGCGCTTTGTCGTTGAATTGACCATGGCGGTCGTGTTGTACAGGTAGAAGGTGACATTTGCCTCATTGGTGTCATTTGCTGTTACATTCACATATATCCAGGTCCGGCCCTTATGCACGCCGGACGGCTCAGTAAGGCCATAGAAGAGGATAGTGGGGTATGTATTGTCAATGTTCAGCTGCCACATTTCAGATGCGTTTGTGTTGCCGTAGCTGTCTGTGCAGTTGACGCTCCAGTTGTATGTTGCTTCAGGCAGGCTGTAAACGGTGAAGTTGGCCCGGGCTGCCTCAGTGAGCGTATAGTTGGTCTGGTTGACCCTGCTGTTTATGATGAGGGAACAGTTTGAAATATTATGGTTGTCATCTGGCGTGTAATAAAAGGTGTTCGCCCCGCCGTTCCTCCAGCTCCTGTTTGTCGGGAGTTCCAGCATGACAGTTGGGTAGGTTGTGTCGGCAACAGTCACGTTTGACGCCATTGATCCGGTTGCATTCGAGTACTTTGACGTTGCCCGGCAGCGAAGCTGGTTTCCGCGGGAGATGGTGTTTCCAGTGACCGTGAAGTTCGCCTGATATGTCTCATTGATGTTCCCGATGCCGGCAGGATTGGTGGATGCGCCGCCAAGGATCAGGCTGCCAGCGGTTCCGACAGCAGTCCAGCCGATAGTCGTATTCTTATAATCCAGGTAGACCATTGTATCGATGCACCAGTCATTGCCGCAGGTCACGTTGCAGGTGGCATTGAAGTCATTTCCCTCCCCCACTTCGGTGTCTGCCAGGGGCGATGTTATGTTCGTGTCAATGAATCCCAGCGCATAGGCATAGAGATTTGCAAATGAAAGCGAATTATCCCAATAGTTGGTAAAGGTTATTGTACCGCCGCCGCTCTGATATATCCAGAGCTCAAGCTTCAGGCTGTCATCCGGCTCAAGGTAAATATCGTAGGCCGGCGTTGTGTTGGTAGATCGTGAATATGTGGTCTCGCCAGTTGCCGTTATGTAAACGCCCCCGGTACCGAGGTTCCCCTCCTGAACAAACAGTTTTTGTGAACCGTTGTTATAGTACATCTTCCAGTTCAGATAGCCCTTGTTCGCAGCTGTTGCCCCAATGCGCGCGCTGAAATCCACCGGCTGTGACGCCTTGATAAGAAGCCCGTTGTTCCCAACGCCGCCTGGCGTTGTGGCGGATACCAGGAGCTTGGCATTCCCGTTTTCACCCGTTACACCGTATGAATTGCCTGCGCCGTCATCACTCCGCGAAAGGTTGATATTCTGCTGGTTTGCACCAGAAGTCTCAAACCAGTTAATCCGGGGTATCGTAACATCAAGGCTTATGTTCCTTATCTGCGACCCGTTCGTGTTCCCGGCCTCATCAGTGCAGTTTATGCT
>JBDRAZ010000084.1:0-22614 GCA_043823195.1 archaeon
GCAAACAGCATGCTGAAAAGAGGCATGGGAGAAACATTGCGTGGCCGCACCGTCTGGCAACAAGCCAGACATTTCTACGCGAAATGCTTCACACACAACATATTATTGAGGTGCAACTGATGGAACTTGCAATCGAGCCGGTTTTGGGAAAGGTTTTTATACAGACACAGCCATTCCGAACCGATGCTCTCCCTTATCCTTCCAACGCTGAATGAGGCAAAGAATATATCCATTCTTATCCCGGAAATCAATAATTCGCTAAGGGGAATCAGGCATGAAATCATTGTGGTGGATGACAATTCCTCTGACAACACCCCGGAACTCGCAGAAAAATACCCGAATGTCCGGGTGATAAGGCGGACTGAGCGCGGCCTCTCATCTGCGATTCTGGCGGGTTTTGCTGCCGCAAGAGGTGACATCCTCGGCGTTATGGATTCCGACAGGAGCCATCCGGCAGGGTCCATTATAAAGGCACTGGGCGAGATGAAAGATTATGACATAGTTATTCTCAGCAGGAAAATAAACGGGGGCAGGATATCAGACTGGTCAAGAATAAGAAGGCTGATCTCTAACGCCGCCATAATGCTTGCCAAACCAATCACGCATTACAGAGATCCTGTCTCCGGCTATTTTTTCATGAGGAGAGATACCCTGCAGGGGCTGAAAATCAGGCCGATTGGCTACAAGATACTCCTTGATATCCTGTTCCAGGCCAGGCAGGCGCGTGTCAAGGAAATCCCATACACATTCTCTGACAGGGCAGCGGGCCGATCAAAGCTGACAATCAAGGTCATATCCTGTTACATCTGGCAGGTGCTGCGGATTTATAAGAAGCTTATTCAGCGCACCGCGGCGGGTCATACTTGACAAGCGCATTCTCAGTGCAGAGCATTTCCTTGTCAGCAGTCTTCATCTTGGGCGTGAGCTTTATCTGCAGGACCTTTCCGTTTACTGACACATCATAGGGCACAGTGGCTTTCTTGACATCGGCCCTGATCAGCTGTGATGAAAACACAGATTCCTTGATAATTATGTCATTTTCACCGTCAATAATCATCTTGACATCATCAATATCAGCCCGGGGACCTGATTCAACACTGAAAGCCACAAGATCATCCCGGTAGCAGACCTGCTCAATCTCATTTCTCTTGTACCAGCTGAGGCTCACGCCCTCGCATGCCTGGCTTTCTACCATGTGCCCCTCAACCTGGGTCTTGCCCCAGTTCATTACAACCGCACCCAGTGCAACGGCAAATGCTATCAGCAGGACTGTTGCAATCAATGGTGACACTGCGCGTTTATCTCTCATAAGCTTCATTATACAACCCTCTTATTATGATGCAGCAAGATTATCAGGAAATAGAGCGGGACAACGATCAGCGCCAGGATCATACCGAGTATAAGGAAGAGCGTCCTGAGGTTGTGAACCTGGGCAACGTACGCTCCTATCGGTATAGCTATCAGGTATGGGATGGTAGCTATAATCCCTGACAGCTTGAAATAATCCCTCCTGTGCCTTTCGGGGATAAGGTCCATAGTAAGCAGCCCCCTGGCAAAACCCGCCATGGAACCTCCGATGACTGCCAGGATGCTGGCCATTGCTATAGGCATTAAGGATGGATTATAATACAGGGTGAAGGGCATGATTGAAACGAGCAGAGTGCCAAAGACCAGCATCGGGAACTTGCCGTATGCCTTGGAATTCTTGTGGCTGAGTGATGGGCCGATAAGTGAAGCAAGCATTGCCAGCACAAAAATGATCGCGACATTCCTGAAAGGTCCGAATCCGACATCCTTAAGGTACTGATACATGAAAACGCCATAGTAGGCATTTCCGAGCGCCTGCACAAACGCCGTTATCGATGCCGTCACCAAAAGGACCAGGATAATCCTATCGCGCATATAGAATTTCAGGTGGGAAAAAATATTGGAAAAGAAGAACCTGAGCTCAATAACATAGGTTTCCCTCCGCGTAAATGTTTTGTTCTGGAGCGCAACAGGCGGAAGCATGAATGAACCCAGAACAAAGGCAAGTGCTGCGCCGCAGAAAACCATGATATATCCGTTCTCATTATAATCAAGAATGACCGCCGAGATCATAAGGCTTGCTGCAGTCACTATCAGCCCGAAATGCGAAACCTTCTTCAGGACCCCTGACAGCCTTTCCCTGCTGACATTTTCTTTAAGCAGTTTGGCATACAGATCACCGTAAAAGACAACTGATACAGCAGAGATTAGCATTGCGAGGATGAACAATGGCTGGTGATTATATATTCTTGCAAGCGCCATCATGAGGAAGCTTCCGGATACACCTATGGCAGCGATATGTATATTCCTGTCAATGGATTTTATGGTCCTGGCAAAGTCATGGAGGAATGATGATATCCAGACGGTAAATAGGACAATCACCCCGTTGACAATCCCCAGTGTGAATATTGAGGCGCCAGTCTGGAATAGCAGAATATTGAGCCACTGGATTGAGCTGAACCCGTAACCGATCCTATCCAGGATCTCTTTAGCTGCCCCGAACCGGTTAATGCTGTCATGATGCCTTTTCTTGTGTTCGCTTTTTTCCAGTGAATGCTGACGGACTATGTGGTCAATATCCGACTCAAGATATCCATGGCTCAGAAGCTCGCTGCGGATAACGTTCAGATGGATGCCCTCTGACAACCTCTTTTTTACATAATCCTCTAACTCACCCATATTACGCTTTTTATCCTCGGAAATTTATAAAGCTTTTGATTTTGCTCAATCGAAACCTTTAAATAAGATGCAATCCAGTTCAAGAACCCGATGTCGGGGATTACTAGCCTTATAAAAAAGGCCCTTGGTAAAAAAAGGGGCAGGATTGAAAAAGAGTGGAGCTTTGACTCACAATCCCAGATACTCTCATCTCCCGTTGCAGAAGCAAAGGAGAATGGCGAGAACCTTATTGCCTTCGGCACTAAGGATGGACATCTATATCTGCTGGACGGAAAGAGGGTCAAATGGTCATACAATATCCAGGAGAAAATTACCGACGTCCAGAAACTTTTCCAGGACCAGGCAACAGCCAGAAGCATCGTATGCTCCCCGGTTATAGAGGACATCAATGGCGACGGTTCTGAAGAGGTCCTGGTCGGCTCGGACCTGGGCAGCCTTTTTGCTATCAGTTCAGAGGGGCAGCTCATCTGGCAATACGATACCAGCGGGGCGATCCGGTCGTCACCTTTGCTGATTGACATCAATAATGATGGCATCAAGGAAATTGTTTTTGGATCAAGCGACGGGCATCTGTATGTTCTGAATAACCAGGGGCAGCCAATCTGGAAGCTAAGTGCATCCTCTGGGATAGAGACAACCCCCGTTGTACTGACCAATGATGAAGGCACACAGATCATATACGGGTCAAACGACGGCACCGTATATTCGACCAATTTTCAGGGGGTAATCTTGTGGTCCTTTAAAGCCGGAGGGCAGATCACGGCAAGGGCAACCGTCGGGGACCTTCTCGGAAACGGCCAGCAGTATATCATCATAGGGTCATTGGACACAAACCTTTACTGCCTTGATGACAAGGGCGTCCTCAAATGGAAATTCGCGACAGAGGGCGGCATACACAGCCAGGCAACGCTTGCCGACATAGATAACGACCACAAACTTGAAATAATTTTCGGCTCATGTGACGATAAGGTATATGCACTAACCTGCAGCGGTGAAAAAATCTGGAGTTTTGAGACTGATTTCTGGGTTGTCTCCTCACCGGTTGTTGCTGATATTGATGATGACGGAAAGCTTGAGGTCATAGTCGGCTCGTATGATAACTCACTCTATATACTGGATGCAGAGGGCACTTTTCTCCTAAACTATATGCCCGGTGTGTCAGCCGCAGCTCACCAGCCCGGGCACTATAGTGACCACCTGACCGGGGACACCGGGCATTACTGCGGGAAAAAGCTCTGGCAGTATAAGACCGAGGGCATGATCGTGGGTTCAGCAGTCGTGGGAAAAGACAAGGAGATAATCATTGGCACAAATACAGGAAAGATTGACGCATTTCGCCATAAGGATGATTGACGGAGGTAAAAATGGCACAGCTGGTAACAAGCAAAGATGAAATAAAACGCATTCGCACGTACATTGAAGGTCTCGATGAGAAGCTCCAGGGCGGCATTCCTGAAGGGCATGTTGTCTTGCTGGTCGGGGGCGCGGGAACCATGAAATCTTCGCTGGCCTTCAGCATTCTCTACAATGAGGTAATCAATAACAAGAGGTCAGGCCTCTACATAACGCTAGAGCAGTCCTATGAATCCTTAATTACACAGATGGTGAACCTTGATTATGACCTGGACCAGATCAGTCTGATTGTGATGTCTGATGTGTCAAAGATCAATGAAACCGCTGCCGCCATGAGCAACGCAAAAGACGGATCCCTTGTGCTCGCTGACCTTTCTGCAATAAGGAAGCAAGTCAAGGGAATGAACCTTGGACCAAGCGCAGACTGGTTCAATATCGTAAAAAATATAATCCAGAAGCTTAAAGAAAATGCCAACTGCGACATGTTTGTCCTGGATTCCCTTTCAGCCCTGGCTGCGCTCTCCAATTTTGAGCATCCAAGGGTAGACATGTTCTGGGTATTTGAGTTCCTGAAGGAAATAGGCATCACCTCATACATTATAACAGAGACAACTGCTGGCAAGGCAACCTACGGCATTTACGGTGTTGAAGACTACCTGGCAGACGGAATAGTATTCCTTGACCTGGCTGAACGGCAGAGGAAGGTCATAAGGGAGCTTACGGTTGTCAAGATGCGGGCAACCAAATGCAACACTGATGTCCATACCCTGGAGTTTAGCGAAGGTGGGTTCAGGGTGATGCATGGCGGTCAGCCCCCTCTCCTGTAACATGATCTCTCTGGATTATAGCAAATCCCTGGAAGAGAACGCAAGCCTGTATTACGAAAAAGCAAAGAAGGCCAAAAAGAAACTTGAGGGGGCCAGGGGGGCGCTTGTAAAAAGCAGGCAGAGGCTTGAAAAACTGGAGTCTCTTGGTTTTCAGGAGGTTAAGAACACATCCCTGAAATCCCGCAAGACTGAATGGTATGAGCGCTTCAGGTGGTTTCAGACCTCTGAGGGAATACTTTGCATTGGTGGCAGGGACGCAACAACAAATGAGATTATAATAAAGAAGCACCTTGATCCACCTGACATTGTATTTCATACTGACATGGCCGGGTCCCCGTTCTTTGTTCTGAAAGTTGCAGATATAAAGCCATCCCCGGCCTCACTCTCGGAGGCTGCCGCTGCGACCGCATCCTACAGCAGGGCCTGGAGAGCCGGGCTGTCACACCTGGAGGTGTTGCATGTCAAGCCTGAGCAGGTTTCCAAAGAGGCCAGGTCCGGTGAATTCCTTCCCAAGGGTGCCTTTATGATTTACGGCAAGACTGCCTATATCCCTTCAAAAATTGAGCTCGCAATAGGCCTTGAAAAGGACCGCGTCATTGCAGGCCCTGTTTCTGCGGTATCAGCCCACGTCAAGAGGTACGTTGAAATCATCCCGGGACATGAAAAGGCCGGCCAGGTGGCAAAAAAGATACGCCAGAAACTCGGCGGAGGCGAACTTGACGACATCATCAGGATGCTTCCGGGAGGCAACTCTGAGATTAAAAAATAGGAAATATATCAGTTAACAAGGTATTTCTCCCTTACGTTTAGCGGCAGTTCGGTAGGATATTCTCCTGTAAAGCAGGCTGCATCATACTGTGCCCTGAACCGGTTCATAATTCTGCCGGCACCCGGCATTAATGCCCTAACCCCGTGTCCCAGAAGGCTGCCTGCAAAGCCGGGATGACGATGCAGGAAGCTTTTGATTCTGTGGTACCCGTTTCCCATTATTGCGCATTCAGCCAGGCCCTGCAGGCTCAGGAACCCCAGATAATCAACTCCTAAATCAGCTGCAGCCTTTTTTATGCTGCGTTTCGCCATGAACAGTTCATCGCGTGAAGGGGTGGCTACACCGTAAAAGCACGGCCATTTGTATTCCGGAGAAGCACTGATATAATAGATTCCCTGCGCTCCCGCATCCCTTAATAACGACACTAATTTTTCGCCTGTTGTGCCCCTCACCACTGAATCCTCTAGCAAGAAAACCCATTTGCCCGAAATCATTTCCCGGTTTGCCACAAAGTCTGCTGCCTCCTTTCTTTTCTCTGGATCCCCTGCAATAAATGACCTTAGGTCTGGCGCACGCTTTTGTAGTGCCCCGACTCCCCAGTTTTGTTCCGTAGCCCCGAGATCCAACTTGAATTCCTCGTAAAAGCCCACTCCTGCGTAGTAGCCTGACCCGCGTACAGGTACAACCAATATGTCTTGAAGACCACGTGCCCTAACCACCTCATCTATCGCCCACCTGTGCTCCCAATAGGACGTACGGCCTGAATTGATCCTGAAGTCAACCACATTGTCCCCAAATACCTCATTTATTCTCTCTTCCTCGGTTCTGCCCCGGGCCAGGTAAATATCGCAAAAGACGCAATTGGCTGATTTCTGCTCCGGCAGAACCCTTGTTGCGTGATACTTCCCGTCGTATACATGGATCTCGCCCCGCTTAACCTGACGCACATTGGTGGCTCCAAGCATTTTGAGCGCTATTGCCTCGGAGGCAAAAGCCCTGCCGCGTTTTTTCCATACGCTGGTCTTGAATTCACCTGTGTAGAGCGGCCTGATTCCATGAGGGTCGCGCAGTACTGCAATTTCATCCTTGGTCATTACCAGCAGAGAGTATGCCCCTACCAGCCGCAATGCTGCAGCTTCAATTGCATCTACCAGGTTGTCTGTCCCGGAGCCCTCAATAAGATAGGGTATGAGGCTGGTATCAGATGTGCCGGGAACAAATATTCCATTGTCTCTTAATTCGCCTCTAAGCTGCACTTCATTAACCAGGTTTCCATTATGCGCTGCAGCCAGGAGATCCCACTTTGAATCAGCTGTGGATGGTTGCTCATTCTGCTCTATTATCGCTCCGGTAATGGTATATCTGTTATGCAATATTGCCATTAGCCCGTTTAATGGCCTGATTTTTGCGGCTGTCAGCACCTGATGCACCAGGCCAGGACCCCTAACAAGCTGTACACGATCTCCATCTGATACGGCAATTCCTGCGCTGTCCTGTCCCCGGTGCCTGAGCCAGTATTCCCCTATGACTCCAATGATTGCTGCGGCGTATCTTGAATACATTCCTTCCTGTGCCAAATCAATAATTTCAGGATCGAGCTTATCTATTCCAAAAGAATCCTGATTCAGCCCGATTGCTCTCTGAACGATTTTCTCCAGTTGCCCCTCATCCAACCCCCGAAAATCTATACCAAGAACGCCGCATTTCTCGTTCAGATAGCCCATAAGGCCTTAATAATACCTTATCCTATATAAATATTTGGCACGTGTTGTCTTTATGAAGTGGTAAGGATTACATTCCTGACAGTATCTGGCTCCTGATTGACCCTGATATTGTGGCGCTGTTTTGCAGTCTAACCTTGATCCTGCCTTTGACCTCCAGAATTCCGGCAAAAAAACCAGCCAGATCAACATCTGAGATTGACTTCTTGCCTGAATACAGCCTGCCAAGTTTTGCCTCCAGTTCCTCAGATAGATTTATCTCCATGACCTGGTCACCGTAAACTGCCAGTGCAAAACTCTCCTGCCTGGCATCTATAATCCTGGTTTTCACACCAAGCCTTGAATAAAAAGAGGCAGTCCACCTGTCCAGGGGGCTATTCCCCAAAAAAAGCTTGTACGATTCCCGGTTGCCTTTTACTTTCTGTGCATCAAACATAACCTTCGAATAGGCTAAAGGCCAGTAATAATGCCTGCTTCTCCAGCAGACCGGCAACCCTGGTCTGGACTTGTGGTAATTATCCTCATAATCGAAAAGGAACCGGTCAAAGGATGAGAGATTGGAAAAGGTAATAACCCTCATTCCATCGAATATATGGACCTTTCTGTTGCATTTGTCATTGACAGCCCTGACAAATCCGCCTATTTTGTCAATCCAGATGCTGCTTATGCTGTACCTCATTCCTTTTTTGCACAGCACACCCTGGGCCAGGAGTTCCTTCAATGCCTTATGTATGGCCTGGTAGCTGATGCTGCTGGCATACGCCAACCTCAGTTCATTGTATATGCCCCGGGCAGGAAGGCTCCTTTTGGCAGCCAGCAACGACAGTATTCTGGCCTTGGTGCCCTCTCCTATAATGGTGGTTAAATCAGCCATAATTAACTGTGCGCCAGCATCATTTTTAAACCTTTTGGTTGATTTTAGCTAAACCAAAAATATATAAATCAGGCAGCAATCAGAAGAACCATGTCAATGGATGCCGTTCCGATCTCCGCAATGTCTGATGCCGATATCCATAAATTGCTAAGGAAAAATGCCCTGGCCCTCAAAGCTGATGAATGCAAAAAAATTGTGCATCTGATCGGGCGCGACCCATCATTAACTGAGCTGCATATGTTTAATATTCAGTGGAGCGAGCATTGCAGCTACAAATCGAGCAGGGAAACACTGAAGCTGCTGCCTACAGCAGGCCCAACCGTTATCCAGGGCCCCGAAGAGGACGCAGGGATAATTAAGTTCACGGTATTTAACGGCGAACAGTACGGCATAGTCATGGCCCATGAATCGCATAACCACCCGTCTCAGGTAGTGCCATACGAAGGAGCAGCAACCGGGATCGGCGGCATAGTGCGGGATGTGCTTTGCATGGGCGCAAGCGTAATTGCTGTTGCCGATCCCCTAAGGTTTGGAGACCCATACGGCAGGAACGCAAACAGCGTGAAATACATAGCAAATGCAGTTATTGATGGAATTGCCGGATACGGAAATCCTATTGGGGTGCCCAACCTAGCAGGCGACGTTTATTTCAACGAGAGTTTTGACGACAACTGCATTGTAAACGTAGTCTGCCTGGGCCTGGTAAGGGAAGAGGAAATAATTCATAGCAGGGCACCGGATAACGCAGAAGGATACGACATTATAATTGTGGGAAAGGCTACGGACTATAGCGGATTTGGAGGGGCAGCTTTTGCAAGCCTTGTTCTGGATGAAGATGAAGAGGAATACAACAAGGGCGCGGTGCAGGTGCCTGATCCCTTTCTTAAGAATGTCATCATACGCGCAACAGAAGAGGTATTCAGGCGCGCAAAAAAGAGGGGAATAACCCTGGGATTCAAGGATATGGGTGCCGGGGGCATAATGTGTTCAACATCCGAGCTCTGCGAGAGCGGAGGCTACGGTGCAGCAATCGACCTAGATAAGGTACACGTATCGGTCAGGGACCTGCCTTCATTTGTGACGGCCTGCAGCGAAACCCAGGAGAGGTTTACCTGGGCAAGCCCGCCGGATTTCACACAGGAAATCCTCAGGATATACAACGAAGAATTCGAGCTACCCCGGGTGGCGCAGGGTGCCTGTGCCTCCGTGATCGGTAAAGTGACCAAAAAGAGGGATTACAGGCTTTCCCAGAATGGAGCCCTGGTATGCAATGTCCCAATTGAGGTCCTGACCAAGGGAATACACTATCAAAGGGAATCAAAAATGCCTGATCGGGATCAGGCTGAACCCGTTTTGTCCGAGCCGGCGGACTACAGCGGCGCAATCCTTAACGTTCTGGCGCACCCTAATGTCGCATGCAAGGAACTCGCATACAGGCATTATGATACCGAGGTCCAGGGTCTTGCCGTCATACGGCCGGGTGAGGCTGATGCAGGTGTCCAGGCCCCCATCCCGGGCAGCAAAGCCGGTATTGCACTTTCCGTTGATCATAATCCAAGGTATTCGAGAATCAGCCCGTACTGGGGTGGTGCAGCCGCCGTTGCCGAGGCAATGCGGAATGTTGCGGCTGTGGGGGCAGTGCCCTCAGGCATGACTGACTGCCTCAACTTTGGAAATCCTGAAGTCCCTGAGAGCTTCCATGATTTTGTCGAGAGCGTTAAGGGGATTGCTGATGCTGCAAAAAAAATTTCCTGGAAGGGTGATATGAAAAGCCCCGTCCCCTTTGTCTCAGGCAATGTCTCATTTTACAACGAAAGTGCAAACGGGAAACAGGTTGACCCTTCGCCAATAATAGCCTGTCTTGGCGTTCTTGAGGACTTTACAAAAGCAGCCACAATGGATATCAAGGAAGAGGATAGCCGTCTATTGCTTATTGGACCCCGAAAAGACGAACTGGGTGGCTCAGTTTACTACGACATTTTAGGCAAGCTCGGCAAAAACATTCCCATAACTGACTTTGAACATGAACGGGGGATGATCTATGCAGTGATCGACTGTATTGGAAAGGGCCTGCTGCTAAGCTGCCATGATATATCCGACGGCGGCATGGTTGCCGCTATCGCCGAGATGTGCATAACCGGCAGTTCGGGTGCCAGCATTAATCTGGACTTTTGCGACCTGAGAACAGACAGGATCCTGTTCTCAGAGACATCGGGATTCGTGCTGGAAGCCTCGGAAGGAAACCTTTCAGGTATCAAGGAAATCTGCAGCAGGTATAATGTCACACTCTACGCACTTGGCAAAACCGCAAAAGGCAAACTCACTATAAAAGCAAAGGACAGGCAGATCAGCATCGGGACAGACAAGCTGAGCATGGCCTGGAAAAGCGGCTTTGCAAACGCACTGAGGTAAGGATGCTAAAGATAGCAATAATACTGTTTCCAGGAACAAACTGCGAAAACGAAACCATGCGCGCAGTAGAAGCGGCCGGGATGACAGCTAGAATTGTCAGGTGGAATGATACAGCCGGCCTTGATAAATATGATGGCTATATACTGCCCGGAGGGTTCAGCTATGAGGACAGGATACGGGCTGGTGTCATATCAGCCAAAGACCCAATTATGGAGGTTATCCGAAAACAGGCAGCCGGGGGCAAGGTCGTGTTGGGAATCTGCAACGGCTGTCAGGTCCTTATTGAGAGCGGGATTGTACCCCTTGAAGGCGCTACGGCACAGATGGCAATGGCGCCGAACATCAATCCCGTTTTTTCCGGGTATTACTGCACCTGGGTATACATCAGGAATGCCACCAAAAAGAAGACAGCCTTTAATCTCAAGATGAATGACGACGAGATCATCCGCATACCAATTGCGCATGGGGAGGGCAGGTTTGTGACTGCTGACAAGGCAGTCCGGGAATCGATTATAATGAATGATCTGGCTCATTTCAAATACTGTAGCCCGGTCGGCGATGTTATGGATGAATATCCTGTAAATCCAAATGGTTCCATGCTCTCGATTGCAGGCATAACCAACAAGAGGGGAAATGTGCTCGCCATGATGCCGCACCCGGAAAGGTCATCCTGGAAGCACCAGGTTCCGGGAAACCATGCTAACGGCGATGTTCCAGGACCGGGAAGGAAAATATTTGAATCCATAAGGGAGTATCTGAAATGAAAATTCAGCTATTCGTCTCACTGAAAATACCTGATACAACCGCCATAACCGCATATCAGACGGTCAGGCGTATGGGATATGACAAAATCGCAAATATTAAAAGGTATGATAACTACGTATTCGACGTGGCTGGAAGTGGGGGGGAAATAGAAAAACAACTGGCAAAAACCGATATTTTGGTTAATTCAAACAAGCATAATGCAGCGTTTTTACTTGAGGCGGAGGATAACTGCATCAGGCTCTTGGTTACAGAAAGAAAAGCCAATTTTCAGGGCATTCTGACTGTTCTGCGGGACAGGCTGGGCTTTAGACAGATCAGGAGCCTCGCAAGAGGCACCGTCTGGTGCCTTTATTTTGAGGGTGACCTAAACAAAGGCATTGCGCAGGAAATCGGAGATAAGTTGCTGTACAACAGGCACTATCAGGAGATAAGGGGGATATCATGACTCAGGTTCTAGTGCTTAACTTCGGATCTCAGGTGGCGCACCTTATATGCAGAAGGGTGCGCGAGCTTGGCGTATATGCTGAGATTGTTCCGCACACTGTGTCTAAGGATGAAATACTGGCAATTGGCCCCAAGTGCATTATACTTTCAGGCGGGCCGTCATCAGTCTACGTTGAGAATGCGCCGCTGTGTGACCAGGATATACTAAACCTGGATGTTCCTATTCTGGGCATCTGCTATGGCCATCAGCTTATAGCCAGATGCTCCAAAGGAAAAGTCTCAAACAAAAAGATCAAGGAATTCGGAAAGAAGATTCTGTGGGTCAAAAAAGAGAGTGACCTTCTGAAGGGTATTGGTCATGAAACACAGGTATGGATGTCGCACGGAGATTCCGTCGAGGAGCTTCCAAACGGTTTCATTACCCTTGCCTCCACAGATACATGCAGGATTGCTGCATTTGCCAACACAGAACATGGCCTGTACGGGGTCCAGTTCCATCCGGAAGTAGCCCATACTCCAAAGGGAAGGGATATGCTCGCCAATTTTATTTTCCGCATAAGCAGATGCAAAAAGGACTACTCTGTTGATAATCTGAAGGATGAACTGATTCAGGAAATCCGGGAGTCTGTTGGGTCCGAACATGTCCTGATGGCCATATCAGGCGGCGTTGATTCCACTGTAGCTGCAGTCCTGATCAGCGAAGCGATCGGCAAGCATCTGCACTGTGTGTTCATAGATCATGGCTTATTGCGGTATCATGAAAAGGCCACAGTTGAGAAGCGGTATAAGAAGTTCAACCTGGACATTAACTATGTGGACGCCTCACAGATCTTTATGTCACGGCTAAAAGGAGTGACTGATCCCGAAGAAAAGCGAAAGGCCATTGGCTATACATTTATAGAGGTCTTCGAGCGAGAAGCCAAAAAGCTTGAAAAAAGACACCCGAAGATAGGCTTTCTTGCTCAGGGAACAATTTATCCTGACAGGATTGAATCAGCGCAGCCCAATAAGCAGGCAGACAAGATCAAAAGCCACCACAATCTCACGCTCCCTGAAAAAATGCACCTGAAAATTCTGGAACCCCTGAAAAACCTTTACAAGGATGGTGTCCGGGAGTTGGGAGCAAAGCTGAATATACCAGATGAAATACTTAACCGCCACCCATTCCCAGGTCCGGGCCTGGCAATCAGAATCCTTGGTGAGATAACGGGCGATAGGCTTGAGATTCTTAGAAATGCGGATAAAATATACATGGATGAACTCAAGAAAAATAAGCAGTACAGGAAAATTTGGCAGGCGTTTGCAGCGCTGCTCCCGGTAAAAAGCGTTGGCGTGATGGGTGATGCCCGTACCTATGAATATATTATCGCCCTCAGGGCAGTAACCAGCCTTGACGCAATGACTGCAGACTGGGCAAAGATACCCAATGGGATTCTTGAGCATATTTCCAATCGAATAATTAACGAGGTGAGAGGTGTTAACCGCGTGGTTTATGACATTACCCAAAAACCCCCAGGGACCATCGAATATGAGTAGGATATGCGTTATATTTGGCTCCACATCTGATTCAGAAGTATACGGCGGCGTATTGGGCAGTCTCGATGAACCCGAATTCCATGTCGCAAGTGCTCACCGGAATCCGGAGGCGCTTGATACAATTATACGGAAATCTGGTGCAAGCATTTTCATTGCCGGGGCAGGACTTGCAGCCCATCTTCCCGGGGTTATCGCATCAAAGACGCTAAAGCCTGTGATAGGCGTCCCGTGTTCCGGCAACTTCAATGGCTTGGACGCCCTCCTGTCAATCATGCAGATGCCCAGGGGCGTCCCTGTGCTGACTGTGGGCGTAAATCAGGGCGCAAGCGCGGCACATTTTGCCACAATGATGCTGTCAGGCCAAGCAGGAATTAACATAAGGACTAACGGCATTACAGGCAAGAGGGCTGAAGCAGCCAAAAATTTCCTTGAGCAGCTTGGCATTAATTATGCTCTTGACAGCGATGAAAGTGGCCTGGTCCAGATAAATATGGTGGATATGAACAAACCAATTGCAATTCCCGATGGCCTCTGCATTAATGTGCCTGTTTTGGAGAATAGCTCATCACAGGATGCACTAAAAGTCCTGGAAGCGACAAAACAGGGTCTTTGGGTCGGGCTAAACAGGGCTGACAACGCAGCAATTGCAGCGGTACAGATAGCTACAATCGGCAATCACGCCTATTCTGAGAAACTAATCAGCTACCGTGATAAAAATGCGGGCAGCCCTGTCTGATATAGGCGGTGTTCTTCCGGACTCCAGCCCCCTCTACCTTAGGGCATGGAGAGAGACACTGTCGGGGCTGAACATCCCGTCTGTGATTGAAGAGTCAGTGTGCACGGGAAACCATCAGACCCGCCCCGCCCTATGCGGCGCATAGGTGTCTAAACACCATATGATTATTAAAAGTCTGCGGCAGGGAAGGGTCGGGAGGTACCGAAATGATTATAAATGATTTCAGTCAAATTAGCCTAAAGGGCCTGGGGGTGTTGGCATGATACCGGATTTAGTGATAATAGAGCAGATGGAAAGGACGCTCAAGGAAACAAATTACGATTTGGGAAAAAAGTATGGGGGCAAGGTAAGGGACAACTATATACTCGATGATAAAAGGGTAATTGTTACAACCGACAGGATATCTTGCTTTGATAGGGTAATAGGGACAATTCCATTTAAGGGACAGGTACTGAACCAGCTGGCAGTATTCTGGTTTAATCATACCCGGGATATCATTCTAAACCATATGCTTGCAAATCCCGATCCCAATGTCATGGTTGTGCACGAATGCAAACCTCTGCCGGTGGAGCTGGTCATCCGCGGATACATAACCGGAAGCCTATGGAGAGATTACGCAAAAGGCAATCGCACGATGTACGGCATTGAATTTAAGGACGGCCTGAAAAAGGATGAGAAATTCCCAGCGCCAATTGTTACGCCTTCCACAAAAGCAGAATATGGCCAGCATGATGAGCCCACATCAGGGCCTGAGATCGTATCCAAGGGAGTGGTATCACAGGAAATATATGATCAGATGGAGCATGCGGCCCTGAGATTGTTTGCATATGGGTCTGAGCATGTCGCACAAAACAACCTGATCCTGGTTGACACAAAATATGAGTTCGGCATGTGGAATGGCAAGCTGATGCTAATGGATGAAATCCATACCCCGGATTCCTCGCGTTTCTGGTATGCTGACACATACAATGACCTTTTTGCTTCCGGCAGGGAACAGAGAATGCTGGACAAGGAATACGTCAGGCAATGGCTTATCGGGAAGGGATTTATGGGTAACGGAAAAGCCCCCGGGCTTTCCGCCGAGGTAATATTGGAAGCTGCAAAACGCTACTTAAAAGCGTATGAGCAGATAACCGGACAGAGATTTATCCAGGCCGCCGGAAATATCACGGACCGCCTGACCGCAAATCTCAGCAAAGCAGGTTATCTGGATAATTAATGCTTTATGCCAAACGGGTGATTACTATAGACAAAATTGACATTTTCGACACTATCAGTCCTTTGGATTACAGGTATTACGGAAGGTCCGATTTGCTCAATGAGCTAAAGGGATATCTCTCTGAAAATGCCATGATAAGGTACCAGCTTAAAGTAGAGGAGGCACTGACAAAGACTCTGGCTGAAAAGGGGATATGCCCTGCAAAGGTGGCAGAGGATGTCAGTGCTGCTGCAATGAAGGTCGCTGCCAGCGAGGTTTATGCTGAAGAGGACCGCATTAAGCACAATGTCCGGGCTCTTGTCAATTGCATCAGGAAGAGGATACCTGATTCCGCAAAGCCGTATGTTCACCTGACTGCAACAAGCCACGATATAATATGCACCGCAGAATCCCTGAGATACCGCGATGCAACATCCTATGTTGTGATACCCAGGCTTCTTGAACTTGAAAAGGGCCTTATTGCCCTTGCCAGGAGGGAAAGGTCCACCCTGCAGATAGGCAGGACCCATGGCCAGCATGGTGAGCCGATCACGTTTGGCTTTGCGATATCAGAATACGTGTCCCGTCTCGGAAACAGGATACAGAAAATCAGGGATGCAGCTGAAAATCTGCGCGGACAGGTATCTGGCGCTGTCGGCGCGTACAACGCATCGTCCCTATTCTTTGACAATCCGCGTGAATTTGAAAAAGCAGTGCTGAAGCATCTGGGACTCAGGCCGGCAACGCACTCCACGCAGATAGTTGAGCCGGAATATATGACAGACTATGTCCACAGCATAATCTCGGCGTTTGGGGTCCTGGCAAATTTTGCTGATGATATGAGGCACCTGCAGCGCTCTGAACTGTCTGAAGTAGGCGAACTCTTCGGCAAAAAGCAGGTTGGGTCTTCGACAATGCCGCACAAGAGAAATCCTATCAATTTCGAGAATGTAAAGAGCCTGTGGAAAGCAATAATGCCCAGGATTTGCACACTCTATCTGGACCAGATTTCCGAACATCAGAGAGACCTTACAAATTCTGCAAGTTCAAGGTTCACTCCTGAGATAGTGGCGGCATTTGTTGCATCTGTCAAGAGGCTTAGCAGGGTAGTTCAGGCAATGGTTGTGGACCAGGCCAGTATGCTGAAAAATTTTGAGCAGAATTCTGGACTGATAGTGGCCGAACCCCTGTATATTCTGCTTGCATATCATAACCATCCGGATGCACATGAAGCTGTCCGCGAACTCACCCTCAGGTCAGAGAAGACAGGTGCTGGCCTATATGACCTGGCAATCAAAGACGCTCATCTGAAGACTTATCTGAAAAAATTTACGCATAGGCAACTTGACATATTATCCCATCCCAGGAAGTACACAGGAATCTCAGAAAAGGTTGTGGATGAGGTTTGCAGCCATTGGGAAAAGGAGCTGGGGGTCTAGAATGGTAACATACAAAGATGCCGGGGTGGACATCGACAAGGCCAATCTGGCTATCGAAGCAATAAAAAAGCACGTCATAGCCACAAGGACCAAGAGTGTAATTTCCGATATAGGCAGCTTTGGAGGCCTGTACAAGCCGGATCTCAGATCCATATCAGAGCCGGTTCTGGTATCAAGCACAGACGGTGTGGGTACGAAACTGAAGGTTGCCATCGCGCTGAACAAGCATGATACAATAGGCCAGGACCTGGTTAACCACTGCGTGAACGATATTCTCGTCCAGGGAGCAAGACCCATGTACTTCATGGACTATATAGCCATGGGCAAGCTGAATCATGGAGTAATCGAGCAGGTTGTTAGCGGATTGTCCGTAGCGTGCGTTCAGAACAACTGTGCACTGCTTGGTGGCGAGACCGCAGAATTGCCCGGAATGTACTCTGGGCAGGACTACGATATAGCTGGATTTATTGTTGGCCTTGTTGATAAGAAAGATATTGTTGACGGCCACCTAATCTCAGAGGGTGATGTGGTAATTGGGCTTCCATCAAGCGGACTGCATACAAATGGCTACAGCCTTGCAAGGAAAATTATATCGGATGCTGGACTGGATCTCAGGAAAAAGCATAATTCGCTCGGATGCTCCCCGGGTGATGCACTGCTGAAGCCACACCGAAGCTACCTGTCTATAATAGAACGGCTCCCTGAAGCCAAGATCAAGGGTATGGCACACATAACCGGCGGCGGATTTTTTGACAATATCCCGAGAATTCTTCCAACCGGATTAGGCGCGGTGATCAACAAAGGCAGCTGGCCTGTTCCCGCAGTATTCAGCCTGATGGCGCGCCTTGGTAATGTTCCTGAAACTGACATGTACAGGACATTCAATATGGGAATCGGTTTGGCTATTGTTGTCTCTCATGGCAGAGCAAAAGAGCTGCTTTTTAGGCTTGAGCAAATTGGAGAGAAAGCCTATGAAATCGGGAAGGTTACATCCAGAAGCGGCATTATCCTTTGCTAGGTTCCTCTTTTGCGATAACTGAACGGGCTATATGCCTGATTGATGAATTAGTTCCCTTAAGGTTTAGAATTATCTGGATGTCGTTTACCCCTGCATGCATTTTCAGATAGCTGTCGCAAAGAGCTATTCTGGATGACTGGGATACCTCTATCTGGTATGCCACCTCCTTGTCATCAGTATAGTATGCCTTCATAACATCAAGGTAATCACTTTCCAGGGTCTTATGCAGCTTATACAAAGCGGTTCTGCTGCCTGCTTTCCCGCTGTTCAGGCATCTGGCAATTCTCTTTGACTGATCTCCTATTTTTTCAAGGCGCATTACAATTTCCCAGTTTACCAGAATTGCTATTGGCTCAAGTCCGATGTGTTGCGCATACGGTGGTTCCTTTAACGCTTTTCTTAGTATCCTGTAAGCCAGGAAAACCAGCCTGTTTACATCCTTGTCGCGCTCATTAATGCTCTCACAATATTCGCTGATCTTGCTGGCAAAGCTGTCAGTAAGCATTGAGCGCACGCTCATATCGATCCTCCTAATGATATTTCTTATTGAGACAGCACGGGCATCCAGAAGATCCTTGGCAATTATCCGATCAGCTGTCAGTGCCATTATTTCGAGCCCCACCAGATTGCGGATGATCTGCTTGATGCTTGGGGCTATTGTCTTGAGATTCTGCCCCCTGACATCTATAATGTTATGGTTTGTCAGGTATGCGGATACAATTTCGGTGCGGATGTATGCAAGATGCTTGCCCGCAGTCTCGATAACAATCTTCCTTATCTTCTCTGGGGGTGTATCCTTCCTAGCATTAATTTTAAGCGAGGACCCGTCCCTCTCAACAAATACCTGCTCTCCTTTTTTCAGGTTGTTATGCGCAATCCAGTCCGGCGGAATTGACATTACAAATGAACTGTTCCCGAATTTGATTAGTTTTCTTGCCTCCATTTGCATCATCTTGTATATATAATATATATGAAATATGTGGAAAATATATATATGCATAAAAATATTTCGGATTCGGTGGGATAATGGAACAAGAAAATCCTGAAGAGGAAGACGTCTATTCAGATGATGGCAGGGAACAGCTCCTGGATGACGACGAATTATCTGCGGAAGAACTGGCATTTATGGTCGGCTGGGAGATGGCCGGCTAGGGCAGGGTTTACCCCAGATCCACAGAAAGATTTATATAGTCAGGTATAACGCATTTATACACACCTTCTAGAAGTAAGAGGCGTAAATGTCACAACAGGAATACGAAGCAAAAGATATCCAGGTTCTGACCGGATTGGATGCAGTAAGGAAAAGGCCCGGCATGTACATTGGGGATACATCAGTCAGGGGGCTGCATCATCTCGCATACGAGGCGATTGATAACTCTATTGATGAAGCCATGGGTGGATACTGCACTGAAATCAGGGTGATTATCAAAAAGAACGGCTTCCTGAGCGTAAAAGACAACGGCAGGGGCATTCCAGTGGACTTGCATCCAAAGTACAAAAAGCCAGCTGTTGAAATCGTAATGACCAAGCTTCATGCCGGCGGAAAGTTTGATAAAAAACTATATAAGGTCAGCGGCGGGCTTCATGGCGTGGGTATTTCGTGCACAAATGCGCTTTCATCTGAATTTGTTGTGCAGGTCAAGCGCGACCACAAATTGTACCAGCAGAAATACAGCCGTGGAAAGCCGGTTACCAAACTCGAGATTATTGGGGATTCCAAGGAGACGGGAACCAAGGTAATCTTTAAGCCAGACCCGGAAATATTTGAGACCACTGAGTTCCATTATGACACATTGGCATCCCGGCTAAGAGAGCTTGCCTTCCTTAACCGCGGGCTTCTTATACGGATTAAAGATGAGATTAAGGGCAAGGAGCAGGATTTCAAATACGACGGCGGGATAAGATCCTTTGTCGAGATGCTTAACCATAACAAGAATCCGCTTCATGATATCATTTATTTTACAAAGGAACGGGACGCCACTAAGGTAGGGATAGCAATGCAATACAACGAAGGCTATGCCGAGAATCTGTTCTCATTTGCCAACAACATAAACACTGAAGAAGGCGGTACACATATAAGCGGATACAGGACTGCCCTCACCAGGACCCTTAACAACTATACAGAAAAGAATAAGCTGGGGGATGAAAAGTTCTCAAGCAATGATGTGCGAGAAGGTCTGGTGTGCGTTATGTCCCTGCAGCTGCAAAACCCGCAGTTCGAGGGGCAGACAAAGACAAAGCTTGGCAATTCCGATGTTAAGGGCATTGTAGATTCATTGGTGACCTCGGGATTAAGCACGTTTCTCGAGGAAAATCCTGCTGCCGCCAAGGCGATCATAGCAAAATGCATGAACGCAGCCAAGGCTCGCGACGCGGCGCAAAGGGCGCGTGAACTGACCAGACGAAAGGGTGCACTTGAGGGAAGCTCTCTTCCCGGCAAGCTCTCGGATTGTTCCAACCGTGATCCGGCCAAATGCGAAATATACATTGTTGAGGGGGACAGCGCCGGCGGCTCTGCAAAGCAGGGCAGAAACAGGGAATTCCAGGCGATATTGCCCCTTCGCGGAAAAATCCTTAATGTTGAAAAGGCGCGGCTGAATAAGATCATTAGCAGTAACGAGATTGTTACGATGATATCTGCGCTGGGAACTGGCATCGGTGAAGATTTTAACTTGGCAAAAGCAAGGTACCACAGAATCATAATTATGACTGATGCGGACGTTGATGGCGCCCACATAAGAACCCTTCTGCTGACTTTCTTCTATAGGCATATGTTGCCGCTTATCGAGGCAGGGTATGTCTTTATCGCTCAGCCCCCTCTATATCGGATTGCCAAGGGAAAAATGGAAAAATATGTATACAACGATGCCATGCTTAAGGAAGCGGCATCAGAGATGGGCAATGACTATGTCCTGCAGAGGTACAAGGGTCTGGGTGAGATGAACCCAAAGCAGCTCTGGGAGACCACCATGAATCCCGCTAGGCGTGTGTTGCTGCGGGTAACCATCGAGGACGCTGTGCAGGCGGACCAGATATTTACGATTCTTATGGGTGACCAGGTGGCCCCAAGACGGGAATTTATCCAGGAACATGCAAAAGAGGTCGTAAATCTGGATATATAACGAAAATTTTTTAAAGCTATAAGATTCAGATAGAGGGGTATTTTTACCAAGTTCGCATGGCAAGGAAATCCAAAAAGCGAAAAGTTGTGCCAAATCATGTATTTATTAAGATAGAGGGCCATAAGCTTACACCCATCTGTATCGGCTGCGGCAAGAGGTTCATTACGCGACATTCAGCCAAAAAATACTGTGACAACTGCCTTAAAAGAAAGCGCAAGAAGTAAATGATATTCAAGGTACCGTTCTCAGCAGGTGGGCTTGGCAGAAGCAAGGGCTCTGAACTCGCCCCGGACAGGATTCTTGAGGTGCTTAAGAAGCATCGCGATCATATTAATGCGCATGATGTTCCCGTTGATAATTCAAACATAGAAGACACCAATGCCCAGATAATCAGATCCCTTTCTTTTGATGCCAAGCCTGCACTGATTATTGGCGGTGACCATTCTATTACCTATGCCTCATTTTTGGCATTCTCAAAGGCCTTTGAGAATCCCGGGCTGGTTGTTTTCGATGCGCACCCTGATGCGGAGAACAACTTTTCTCCACCCACCCATGAAGACTACCTGAGGGTTCTAGTAGAGGAGGGACACCTTAACCCTCAGAACGTAATCCTGGTCGGTGTCAGAACGTGGCATAAGAATGAATCAGATTTCTTCAGGAAAAAAAAAAATCAAATACTATACAGCTGATGAGATCCTAAAATGCGGCGTGCATGAGGTATCTGATTCAGTCATGTCTGTAGCCAAAAATTGGGGGGCCCTGTACATCTCGGTTGATATTGATGTTGTGGACCCGGCTTTTGCACCGGGTACGGGGTATCTTGAATCCTGCGGAATCTCAGGAAGAGAGCTACTTCTTTTCCTCAGCAGGCTGCGCTGGCTGAAAAACCTGGTGGCAGTGGATTTAGTAGAAATAAACCCCAACCTGGACCCTACAGGCACAACTGTCGATCTGGGCGCAAGGCTTATTTCATCCTTTATCCTGGCCTAAAGATTTATATATTACTGTTCATTTTCCAGCCTAATAGGTGAATGAGGTATGGGTAGAATAAAGACTATGTTGATTAAGAGGATGAGCCTGAATCTTGTGGACAAATACAGGGGAAAATTTAAGAGCGATTTCAGCAACAACAAAGAAGCTGTAGGAAAACTACTTGATACCTCTTCAAAGAAAATTCGGAACATTATAGCAGGATACGTCACGCGCAAGATCAGATCAGAGGCTTAAGCGATTAGTCACGGGGGTGTAAGAGTGGCAGAAGATAGCTCGATCTTTATTGGTAGTAAGCCGTTTATGAATTACGTGACAGGTGTAGTTATGCAGTTTACTACAAAGAATGCTGATGAAGTTACCATTAAGGCCAGGGGAAAGTTCATTTCTAGGGGCGTTGACGTTGCCGAAGTCTCAGCCAAGAGATTCCTCGAGGGTCAGGTATTGGTGAAGGACATAAAGATCGATTCTGAGGAATTTCAGAATAAGGAAGGCAGGAACGTCAGAGTGTCTACCATTGAGATAGCATTGGCCAAGAAGTAGCTTTTTCGTTTTTTCTTAGAAGGCTTCATCCTGAAAACCGCATTTCCAGCGATTTCGCTGGGACTGAATGGTGATTTCAGCATTCAGTAGACAATTTCGGCAAGTTGCTCTTTTCCCTGTTTTCTTTGTGATTTCCCTGCCCGGCCGCAGAATCTCGTCAG
>JBDRAZ010000085.1:0-2475 GCA_043823195.1 archaeon
CTGAGTGCCTACATAACATTCAAACGATTCATAAAATGCATCGAGATGCACTATATTGCGCAGGTCAAAAAGCCGCCGCCGGGCGTAACCGCCGGCTATATGTTGGATTAACATAGGTGATATCATATATGCCTGCACCAGGGTGCGGCGAATCAGGAGCAGGGGGGGTGAATATGACTAAAGAACCAAGTAAGGGGCTAGTGTAATCAGCTGCAAAGCCGGCATACTAATGATGCGGCTTTATATGTATCGGAGATACTGTTCTTAACGATAGTTTTAAATAAGTTGCTTCTCTTTATAATGCTTGGGTGATCTTATGCAAACAATCAAACGTGTGGGAGTTCTTTCAGTTGCAAAGATTTTTGCGCTGATGTATGTGGTAATTGGGCTGATATTCGGGGCTATTTTTTCACTGATATCTTTGCTCAGCGCAGCCTTTGGTGCTGGCGCAGGCGCGCTGTTCGGAGTGGGCTCAATCGTTTTTTTCCCGATCCTGTACGGCGCAATCGGCTTTGTCGGCGGGGCAATCATGGCAGCACTGTATAACCTGCTTGCCGGCTGGATCGGCGGGATAGAGATCGAGCTTAAATAGGCAGGCTTTTATAGGTGGCAGGCCTGCTTTCGGGAATGAAGGTCGGAGTACTTTTTTCGGGCGGAAAGGATAGCACATATGCAGCCTACCTGGCGCAGAAGAAGGGGCATGAATTAGCCTGCCTTATTTCAGTAATCTCTGCAAATGAAGATAGCTACATGTTTCACACACCAGCTGTCTCCTTAATACCCAAACAAGCAGAGGCAATGGGGCTCCCGCTTCTTCAGGTGGAAACAAAGGGCGAGAAGGAAAAGGAGCTAAAAGACCTTGCTGAAGCAATATCGCGGGCTAAGGAAGCGTATGGCATTGAGGGTGTTGTCACGGGTGCAGTGGCAAGCGTCTACCAGGCATCGCGAATCGAAAAAATCTGCGATACATTATCGCTGAAATGCGTCAATCCACTGTGGCAGATGGATCAGATCGGGCTTCTGAAAGATCTTGTTAAGAATCGCTTTAAGGTTATTGTGACAGCAGTGGCAGCATACCCGCTGGATGGTTCGTTTGTTGGCAGAATTATTGATGATGATTATATCAAGGAAGTGGGTGAACTGCAAAAGAAGTTCAAGATCAACCCTGCCGGCGAGGGCGGGGAGTTTGAGACGGCAGTCCTTGAATGCCCGCTCTTTGCAGGTCCGGTGGCAGCGGGCAATTATAAGGTGACGGGAAAGGATAACAGCTTCAGGATGGTTCTTAATCCCTGAAAAGAGCCGGGTATTCTAATCTTGCCATTGCCAGAAGAGCGATTGAGTCGGATTGCTTTAGCCGGCCGGCCTTAATGAGGTTGTCGATCCCAGTGACCGGGTGTAGGACAACCTCAATCTCTTCGGTGTCATCAAGATCCTGCTTCTGCGAGATTATTGCGTCTGTAGCGATGAATCCATACACCCGGGTTGATATCTTCGAGGGGGATGAGAGCAGATCACCAATCGGGATAAGCCTGTCTGCGACAATCCCGGTTTCTTCCTGAAGCTCCTTTTTTGCAGCCTGCTCAGGAGTATGGCTGCCAACAGTCCCTGCGGGAAGCTCCAGAGTGATCTCCCTTACGCCGTGCTTGTATTGCCTTACGAGGACAACCTCTTTTTTCGGGGTGATGGCAACAACCATTGCCACATTGTCGAGCCTTGAGAAATAATAATCGATTTCTTTGCCGTTTGGCAGCTCAACCCTGTTTACGAAGAGGGGGAACCATCTGCTGGGTGATATCTCTTTTTCATCAAGTACTTTCCAGGGCTTCATACTGTTGGGCAAGAAGGAGTCATATAATAATATTACCCTTCAATGTAAATCCTGGCGTGGCCGAAGATGCATGATGCGTCGCCGTCAACGCAGACGTCAAGGTCTCCCGAGAAATCGCCGTTTTTTATTGCCTTTGCAGTGAAAATCACATCCAGGTCAGAGTTGGCTGCAACATCTGATCGGATTTCGAAGATGCGCTCCCCAAATACGTCATACTCCTCAACAACCTTTGGAATCACTTCAGTAATTAGTACTCCCTCAAGCACAGTCTCTTCAATGTCCACGCTTCTTACCTCGTGGGATTTGCTGTCCTCGTTGTGGACTGTTATGATGAATGTGAAAATATCTCCTTTGGCAACATCAGTGGGAAAGTCTTTTGTAAACGAGACCTTGTCCGGAGGATTGCAGCCAGTTATTAGAATTGCGAAACAGACGATAATGCCCAGCGTTTCTCGGGTCATGCAGGCATTTCTTACCCAATTAATATATAAACTTATCCGTGTTTTAGGCTTCATCCTGAAAACCGCATTTCCAGCGATTTCGCTGGGACTGAATGGTGATTTCAGCATTCAGTAGACAATTTCGGCAAGTTGCTCTTTTCCCTGTTTTCTTTGTGATTTCCCTGCCCGGCCGCAGAATCTCGTCAG
>JBDRAZ010000086.1:0-22375 GCA_043823195.1 archaeon
GCCGTCCTCAGAGACAGCGTACCCTATCTTCTGCTCTCCGCTGAATTGGCTCATGCAACCTGTATACCACATCCGGTATGTCCCGGCGTCGTGAAGCACACAGAAGCCACCGATGCCCCAGCGGTCGAAACGGCTGGATGAAGGGTCTACCTGCACTTCCAGAACCGGCCCCCGGTTAACCCACTGAAGGCCATCTGCGGAAGTGAGGTGTATGAGCTGGAAAGGGACCGCGAACAGATTCAGATGACCCGGCCCGTGCAAGACCCAGGCCTTGTATTCCGGTCCTGACTTTATGATCTGGAAACGCCCGTGCGAAAGAACGTAGCGGGGGTCTGTATGGATATCGATAGGTTGAAGTGTTGCAGGGCTTCGTTTGTGCGTATGGGTGGGAAAGGAAGGGCTGATTTCCTCCAATACCTCGTCTACCATCTGGGAGAGCTGGCCCTTGAGCCGGTCCCGGGCCGCCTGCAGGCGTCCCTGTATCACCTGCTCTGAAACCTTCAGGTTTTCCCCCAGTTCCCGGTAGGACATCCCCTGGATGTAAAACGACGCCAGCAGCTCCCGGTCGACCTTGGGCAGGTGAAACAGCGCCTCGGCCACTGACCGGCGTTCCTCCTCGCGGATGTAACGGCTTTCCGGCGTGGGACCCGGCCCTTCCACCTGGTCAACGGGTCCTTCTTGTTTCAGGGCTCTATGCCGCTGTTTGATGCACCGCTTGGATAGATTTTCGGCGATTGCCCGGACCCAGGGAGCGAATTTGGCCCGGTCCCGGAGGGCGTCCAGATGGACGAAGGCCTGCAGAAAGGTTTCCTGGACGACATCATGGGCATCCTCCTCATCCTGGACGATGCGCATCGCCAGGTGATGCAACAAAGGATAAGATATTTCTACCAGCGTACTGCATGCGTGTTGGTCCCCTGCCAGGGCCTCTTCTACCAGGCGCTCTATATCATGATCGAGGGGCATAGTCTTCTCCTTATATAGGTACGATCATGATTCCCCCTCAATCTAATAGAAACGCGTCAAAGATTTTTCAAAAAAGATGAACCGAGAAATTCAGACCAGTTCACTGGCCGCAGAAGGTGCACCACTTCAGCATGGCTGCAGCGTGGGCTGTGAAGGTCCTGGCGCAGAAAACCCCTGTCGATGACATCATAAACCAGCCGGAGGCTTTCAGAAGGAAAACTGTTGGGATTTTCCGGGTGTTTGAATCAGCAGGACGGGCGTGCCTCAATCCATCAGCGCCAGTTCCTGATCCAAGCCGCCCTTGAGCGCTTTGATGAGGGTATCAGAATTATCAATCCGCTGCAGCAGTTTCAGGATGAACTGATCCCGTGAGGCGCTTTTTTGAAGCTGGCTCCTGATTTCCTGCATCTCAGTTTGCTGGGCCTTGAGCTGCTCCTGAAGCAGTTCCCTTGTTCCCCGTTCCTGGGCGAGTTCCTTTTCCAATTTTGTTTTTGCTTCAGTCTCAATCAGGTCTTCCTCTGAGATGGTATCCCTCATACCGAGCAATTTCGTGTAGTGATGGATCATTTTATCATGCTTCCAGCCGAACCGGTATTTGAGTGCGCTCTCCTGTTTATATAGCGGGAGCCAGTAGCAGGCTGAGGCGTGCCTGAAATCATAGACCCCTATTTCGTTCCAGTATTTCCCCCCTTTTGTCTTTTCATTCCCAAATACTTTGACGGCAATCCTCTTCAGGTATTGGTTCACAACACGGGGGATGATTTCAAAGAGATAGTCGTCGCCGGCAAGGCGCATGTCTTCTATGTATTCACTGAGGATTTTTGAGCATAGGAGAAGTTTTATCTTCCGGCCAAAAGTCTTGCTGATTTCGTTTCTGATATCAAGCTGGTAATGTCCGCCATCCATCATTGATAAATCAGAGATCCTGATATTGGAAAGCTCTGTAGGAGACCTGATTCCGCTATCAAACATAAACCACATCATCACTTTATAGTTGAATTTGGCCCGGTTTGCCATCTTTCTCAACTGATCTATGGTAAAATAAACGAATCTTGATTCCTGGACCGGGCTGGTGTCAATATAAGTCGTAATATCTTTGATTGTGTTCCCTTTTTCATTTTCCACCCGTTGGTACCAGTGCCAGAAGGCCTTAAAGACAGAAACATAATCAGGCACAGAAATATACTGTTTACCGTCGCTTTTCCTGATTGCTCCATCCCTCATGCTTTTGAAAAACGAGACGACCTCCCTGTCTGTTACGTCAACTACCCGCTTGCCATACAGTTGCTCAATATTCCTTGCAATATACCCCATTCTCATACGGAGGGTGTTGAGGCGGAAAAAGCTGACCGGGCGCCTGCCGGCAGAATTAAATCCGTTTTCCATGTCTATTAGATACTGGACTATGATATCTGAATTGGCTTGAGAGATTCCCTTGATTACCCCTTTCTTCCTCCATTTTTCATACTTCTGCTGGTTATGATGCGGATCAATCTTCAACTTTATGCACCTTTATTGATTTGGCAGGTTGAACCTTTTAAAGAATTCGGGCATTATCACAAAAATATAAGATGCCGGTGACGGGATTCTCTTGGGAAACAGCCTCACTGTACGCCCATCCGAACCCGTGACCTCTAGATTTCTGAGCCTAATCATCGCTTTCGCTCATCACTCAAAGCATATGAGTCTAGCGCTCTAATTGCCCGAAAACTCTCCAGGCTGAGCTACACCGGCAATAAGCCGAAGAATGAGCCCTCCTTATATAAAATTTTCTCTTATTGACGACTGCACTGGGCAGCATCCCAGCCTTATCAGGCAATTCTTGATCCCAAAAGCTCACTACTCCGGAGATAGTCCAGGGCTGTGAGCATTTGTTATCATCCTCTTTTTGAGCCGCATGAATGTCAGGCCGCTTATTCTCTCCACCTGCCGGTGCAAAATAAAGTTATTCTTCACTGTAACATAATCCACTCTTATAGAATCATTATACATAACAACACCCCCGCCATAACCCTACCTGCTGTACTATAAAAACTTTTCTTTTTTGAAAACATTTATAAAATCCGCACTACAGTATAAGTCCCATGGAAATAACCCAGGAACAGCTCCAGAATCTCAGCCCTGAGGAGCTGAGGGACCTGCAGAAACAGAACTGCATCTTCTGCCACATAATAAGCGGAAAGGTCCAGTCAAAGAAGATCTACGAAGACGAGGTATCATATGCAATACTGGACATAAATCCCTGCAATCCCGGCCATATCCTTCTCCTGACCAAGGAGCACTATTCTATAATGCCGCAGGTGCCGGATGACCACATGGCCCACCTGGGAATGGTTGCCAAGGCCCTGTCAAATGCCGCCCTTAAATCCCTGAAATGCCAGGGCACAAATATCTATATTGCAAACGGCATAGATGCCGGGCAGAAGGCGCCGCATTTCATGATGCATGTGGTGCCCAGGATGAACAATGACACGATAAAGAACTTTAAGATGCCTCTGAATGCCATCGGCAATGATATGCAAGACCAGGCAGTCAAAAAGATAGCTGAGAGGCTCTCCCGGGAGATGGGCACAGAGCTCTCTAATCCCGTAAATCTCGATAAGCCGGCCGGGGAATTGGAAAAACCGCAAGATAAAGGCCCGGAGGCAGATGCCGGGCCCGCCGATAAAAAAGAGCATGATGGCCTGGCCGACATGGCCAACCTGCCAGACGAAACCCCGGGCGCAGGCAGCACAAAACAATCAGGAAATGGCGACGATTCTGAATCGCAGGCAGATGAGGATAACGGGAATGATAGACCCGACGAATCTGAGGCAGACGAAGAAGACAAGGAAGAGGATGAAGAAGACAAGGAGGGAGTTGATTTAGATATGATTGCGGGAGTCCTTCTTGGGGGCCAAAAGTGAGCGAGGACTGCCCATATTGCAGGATTATCAATGATAGCAAGACCCCGCGGGTATATGAAGATGATAAGGTTATTGTGTTCCACTCTGACAAACCGGTCTGTGCCGGCCATCTGGTTGCAATGCCAAAGAAGCACTATCCGATAATCGAGCTTGTCCCTGACTACACAATAGCACACCTGTTCTCAACAGTTAACAAGGTTTCGATAGCGGTTTTTGAGGGGCTGAACGCCAGGGGAACCAATCTCCTCATTAACAATGGGATTGCTGCCGGGCAGGAGCTGGCGCATTTCCTCATTAACATTATCCCGCGCCAGAAGGATGACGGGATTAGCTTTCATTGGAATCCTAGGCAGATGTCAGAAGAAGAGATGTCGACCATTGAACTCAAGTACAAGGAAGAGACCGCTGGCATAGGTTCATTTGAAGAAGAAAAAATACAGCCTATTATAACTGAAAAGGAGATTCCGCAGCTTCCTGTGAAAACCGAAGAAAACTATTTGATCAGGCAGCTGGAACGGATTCCCTAAGCCTTTCCAAGTATTCTGAAAACCTTTGTTCCGCAGTCAGGGCATACGCCTTTTGCGGCCTTCATGCCGTTTTTCATGACTGTTTCCTCTGGGTCTTTGATCTCAACACTCTTTTTACATTTCATGCATCTTCCTTCTGGCATATGATCACCTTCGTGTACACAACGGTACATAATAGACAGCCCATTTTTTCCGTTCTTTAAATAACTTTGCCAAATTTGCTGGCAGCAATGCAAATATTTAAATAGAACTGGTTATTCATAAAAATCAATAAAAAAACACGAGGTATCAAAATGACACAACAAATACAACCCATTTTTATTTTGCCGGAAGGTTCACAAAGAACAACAGGAAAGAACGCCCAGCGGACAAACATCGCCGCTGCACAGGCAGTGGCAGAGACCGTAAGGACAACATTGGGCCCAAAGGGCATGGACAAGATGCTCGTGGACTCGCTTGGGGATGTTGTGGTGACAAATGACGGCGTAACAATCCTTGATGAGATGAGCATTGAGCACCCGTCTGCCAAGATGATTGTAGAGGTTGCAAAGACCCAGGAAAACGAGGTTGGGGATGGTACTACCACGGCGGTTGTATTGGCAGGCGAGCTCCTGAAAAAAGCAGAAATCCTGCTGGACCAGAACATTCATCCAACTGTAATTGCAAAAGGATACAGGCTCGCATCTGAGAAATCAATGGCCATTCTCAGGGAGCTTGCAGAAAAAGTAAGTGAGGATGACAACGAGATTCTTGAGAACATCGGAATAACCGCCATGACGGGAAAGGGTGCTGAAGCAGCTAAGGAGATACTGTCCAAGCTCTCTGTAAATGCAGTCAAGTGCGTGATGGTCAGGGAAAACAAGGGTGTTTACATTGACAGGGGTGCAATCACGATTGAGAAGAAGACAGGCGCATCCGTAGAGGACAGCGAGCTTGTCATGGGTATCCTGCTTGACAAGGAACGTGTTCACCCGGGCATGCCCAGGGTTGTCAAGAATGCAAAGATTGCGCTTGTGGATTCAGCAGTTGAGGTCAAGAGCACTGAGACAGATGCAAAGATCCAGATTGACGATCCGGGCAAGATGCAGGCTTTTATAGATATGGAAGAGAAAATGATCCGTGATAAGGTTAACAAGATTGCCGCGTCAGGAGCAAACGTGCTTTTGTGCCAGAAGGGAATTGATGACCTTGCACAGCATTTCCTGGCGAAGAAGGGCATTTTTGCCGCCAGAAGGATTAAAAAGAGCGACATGGAAAACCTTGCCAAGGCAACGGGTGCAAGCATAGTGACAAACCTTGACGACCTTTCAGAAAAGGACCTTGGAAGAGCAGGCGTTGTAGAGGAACAGAAGGTCGGGGATGAGGAGATGACCTTTGTGAAGGAGTGCAAGGAGGCAAAGGCCGTATCAATACTCATAAGGGGCGGGACAGACCACGTCATTGACGAGGTAAAGAGGGCTATGGAGGATGCTATCGGGGACATCTCTGCCGCGCTTACCGAGGGAAAGATTGTAGCAGGGGCAGGGGCAACCGAGATTGAGCTTGCCAAGGGCCTGAGGAAATATGCAGAATCCCTGTCAGGACGGGAGCAGCTTGCAGCAGCATCCTTTGCCGATGCTGTTGAAATTATCCCGAGGACACTTGCCGAGAATTCAGGGCTTGACCCTATCGATGTCATGGCTGCGCTTAAGTCAGCCCACGACAAGGGTGAAAAAACAGCAGGGATTAATGTTTACACCGGCAAGGTGATGGATGCAAGGGCAGCCGGTGTTATTGAGCCTCTTAAGATCAAGACACAGGCGGTGAGCAGCGCAGCTGAGGTAGCCATAATGATTCTGAGAATTGATGACCTTATTGCAAGCTCAGGATCAAGCAGGAACGAGCAGATGCCTCCCGGGATGCCGCCGGGCGGAATGTAATGGCGGCACTGCCGCAGGCTCCTGGTACAGCGATGTACCAGATAATAACCTTTAAAACCTTTAGGCTCTTTCTTGCCCTGAATGGGCGAAATAGCGATAGTAGGGGGCGGACTTTCCGGACTGGCTATTGGCCATTTGTTGTCCCCAAAGCACAGGGTTGTAATCTATGAAAAAAGCCCGGAGCTGGGCGGTGCGCTGCAGCCGGTCCGCAGGAGCCATTACGAAATAGAGGGTTTCTACCATCATGCCTTCCGGGATGACAGGCATTTCCTGAAACTCTGTGCAGACCTGGGCATTCCGGTCAGCTTCCGCAAGGCAAAGACTGCGCTTCTTGATGACGGGCTTTATCCTATGTCCGGAGCACTCAATATCCTGGGTTATTCGAGGCTGGGTATCGCAGACAGGGCCAGGCTTACATGCTTCCTTGCAAAAATTCTGGCAGTCAAAAACCTAGGGCAGTATGATCGGGTCACGGCCAGGGACTGGGTGATGAACAATGGAGGATCAGGGATATACAGGATGTTCTTTGGGCCCATGCTGGATGGGAAATGGGGGGCAGATGCAAATGATGTCTCTGCAGCCTGGCTCATAGGGCGGTTTCAGATGAGATCCCGGAGATCGGTATCCGGTGAGACTCTGGGCTATCCCGCCGGCGGGTTTGTCACGCTGATCCGCGCCCTGGAAAAAAAGATCACTCAAAACAGCGGCAGAATCCATTCCTCTTCGCCAGTCAGCAGGATAAACATACGCGATAACAGGGTTGTCTCAATCGATGTAAAGGGAAAGCGCATAAAGGCGGACGCCGTTATATGCACAATCCCCAATATGCTTGATATCGCCGGCTGGCCAGCTGAATACAGGGCCCGCATTGCCAGGCTGCGTCATCAGAGGAGCGTATGCCTTGTTCTGGGGCTGAAGCGGGGGCTCTCCGAGTACTACTGGACAAATGTAATGCAGGACCTTCCGTACAGGGCCATAATCGAGCACACAAATTTCCAGCAGCCCTCCCTTTACCGGGAGCATATAGTATACCTGGCCAGCTATCCTTCCGGGAATACAGGATCATGCGAGGAAATCTGCCGTTCATATGTCCGGGCGCTAAGAAAGCAGTTTTCCTTGGCTGATAAGGACATCAACTGGGTGCGGGTTGTGAAAACAGAGCACGCAGGCCTGGTATACAGGACCGGCGTTCTGGATGACATTCTGGATCCAGTGTCTCCTGTTAGGGGGCTTTTCGTATCAGGAATGAACTGTGCATACCCTCAAAGGAGCATGGATAAAATACTTTCAATAGCAAACCGGGTTGCGCAACAGGTGGGGGATGTATAAGGGCAAAACCACAGCAGTCGTAAGCGGCGGCTACAATGAGGAGGGGAAGATCGGTTCAGTAATCCGGAGGATCCCGCATTTTGTTGACCATGTGATAGCAGTTGATGATGCAAGCACCGATAGCACCGGCAGGGAAGCCAGGCATGCCGGAGCGCAGCTCATTACCAATGACCGCAGGATGGGGCCGGGTGCAGTCCTTAAGACTGCTTTCAGAAGGGCGCTGGATGCGGATGCTGACTTCATAGTTGTAATTGCAGGTGACAACCAGGATGACCCTGCAGAGATAGGAAAACTCCTTGACCAGCTTCTCAGGGGCTTTGACATATGCCTGGGTTCACGATACCTGGCGCCCCATAAAGCGCCGTTTCCAAGAAGTGCATATCTTGCGTTATACAACTGGTTCTTCAGGGCCGTGACCGGGGCCAGCTTAACCGATGCATCCAACGGCTTTCGGGCCTACAGGAGCGGGGTTCTTGCCTCATTGCTGCAGGATGTCACGGATCATGACAGCTATGATCTTGAGCCCATGCTGCTTCTTAAGGCGCTTCGGAACAGGTGTGCCATATGTGAGGTGCCGGTCCATAAAACGTATCGGGGCAAGTATTCAAAGATGAAGCCCCTCATTGACTGGTATCGGATCTCAAGACCTGTTTTTTCCGAGGTATTCAGATGATCAGGATAGTGGCTCCGGTCAGCAGCGTGAATGACACCGAGAGGGTTATTGCTGCAGGTGCAAATGAGGTTTACGCAGGTGTGCTGACCAGTTCATGGAAACGGCAGTACCTTAATGTTGCAGCAGCCAACCGGCGGGAATACAGTGCTGCAAATCTCAGATCCTACCCGGAACTGGCCCGGGTTGTATCTGCAGCGCACAGAAAAAGGATTCCTGTTGCAGTCACATTCAATTCATTCTATTCCGAACGGCAATATCCGGCAGTAGTCACTGAGCTAAACCTTGCCCTGAAAACCGGCGTGGATGCCGTTATTGCAGCTGACCTTGGGCTGATCTGCAGGCTCCGCAAAATGCGTACGCCGATCCATCTGAGCAGCGGCGCGACAGTCTTTAATTCACTGGCCCTGGATTTCTATAGGGCGCAGGGTGTAAGCAGGGTTATCCTGCCCCGGCATCTGGCCATTCCCGAAATAAGAAGGCTCAGCAACAGCAAAAAAGGTCTGGAGATTGAGGTATTTATCCAGAACACCAGATGCATCAACATTGACGGCTTCTGCACCTTTTTGCATGGCCTGCCTGAGATCAGCATCCTGGGCAGGATTGCTAAGCGCATGAGGATGGATTACCTGGCCATGACTGCTGCGGAACGTGCACCGTGGATGAAAAAATACCTGAGCAGGCTTTTTGGCTCAACATCCGCGTGCAGCCTTGACTATGCAATTGAGGGTGCAGTGGAAGGCAATTACGCCCTGTCATCGCTATTTGGCCCAAAACCGGTAAACCACTGCGGTGCCTGTGCCCTCTATGACCTGAATGCAGTGGACTGCATAAAAATAGTCGGGCGTGAAAACCCATCCGAAAAAAAGGCCAGAGACGTCACATTTATGCGCAGGGTGCGGGATTCTCTCAAGCCGTCAGTCAGCAGGACCCGTTTTACTGCGCATGCAAAGAGACTCTTTAAGGAAACCTACGGCTACAGCTGCCGCAACTGCTACTATCCAGAATGGAAAAAGCGATCCACTTAGAAACACCGGATGCAATACCCTCAGGGTATGACCGTCTGTACTTTGGCGCAGAATTCTGCGAACGCAGCATGCCTGATGTGGCCCAGACATCAAAAGCCATAGGGCTCGCAGCAAAGCACTCGCTGAAATTCTCGCTGGTAACGCCCTTTCTCACTGATGCCTGCATCCGTAAGATCATTTGCCAGGTCAGGCTGCTTAAGGGACTGCCAGGTTCTGAGGTGGTAATCAATGATCTGGGTATTCTGAACACCGTGGCCAAATTAGGGATTACCCCGGTTCTCGGGCGCCTGCTAACAAAGCAGAAAAGAGGACCCAGGATAGCCTGCCTTCAAAGATACAGGGAGGTATATGACCACTATCGTTCTGTCCCGGTCCTGAGCAGAGCCTCTGAGCAATACATCGCTGAAATGGGGTTCCGGAGACTCGAGCTTGATAATGTTGCGCAGGGCATAATATCAGATGCGCAGGAAATGGCGCTTTCCCTGCATTACCCTTATGTATATGTTAGCACAACAAGATTATGCCCCTTTTCAGATGGCCGGAACTGCACCAGCTGCAGACCCGGCCACGTTCTGCTGAAAAACAGGCACATGCCCCTGCCCATTATACTGAAGGGAAACACATATTACTACCGGAATGATAAACTGCCAGACAAACTTGAAGCCATCACAAGGCTGGTCTACCATCCCTGGTGACAATGTACTTTCCTATTGCAAGGGCATCCAGCCCGCTCTGCATGAAGGCACCCACTGCATCACGCGGGCTGCATACAATCGGCTCCTCATGAACATTGAAGCTTGTGTTTATCACCGAGGGTAGTCCCGTCATCCTCAAATAGGAACTCAGTATCCTGTGCAGGCCAGGGCACCTTTCCCAGGTAACAATCTGCGGCCTTGCAGTTCCGTCAACATGAACGGCCCCCGGACTCTTCTGTCTCATCCACCGCGTGCAATCAAACGCCACAGCCATCTGTTCTGCTGGCTGCCTTGCAGAATTGATGCCAATATAGCATTTATCTGCGTACTCCTTAAGGGTTGCAGGTGAAAATGGCATGTATTCGGGTCTCCTGAGCTTTGCATTGAGCCACTTTCTGGCATCCGGGTCAGTTGCCTGGCACAGCACAGACCGGTTGCCTAGCGCCCTTGGCCCGTATTCCATTCTGCCGGCAAAGCGGCATACCGCCCTGCCCCTTGACAGCATAACCGCAATCTTCTCCTCAATGTCTCTCTCTTTTTTCCCCATCAATCCTGCAGAGCGCAGTGCAGACCAGATCTCTTCATCAGAATACTCCGGCCCGAGGAACAAGTTTCTTAACATCTTGCCCGGTTCCGGGGAACACCCTGCACCGTATGCAAGTCCGCCATCTCCCATATGGGGGAACACATACAGTTCAGGCACTATCTCAGCAATCCGCCCGTTTAGCTTGACATTGGCAAACACCCCGCCCGAAAGGGCGAGCCTTCCCGCCCCGGTTTTGCCCATCCAATATCTGACAAATTTAAGAACCTCCCTCTCAAGATGCCTCTGGGCGGCACGGGCAAGCGCAGGCCGGTCATTGACCTCAGACCTTCGGCTTCTTACCAAAAACCCTCCCTGCCTGCATGACAGCATCTCATTTACCATGGCTGCATAGCCATCTGATCCGCCGTATGCTGCAAGGGCGCACAGCTTTCCCTCGTCTTTTCCCGGAACCAGCCCTGCCATCTCAGTCAGTTCTGCAAAAAACCTACCTGTGCTTGACCCGATCCCCTGTTCGAAGATGCACCGGATCGCATTTTTGTCTGCAATCCATACCGTGGTTGAAATCCCGTCACCAACATGGTCCAGGCAGACAACGAGGGCCTTTCCCCCGCTTGCTGCAGCCAGGGCATGGCACCTGTGGTGCTCAGTCAGTGTAAGCCTGCACCGGAATCCGAGGCGCCTGAGCCTGTATGTGTAGAGGTGCCTGGTCAGGAAACTCTCGATGGTTCTTATCGGCATGAATCTCCTGCCGGCGGCCTGGTAAAGCTCATACCACCATAACCTGTATGAGAATGCAGACATCCCTGACCTTGATCTCCTGTACCCCTTGTTTGACAGCCTTAGCAAAAAAGGCGGCGTCATTACAGAGGCAACAGAGACAGAGTCAACATCCTGCTTAGAGACACCGGAGATTTCAAAAACACTTCTTATTGCCTGCTCAGGAAAGCCGCAGGTTAGCTTCTTTCTGCTCAGGCGTTCTTCGTTGACCGCAGCTATTGCTGTCCCGTCTTTCAAAAGCACCGCTCCTGCATCATGACCATCATGGATCCCGAGAACAATCATCCCAGCAGCCTCATTGCATTCCGCACAGAGCCTGGATTTAGGGACAGTGCAAGGTTAAGTTCCACATTTGCGTAGGTGTAACAGCAGCTGCATCCCTGCCTGCTGATGGCAGTGAAGGCCTCCCTGAAGCCGTTGCGGATATCAATTCCGTTCTTGTTATCCATGTTAAAGCAGGGGAACATCCTCCCGTCGGTATAAATGTGGCAGAACAGCTCTCCTGCATGACAGCGCATCCTGCGCTTTTCCGGCCAGCCCAGCATGAGGGATAAGCCAGTTTTTGAATTGGCCACGTGTTTATGCCCCCTGAGCTTTTTTATGGCTGCCCTGTAATCCCTGTCATCCGGAGCAAGTTCTGCTGCGCCTTTGCCGCAAATGTCATATGATGCAACCGGCTGAAAGAAAACTGGCACATCATGTTCTGAGGCTGTGTCAAGCACATGACCAACCTTTCCGACAGTTTTTCGTGTAAGTGTGCATGTAAGGAAAACCCTGATTCCCATCTTTCTGGCAATCCGGATTGCTTTAATTGTGCAGGCATACGAACCCCTGAACCTCTGGCTGTCATTTGTTACGGGGTCGCCATCCAGGCTTAGCTGAAGCAGGTCCAGTTCCCTGAGGGCAGCCGACATCTCACCAACAAGGCTTCCGTTTGTTACAACTCCCGTAAAAATCCCCAGCCTTTTGCAGCAGCTGATAATCTTCCCGATATCCTGCCTGAGCAGGGGCTCGCCTCCTGTAAAACCTATGCGCTGGCATCCCAACTCCCTGGCCACCCGGATACCATTAAGTACTTCTTCTGTGGCTAGCTCCCGGGCAGGGGTCTTTCCCACGCTGCAATAGCTGCATCTCTTATTGCATCTGTTTGTGAGTGCCCAGCTGATGGACAGAGGAGTCTTATGCTTAACAACGCGGTGCTTGATGACGCCCCATGCCAGTCTTAAGCAGTTCATTGTTTTGTGAGTCTGCGCCGGTCTCCGGCTATGGGATCAGTCCTGCAGACCTTCTTCCCATTCATAAGGCCGCCTGAAATGGCCCTTTATGCAGCGGAGGTCGCTGACACTCTTGACCACCCTGGCGGGGTTTCCCATTACAACGCAATTGTCAGGGACATCCTTGGTAACAACTGAGGCAGCAGCAACAAGCGAGTTCCTGCCAATCACAACGCCCGGCATGATTGTTGCCCTTGCGCCGATCTTTGCATTGGTGTGAACCACCGGCGCACCGACGCATTCGCCCTTCCTGAATCTTGCGCACGGGGGATGTATGTCATTAAGAAATATTACATTGGGGCCGATCCATGCGCGGTCTTCTATGCGGCAGTGCTCCCCAAGGATTGCGGCCGTGTGTATGACGACATCGCTGCCTATGACGTTCCCCTGCTCCAGCTTGGCACCGCTTCCCACCACTACGTTATTTCCTATCTGGTTGCCTTCCCTGATATACACATGGGTGCCTGTCTCAAAGTTGTTTCCTATCCTGGAGCCGGCATAAATCACCGTGAAAGGCCTAATAACCGCGTTATCCCCTATGACGAGTCCGAGCTCCCCTTCGTCATGCCCTCTGGGCGGTTCCCCCAATACGCATGGCTCCCGTACAATGCATTTCCTTCCCAGCGTCACCTTTGAATACATCATGCATCCAGGTATTGGCCCTTTGTATTAATTTTTTTCGAGTCATGTTTATATATTAATTGCTCCAACCCTGATCCATGCTATTGACCGGAAACAGTGCAATTGCCAGGGGGGCGTATGAGGCGGGAGTCATTCTGGCAACCGGATATCCCGGAACACCCGCCAGCGAGGTTGTTGAGGCTGCAGCAGAGCTGGGCATTGAATCGCAGTGGTCTGCCAATGAAAAGGTCGCTCTGGAGGTCGCATTTGGTGCATCCTACGGCGGGGCACGGGCCATATCTGCAATGAAAAATGCAGGCCTGAATGTTGCCTCAGACCCGCTCCTTGCCATTTCATACACTGGCGTAAACGCCGGGCTTGTCATTGTTGTTGCGGATGATCCCGGACCTCACAGTTCGCAGAATGAGCAGGACAGCAGGCACTATGCAATGCTTGCAAAGGTGCCGATGCTTGAGCCCAGTGACAGCAGTGAAGCCCTGGCCTTGACCGTGATGGCATATAATCTTAGCGAAAAATATGATACCCCGGTTCTCCTTAGGACCACTATGAGGGTTGCCCATTCCATGAGCATTGTTAAGCAGGGCAGCCGCACTGAAACAAAAAAGGAGGTCCGGCCTGACATGCATAAGTATGTTCTGCTGCCTTACCATGCGAAGATGCGTCATCTTTTTGTTGAGGACCGGTTGCAGCGGCTTGAGGCGCACTCTGAAAACCTCAACTCCTGCGAATTTCGCGGTAAAGGCATGGGAATCATTACGAGCGGCGTTTGCTATCAGTATGTCAGGGAGGCCTTTCCTGAGGCCTCCGTGATGAAGCTCAACATGACCTATCCCCTGTCTTGCAGGCAGGTCAAGGCATTTGCAGCCGAAGTAAAAAAACTGTACGTTGTTGAGGAACTCGACCCGTTTATCGAAAACCAGGTCAGGGTCATGGGGCTGGATCCGCAGGGCAAATCCCTGTTTCCGCGGACAGGAGAGCTGAATCCCGCAATTGTGGGCAGTCTTGGCTCCGGCAAAAAAATGGATCTTATTACGGAACACCCCTCGCTCTGCAGGGGATGCCACTATCATCAGGTATTCAGGGCGTTGAGAAAAACAGGGGCGGCGGTTATCGGAGACGTAGGATGCTACACCCTTGGTGCGCTGCCTCCGCATAACTGCCTTCAGGTCCAGCTTAATATGGGGCTCAGCATAGGCTGCCTGTCCGGTTTTGAGAAAGCCAACCCAGCTAAGCCGGCGATCGCCCTGATCGGCGATTCAACCTTCATTCATTCCGGCATTTCTTCCATAATCAATTCCAGATACACTGGCAGTATTTCCACTGTCGTGATCCTGAAGAACGGGGTTGCAGCAATGACAGGCGGACAGCCGTACCCCGGGTCAGATTCGCGTAGGGGCATCCCTCAAATTGATCTGGTGAGGTTGCTAAACGCACTGGATATAGTCACTGATATGATCACTCCGGACAGGGTTGAGCAGACCATCATGAGACACATGAGTCTTAAGCAAATGTCCGCAATCATTGTTGATGCACCATGCAAACGACCAGCATACTTATCGCGGGGCTAGGCGGCCAGGGGGTCATTGTGGCAGGCTCAGTCCTGTCCTGTGCGCTTGTGCTGGCGGGTTCTGACGTAAAAACCAGCTGCGAGAAAGGCATTGCGCAGAGGTCATCCCCTGTTCTATGCCATGTGAGGTTCGGTGATAGGGTCTATTCTCCGCTGGCGGTCAACGCAGACTATCTCCTGCTCCTGTCGCCAGTATGTGCTGCTGATCATTACCTATCCCCTGAAACTAGGATAATAAAGTGCAGCTGCCGCGTCCCGTATCCCAATATGTATCTTCTGGGCATGCTTTCAAGGCTCTTGGCGCCGACTCACGCGATGTGGGCCAGGGCCATGGAGTCCTGCATTCCGGGGAGTTTTGAAGCCAGCCTTGCGTGCTTCAGGGATGGTTCCCAAAATAGCTAGCAAGTGTGCTCTGGCCACAGATAATCTGCGATTCTGATATTCCTGCAGCATCCAGGATTTTTTCCACCGCAGGCAGAAGCTGGTTCTGTACGTAATACTCGGGATCATATGAGTCTGTTTCAGAGGGGATCTTTGCCCTGTCCCTGATCAGCCCCGGTCCGGTTGAGATGACATATTCAATAATCGTGCCTGGCCCGACATCTGTCCCGGAATTTCGCATGCGCCTTGCAACAGCAACATGCGGCCCTATAGTATCATAGTCTTCCAGGTTTTTCTGCAGGGTGGTCCTGACTATGAGGTCGTCAATAGGCACCTCATTGTTCCTCAGTCTACTTATTGCCTTTCTTATGCTGTTTATGGCACCATCGTTATCCTTTTTCAGGACTTTTTCCAATACATTCTCCTGGACATCCCTGATAATTCTTGACCAGTTGCGTTTTGCCGTCTCGAATCCGGTCGAACTGACGCTGCCGTCATCATTAAGGAGTGCATATTTTTTCTTTGCCCCCTGTCCTCCCTTTGACGCCACAAATAGGGCTCTGCGGTAGAATCCCTCGAATTCCAGCTCCATGAGCCCGGGGAGCGTTGAGTTGATCCTTTCAAGGGTAGGGTGCACATCATCCAGTCCATGGTCCCCCAGCTGTACAAACAGGGAATCAGTATCAGAATAAATAACCCTGAATTTCTCTTCTGTCTTTTTAATGGCCTCGCCGATATATTTGCGTCCATATGAGGCAACTGCCTCGGCACATTCCAGGCAATACCACCTGGCGCCGGCAAATCCCATGTACCCGTAAAAGCTGTTAGCAAGCAACTTCAGTGATTTTTCCCGTTCTACAAGTGGGCCGGGCTGTTTCGTGTTTTTCGCAATATCAGACACCCTCATGCGTCTTCGGACCAGGTTCTCTACCACCCGAGGGATGAATCCAGTCCTTTTTCTGCAGAACCCATCGCAGCAGCTGCACCTGAGAGTGTCCGGGCTGATATTATGCGCACATATTATGTTGGGGTACAGGCTTATGAAATCATATACTGCAATGCCTTCGAATATGCCTGGCTGCGGCTCCAGGACAAGTCCACCCTTGAATCTCTGCCTCCGCCGGCGCTCAATCTCAGCTGGATCTGGCTTTCCCGGAATAAGCTCATTTTCCTGAATGGCCTGGCGTATTAGTATGTGTTCAACAAGCTGGGACTGTCCCATCCTGCACACGCTATAAAGCGGAACACCGGTGATCCCTGACAGCTCAGTCAGCTCATGCAGGATTTTCTTTCCTATTCTGTAGGCCTTTTCAGCAGGGGAATCACCTGCGGCAACCTGCAATGCAGTCGCCACTTGGTCAATGTCCTCTGGACTGAAGTCCCTATGTATCTCAATGTACTTGGCCATGTCCAGATGCACAATCCCGGTTATCCGTGCAGCACTTTCCCCTGAAACCATGATTTCTGAATAATCCAGTCCATAATCCAGCCTTGCTCCTGCATGCTGTTTTAGTGCAACCAGGGCCGAATCAGTGGCAAATCCCGTGATGATGTCCGGTTTATATGTCTCAAGCGCCGTTCCCAGCTCCTGGACAAGGCTAAGCAGGCCTTTGACATCTTCTATTCCGCATTCGATGTTCTGTGACAAGCCCTCACCATACAACCCCATCCTGATCTTGTCCTCTTCATATCTGATGTCAAGGCCAAGAATGTTGAGCGTTAGGCGGGCACCGGGTCTAGATTCGCCGATTTTGTGTATTTTTGCGACACTCACCCTGCTCTTCTGGTTTAGGTATTCACCCTCTACCTCAATCAGGTTAAGTGGCAGAATTCCCCTGGCACATATGTACTTGGTGCTGCAGAGCACATCATGACCATAGCATGCAACCGTTCCTGGCAGCATTAAGGCAGCAGCTGATATGATTCTCACCGATTGCGGGGCATTGACATGCACCCGAAAAACGCGGACAGCCCTTCCCTGAAGCCTCATATCGACCTGGCTTATGGCCGTGACTGATGAGTCTTCAGCTGACAGGGACCTGATGCAGTTCTCCATCCCCTGATCCATCGTGCTGGTTTGGCAATAAAAAAATGGCTGTATGCCGTCAAGCAGGCAGACCCTTCTCCCTTCCTCTGTCTTTCCGTATATCTGGATCATCGAACCTTCATCACTTGTTCGTATTCGATAATCCAGCGGAAAAATGCGGATTTTGACCATGCACCCTATGGTTAGGTGAAAAATTTATTTAAATGTTTAGAAAACTTTTTAAATTACTGTATAATCTGGATTGATATGGTTAAAACCCTGGTAATCCAGAAGGATGGCGAATGCCGGGAAGCTGACCGCTATATCGAGCAGGTTCCCCCCGGGGCAGTCCTGTGGATGCATCTTGTCCGCACTGAGGATAAGATCATTGATGCAGTGGTTGATGAGGTGAAGCAGGGCAAGGCCTTTGAGGAGGACCTTTTGGAAGAGCAGCGTCCAAGGCTGACTAACCTGGGTTCGCATTCTGTTATTGTCATAAGGGCGCCTGCAAAAGATATGCTTGAAACAGATGATCCTGAGGACGGGGTCATCCAACTCTCGTTTATTGTCCATAAGAACAAACTGATCTCAGTCTCATCCAGGCATTATGATGTCATTGACAGGATATTTGAACGGCTGCAGAAGCGGAAGATGAGCTCTGCAAGTGTCACTTCTATATTGTCATATATTCTGGAACAGACCATTGAGAATGTGATCGACGTGATCGAGTTGTTTGAAAAGGCGATTGATAAGATCCAGTCAAAGATGATCAAGGCCAAGGATTTTGAAGAGCTTCTTGAAGAGGTTCAGGCAATCAAGGAAAATATCTTCTTTGCAAATAAGGTCCTGAGGGCTAATCTTGAGGTTGTCAGGGAGCTCCAGTTTGGCAAGGCAATATTTATCAGGACTGATAAGTTTAACGAGCATATCGAAGACAGGCTTCTTTACTCGCTGGATATTCTGGAGACTGCACACGAATCAATAAACGGCATAAACAGCCTCTATATGGCAGCAATATCAAACAAGATGAATGAGCATATGTACAGGCTCACCGTCATGGGCGCCTTTCTGCTCATACCTGCGGCAGTTGCGGCATTGTGGGGCATGAATGTTCCATTGCCAATAAACAATTTTTGGATAGTGCTGGGCATGTCATTTGTGCTGGCTCTATTGCTGGTAATCTGGGTAAAGATTTCAAAATAAAAATGGCACAGAACAAGGGACAGCGGATCGGTGTTTTGGTTGATGTCCAGAACCTCTACTATTCTGGAAAGCACATGTATAATGCAAAGATCAATTACCGGGAGATACTCAAGGAAGCGGTGATGGGCAGGAGCCTGATACGGGCGATTGCCTATACAATCAAGGCTGATGTCAAGGATGAGTCAAATTTCCATGATGTTCTTAAGACGATCGGTTTCGAGGTAAAATGCAAGGATCTTCAGGTGTTCTACGGCGGTGCAAAGAAGGGTGACTGGGATATCGGAATTGCAATGGATGCCATTGAGCTTGCGCCAAAGCTTGATGCAATTATCCTGATCTCTGGAGATGGTGATTTTGTACCGTTGCTCCAGCATCTGAAGCGCGGCATGGGCTGCCGGGTTGAGGTAATAGCCTTCGGCAAAACTGCTTCCGCAAAGCTCATTGATGAGTCCGACAGCTTTGTTGACCTGGACAAAGCACAAAAGCGATTTCTGATACCTATTAAGAAATGAGCAGAATTATTGAAAAGGACAGGATTGCAGACAATGTATACCTGATCAGGGTAGAGGCCCCCATGATCGCAGCCAAGGCAAAGGCCGGCAACTTTGTTGTCCTGCGTGTTGGAGATGATGGTGAGCGGATACCCCTTACGATAGCTGATTATGATCGGGAATCAATAACCCTGATCTTCCTGGTGGCCGGAAAATCAACAGAAGACCTCTCAAGACTGCATGCGGGTGACGATATTACCGATATCGCCGGCCCGCTAGGCAGGCCTTCTCAAATTGAGACGGTCGGGACAGTTGTCCTTGTTGGAGGCGGAGTGGGTAACGCAGTTATATACCCGATAGCAAGGGGCATGAAGGAGGCCGGTAACAGAACGATCGTCATTGCCGGTTCAAGAACCAGGTCGCTTGTTTTCTGGGAGGATAAGCTGAAATCTGCATCTGATGAGCTGATCATCTGCACAGATGACGGGAGCTACGGCGTAAAGGGCCTTGTAACCGACAGCCTTAAAAAGGTCATGCAGCAGGAAAAGGTAAGCCTTGTATACGCAGTGGGGCCCACGATAATGATGAAATTTGTTTCGCTGGCTGCGGCGGATGTTCCGGCTGTTGTCTCCCTCAACCCCATAATGGTGGATGGGGTGGGCATGTGCGGCGGCTGCAGGGTAGAGGTGGGGGGCGAGGTTAGGTTTGCATGCGTTGACGGCCCCGAGTTTGACGGCCATAAGGTAAACTGGGATGACCTGATGAACAGAAATCAGAGATACACGGAGGAATGATGACCGACATAAACTTTTGCCCCTACTGCGACAGCCCGTCGCACAAGATTCTGGTGTTTACTGACTTTAATTTTTGCAAGGAATGCAACCGGTTTTTCTCGCTAAAACAGCTTGCGCTTAAGTGCCCAAAGTGCGGCAACACAAAAATAATGGACTCGGACTTTCCGACCCCTGACGGCGAAATGGTGTTCCAGTGCAACTCCTGCAAAAAGATGTTTTCTTCAACAGAATTCTTTGAAAACAACAAATGAAAATGCGGATGCCTGAACAGGCTGCGGGAAAGAGGATATACAACTTCGATGAGGTCAACCGGGGCTACTCCGGGGAGCAGGCTTCTGAAGAGGCCAGGCGGTGCCTTCAGTGTCCGGTCCCAAGATGCGAAGAGGGGTGTCCTGTTGGTATTAATATCAAAGACTTCATTAGGCTCTTGAGGGGCGGCGATGCATCAGCTGCACTGGCAAAGATCAGGGAAAAGAACAACCTTCCGGGCATCTGCGGCCGGGTCTGCCCTCAGGAAACCCAGTGTGAACAGCTCTGCAATCTGCGAAAGGATCCGATTGGGATTGGCCATCTTGAGAGGTTTGCAGCAGACCGCGGAACTGGACAACCGGTTGACAAAGGGCATGCAAATGGAAGGGTTGCTGTTGTTGGCTCAGGGCCTGCTGGTTTGACCTGCGCAGCAGACCTTGCTGTGCTTGGGTATGACGTGACTGTTTATGAATCTCTGCATAAGCCGGGCGGTGTACTGGCATACGGCATCCCGGCTTTCAGGCTGCCTAAAAAAATTGTCCTTAATGAAATCGGGGCAATAAGGGGTCTTGGGGTGAAGATCGAGACAAATATTGTCGTTGGCAAGACCCTGACAATACCGGAGCTTAAAAAAGTCTATGATGCAGTCTTCATCGGAGCAGGCGCGGGCCTCCCTCGCTTCATGGGGATTCCCGGGGAGAACCTTAACGGGGTTGTTTCAGCTAACGAGTTCCTGACACGCATTAATCTTATGGATGCAAATTCCTCCGGATCAAAAACCCCGGTTGAATCCGGAAAGCACGTAATAGTGGTCGGTGCGGGGAATGTTGCTATGGATTCAGCGAGAACCGCAAGAAGAATGGGTGCAGATGTAACAGTTGTCTACCGCAGGTCTGAGCATGAGATGCCGGCAAGGGCTGAGGAGGTCAGGCACGCAAAGGAGGAAGGCATAAGCTTCAGGCATCTCACAAATCCCGTGAAAATAATCGGCGACAGGCATGTGTCCGCAGTTGAGTGCATGAAGATGGAACTTGGTCATCCGGATGACTCAGGAAGACGACGACCCATTCCTGTTGTAGGCTCTGGATTCACAACTGAATGCGATCTTATGATTGTTGCAATAGGCCAGGGCCCCAATCCCCTGATCTGCCAGGAGACACCTGGGCTGGAATCCGGAAAAAAGTGCGAGATTGTTGTCAGACAAGACCTTTCAACCAGCATTCCCGGCGTGTTTGCCGGCGGCGACATTGTGAGCGGGGCATCAACTGTTATCAACGCGATGCGGGATGGCAAAGTGGCTGCAAGGGGAATACACAAATATCTGAGTTAGTACTGCGGCATTAAAAACAATTCTTAAATATCTGTAAGCTCAGAAATCCTTTGGGTGATACCATGAAACAGTGCTGTAAGTTCCCTACATTTGCTGCAATACTGATTGTTATCGGCGTTGTGTGGCTTCTCAACGACCTCAATGTGTTCTCAATAAACATCCCCTGGCTCCCCTTGGTGCTGATTGTGCTGGGCGCAGGCTGGATTGTTGATAGCCAGAAGAAGAAGTGATTAGGGTCTGGAGGCTGCCAAGCCTTCCAGCAGTTCTCCTTCGGTATGCTCAGAATTCCGGATCCTGCTTCTCAGTTCACTGCTTAGGTTCACGGAGAGGCCTCTAAAATGCTGGCCTCCGCTTACCGTATCTCTCACCTCGAAACAAGCATCCTCGACATCAGCCCAGTCAAGTCGGGAGGGGCTTTGAGCCATTGCGAACATTTGATAATCTTCAGGGCGATAATTTCCTATTAATTCCATCTCCAAGGATCTCTTAATTCCCAAAGTAAGCCCGGCGATAGCTGTACTGTGTCCCTTCAATCCTCCGACGACAACCGTCGCGACATTATAGCCATCTGAATCATACCCCGCATCATAGAAAAATGCTGGTTTTGCTGAAAACAAAAAAGAATAATTATGCTCTCTCCTCTGCTCATCCGTCATACCTTCAACTGCGAGCCCGGATTCGCCCGGTGACGCTTCCCGCCTTGGCATCAGGCCCCAGTACTCAGCAGAAGGTATGTGCCTTCTCTCCCATTTGCCTGTCAGCGCAAGGCCTGCAAGCCAGTCCTTTTTGTACAATGGAGTCTGTTTCGGATCCAGGCCCAAATCCAAGACTCTTTGGTTGAAGTACGCATTGTCGGGATCCATAATACCACTTTTGAATGATGAACGGCGTTAATATTTAAATGTGTTAATTCATGGGCTCGATTGCAAGTTCCATCAGTTGCACCTCAATAATATGTTGTGTGTGAAGCATTTCGCGTAGAAATGTCTGGCTTGTTGCCAGACGGTGCGGCCACGCAATGTTTCTCCCATGCCTCTTTTCAGCATGCTGTTTG
>JBDRAZ010000087.1:0-8001 GCA_043823195.1 archaeon
GGGCGAAGAGTCCTCAAGCAAGACCTACTACTGAAAATCCCTTGGGTTTTCAGCCCAAAAAATTCGCTGCTCATTGCGGTGGCGGATTTGCTGGGGTCTTTTTTTTCCCTTTTTTCTTTCTCTTTCTAAACAAAAATTATATAAACTAGTTCTAATTCTAAAGTGGCAACTATGGGGAATCTGTGATGAGTGGTAACTGCCGTCAGTATGTGGTTATTTTTGTTGTTTTATTAAGTGCCTCCGGGTTCTCCCTCTCGGATTTCCAGCTATTTTCTGAGAATGCAGAGCTGCGCTCCTGCGCATGTGTTCCTGTGATTGAAGACCTAATAATCATCAATACCGGCGACACCCCTGACAGCTACTCTTTCACAGGGGGGGGTGACGCCTCGGGCTTTGCCAACTATATTCCGGCGGTCCTTGTGCTTGCCCCGGGTGACTCAGCAACAGTAAAGAATTACTTAACTGTCCCATGCTCTGCCCGGGGGAACTACAGCCTGGATACCATCATAACATCCGGTAGCGGCCTCCGGAGCCAGTTCCGCCAGAATGTCATTGCAGATGCATGCGTGAATTTTGAGCTGCGCACCGGCACAAACAGCCTGAGGAACTACCCGTGCCTTCCGACAACCTTTTCATTTAACCTGAAGAACATAGGCGCCCATGTTGAGACATACCGGATTGGGGTTGAGCCGGGATCAAACGTCATCCTGTCCATGGATGTTGTTGCGCTGGGACTTGGCCAGGACACGGACATTGCCGTTCTTGTCGCCTACCCCTGCGAGGTCTTTGGCGACCTGAACTTCAGCCTCAGGGTTACTGCAGAGAACACCAGGATCATGGGCGAGATGCCGTTCTATCTTACTATTGACCCCAGCTACAATTATTCGGTCAGCACAGGCGCCCCGGTATCGTATCCGAATGACCTTAACCTTACTGAGATCGCCCTTGAGGACTGGGAGGAAACCCATGCCTATTATCTGTGCGAGCAGGAGCCTTCCGTATTGCCCATCAGGATAAACAACTCTGGCTACGTGCCGAACACGTTTGTGCCTGAACTTGAAGGCGAACCCTGGGCAGAGACAGGTGGCCCCGTTTCATTATGGGGCTTTCATGCCGGCGTGATTGATATAGTGGCAGAACCGCCCGCAGGCTCAGCCGGCGCCTATGATTTTGACCTGTTGGTGAGATCAGTACGGGGCAATATCACCCACGAAATTGGGCTGGATGTCAATGTGACAGAATGCTACAGCCTGGCCCTTGACCTGCCTGCTGCAGATGCCACATGCTGCGATCCGAGAAGCTACGACGTAACGCTGTCCAACCGTGGAAGCTATACTGAAACAGTCAACCTGAGCCTGATTGGGCCTGAATGGGCATCGATTGCAGACTCAGCTACCGTAGAGGCAGGCAGAAACAAAACCCTTGCTCTTGTGGCAGCTCCGGCCTGCACAGATGCAGGCGTCTATCCCATTACAGTTACGGCAACCCTTGACCGGGACATCCCGCTCAGGCTCACAGAGACCCTTGCCCTTGCAGTACACTCCAAGGAGCAGTGCTATGGCCTCTCGGTCAGGGACACCTCTATGCTCCCTGACAGCTCAATCAGGGTTCCTTACGGCCGCACAGAGACGCCCATCAGGCTGAGAAACCCGGGGCAAAAGCCATCCAACTTTTCAATTACGCTGATTGCGCCCGAATGGGCTACAATTGGCACAGCCTCAGCTGAGCTCCTTGATGCGTATCTTAACCTCACAACCGACCCGGGGCCAGATGTTGAGCCGGGAACATACGATGCGGTCTTCATTGCAGAGACCTCCGGCTATTCAGTAAACAGCACCCTCAGGATCAATCTGCGCCATCGTGGCTGGTATGAGGGCGCAACAGACTACCTGTCTTCACACAGGTGGTACTTTTTCGGGGGGCTTGCTGCAGCTCTCCTATTGATTATACTGGCTGTGTTCTTAAGAACAAGGCCGGGGAAACTGAAGAGGGAGAGTCGGGTTCGCTTTGCGCCCCGCTACGGGATAGTCATACCCCTTGTGATCCTTCTTATTATCCTTGCCGGCTCGCTGGTCTACTTCATGCAGCCTGGGAAGCCCGGGAATGAGACCATCCTGCTGAGCCTTGGAACACTGTACAATATCTCGCTGGACTATTTTGCGGCAAATGAGACCGTCGGCTTAAATGGGACACAGGGCAATGAGGCAGGTGTTCTTGCGGGATATGATGACTTTTTCGCTAGGTGGCGCGAGGCCGAAGAGAATGTCACGCAGTCCAATCATACTGAGTCCTTCACTTACCAGGTATGGGATGAGAACTCGGAAAAGCAGGTCAATCTTGGGGAGCGTTTCTATGACCCCGACAACGGGTCTCTGTACTACAGGTCAACGGCCCCCGCAAATATCCGGGTATATATCAACGGAAGCACAGCCCTGCTGACACCGAAAAGGAACTGGCATGGTGCAGACTCCATTGTATTCACTGCAACAGATGACAAGAACTCCTCTGTCAGCTCACCCAACATAACACTTGTTGTCAGGCCGGTTGATAAGCCATTCTACCGGGACATAATGGACTATGCCGGAGAGTACATCCCCTATGTGATTCTTGGATTTGCGCTCCTGGGCCTGCTTATTGCGATATCAATTGCCCTTGAGGGAAGAAAGGACTAGGTTCTTGTGTATGCATATATTGCCGCAGCCGCTATGATCAGCCAGAACAGTCTCCAGTCTGTGAGGCTCATGGCAAACAGGACAAGATTTAGGACAAGGACAACTGCTATTGAGGCTGCAATGGCTTTCTTCATGAAGATGGGGACGCGGGGATTCGAACCCCGATCCGCTGGTCTCTTCCTTGAAGCGGTTGCTTCAACAGACCATAGCTTTAATCATCGCCACAGTTGACTGCAGCTCATCGCTCCATGACTGGAGCCAGCTATTCTAGCCAGGTTATACTACGTCCCCGCCCGAGGACAGAAATTGCACTTACTTTAAATATTTTGCCAAAGGCAGGCGCGTGATTCTGATCATATCCCCGGTCCCGGTGCCGGCCGCATTTCCCTCGGCCAGCTCAATGACATATTTTGCCTCATGCTTTGGCCGGTAGAACCCGAACGGCCTGAAGCCCTCCTTGATTTCAACAACCCTAAGGTTCTTATCCGCAAACAGGACATCGATGGGAAAGAAGACAAAGAGCATGTGCAGGGGCACAATGCCCTCTTTTTTCATCACAAAGACCATGGGCCTGAATCTTGAGAACATCAGGCCGCGCGCCTTTGCAAATGCGCCCAGGCAGACCTTCTCATTCCTGCAGATGACCCTTCCCTTGGTGATGTTTTTTATCATTTCAACCCCGGGATCTGCCGCCCGTTATCCATGGACCCCCGCCTTTCCTCCCTTATAAGGCCCGGCAGATCATCCGGCACTGCGCCAATCTCCCTGGCAAGGCATCGGTATACCTCTTTCATGTCATTAAGAGGCAGCACCCCGCCCATGTCAAAGACAACAGCCCCGGCCATCGTGCATTATGGGTTGCCGTGCTTTAATAGCTTTTCGCTAGCGACAAATTTATATAAGGTCATGTATTCTCGAAATATATGAAATACCTGGTTACCGGCGGAGCAGGATTTATCGGGTCACACATAGTAGAGCGGCTGGTTTCGGAGGGTCAGGACGTTACGGTCCTTGATAATCTTTCTGAGGGCAAGCTTGAAAATATTGAATCTGTAAAAGACAAGATAACCTTCATTGAGGGTGACATCCAGGACCCTGAAACAGTCGCGGGCGCAACCAGGGATGTGGACATCATATTGCACCAGGCCGGACTCAGGTCTGTCCCGCAATCGCTCAAGCGGCCAAAGGATTACAACGATGTCAATATCAGCGGCACCCTGAACATCCTTGAGGCATCAAGGGTGAATGATGTCAGAAGGATTGTCTTTGCATCCTCCTCATCTGTCTACGGCGATGTCAGGGAGTTCCCTGAAAAAGAGACAATACTTCCCCAGCCCCTTTCGCCGTACGCCCTGTCAAAGCTTGCAGGTGAGCACTATCTCAGGATGTACTTTGACCTCTACGGCCTTAAGACAGTAAGCCTCCGCTACTTCAATGTCTTCGGCCCGCGGCAGGATCCGGCCTCACAGTACGCCTGCGTTATCCCGAAATTCATCCAGGCCATATCCGCAGGCAGGAGCCCGACAATCTATGGTGACGGCAAGCAGTCCAGGGATTTCACATTTGTATCAAATATTGTAGACGGAAACCTTCTCGCTGCACAGGCAGCGGACGCCCCGGGCCAGGTCTTCAACCTTGCTGACGGCGAGCCTGTTTCGGTTAATGATGTGGCAAAAAAAATTAACGCCCTTCTGGGCAGGGACGTAAAGCCGGCACATGCTGAACCCCGGAAGGGGGATGTCAAGCATACGATGGCTGACCCCGGCAGGGCAAGGAGGGTTCTCGGCTACCACGGCAAAATCAGCTTTGATGAGGGCCTGAAAATAACAGTGGACTGGTTCAGATGAAGATCTGTGTTGTTGGTCTTGGTTATGTAGGGCTGCCCCTTGCGCTTTCGCTCGCTAGGCACTACCCTCTTGTCGGCTTTGACATTAACAGTGCCCGCGTAAATGACCTTAAGGCAGGGGTTGACTCTTTGGGTGAACTCTCATCATCTGAACTCAAAACAAATGCCAGGTTCACCTCTGATCCTTCTGAGATCAGGGGGTGCGGATTCATAATCATTGCAGTGCCGACCCCGATAACAAAATCCAGGAAGCCGGATCTGACAATACTTGAAGATGCCTGCCGTGTTGTCGGGGCAAACCTCGGAAGGGGCGCAATCATTGTCATTGAGAGCACAGTCTACCCGGGCGTGACTGAGGAGGTCTGCGCACCAATCATTGAAGAAGCCTCAGGCATGAAATGCGGCAAGGATTTCAAGGTGGGATACTCGCCTGAAAGGATAAACCCCGGCGACACCGAGCACACGGTCGAAAACGTTGTTAAGGTTGTTTCCGGCATGGATGAAGAAACCCTTGATGCTGTTGCGGCGGTCTATTCAAGTGTTGTCCGGGCCGGCGTGCACAGGGCATCAAGCATAAAGACGGCAGAGGCAGCAAAGGCCATTGAGAACATCCAGCGTGACCTTAACATTGCGCTCATGAACGAGCTCTCCCTGATCTTTGAACGGCTTGGCCTGGATACAAGGGAGGTGATTGAGGCGGCGGGCACAAAATGGAACTTCCACAAGTACTACCCCGGCCTGATCGGCGGCCACTGCATTCCAGTAGACCCCTATTATCTTACCTTCAAGGCAGAGGAGATGGGCTATAACCCCAGGGTTATCCTTGCCGGCCGCGACATAAACGAGTACATGTCAAGGCATGTGTGCGACCTTGTCGTCAAGTCCCTCAATGCGGTCCAGAAGGTCCCTGCACGCAGCAGGGTGCTGATCCTGGGGCTTTCGTTCAAGGAAAATGTTTCTGATACAAGGAACAGCAAGGCAAAGGACCTGATTGCGCACCTCAAGGGCTATGATATTGAGGTTCTTGGCCATGACCCGCGGCTGTCAGATGAGGCGGTCAGGATGTTCGGAACAGAAAAAGTGAATCCGGACCTTGTTGAGGGTGTTGACGCCGTAATAGTCTTCAGCCCGCATGACGAATTCAGGGATCTCAGCCTCAGGCGGCTTAAGGAAATATGCAATGAGCGGCCTGTAATGATCGACCTCAAGGCCTTCTATGACGCAAAAGAGGCAGGAGAGCTAGGTTTTCTCTACCGAAGGCTGTAGCCCTTTGAGTCCGCTCTCGAAATCCCTCATTCTTATTCCCAGTTGCCTGATCTTTCCTGTATTCAGGCTTGTATCCTTGGGCTTGGGCGCAGCCTCCGTAAGTGCTGAGCTCTCGATACTGTAAATCAGGCTCCTGTCAAACCCGAAGGTGCCTGCTATTATGCACGCCATCTCATGCATCGAATAGCTCACCGGCCCGGCAACATGGAACAGGCCTGTTCTGGTCCTGAGCCGGACCAGTGCAGATGCCACATCATCGACAAGGGTCGGTGTCCTTATGTGGTCTGTCACGATGCTTATCTTTTCATTCTTTTTCAGTTTTTCAATCACGAACCTTACAAATTTCGGGTCCGCATATGCCCCGTACAGCACCGCAGTCCTCGCGATCAGGTAATCGAGTCCGCTGCCGATTATCAGCTTCTCGGAATCAAGCTTCGTCCTTCCGTACACATTGACCGGATGTGGCGCATCCTCCTCACTATAGCCTCCCTTCTTCCCGTCAAACACAAAATCAGTGGAAACATAGATCAGTTTTGACCCGGTTAGTTTGCATGCCTCAATCAGGTTGGCCGTCCCGTCGACATTGACCGATTCAGCATGCTCGGGTTTTGCATCGCAATGATTGACATCGGTAATTCCGTCGGCATGGATGACAAGCCGGGGCCTTTTCATCCCGATGAATGCCATGACCGCCTTTCTGTCTGTTATGTCGAGCTGCAGAAGTCCTGCCTGCCTGCTTTTATGATATGTTCCCACAACTGAATGCCCTTTTGAAAATTCTGAAGCTATGCAGTTTCCCAGGTTACCTGATGCACCTATTACAGCAACTTTCATCTGTACCACGATGCCGTCCTGGCGAGCCCCTCATCAAAAGGCATCTTTGGTGCCCAGCCAAGCGACCTTATCTTGTTGCATGTCATGGAATACCGCCGGTCGTGCCCTTTGCGCTCAGCAGCAAACTCAATGAGGTTATCCTTGTGAAGCAATTTCAGGATCTGCCTGACAACCGCGATGTTCTCTCTTTCATTCCCGGCCCCTATATTATATGTCTCCCCGGCCTTTCCCTTGTGGATGACAAGATCAATTGCGCTGCAGCAGTCCTCAACATAGATCCAGTCCCTTACGTTCCTTCCGTCGCCATAGAGCGGGATCCTTTTGCCCTGCAGCGCATTTGTAATTGCAAGAGGGATCAGCTTTTCAGTATGCTGGAAAGGCCCGTAGTTGTTTGAGCATCTCACAATAATTGCCCGCGCATTATGCGTCCTGATGAATGATCCGATCAGGAGGTCAGCGGCAGCCTTGCTTGCCGAATAGGGGCTGCTGGGATTCAGCCGTGAGTTTTCATCAGATGACCCCTGCTCAATGCTTCCGTATACCTCATCTGTGCTAACCTGGACAAACAGGGCATCCCCCGCGCAATCGAGGAGGACCGACGTCCCAATGTAATTGGTCAGCAGGAACGGCCCTGCATCAGCTATTGACCTGTCCACATGCGACTCGGCGGCAAAGTTTACAATGATATCGGTTCCCCTGGCAGCCTTGCTGACAATCTGCTTGTCGCAAATGTCACCCTTAGCAAAAGAAACACCCTCGATGTTCTTCTTGTTCCCTGCATATGTCAGCTTGTCAAGGACAGTTATTCTGTCATCCGGGTGCATCCTCTTCAGGTGCCTGACAAAATTTGAGCCAATGAATCCGCACCCGCCGGTCACAAGAATCCGCACCATCAGCCGCCCTTCTTAGACTGCCATTTGTATGCCAGGCTGTCAAAAGGCCTTCTGAATTCGTCCGGGCTGTCCCTGCAGTAGGGCAGGTCAGGGCTGTTTATCAGGATTGCCTCTTCGGAATTAATGCTCTCAAAGCCATGCCAGACCTGCGGCGGGACCTGTATCAGGAGGCAGTTGTCCGGGCCCAGCAGGATCTCTGCGAACCTCCCCTTTGTGGGCGAATCTGCCCGCTCATCATACATGACAAATCTCACGCTGCCCCTCACGCAGGCAATGTTGTCAGTTTGCTTTTTGTGCAGGTGCCATGCCTTTGCATAGCCGGGGCTGACTGTTGTCATGTAGGTCTGGCCGTATCTCCTGAATATCGCGTCATCTGACCTGAGAAGCTCCATCACAGAGCCGCGCTCATCGGTGAGCAGCCTGAGCTCCTTGACCTTCACCCCCGATATCATATTGCCTGGTAAGCCCAGCTGATTAATATATTTTTTCT
>JBDRAZ010000088.1:0-6645 GCA_043823195.1 archaeon
CAGAGTACTAGCACGTTCAAAAACATAAAAGACTTCATTATGCATTACAACACAGACAGGCCACACCTGAGCCTAAACAACAAAACACCAGCAGAAGTATGGCAGGAGCTCATAAGTGTCTAGCAGTTTCGGGACAACAGAAGGCCGCTTCTGAACAACAAAGTTTATATAGCAATATTGTTCACACCCAGATATGGGGGACAGAATACCAGTTATTGCAGCCAACTGGAAGATGAACATGAGCAATCAGGAGGCTGTCTCGTTTCTGATGGAGTTTAATCCTCTGGTTAAGGCTGTTGAGGGTGTGGAGATATTGGTTTTCCCGCCCTTTACCGCACTGTCTGAGTGCATGGCAGCCATTGGCTCTAATGTGAAAATCGGCGCACAGAACATGCATTCTGAGCCAAACGGAGCATTTACCGGCGAGATTTCACCTCTTATGCTTTCTTCCTTAGGGGTAGACCACGTCATCATAGGCCACAGCGAGAGGCGTGCCTATTTCAATGAGACCGATGGGTCAGTAAACCAAAAGGTGATCTCGGCGATGGAGAACGCCATGACACCCCTCATCTGCGTTGGCGAAAGCCTTGAGCGGCGTGAATCGGGCCAGGCCAAGCAGGTTGTTGAGGCCCAGCTGGGAAAGGCTTTAGAGGGTGTTGGTGAGCCCCAAAGGCTTGTTATTGCATATGAACCAATATGGGCCATAGGCACTGGCAGGACAGCTACCTCCGCAGAGGCTCAGGATATGCACGCCCACATAAGGAAAGTCCTAATAAATAAATACGGAGATTTGGCTAATCAGACAAGGATTATCTACGGTGGAAGCGTTAAGCCCGACAACATCAAAGAACTGATGGCCCAGCCGGATATTGACGGCGCTCTTGTCGGCGGGGCAAGCCTTGATGCCCAATCATTTGCAGCTATTGTGAGATACGATGGATGAGACAAAGATAACTCTGGATGCCTACAATAAATTCGCAGAATACTATAGCAATTATACTTATGATAAGATATCCCAGTACCATCTTACCCAGCTCATGTCCTACCTGAACGGCAAAAAAGTCCTGGACGCAGGCTGCGGCTCTGGAAGGGATGTGCAGTATCTGACGGCTGAGGGGCTCAAGGTTGTCGGAATAGACTATTCCGATCAGATGATAAGCCAGGCCAAAAAGCGGTTTAAGAAGGGCAATTTCAGGGTGATGGATTTTGAAAAGATGGAATTTCCCGATGCAAGCTTCAATGGCATCTGGTGCTGTGCCTCTCTGATACACATCCCCAAGAGGAATCTGCCAAACGTGCTTAAGGAATTCAGCAGGATTCTTTCAGATGATGGGATCCTTTACGTTTCTGTTAAGGACGGCGAGGGTGAACGGATGATCAGATATAAGAAGCTTAACCATGAAAAAGCCCTCTTTGTATATTTCACCCAGCAGGAGATAGAGAATTTTCTTTCGCATGCAGGATTCACAATTTTGCATTCATCTCCCGAAGAAGTGAACAGTTCAGTCTGGATAAACATTTACGCAAGAAAAAGCTAGACCTTTACAAAGACCTTGTTCATTGAACTGTAGTCATCCCAGCCCGGAAGTGCAAGGCCGTCATTCCAATATTTCACTTTTATATCAAAGATATATGTGCCCTTTGGGGTTCCGCCGGGGGGCGTTATTGCAACAACATATTTTGCATTTTCATTATTTATAATCAGCTTTTCGCTCTTGTCCATGAGGATCCAGCCATCAGGGTCTGAGCCGCAGCCCCCTGTACTGCCTGATTTGCAGATCTTGCTCTTGTCATCCCTGTAAGCGGCGCTGAACTTTGCCTCTGTCCTGAACCTGTCGTCGCCAACAACATTCAGGATGCCAACACCGAATATTGCCGGTTTTCCCGGGCTCGTCTCCTTTTTTACAAAGGGGATGGCGACCCTTGAGCCGTCGTTAAGGAGCGCCTCAATCCTTGCCATGGTCTGATCATCAAGGCTCGTCCTTATCTCTTCAGCGCCCCCCATCAGCTTTCTGACAAAGAATATTCCGAAGCCAAGGACTACTATTGTCAGAATGAGGACAACAAGAAAATTAATAGATAGTTCCAGTCCTTTTTTGTTCCCTATCACTTTACGATTTCATATTCCCTTACAATCATCACCATGAATGCGATCAGGACAATGGCACCCACACCCATGTATACAAGCCCGGTTGTGATGCAGCATGTTGCCATCGTATACATCCCAAAGGCCATAAGCACAAACCCAAGCCACAGGAATTTGTCAAGCACAAGCTTCATGATCTCGAATTCTTCCCTTTGCGACAGTCGTTTCTTCATCTTAAGGCACCGTTATGAAAAAGTTTTTCCGGGCGTACGGCGCGCACTTGCTGAAATCGCCGCCGCCCCCGCAAGCTGCGTCTGTGCATCCTGCCACCGGTTTTGGATTGACTGCGTTGGCCGTTAAATGGTCGACTTCCCCCCCGGTATCCGTGAATGATTTCCTTGTGCCTGCAACAGCATCGACAGATTGCGGGCATGCAATGACCATCGAGCACGAATATGTTGTTGATTTTGCATTGGATGGGACAGATATGTCCAGTTTCAGGACATCCACGCCGTTCTGTACAATCTTCCTATTAGAGAAGGTGCCCATCTGTATTGCTGCCGGGACCGCAGTTGTATCCATGGTGCTATAGCACTTTATGACTGAATACTTTCCTTGGCCAAGCGTTGCCACAGTCTTTGATCCCCACGTCCCGTCTGCCTCAATAACTCCGAGTTCTGCAGGCGGTACTGCCCCATCCTTATGTATGAGATCAAATACATAATCCCCGTTCAAGTCATTCCTGATTGCAAAGAAAACAGACCTCTTCTCGCCCCTTTTTATCTCCATGTCAGCCTTGTTGAACTCAATCCTTGAATTGGTCTGTTTTAGCTCCTCAATCAGCTGCGCCCTCATGTTCTCAGAGACCTCATCAAACTGCTCAGTTGTGCTTGAGAATGTGTCCCTCATGAAGCCAAGCCCAAGTCCCAGCATGGTTATTGCCAGGATCAAAACTACTATTGCATTGATTGATAGGTCCAGTGATCCCAGCTTTCCCATTTCATTCACCTATTTGACTATCTCATACTCCCTGACAATGATCACCATGAACAGCACAAGCACTATTGCCCCCGCAACAATGTAAGCAAGGCCCCTTGAGATCGCATTGGCCGGCGCTGTTGCCATAACATACAGCCCAAAAAGCATGATCATAAACCCTAGCCACAGGAACTTGTCCAGCACAAGCTTCATGATCTCGAATTCTTCGTTTTGAGTGAGTCTTTTTTTCATTTTTCACCTCATGGAACCGTAATGTAGAAGTCTTTTCTGTCGTAGACACTATCTGCCGTGACAGGATCTTCAATTATCATGGCGCACGAATATGTTGTTGAGGCAGCATTGGACGGGACCACAATATCCATTTTCAATACAGCCACATCATTAGCCTCAATCCTTATTGACTCAAAGGTGCTAAAGTCAATAGTTGACGGTACTCCGGACATGCTGCTATAGCATTTTATTACTGAATTCTTTACAGTCCATGTTCCGTCTGTGCCAATAGTCCCGGCTGCGCCAGCTGCCAATGACTTGGTATCGATCTGAAAAGTCTTCCCCTCGGCCAGGTCGTTCTTCACGCCAAAATACACTGACCTTTTATCTGCCCTTTTCACCTCAATATCAATCTTGTCAAAGGCGATCCGTGAATTGGTCTGCTTTATATCCTCAATCAATTGCGCCCTCATGTTCTCAGAGACCTCATCAAACTGCTCAGTGGTGCTTGAGAACGTATCCTTCATGAAGCCAAGGCCCAGGCCCAGCATTGTTATCGCCAGTATGAGAACTACAATAGCATTTATAGATAAACTTAGAGAAGCCTTTGTATGCATTTATTCCACCTCTTTTAGCAAATCAGCTGTATCGTCTATTTATTATTATAACTCATTTATAAAAGTTTTGTTTTTCATAGACGAAAAAAATATCAGCGCCGCTCGCCAATCCCCCGCATAATAAAAAGATTTATAAATACTTTATCTTTCCAACCGACTATGGCATTAACACAGTTCAAATCAAAGCGCAGCCAGACCGGTTCAAGGTATATCAGTTTCCGCAAGAAAAGGAAGCTAGATTTGGGTTCTACCCCGACCCTGACCAAACTGGGGGAGCGCCATGTAAAAACCACCAGGATTCTCGGCGGAAACAGCAGGTCAAGGATACTGTCCGACAATACAGTCAGCCTCTATGACAAGAAGGAAAAAAAGTCCGTAAAGTCCAAGATTCTGGCAATTGTTGAGAACCCCGCAAACAGGCACTTTGTCAGGAGGAATATCATAACCAGGGGAACAGTCCTCGAGACTGAAAAGGGAAAGGCAAGGGTTACCTCAAGGCCCGGCCAGCAGGCGACAATCAGCGCTGTTCTTATCTGATGCAATCCGCTGCTCTTCATGACCATCGATACTCTGGCATCAGAGCTTCTTTTTTATCTGAAGCCCTCTGACGTACGTAGCCGAATGGTTTCCTGGGTGGAAAAACACCTTTTTCTGAATCAGATTGAGATTATGCAGCATCCGGTGTCAAGCCCTGTGATGACATTTACCGGAAAAGACAATGAGGGCATATCCTTTGCGCTCGAGGTTGTCGTGAACACAGAATCCGTAAAGGCCATGCCGCACCATTACCTGGACGCCCGGCTGCAGGAAAGATCATCACCGCGATTGCGCAAAAACAGAACCTATACAGCAGTCCTGTTCCCCAAAAGCCTTGACCTTGCCACATCTAACCCAAGGTATGAGGGGCGCTACTTCCGCCAGGCACATCTGCTTGGGACTGCAGACGAATCGGCCGCGCGCCAATACCGGCGGTTCAGCCATTATGATGTTAAGCACCTGAGTGATATAGAGTGGCGCCTGGCCCTGCCTCTTGGCGGCCAGCAGCTGAACTATTATAACGCTTCCCTGGGCTGTGCCCAGGTCCATACCTTCCAGAGTTTCAGGAGAGACCAGGTCATACCCGACAACATTCCTTCTGAACGGGCATATTTCTGGAAATTCGCAAGAGCTGATTTCGTGCCGCACGGAGAGAATATGGTAAGGGAAGCTGAGGTCTTTGCCGGCATCCAGACGGGCCTGCACGACAGGGTAAGAAGAATAATAAGAACAAGGAATATAGGGTATTTTACTCTAATGCCTTATGGGAAGGCAGGAGCAAGGCTAAGTGCCTATAAAACCTAAGGGGTGTAAAACAGCGCCTTCACAGACTGGTCATACAGCATTCTGTTGGCAACCCTAACAATCCTTTCAGTTATGGGGTGTGTATGCACCCACTCTTCCTTAAGCAGATTGCCGCTCTGCGGGATAGTGTCAGTAAAATGCACCTCTACAAGCCCGTACTCGTTATGTGCCTGCCTGAGCAGTGCCTCCCCCCTGGCATCCAGCTTATTATGCGAGATGGCCACATAGGATTGTCTTACTCCCTCCTGGTATAATGCCTTTACAGCATTAAGTATGGTTCCGAAAGTAACTGTCTCATCATCAGTCAGGAGCGCAACATCGGTCCCTGAAAGGTTGCCTATCACGCCCAGCACCTCTGACTGTTCCCTTCTAGGCCTGTGCTTGGAGATGATTCCGAGGTCAATCCCGCCCATTGCATTAGCAAAATACACTGTTGTTTTGGCACCCCCTGCATCACAGGCAATGGCTGCCGCCCGGGGATCACCTTGGAATCCCTGAAATATGTCCATGAACAGGTCAAGCCCGTTCAACTGGAGCAGCCTGACACCGCTCTCATAAAAAGAGCTGAGGGCCCTGGTGTGCGGGTGGTAGACCACGACGTCATCCGCGCCTGAAGCCTCAAACATTCTTGCCACCCACCGCGCGGTACCTGCCTCCCTCATGAACGGCGTCACCTGATCCTGCCTTGAATAGCTTGCGTACGGCACTATGCCTGCAACCCTTTTGGCGCTGTTGACCTTTAGCGTGTTAATGAGCTGCCATCCCTGCACAAGGTTGTCATTGACTGAAAATGCACCGGGCCGCCTGTCAAGGGTGGGCATGATTACAAATGCATATGAGCCGGCCACATTTGCCGGAAGTCTCGGCCTGGTCTCACTGTCCTCGAATCTTGTTATCACGTCAGTAACAGTAACATCTTCACCGCCAACCCTAATCACCCGTTCAACAAGATCATCATCTACGCCCACTGCCATCTCATTGAGATTGGGGACCACTCTTTCCCTACCACCCTCCTCCAAGAGAAGCCTCTGGTATTCTCTGGTTACCTGTGCACCAAGCTCCAATCCCGAGGTTGTTGCCGCAAAAAGCAGCCAGCCGTTATCCCCCTTAAGTTTTTCTCTTTCCAGCTCTTCAAATCTCTCCTGTGTAAAAAACTCTCCGTTGTCAGTACTAATCAGAATCACCTCACGATAGCTAATATATGCTACTTCCGGCCAGTTATGGCTTAATATTTATTCTTTATGGTTTTGGGGCCGCGTAGAATTCCTTAGTTAATTATATAACCCAGTAAGCCGTCAGGCTTTACTGGGGGTGGATATTGGAGATATCCACCAAATGAAAGCGAAAACGACATTTTTAATAAGGTTTGCGAAAAGCATACTGAAATCTTTG
>JBDRAZ010000089.1:0-3126 GCA_043823195.1 archaeon
TATTAAGGCGCATCGGTTTTCGCATTGTAGTTACAATGTAACTACACAAATACAAAAAGATTTCGGTGCTGTAGTATACAAGTGGGAAAAACGCTTCAGAAAGCTAAAGAATTACGCGGATAAGGTGGTCAGAGTGTGTAATACAATTCTGACTCCGAGACAGTGTTCTATGTGTGGTCGTGTAAGGCTTCCAGTGTACGAAGTGAACTACAAGTTCTTTTGTATACCATGCATCAGATACAGATGTAGACACGGAAAACATTTCTGGGATATTGACCCAGACGACTTCAGCGTACAATATTGCCAGATCTGTGATACAGAAAGGAAAAGAAATGATTGGAGGTAAACCAATATGGCAAACAAAGAACAAGAGAAACCAAAGGAGACATTAGAAATCCCGAAGAAGATAGGATTCGGACGAGACGCCTGGGAGCTTTATGAGCAGCTTCCTAAGAAGATAGGGTATGCCAAGTTCGGACGAGGATCTGATGAGATTATCTTTTTGATCTCAGATCTGAAGAGCAAAGACCCGGAGCTGAAACTGACCCAAGAAGATAAACGTCTGATAGTGGACTTCAGCAGGGAATTTGATGTACAACCTTTTCTTGCCACAAGGAAATTAGCAGAGATGAGCGACAGGGAACGGAAGAGGAAAGGCGAAATAGTCGAAGCACTGATAGAGACCTTTAATGACGCAGAGGACTACTATCCTGAGGAGGAATTACAGCAGAAGATTAAGGAATTTCCAAAACTACGGAAATATCTTACGGACGATGAGGACGAGAGTTTTTTCCTTAAGGATGGAAAGGAAATCTGGATCGAGGAATCCATCTGGACTCGTAAAGGTGAGTTAGCAGTGGAACTGGCAAAAGCCTATTTCCAGTTGAAGGAGTTAGAAAGAGGCAGTGAAGAATACACAAGCAAATTTGAGCAGTTTGCCGCACAGCTAATTTAGAGTGAATAGCAGAAAATAGAACAAACATGAGGAAGTAGATTGTACTTATTAAGAGAATTAGACTAAAATAATAAGCCCCGACCGAGAATTGAACTCGGGACCTTGCGCTTACCAAGCGCACGCTCCACCTCTGAGCTATCGGGGCAATGCGAGGGAGGTGCAACCCAAATGTGGTTTTCTGCGCCCGCCCATTTTCGCGGCTTTTTCAAGCATTTCTACTCTGGTTTTCTTTCTAATATTTATGCCTTTTTATTTGTGCAGGTGTGAGACAGGAAGTATAGCTGACCTTTAACAATAACAAGCTCTTTTTCCATCTTTCCAGTACAAACTTTAGCTTCAATTCAGAAAATCACTTCACTGGACTGTCCTGCGTGAGATATTAATATCTGCCCTTTTCTTTTTCTTATACCCCCATTCGAATGCTGGCAAATAACTCTGAAATAGCGTTAGCTTTCCTGTAGTAACACTTCTTTAGTATCAATTCTGTGCATATCCAAGTGCATATTGGTGTGCCTGATTCCGGTCAGAAACCAGTCAGCACAATCACTGTCAAAAACCATTAACAGGTTTATTTGCATCGCATAAAGAAGGTGGTAAAATGGAAACAATCGACAGATCCCTGAAGAACAAGACACTGGAAATAACCCTGGAATCCATTGGCTGGAAATCCCTCCTGCAGATACGGGCCGGCACATCAAGAATGCTCATACTGAAATCTGTAGTGAGAGGTCTGTGCCTGGAACGCGGCCAGCCGATCTATTCCTATGTCGGCCATGACCAGCAAAACAGAACAGTCATGGTCTCTTACCTTGACTGCAAGCCAAGGATCATTCCAAAGCAAAATGGCTCATAAAACACCAGAATGGGTTATGTATCTGAAAAAAATATTGGAGGTGGATGATGAAACAGATGATAAACTGGGAAAAGTTTGAGGATAGGTATGTGAAGCTGGAGACAGGCACTGAGAAGCTTTTAAAGCTGTCGAACTGGAGCGACGGGGTATGGTTCAACAAGCCGGGGATCAGCTTTGATGTGGTGGAAGAGGACGGCAAGAAGGCGACCCTGAAGCAGCTTACAGTTATCAGCAAGAGGCTGATACGGGCCATAAAGCCGGTTATAGTGCGGGCTGAAGCTAAGGGCGAGGATTCCATAGTGATCAGCATTCTGCGGAGCGGCGAGGGCCTGGATACCCGCTACACTGTCAAAGAAATCACTGGAAAGCCGGTTGAGAAAAAGGGGTGATTTCCATGGAGAAATGCGGTTGCAGGAAAGCTCTCCTGGAGATCAGGGGGATGCTGAAGGATATTGACCTCAAGCTCAACCATATTATTGAGCAGAACAAAGAAGCGAGGTACATGCAGCATGGGCATGCATGATGTAAGGAGGTACTACCGGAGGCTGAACCACCGGGGGTATGGGCTGACTGAGCTTGCTGCCATCGGGGACAGGATTGTTACCGGCTTTTTCGATGATGAGGATGCCTTTGCTGCAGCCTGCCGGGCTTACGAGGGATATAATGTCTATGCAGGGAGAAATCCCCGCCCCCCTGGGATAAGCTGGGTCAGGAACCAGATGGGTTGTTCGAAACGGGCCAGGGATTTTGATATAAGATTCTTGACAGCCGTAAGCCTTGACATTGATCCTGTCCGGGAAAGCCTGGCTGCAACTGAGGAGCAGCATGAGCAGGCTGTTTCTTTTGCTTTGAAGCTGCAGGGATCGATTGGCGGCGATGTGGATGATTCTGGCAATGGGGCTTATCTCTGGATTCCGTTCAAAAAGCCGGTTGAGGTTGGGGATAACTTTTTCATTCTGAAAAGGCAGTGTGCAGCCTGGCAAAGGGTTGTGAAGGAGCGGTTCAGGCCTGAGAGATATGGGTTGAGGATTGATGGCTGTTTTGATTTCTCACGGCTGAAGAGGGTGATTGGGAGTTTCAATCACAAGGCGCAGAGGTTTTCGGGGATTGTTAAATGGTCGGAGCCGGATGACAAGGTGAGGGAAGAGATTCTTTCTATGGATGTCCGGGTTCCGGTTGGACCTGTCTTTGTGAATTTCCAGAGGGAATTGCCGTTGCGGTTCAGGCGGCTGTTGAGATGGGATTTTTCAGTGAGGAGGCTGTGGCAGAATCCTGATCCTTTGAATGATACGTCGCGGCATGACTGGAGGCTTGGGTT
>JBDRAZ010000090.1:0-5957 GCA_043823195.1 archaeon
CTTACCAACAACTTTATTAAGGTCAACATCGTAAGTTCTCATCCGGGGTCCTCCCCCCCAACACTTTGGATTTCGAGAATTCAAATTAAAGCGGGGAGACCCTATATTAACCTATTCTCAGAAAACTTGCAATCGAGCCGATCCTCAATAAGATTTATATATAATCAGCCGGTGTGGAGCCTCATGCAGATTGCTGTCATTGTCTCATCACAGGATCCGGCCGGGCTCAACATAAGGGAAAGGCTTGTTGAGTCGCTGGTTGAGCCCGGACCTGGGGCCGAGGGCGAATTTGAGGGAAGCCCGGTTTACCGGATCTCTGAGAATGCACTGCTCTACACGACAAATACCGATTCCATCTTTTGCGAGCATATCGACCAAAGAATAACCGCTGACCTGATAATCTTTGCAACAAGGCATAAGAGCGAGGCAGGAATACCGTCGCTGTCAGTGCATGCTCCCGGCAACTGGGCGGCCGCAGAATACGGGGGAGAGGACAGGAAGCTGTGCGTTGCGCCGGCATTGTACCTGAGAACAGCATTGCTGAAGCTTATTGAGAAGGGCGCGGGCACAGGGTATGATGTTGTCCAGGAATGCACGCACCATGGGCCGTATGTTGAGAAGCCGTGCATGTTCATTGAGATAGGCTCATCTGAAAGGCAGTGGAGCGATCCAAAGGCCGGCAGGATCATTGCCGATACAATTGCTGAGCTGGTCAGTTGCCCACCTGAGGGGGCAGAGGTCGCATTCGGCATAGGCGGGCTGCATACCACCCCTAATTTCAGGAAAGTCATGCTGAAGGAGAAGATTGCTTTCGGCCACGTCTGCCCTAAATACATGCTTGAGCATCTGAGCAGAGAGATGATTGAACAGGCTCTTGTGAGAAGCACAGAACCGGCGGAGATCGTGATTCTTGACTGGAAAGGGCTAAAGACTGAGAAAGCAAGAATTGTCCAGCTACTGGAACTGATGAAAATAAAAAATAAGAAAACAAAGGATTGCTAGCCCTTCTTTTCCTGCGCCTTTTCTGCCGGAGCGGCCTTTGCCTCATCTTCAGCAGGCAGCAGTTCGTGGATGATTGGGTCAGGGATCTTTGCCTCCTTCATCTTGGCCTTGATCTCGTTTCGGGTCTTGCCCACCATGGAACTGACAATCTGCTTTGCAATGTTGGTGAACTCCTCACGCCTCTTCTCCATCTCCCCCTCGAGATGCTTGCGCTCCTCTTCAAGTGTCTTCAGCTCCTCTGCAGAAAGCTCGGTTTTTTCCTCTCTGATTTGCTTGTCGAATTTGCCTTTGGCAACAAGCTCCATAGCCTCCTTGCCAGAGACGCCCTCAACCAGGACACCCATGCTGTTGCAGGTACCGATAATCTCACGGACCTTTTCCTTCATGGTCTTTCCGAGGAGGTTGTCCTCTTTCATCTTGGCAATCTTGATTATCTGCTCAACCTTCAGATCCGCAACCTTTTCTGCCAGCGGGTTTGATGCACCCTTATCTGCATGAGCCTCCTTGAGTATGAGGCTAGATGCCGGCGGAGTGCCGACAGATATCTCATAACTCTTTGTATCAGTATCGACGGTAATGGTAACCGGAACCTGCATCCCCTTGAATGACTGGGTCTTCTTGTTAATATCAGCAACAACCTGCCCTATGTTAACCCCCAGGGGGCCGAGGGATGAACCAATTGGTGGTCCTGCAGAGGCTTTGCCGCCTTCAACCAGGCAGTCCACTTTTTCCTTACTCATTATCCTCACCTTCCTTAGATTCCCTGCGGATGACCTTGACTGCATCCATCTTCAGTGTTATTGGAATCGGCACTGCTGCTTCAAGCAGTTCAACGACCACCTCTTCCTTTGTCTTGTCAATCCTTGTGATCTTGCACTTTTCCCTCTTGAAGGGACCGGATATGATCTCTGCCACATCGTTCTTCTTGATGTTTACCTCGCACTTGACCTGTTCAAGCATATGCTCGATTTCCTGATACTCAATGCTCTTTGGCAGTATGCCCCTGGCATAAGGGACATTGAATGCAACCTGTTCGGCATCGCTTCTGGTTCCTGCCTCAAGGAAAATGTAGCCCCTCATTCCGTGCGGCCTGATCACTGAATAGACGTTCAGTCCCTTCTTCTTGGCATTGGACGTGATAAAGTCCATCACCTGATCTTCCCTGTTAGCCGTTGTTCTCAACGCAAATATAACTGGTTTCTCCTCCAACATAAACACCTACATCAATTGTTTTAGCATCTGTATTGCGAAGCCTATAAAGCCGATTATGATTATTCCCAGGCCAGAGACCTTCACAATAGTCATGAATTCTGTTCTGTCAGGCTTGCGGGTAATCCTTAAAACCCTCAAGCATTCATTACCGAACCGCCGAACTTTTGTAACGTACTGCATTTTCAGTCAACAAACTCGATACCGAGCTCACTCTCAATCTCCTTCTTGCGCTTTCCAGAAATCTTTCTCTCGGGACCGAATATCTGCGAGGACCGGACACCTGTCACGATCAGCATCGTCCTTATTGTACCCTGGAGATCATCTGAAATCTGCGCACCCCATATCAGCCTGGCGTCTTCACTGAGCTTTTCGGATACTGCCTCAACGACCTTCCTAGCTTCCTCCAGGGTCATATCTGATCCGCCGCACACGTTCACAAGCGCGCCGGTTGCGCCTGCGATGTCAACATCCAGGAGAGGGTTGTTAATGGCCTTTTCCACTGCCTCAACTGCCCTGCTCTCTGAATCGGACTCACCGACGCCAATGAGGGCCACGCCGCCGCCAGTCATGATTGTCTTGATGTCTGCAAAATCAAGGTTGACAAGACCTGCTTTTGTGACAAGCTCTGCAATCCCCTTGACTGCGTTTGTCAGTATCTCATCTGCGATCTTGAATGCGGTCTGCAGAGGCAGGTCAGGTGCAAGCTCAAGCAGCTTGTCGTTAGGTATGACAATGAGCGTATCAACTGTGTTTTCAAGCTTTTCAAGGCCGATCACGGCATTTTCATAGCGCCTCTGGCCTTCCATTGTAAACGGGATGGTCACTATGCCCACAGTCAGGGCGCCCGACTTCTTGGCAATCTCGGCAATAACTGGTGAAGAGCCTGTGCCTGTCCCGCCGCCGAGGCCGCAGGTGATAAAGACCATGTCAGCCCCCTCAAGGGCCTTCTTGATGTCATGCTCAGACTCCCTGGCGGATTCCTCACCCACCTTGGGTATTGAGCCCGCGCCAAGCCCGCCTGTAATATCGCGCCCAATCAGTATCTTCTTATCAGCGGTAGTGTAAAGGAGGTCCTGGGCATCAGTATTGACTGCAATCGTCTCTGCGCCCTTGACACCAACTTCAGTAATGCGATTGATCGTGTTGTTTCCGCCGCCGCCGGCCCCGACAACCTTTATGGTTGCCTTCTGCTTGGAAAGAAGCCTCTCCAGCTCATCATCCATTATGTTTGATTTGGCAGCTGCCACTGGTTCAGCTGCCTGCAGCCCCCCGGACTGAATCCCGCGCGGAGCTGCCGCTGCCTTTTCTTCAGGCCGCTCATCTTCAGTAACATTCCGGATGAATGTGTCCAATTTTTCAACCTCCCTAGAGTGATAAATTGAGCATCACTAATATTTAAAGTTATTTATTCTCTGAATTCGAGGGTTTTCAATTCGGGAATCACGCCCCTGATCTGCTCAGTCAGCTTTTCCCTGATTTCGTCAGGCACCCTGGCCTTCATGGTAATCCTGGCTGCGCCTGCCTCGACAGAGACCTTAGCATCCCTGGCGCCCAGTTTCAGCGCCATGTAGGATTCCAGCTTCTTCTTGGTGTCTGTAACAATGGCATTGATTTTCAGCTCATAGGACAGATCCCTTCCGGAGAGCGGATGGTTGAAATCCACAAGGGTCCTGCCGCCGGTTACAGCCTTAACGATTCCCACAAGACCGTCAATGTTGACCTGAAGGCCCGGGGCCGGTGATATGTTCTGCTTCCTGAACTTGCTCGTTGCAATCAGCTGGATATATTTGGCGTTCCTTGCACCAAAGCCCTTTTCTGGCGGAATCTCAACTGAATAGACCTTTCCCGGCTCTTTTCCGATAAGTGCCTCATCAATTCCCCGGACAACCTGGCCCTCGCCAACACAGATTGTAACAGGACCATAGGCCATCTTCTCCTCAAAGATCCCGCCCTTTTCTGCAACAGCCCTGTCAGTTGTGTCAAAAACCTCACCGGAATCCGTAATGGTTCCTGTGTATTCAATCTCAATGAAATCGTGTTCCTTTATTGCCATTTTTCCAGTTATCTTTACCCCTGAATAAATAATCAGAAGAAAGATGCATTAAGAATTTGGTCGGGCTTTATAAACCTTTTGGAATGACATGAGCCTTTTTTCGATTTCATCAGTAAGCTGCCCGGGCGTGAGACCGGTTGTGTCCATAACAATGTCATAATGGCTCCTGTCTAGGTAATCAATGCCATAGTACTTTTTATAGCGTTTTTTGTCGCTGGCCAGCCTTTTTTTCAGGGCAGCCTCAACCTCTGCTACCGAGCCGCAGCTTTTTTCATCCGGCCGGGGATCCTTAAATATCCGCTCTGCTGCTGCTGAGAGGTCAACATCGAGGAAGATCTTTATTGAATCCGGGATGAAATGATAGCTCAGACGGCCATCAATGACGAAGTTGTCCTCACTCTTTCCAAGCCTGACCTGGTAGTCATCTGCCTCCTTGTCTGTTGAGAAATCAGTCTCACCCAGTTTGTTAAGCTCATCAATGGTGATTCCACGACGTGCAGCCATCCGGCCGCGGAAATCGCCGACCGAGTGGCGCCTGAGGTGCATCCTTTCGGCAATCATATTTGCCACTGTGCTCTTGCCGCTTCCGGGCATGCCGGATATCGTGATGATCATGGAAAAGCGTTGGGATTATTGGTATTTAAGCTTTATGCAAAACTATAATAATGCCATAGATATTATGTGCTGCATGAAGCGTGAATTGATTGATGAAGTGAATGTACTGCTCCTGAAGAAGGGGTTTACTGTTAAGAACCTTACCGGTAACTCTTTTGACATACTTGCCAGAAAGAGCGAAGACGTCCTGATGGTGAAGATACTTGAGAACGCCAACTCCATCAGCCACGAAAATGCCAACGAGATGAAGAACACAGCATCTTACTTTTCTGCTGTGCCACTAATTATTGCCAATTTTGCCGGTGAGCGGATTGAGGATAATATCGTCTACTCGCGATTCGGCTTAAACACCATCAACCTTCAGACCCTCTCGCTGTGCCTTGACAGGATCTTGCCGTTTGTCAGGAGCACCAAGGCCGGACCTGCCGCACAGCTGTCAGCAGAAAGGCTCAGGTGCTGCCGCGAGGAGAATTCGATGTCGCTTGCGGAATTGTCGCAGAGAGTGGGCGTAAGCAGAAGAATGGTTGCACGATACGAGGCGGGCGATTGTGAGATAACCCTGGACAGGGCGGTAAGGGTGCATGATATCCTTGGTGAGGGTGTTTTTGAGAAGATTGACCTGCTGAGGTTCGGCTATGAATCGGTCAGCAGCTACAGGAGCACTGAAGCGCAGAAGTATGTTGAGCTTGGGTTTTCTGCTCTTGAACCCAAACGGATGCCCTTTGACATCATATCAAAACGGGGACCAGAAATCATCCTTACTGATATTGGCGATAGATACCTGGACCAGACCCTGTCACTCTCAAAGCTCCTGGATGCAAAAAGCCTTGTAATATTCGAGAAGAGGAAGCCAAAGGATGTCCCGTCAGTAAAAAGGGAGGAGTTCCTTGATTTTGGCAGCGCCAGTGAACTGATAAAATTCCTGAAGGACTTCTAAAGTATCTCCGATGAGAAATAACTACTTCTGAATTAAAAGAAAAGCCTATGCAGGCGAACCTGCATAGACCTTTCTGTGCATAAACAATGAACATACTGGGTTGCTTCCTAAATAAATCTCTTTCGCTTTTGCGGCTTG
>JBDRAZ010000091.1:0-10173 GCA_043823195.1 archaeon
CTTACCAACAACTTTATTAAGGTCAACATCGTAAGTTCTCATCCGGGGTCCTCCCCCCCAACACTTTGGATTTCGAGAATTCAAATTAAAGCGGGGAGACCCTATATTAACCTATTCTCAGAAAACTTGCAATCGAGCCGAATAGTGCAAATCCTTCAGCTTGCAACAAGATATTTCGATATTTTTGGTGATAGATTTTTTAAGGGACGCACCCAAAGTCCAGGCAATGAACGAAAAAACCCTCCTGCGCGTATCCCTATTTTCGGCAATAGCAGGCATTATCGCCCTTTTTGTCATGTCAGAAATGACTGAGTATCCGGTGGCTGACCTGTCAGATATAGACATCTCCCTGCTGGGCCGGTCAGTCAGGACAAGAGGCATTGTCAGCGGCATTATTGAAAGCGAGAAAACAATGATAATTGAGCTGTCCGGCCAGGGGAAGACAATCGGTGTCTTCCTGTTCAAAGATGGCCCAACGACCATCCCCATAGGTTCACAAATTGATGTTACCGGCGAAATAACTGAATACAATGGCAGACCGGAAATAATCGCTGAAGAAATAAGGGTTTATTCACCCTCAAACTCTACAAGCGCAAATACTTTCTGACCAGAGGCTTCAAGCCTTTTCCTGCCGCCGAGCTCAGGAAGGTCCACTATGAAACTGCACTCAACAATCTCCCCGCCCAGCTTTTTAACGAGCTCGCAAGAAGCCAGTGCCGTTCCTCCGGTGGCGATCAGATCATCCATCAGCAGAACCCGGTTTCCCGGCTCAATTGCATCCTTATGAATCTCTATTGTGTCAGTCCCGTATTCCAGCTCATATTCATGTGCTATGGTTTCAGCGGGCAGCTTGCCTTTTTTCCGTATCGGGACAAACCCAACTCGCAGCCGGTGTGCAAGGATTGCTCCAGTAATGAATCCTCGTGCCTCAATTCCTGCAACAATATCAATATCCATATTTTCATACCTTTTGACCAGAAGGTCAACCATGTGCTGAAGCCCCTCAACATCCTTCAGCAGAGTTGTAATATCCCGGAACATTATGCCCTGCTTTGGCCAGTGCGGAACAGTCCTTATCTTGGATTTTATTATATGCGGCATCTTATTTCACCTTTGGAATTGTGTTTATCAGCAGTTGTGTGACCTTGCTCACATTCTGGTTGAATACCTTGAGAATATCCTCCCATGTTACCGGGGCCTCATCAGTCTTCCAGCAGTCATAGTCTGTGCTCATTGCAACAGCAGCATACGGTATTCCCGCCTCATTGGCAAGGATTGACTCGGGCGCAACTGACATGTTGATGACATCCGCCCCCCATTTGCGGAACATTTCGGACTCGGCCCTGGTTGAAAACCTGGAACCCTCGATGGTGACAACCGTGCCGGTCTCATGAACCCGTATCTTTAGTTGTTTGCAGGTCTCGATAAGCGCCTGCCTCAACTCTTCGTTAAAGGGATCAGCCATTGGGGTGTGCTTCGCATTGGCACCGCCACCGGGGAACCTGTCATAGAAACTGACAGTCCTGAGCCTGGTGAAATCAATGAACTGGTCAAGAACAACAAAATCCCCGCGTTCAATCTCCTGGCGAAGGCTGCCCACTGCTGTCGTTGCTATGATATGCGTACAGCCCTGGTCCTTCAGTGCCCGGATATTTGCCCGGTTATTGACATGGGTAGGGGGGATAGAATGGTCATGCCCATGCCTGGCCAGAAGCACGACATCAACACCCCCGATCTTTCCGGCCTTAAGGGTTGATGAAGGCTTGCCATAGCTTGTATTGGCTTCCACTTCTTTTGGATGCTCAAGAATGTCAGGATCATCCAGTCCGCTTCCCCCGATTATCCCAATCTTAACCATCTGGCTCTGCAAAACCGACAGAATTATTTATATTTTGCTATTTGGTTCTTTAACAGTGTCAACCGGGACAAGTTTTCTCTGAATAAGTGCATCAAAGATTGCATTTGTTGCAATCTCATACCCGATTCTATTGTAATGGCCTTGCTCGTCTGCCTTCAGCTCGCGATAATCATGACCCTTGATGAGAGGCAACAGCCTCACCATGCTTAGGTTCAGCTGGGCATCCATGCTGTTCAGCCACCCGGAAGAGATCCGCTCATCACGATATTTAGGGTAGTCAGACAATTCATACTTGACCTGATGGGATAAAAAGAAAACGGATTTTGCGTTTATTTCGTCACTAATTTCAAGTATTTCCGCCATGGCCACCTCCGTCCGCAGAAAGTCCCGCCAGTTTTCCTCTGTGTTGCTGCTTAATTTCTTTTTAATGGTATAAAGCCTTGCAGAAAGGTACCTATAGAAATGAGAGTACCGAATCAGCTCCCGGTTCATCCTGTCGGGTAATGGAATAACAAAGGGTATAACGACACCATATGAAACCTCATAGAAATCTGTACTTTCAATTGTGTATTGCGATCCGGGAAGGTATACCCGGTCACCTGAACAATCGTTGTCAAGAATCTGAATTATCAATAAGTCCGGATGCAGCTCTTTAATCTTTTCATCGAGCAGCACCTTCTTCTGTATAAGGTTGTAACCTCCGACACCATAGTTTAGAACCTCAAATGTAATATTGTCCGACAGGTTATTTAGCTTCCTTTCCAGAGCAGCAGTCAGGTCATATCCGCCCCATCCCTGCATGTGGGAATCTCCGATCCCAATAATCCGAAAGGTGTTCGGCAGCTTGTTTATCCTAAATGCCCGTGAATGATAATCTGTTGCATAGCCTGGTTTATCCGGCTGGGTGTGACGCGGCTCATAAACCAGGTTAGGGTTATCAAAAGGAGCGTATTCTCTCCAGCCCTGGCCTGCCATGGTCCTGTTAAGCATCAGGTCATTTGCTGAATAGGTGCCCATTGCACGCGTGGACAGTTCCGCCAAAACCAGGAAAAGGCTTAATGACAGGATCAAGAGCAGTATATCCGATAACCTCCTTTTTTTCATTTGTTCTTTGATAATATGCCTATAGGTATATAATAAGGTTACGGCCTGTTATTCGCATGGGACACTGGTTCGGGCCAGCCCCCTGGTGTGGTTTCTGATGCAAATGCTGCCGGGCAAAACTCAGGCAACGGGCCATGCAAACCATTGGTTAATAGCCAATAGATTTATATAGAATTCTGCGGATAGCAGATTCCATGATTCCCCGTATGCTGATCTTCCTGCTGGTCTTCCTGGCGGTATATGGCGGCATGCACTTCTACATTTATTACAGGATTCACAGCCTGTTCTCATACTCTATTGTCAAATGGATCATTGTTGCCATGGCAGTACTGACTCCCCTTTCCATGTTCATCAGCAGGTCATTCTACAGCATTTTCACGCGAATCCTGCAGGCCATATCATCCACCTGGCTTGGTGTGGCATTCCTCATGTTCGTTATTCTCCTGCTCTATGAGGGCCTGAGATTTGTTCCGGGAATAAGCCAGGAAAGCTGGAGGATGATAATTCCGGCAGCAATAATCCTGCTGTCAGTTATTGCCATCATCAATGCACAGCTTCTGACCGTGAAGAGGGTTGAGCTGCCGTTGGCCTACCTGGACAGGCCGGTCAGGATAGTGCAGCTCTCAGATATCCATGTTGGCACGATCCAGAACTCGGGTTTCCTACAAAGGATTGTCAGAATAACGAACGAGCAGAATCCTGATATGGTTTTCATAACCGGCGATTTCTTTGACGGCACAGGTGCAGTAAGGGAGCACACCCTCGCTCCGCTTAACTCACTTAAGGCAAAGGTGTTTTTTATCAGCGGAAACCACGAGGTTTATGAAGGATATGACAAAATAACTGATGCGCTGAAGAGTACAAACGTCAGTTTCATGGACGGAAAGGTAGAGACCTACAAAGGGCTCCAGATAATAGGCATCGGCCACCCCAGGCAGGATGAATTCTCAGAACCGGACCTGAGCGGAATTGACATCGATAAGGGCAGGCCATCGGTATTGCTATACCACCAGCCCCTCGGGATGGAGGATGCAAATGAAAAGGGTATCGACCTTCAGCTCGCAGGCCATACACATAACGGCCAGATTTTTCCATTCAATTTCATAGTTAAGCTTTTTTATTCGAAAATAAACGGCCTGTACAGGATCGGGGACCTGTATCTCTATGTCTCTCCGGGAACAGGAACATGGGGCCCGCCTATGCGCCTGGGTTCCAGGAATGAGATAACTGTAATTGACCTGACGGGTGGCTGAAGCATGGTTGGTTCCGGATGGAACGCGTACACATGAAAAAGCTTAATCACAAAAATACCAAAAGCCAGGTAATGAACATAGAGCTGACGAGACGAAACATCCTCTACTGGGCTTTTGCAACCGTAGCAACCTTCAACTCATACTCAAATTCAATATTATAGAACCGGTTCACATCTTCCGGACAGATGAGCGTTAAGGAATATCCCTTTTCATCAATCCTTCCCGTTCTTCCTATCCTGTGTATATAGAATTCATCTCTTGTAGGGACATCATAATTTACGACTATGTCCACATTCTCAATTTGAAGGCCACGGGCTGCAACATCTGTCGTAACCAGAATCCTGATCTTTCCGTCCTTAAACAAGTTCAGATGATTTTGTCTTTCTTCTTGTGTAAGATCACTGTTTAATGACTTGGCATTTAACTTATTTGTTAGAAGAAATTCAGAGATGTTATATGACTTCTGTTTTGTGTTGCAGAAGATCATTGCACGCTTGAACCTTTTTTTTGAGAACAGGTTAAGCAAGACCGCATTTTTTTCCAGTTTATCGCAATAGAGTTTTTCCTGCACAATGTTCTTTGGGATCAGATCACCAATTTTCAATAGCTCATAATCAATTATCTCATTTTCTATGAACTTGTTTACCTTTTCAGTTATTGTTGCCGATGCCAAAATAATCTGCGCATTTTTGCTGACTCTTTTTTTTATGTATACGCAATCATCATAAAATCCATCGTCAAACATCTGGTCGGATTCATCAAAGACCAATAGTTTGACTTCACCCATTTTTACGCGCCTGCTGTTGTTCACTCGTGTATTGTTGATATGCTGTATTAACCTGCCGGGTGTACCGACCATTACGTGATTCTTCCTGCTAATTGTTTTGTAGTCGCCCACAAACTCGCGCCCCCCATACAGCATCCCGACATTAAAACCCAACGGCTCACAGAGCTTCCTGAGTTCTTTGCCGACCTGGATGCACAGCTCCCTTGTAGGGACTATCACAGCCATCTGAATGCCCAGCCTAATGTTAATCTGCCCTAAGAAGGCAATCGAGTAGGCAAGGGTTTTTCCGCTGCCGGTTCGCGAAGTAAAAACTATGTTCTTTCCTTTCAGTGCCAAAGGGATTATTTCTTCCTGAACCTCAAAAGCCCCTTTATAATTGAGGCTATTCAGTACTTGCACTATTTCCTTTTTTAAACCTAAACTGTTGAATTGGCCCATTATCAGATCAGTTAAAGGCCATATGCTTATAAAACTGTTGCAGGGGGTCAGCCTCATAGGGCCCTATCGGGCGGTTATCCGAACACTGCCATCAGCAGGATTGCAGAACCAATGACCTTGCGATCAAAGAGGCCCAATCATACCCAACCCTTAAAAAGAACCCATGATTTATAGCCTTATGAAAAAGATTTTGCTTGTATATTTGCCCTTTTGCACCCCCGCAACCCCGCCATATTCCATTACCTATCTGCATAGCTTTCTGAAATCCAATTGTTCTGCAGACACATCTGTAGATGTCCTTGATTTAAACATCGCATTCCATGTGCTTAATTTCCCTGAGTTTCAGCAGTATTTCCGGGATCAAAAGCAATGGGACACATATGAGAAGATAACAGAAGAATACCTCAGGAAAAGCGCTAAGACCTATTCCAGCAATAATTCCAGGGTTGTCAAGGGAGGCAAGCCTGAATTCTTTGAGGAACTTTTGGAACGAATAATTTCAAGGAAGCCGGATGTTGTTGCATTCAGCATAGTCTACTCAAGCCAGGCATTTTTTGCAAGAACCATGCTGCAAATACTTAAAAAATCAGGCATTGTTACAGTCATTGGCGGCCCATCAGTCAATGATAAGCTCATTGCCCTTGCTGGCCATTCATTCTCCACAGAAATTGAGTTTCTGGAATTCATTCACGGTAAAAAGCTTCACCATGGACAGCTGGATTTTCGCTCAATCCCTGATTTCTCCATCTGGAATTTAAAGGAGTATTTTACACCTTATCCGGTGATTCCTTTGAGACTTACGTCTACATGTTATTATCAAAAATGCGCCTTTTGTTCGCATTACGCAAGAATACCCTATCATGAATATGATCTGGAAATCATAAAGAAAACAATAATTCAGTCAGCCCAAAAACACTTTTACCTGATTGATGACATGATACCAAGGAGGCGATTGCTGCAATTTGCAGAGGTGATTAAGCCGCTTGGCTGCTATTGGGCATGCCAGCTTCGCCCAACAAATGATCTGGATTATGATGCCCTGAAGACCCTTCAGGAATCGGGGTTAGTATTGATACTATGGGGTATTGAATCGGGAAATCGGAGAATACTCAAGCTGATTGAGAAAGGGACAAACCCCGAGGATATTTCTGCCGTGCTGAAGAATGCATACAAAGCAGGCATCAGCAACGTCACATTCACAATGTTTGGATTTCCGACAGAAACAAAAGAAGAGTTCATGGAGACCATTTCATTTTTGGAAGACAATAAGAGGTATATTGATTTGGTCTCCCCCGCCCTATTTGGGCTTCAGCGTGGCACGCCTGTGTTTAAAAACCCGGAAAAATATAACATAGTCAAAATTATTGAAGAGGAAAGAACGGTCCTTGAACCAAAACTCATCTACGAAGTCTCCGCAGGTTTAACCCAAAAAGAAGCGATTCGCCTTAAAAGCCAGAATAGAAAAAGGATTGGGATGATTGGCAGGTTCCCCAAGTCAATGAATTTCTTCAGGGAGCACATGGTATGCCTGCTGGCAAACAGGCGTCGTGCTGCAAAGCAGTAGAGCCATGCAATATACAGAATCATTCTTCGTATCCCTACAAATTTATAAATCTGCTCAATTCCTTTCAAGATTATGGAAAAACCCGAACTGCTGCTCCCGGCAGGAAACATTGAGTGCCTAAGGGCTGCCGTCAACAATGGTGCTGATGCAGTATATCTGGGCCTGCAATCGTACAATGCGCGCAGAAAAGCAGGCAATTTCACTGAAGGTAATCTATTCAGTGCAGTCAAATATTGCCATAACCATAATGTCAGAGTCTATGTAACCCTGAATATCCTGATTAAGAACCAGGAACTTAACAGTGCATTGAATGCTACAAATATCGTTGCAGAATCAAAAGCAGATGCCCTTATCATCCAGGACCCATGCCTGGTCCCGGTTATAAAGAAACACCACCCAAACCTCTCACTTCATATGTCAACACAGGCAACTGTCACTAATTCCCGTATGGTACCTGATGGGATTGACAGGGTAATTCTGGCACGGGAACTGAATATAAATCAGATTAAAAAAATTTCAGAAAGGCATGAGACCGAGGTTTTTGTCCACGGAGCACTCTGCGTCAGCTACAGCGGGCAATGCCTGTTCTCATCAGTCGTCGGTGGGCGCAGCGGCAACCGCGGTCTCTGTGCACAGCCATGCAGAAAAAAATACAATAACTCCTATCTGCTCAGCACAAAGGATTTATGCCTTCTTGAAAGATTGCCTGAGATAGCAAAGGCGGGTGTTGGGGCACTGAAGGTTGAGGGCAGACTGAGAACGCCGCTGTACGTTGCAACAGTTGCCCGGATATACAGAAGATACCTCGACAAGCTTGATAATTGGCAGGGTGTTGATAAGTCAGACATGGAATTGCTGAAGGTGGTGTTCAGCAGGGAATTCACTGAAGGGTTCATGTTTGCTGACAAAATCACCGATAGGTTCATGCCCATGAACAGGGGCCTCTTTCTTGGCAAAGTCCGCGATTCGGTGGTCCGGTTAAGGCATCCGGTAGCCGCAGGGGACGGTATTGCCCTAAGGTTTAAGGATAAAAGCACAGGAAGAGTGCTGGATAAAATAAATGTTACGGGATCAAGACTTCCGCGGGAGAGGGCAAAGGCAGGGGACACTGTCAGTTTCGGCCGACTGAAAGATGGAACCCTCATATACAAAACAAGCCATGCTGGCCTGGCCGCAGATCTGGGCAATGAGGTGCAGTTAACTGAAAAGCCTGTAGCCAGAAAGGAGTTCAGCTTTGATTTCAGGGAAAAGGAATTTAATGAGCAGAAAATAATTGTAAGAGCCCATAACCTGAAATCAGCCCTTGAGGCTGATAAATCCGGATGCGATATTATCTATTATGATCTTATGCAAAATGATTTTGGTGAACTGCAGGGCAGGCTAAAGAATGCTGAATTATTTGCTGACACACCCCATATACTCTTTGACGAAGACCTTCCCGGTATGGTGGAAATTATTTCCCAGAAGAGACCAAAAGGGATTGTAATAGGCAACCGGGGATTGCTGCAGATTCTCAGGAAGAATGGCCTTGCCATTCATCTGGACTACTCGTTTAATGTCTTCAATGACATTGATATTGATTATTATCATAAATTCGCAATTCCGGTCATCTCACCTGAATTGTCTCTGGCCGACCTGAAGCAGATTAAGAACAAATGCTTTATCAGTTTGGTCCATGGGAGGTTAAGGATCATGACCCTAAAGGAAAAACTCCTGGCTCCTGAACTCGTTGATGAATCAGGGAGGCATTTTGAAGTCATGCTTAAAGGGGACACAACCCAGATCATCAATTCAAAAGAGCTGGGACTCTTTAACAATGTAAAATATATTCAGAAGATAGGGATCAGATACTTCCTTATTGACACCAAGGATCCCGGCAAATATGTCCGGATTTACAGGAAGATATTATCCGGCTCAGAGTTTGATGACAAAAGAATCAGAAAGGGATATACAACCGGCCATTTTCTAAAAAGTGTGGCCTGAACAACACACGCCGGAGATACCACAACAGAGTAGTAAAAAACGATACATTTAAATAGTATAAAATTGCAATAGTTTTTTGATCTTAAAATGCTAGGAAACCTTGTTTCGGCAGCGGTAATCGCCTTTGCACCTGGGGATTCAGTAGCTTTTGAAACCAATACAGTATACTGCCTGCAGGATTCTGCACAGCATGCATTAGTTCAGAGAGTCGCTGAAGATGTGTTTGCTGATCCAGATACCGTCATCCCATATGAAAGAGACGGGAGGCTTTCCTACGCAGAACTTAGAAAGGGATTCATCTCAAAGGGCGATACATCAGAAGTTGTGCTTGAGGATCAGGATGGCAGCGGCAGCTACACTCCAGGCGATCGTCTAAGCGTCCTAACAGGCAAGGACCTTGCAGCTACTAGAAAACACCGGAAGGATGAAGAAGATGCAAGACGCGATTCTGATGATAGAGCTTACGAAATTGCTGTTTTGATTGATCCAATGACAGATTACCCAACATTTGTTGAAGGAGCAGACCAGGGAACGATAGTATCATCATTGCGCACATCAACCATAATGCACCGCATCAAGAGCAACTATCTTTCAGGTAAAATCCCGAAAGCCAAGTTAGACGAGTCCGTACAGCAGGCAGCTGCACACACCCTGACAGAAGCAGAAGAAGCATTGCGACCCTTCTGGAGAATTTATGCAAAGAAGTGAATGTACAAAATTCTCACAAACTCACCAGCTGCTTCCTTTCCGGCAGATGCTCCGGCATTGGCGATAACAACTCCACAATAAGCTCACTGGAAGATTCTCAGGACCTATACCGAATTCATCTCCCGAGCACATTGCTAAAGTACATATACATTTGCCTAGTTGAAGACAAATTGCAGCAGTCAGAAACCCTCACGATCCCACGCATGAGATACAAGGCATTGAGCCCTAGAGTTTTTCAGTAATTCTTTAGCTTTCTGAAGCGTTTTTCCCACTTGTATACTACAGCACCGAAATCTTTTTGTATTTGTGTAGTTACATTGTAACTACAATGCGAAAAGCGATGCGCCTTAATATGGAAGGATACGAAGTAGTAGAAAAGAAAGCTGACCGTGGCGGCAATAGTGGCAGAATTTATGTACCGAAACATTGGACTGGTAAGAAGGTAAGGGCAGTCCTCTTAGAATGAATTCTGAAAATG
>JBDRAZ010000092.1:0-2397 GCA_043823195.1 archaeon
TGTCGAGGAGAGAGATGGATGGATGCCATTGTCAAAGCTGAGGGAAAGGCTGGCTCCTAAGAAAAAGGCAGTTGAGAGAGATGTCTTATTCGAACGCTTGGAAAAATTAGGAGAGAAGCCAGCCAAGCCCACAGAGGTTAAAGAGATGAAAGATGAATTCGCAAGGCTTGAATTATTGGGTAAGAAAGAAGAGGATGTCTTCAAGCGGCTTGATAAGCTGAAGCCGAATGAAAGGAAGCGCAGCATACAGGAAATGGCGGATAAGATCAAGCGCGATCTTGGAAAGGCTGAATCAGAGGATTCGTTCAAGAAGCTTGATAGGATAAGCAAGGCCGGCAAGGTCAGCAAGAAGAAGAAATGATTTATGATAATTATTGGCGCCAATGCTGCCCAGCATAGGCGCTTCATTAGCCTGTGCCAATGCCGCGCGCCCAGCGGAAGTTTTACTTGACTAACGGCCCGAGTCGACCATGTGCGACACGATGTGTGTTATGAGTAGGCGCTGTAAAAATGCAAGCACTCACTTCGTTCGTGCACAAACCGGCATCGGCACTTGAGGTACAAAAAATAAAAAACTGATAAAAATGAGATCAAAAGCGCAGGCAAACCAGATGTTCAATTATATTATGGTTCTTATAGTCATGGCTGTCATCCTTTCGATGGGATTCTATTTCATAGGCAAGATTCCTAAAGAGACCGGGAAGGCCCAGTTTGAACACTTCAAGAATGAGATATTGAATGACATTGAGATGGAGGCGAGGAATGATGACGGCATAAATCATCAGTATGCAATCGGCAGCGGTTTTGAGAAGATATGTTTTCTCAATCTGAATCCGTCTGGCACACGTCGTAATTGTTTGAGCGGTGTTCCGCCTGAAGTCCGGGCAGAAGTTACCACAGGAACGAAGAGCAACGTGTTTTTAGTCGGGCCAAAGGATTTTAGGGCTTTAGAAGCTGATGCGAGCTTGAGGGTTAAGGATTCAACTGACTGTGCAGGGTGCTTTGACATAACAGATGGAAGGGTGTACTTGTTTTTCGAAGGGTATAATCGGTATCTGGTGATTGGCGGTGAGTTGGTTGAGGAGCAAACATCGGTAAGCGCAGTTTCTCCTGTTTATTCGTATTGTGAAACATTAGGTTATACCTCAAATGATACACATTGTATATTTCTATCTTCCGCTTCATGCGAGTTATGGGCTTTTTATAGAGGAGAATGCGGCAGTCAATTTAGTTATTGCAAAAGAAAGGGATACACTTTAAAGACAGTTAATGATAATATGGGTGCTTGGACTGCAGTATACTCTGTATGTGTATTTGATGATGGTTCAGAGTGTCTTGAGGAAGATTATCTTAATGGTGCATGCCAAAGATCTCAATGCAACAAATATCTTATGTCACAAGGGGGTTGTTTGACATAGTTTCACATGTATCCAACTAAACCTAGGGGGAAGAGAGGAAAACTCCAAGATAAGAAAGGGATAACAGTCCAGCTGAGCTGGATCTATATACTCATAGCAGGCGCTCTAATCCTTGTATTATTCACAAGAATCATAGTTTACGTGCAGGGCGTCGGCGAGAAAACCATCACAGATAATGTCAGGGATCAGCTGAATGACGCTTTTGTCAAGGTAAGGGCAGACAGGTTTTTCTTCCAGCAGCACCAGACACCCAAGGATCTTGAGCTTGAACGGTGCGACTTTGGAAGCATGTACTACAAGATCGGCAGAAGTTCGCTGAAAGCTGAAGGCATTTATTCTCCTGAGTATCTTAAGCCCAGCCAGGAGCAGCTCCTACTGTGGACCCTGCCGTGGGATATGCCTTATTGGGTGGATAATATGTTGTATCTGACCTCGCCTGAAGTGCTGTATATCTTTGTTGAGGATAAGTGGGGCTATGTGACAGGAGAGAACGGCCTGCTTAACGATCCTACATACGGGCTGCCGTCAAATATAAGCGTAATCGTGATTCCGCATGATAAATTTCAGAGCTTTGTGAACTCAGACTGCGCTGATCAGTCTGCATTCGATCCTGTGCTTAAGCGAATCAAATTCTTCTATAAGATTAAGTTCATAATGGTTGATGCCGGCACGGATTTTTTTCCTGACTCTGGCGCGGATGCATTAAACCTGACTTTTCCTGATGAGATCATGAGGAAGACTGATACCGCGATCAACATTATCCCGTATGGCACTAGCCTGGACGGCATAGGAAGCATACAGTTCTTTGACGTTGTCAAGAAAGAGTTTGAGCCTGGCAATGAGCTCCCTTATATCGGCAGGCCGCTGATATTTGCAGCGATGTTTGCGCAGGACGGCCAGCAGTATGAATGCAATCTGCAGTATTTCATGCGACGGCTGAAGGATGTGAATACATTCACGATGCAAAGAGCAGAATACT
>JBDRAZ010000093.1:0-39632 GCA_043823195.1 archaeon
CCTAAACTACCAGCGCAACAGGCTTGATCGAGCAGATAAAATATTGGCGGGCCGGGATAAGGAGTTAGGACCGGATGCAGTGGCTGACCTTATACGCCGATATGATGCTAAAGATAAATTCTATACCCTTGTACGCAATAACCTGGAACGAAGAAACAGCCTGGTGCAGCATGTGAGAGGGGGCAGCCAGCTGCCGCGTGAGTTGGCCGTGCTATACTCTCAGCTTCAGCCCCAGAACGATAATGGTGCATTTGAAACGCGAATTGCAGATCTTGGAAAGCTTCTGGGTGATTACCTTGCGGATACTGACGCGTTTGATGCCAGAGCGCTCGAAACCCTCGGCAAGCTAGGCAATGATCCGTATGATCCTGTTGATTTCATGCTGAGGCTATCATTCGGCGAGCTGTCATCTGCAGCATTTGCAAAAGTGGCAGCAGGCCAAATCATGCAGATGCATGACGACAACCTGCTTTGGGAGAGGAGCGAGAGGGGCCTTGAGTATTTCTTTAAGCTGTTTCACGGGCAGGAGCATGAGGCAGTTGTTAAATTCGGAATCGATCCGACTTCACCCAATATCCACCTTGGGCATACGGTGCCTATACGAATCCTGGCTGCACTTCAGGATCTTGGCTATTATGTTACGATAATCAATGCTGACAGGACGGCAAGGATAGGTGACCCCACCGGAAAAAGCAAGGAAAGGCCCAAGCTCTCACCGGAGAGGATTTTACAAAATGTCTACACCTACGTAGACCAGCTGGGGCCGCTGTTGGGTCCTAACAAAACCAATTTCGTATACAACGGAACCTACCTGGATAGGCTTACGCCTGATGACCTTGATGCACTGCAGCAGTTGTTTACCATGGATGAACTCATGGCAAGGCGGGATTTCCGGACACGCTCTAGAGAAGGGAATTCCCCAACATTCCTCGAGGGAAGCTACAGCATCTGGCAGGCTGCCGATTCAATCATTCTTGGATCCACATGGGAACAGGGGGGTGAAGACCAGAAAGGGAACCTGGGCAATGACAGAAAAGCGCAGGAGCGTATGGGCCTGGACCCGCAGATATGCGTGACTGTGCCGGACCTTCCAGGAACAGATGGCAGAAAAATGAGCAAGAGTACAGGGAATTCCATTCCCATCAGCGGGAATCCTGTCGGAATGTACCGCTCGCTCATGGGCCTTTCTGATTCTCAGGTTTACGAATACTTTCAGCTTCTGAGCGAACCGGCAGATTGTTTTCCCGAGGGAGTAATTGAAAACGGTGCTGACCTGTTCAGGGCGTACGGTGGACTTCACCTGCTATCTGAGAGCACAGCGGGCTTAGTAAGAAGCAATCGCATGAAATTCACAGCAGATAACAGAGAGGTTCTTGCGATACTGCAGGATAGAGATGCAGTGGGGGGGCGGATAGAATCAATAGAAACATTAGGGATTGATCCCGGAAGGCTTGCTGATGATATGATAGCCTTTGCAAGAAGTTATATGGATTTTGCTGAAAAGGAGGATAAAAAGTTGCCTGCGCAGGCACGACAGATACTGTCAAGGCTTGAAAGCGCTGCAGCAAAGCTTGCACCGTCTGAGTATGACAACGCAGGAATAGGAGCAAGGGAGCTTGAATTACTTGCAGATTTCCTGGAGATTAGTGAAAGGGAATTGTCAAGGGTTGGGAGGCACCTTGGAGACAGGCCTTGCGCAGAATACATTCCAAGATACAGAATCGTCGCAGATCATGAAGACAAAGAGCGCCCCATACGTCTGATAGGGCTCGATAGTATCACCTCTGAAGCTATAGACATCCTATCTTCGAATAGGAAGATTGATGATCCAGGAAACCCTCTTGATGCAAGACGGCTGAGGGAAACCCTTGCCCTGTATCTGGTTCAGAAGCATTACAGGGATGCAGGATTGGAGGCAGTTGCGGAATACAAGGAATCCTTAATGCAGCGACAGGGACAGGAGGCAGGTCATGGAGGTCATTGCATATATGTTGACCTGGAAGATATGGCTAAAGGAGGGCGCGTTTCTGGTTTTAGTGTAGTCAGCGGAATCCTGGGATACAAAAATATGGAGACTGCCAGAAGGCACGCTGAAAATGGACAGATACTCGTCATAGAAAATCCCAATGAATTCGATCCCGCGGAACTAGATGCAGGGCATCGTGATCCTGTGAAATATAGACCCCTGGAATTCAGGGAACACCAAAAGGATCCGTACAAAAAACCCAAGTGCCAGCCAGTGCTTGAGATAGCTGCAGGAAGTGAGCTTATAATTGTTGTTGGGGCGGGTCAGAGGGATCAGCGGATATACCGGCTCGGCTGGGGACCTGAGGGATAGCTTTTTATAGAAAATACCACAAGAATTATATAGTTCAGATGATTTCGTAACCATTAAACAGTGGTTATAATGTCAAATGTGGCTGGGCAAATCATAAGGACAAATCAGGACCCCTCGTATACTTATGGCGGTCTTGAGGCAGGCGATCCTAATCCAGGCAGGGCCGCAGATCTGGAGCATGTTCTTGAAAGAATTAATGCTATCACCGGGGAGCTGGAGCTTGGGTGCGATGCCTGCGCTTCCAATTGCTGTGAGGCACCCGACAGGCTTATACCTGTAGACCGGATTATGCAGGAAATGATTCCGGGGGATATAATGGAAAGCCGTACAGAGATTATAGGCGGTGAACCGGTGCAGTTAACGGTGGTAAGAACCACTGAGCATGGTTGCTCTGCACTTGAGGATGGGTCCTGCAGAATTTATGAGGATCGGCCGGTTTACTGCAGGGTGTTTCCCTTTGAGGTTGTCGGTGTCGCCAATGTGGGCATGTACGGCAGCCGGCGTATGAACGGATTGGCTGTAAGGCTTCAGGAATGCGCATCACTCCATAGCGAACTCAGCGCAGAAAGGAAAGCTGAAATGGTAGCTGAGATGGCGCAGCTTGTCGGGCAGATTCCCGGATACCTCGAGATGATCGCCGCGGTTATGAAGGGAGAGCCCGGCATGATCTACGAAAAATCACTGCCCATCACGTTTGATAGACGCCAAGAAGACCGAGATTTTAATGCGGGCATCCTCCGGGTGGTATTCAGACCCGAAAGAACCTCTGATTATTCAGGCGGCCACCATATCGAGGACGCTGCGCGGCCCCTGCATCGTGACCTCCGGGCATATTTCGGCGAGAGGAACGCATATGAATTTTTTGGGATGCATTTCAGTATGCTTGAGAGGATGCAGATAAGTGATAATGGCGACACCATAACTATTGAGTACCGCTTGCCTAGGGGGATAATCTCAGCCAACCGATTAATTGACAGGTCCGTTGCCGATGGTAAGGCAGATGAGCAGCTGGTGGAGCTATCCAGAAGCATGGGAGACGGACTGGGCAGGCAGCATGCAGAGCAGCAGTATAGCATAGATGGCAGGTACTGCACCCCCGGTTCCGCGGAATTCACTTCAAGGAACGCCTTTATGGCTGGTACACCCAGGCTATATATCCCGGGCATGTCAGAGGAAATGCCGGTAACACTGTCCTTTGCCACGTTTCCTGTGAGCGAGTTAGAACGGGCCGGGACAGCCAGCATGCAAAGCATCAGGCCTGCGGTCCAGGCTTTTATTGATGCCTATCTTGCAAGAAACGATAACTTATCCTCTGATTACCAGATCATTCAGCAGCTGAGAACATACGGTCTCAGGCTTGGCAAATAGCTACACGCCCCACATGGAATCCTTTTGGCGCATGATTACTGCAATCTCCTTAAGAACCTCGATCTCCTGCTTTTTTAAGTATTGCTTCAGCTCCCTAAGCTTCCTGAAATCTGTATAGGATACTGAGCTATAGAGGATATCGCCCTCGTTGATCTGCCTCCCCACGGTCACCGAATCAAGGGACACTGCTACCTGCTTTCCCGCATCTGCAGAAGAGATGCTGTCCTGGTCCGCCTGTATGCTTTTGATTGTGCTGATCTGCCTGCCGTCCTTCATAACCGGCATATCCGTTTTCAGGGTGCCAGCGAGGACATGGACACCGACAACGGCCGGGTTGTTCTGCCTGAATACATACCCCTTCATTATCTCAAACTTGCAGGGCGTAACAAGGCAGGAAAGCTCGCTGCACTCAAGCTTCTTCTTCTCATCATCCCGCCACTTCCCAAGATCATCAATAAGCCGGTAAATAACAGGACCGGTTATGACCTTTATTTCCGGCGGGATTCTGATGTCAGAAACAGGGCCGGTGTTAAAGCCGATGATAACTGCGGTCAGGGGATCCCTTTCATAGTTGCTCTGGGCATCGCTTATGTCCTTTTTCGTAATCATCCCAACAGTTGCTTTTCGGATTGGAATGTCCTTTTCGCGCAGCATCTTAATAACTGCCTCAAGGCTCCCAACAGTATCTGCCTTGAGTATGACCCCCTTCTGGTCAGTCTCAATAAACACGTGCTCGATCTCAGCCTGCAACTGCTCTGACACCTCTCCAACCCTTTCACCGGGGCATGAGCGCAGAGGCATGCCGGAAATGGCATTCTCGATACCTGGTGCGCTGATCCGGACACCTGTGGCCGCAAACACCTCTTTAACCCGTTTGTACTTGGCTTTTTTGTCCCGCATCTCAGCCAGTGCTGCCGGTTCAAACAATGCCCTTATCTTGGCGATGACGGGGGCATCAATACCGCCTATCACTATTGTATCATTAACCCTGAGCGTGCCATCATAGAGAATGACGTCCAGCGTTGTTCCGAGTCCCTTTTCCTCCTTCACCTCAAGGACCGTGCCCTTTGCGCAGCCTGAGACGTCACAGGTGAGGCATTTTTCCAGGAAACGCTGCGCCAGCCCGATCAGCACCATCAGGAGCCCGGGGATGCCCTCTCCGGTCCTGGCGGACACAGGAATAAGTGCTATCTGCTTGGTGTAATCGTCCACCCTGTCAAAGCGCTCGGAGGCAAAGCCATGCTCGTGTATCACACCGACCAGCTGGTACAGCCTCTTATCAAGCTCCTGCTGCACCGATTCAGCCTGGGAGCGTATGCTAAAGAGCACATTCCTGTCCCCAATCTCCCAGCCTGGTATCAGGTCTATCTTATTCGCTGCAACGATAAACGGCGTTTTTTCTGCCTTCAGAATTTCAATAGCCTCAACAGTCTGGGGCTTGAAGCCTTCATTTACATCGACAACAAGAATAGCAAGATCAGCGAGCGTTCCGCCGCGCTTTCTCAGGCTTGTGAAGGCTGCATGGCCCGGAGTGTCAATGAACAGAAGGCCGGGGACATTCAGGTTTAGATTCTTTGCCAGTGCCCCGCACAACTCATTAATGACACTGAGGGGTATGAGAGAGGCGCCAATTGACTGCGTTATCAGGCCTGGCTCAGATGAAACCATGGATGTATTTCTGATCTTATCCAGAAGGGATGTTTTGCCATGATCAACATGTCCGACCACTGCACAGATCGGGCTTCTGAGCTTTGCCATCTGATGTTCCTCACGATAAGGCCTGCTAATTGCGGATGCTTTTTAAATCTTTTGAATTACTGAAAACAAAATATATATATACCAGTATAGCTTTTAATATATTAATTGTACATATGGAAAAGGAAACTTACATTATCGTAGTAACTGTTGCGCTAATTCTGATAGTCGGGTGTGTACACATTGAGATACATCAGAAAATAAAGCGCAACGGAAAATATGATGTTGATATCAGGATAACATCTGAGCCGGAACGGCGCTATCTCCTGGCAGAGCTGGATGAGCAGCTGCTCATACATAAGGATGTGCAGGACAGGTTCAGCTTCATAGAGGATGAGGAGTCGGTTGTCCTATCCTTCCAGGACCTTACCAGCAATGACCGGCTGCTGTTTGATAAAAACAGCAAGAGCAGCTACCTTAAGGCATATGAGGATTACACGTTTCTAAACCCTGAAGAGATCCGCATAGAGAGGACAATGCACTTTCCCTACTATGTCTATGAGATGAGGATTGGCTGCGATGAAGAGGTACCAAAAGGATGGCTTAGGGAATCGGCCTACATACTGGATGAAGCTGGCATGGTTAGTGAACAAAACCGGTCCATGTATGGCGAGATAATAAACAGCATATATGAGACAAATGACATAGAGGTCCTGGTTGTCACCAAAAACTACCTGAGCGAGAGCGACGCCCGGTTCTTCTACCTCAGCCTTGCTGACAAATTCAGGTTTGCCAAAGAGGATTCGTATCATGTTATCATAATTGTAAGCAAAAGCACGGACGGAATCTGCCGCATTGAGACCAACATAAATTCAGTCCCTGGGGTCAGCAGGCAGGTTTCTGCCATTGAAAAGAACCTGTCTTTGCTCTGCCATGCGAAACCTTCTGCGGCCATTGAAAAATCACTGCGTCAGCTGGAAGAGCTGTTCAGCAAACAGAGGGTGTCTCCAAACCTTGTTGCTGGCCTCTTTGATGACCTGTTCAGGATTGAATATGTGGTTGAGGTGTTCGGCAGGGTAATTGAGACGAACGGTGAAAGAATAAACGACCACGAGGTAATGTTTGATATAAGCCCTTTGCGCAGATCAGAGCATACCGTGATTTTCCGGGATACAATCCTGGCTACGCACCTTGGCGATTACTATGGAATTTTTGTCTTTATCATCATGATTAGCGGGCTTTCTGCAGGGGTTATCATATTGAGGAAGTCCGGAAATAAAATTGACAAGAGAATCATCCTTTATGTCAAGCAGGCGCGGGCAGCCGGAATTAGCGACACAGAAATAACAGAAAAGCTCAGGAAGGGCGGATGGAGCCAGGACATCATCACCAGATCGCTCAAATCATAAAATTTATATAGTATTATGCAATGGTAAATAACAGTCAGTAAAAAGGAGGGGTAAAATGATAAAAACGGGGTGGTTTTGGCTTGTTGTATTTGGGTTAACAATAGGGACAGTCAGGACGCAGTATGCCCCTGCCTGGGATGAGGTGCTTGTCCACGTCAATGTTGAGAACAGTGAAGCCAGGGACATTAAGGATGTGCAAATGACTGTTCAGATTCTGGACCTGAACCTTTACTGGCGGATCTTTCCCCGGATAGACATCAAAGACGGGACATCCGCCGGAAGAATGCTGGCGCTTGATATGCCAGCCGGCATAAAAAAGGGCATTTACCTCACACGGATAACCGCCAGCAATGATGTGTACCGGGATGTCCGCCATGCCTGGCTTCCAATAATGTAATGGCGCTATGCAAGGTTAAAGAGGGAGCCATTGAGTTCTATTCGCATATTGACTCCAGGGTATCAAAGGATCTGCCGGTATTCTATAACCCTGCGATGAGACTCAATCGTGACCTCACAATCCTTATTCTGAAGGGGCTGGACTGCAGGAGCCTGTGCGATCCCCTTTGCGGATGCGGCGTACGGGCGATACGGTTTGCCAGGGAACTGGGCAGCGTCCAGATAACTGCCAATGACATAAGCAGGCAAGCGGTCCTGCTGACCCGGAGAAACATGAGGCTGAACAGTGTCAGGTTCGATGTATTCGGAAAGGATGCAAACATACTCTTCATGGAGTCCAAGGGATTCGATTACATTGACCTTGATGTTTTTGGGTCGCCAAATTTTGTCCTGGATTCCGCCATCAGGAGACTCTCGCGTAATGGTGTGCTTGCAGTTACTGCAACTGATACTGCGGCATTGTGCGGGACATACCCGAATGCATGCAGAAGAAAATACTGGGCCAGCCCCCGGCGGGATGAGCAGATGCATGAAACCGGGCTGAGAATACTCATCAGGAAGGTGCAGCTGATAGGTGCGCAGTATGAGAGGGCGATGATACCGATATTTTCCTATTTCAAGAGGCACTACTTCAGGATATTCTTCAGGGCAGAGAAGGGCAAGAGCCGGGCTGATGCAATAATCAAAAACCACGGTGAATTCAATGGGGCCGGGCCGATGTGGCTGGGAGAGTTATGGGACTCTGACATGGTGAGGCATGTCAAAAGCCTTGCCGGCAGCACAGACAAGGAGCTGGCTGACCTTATTGGCCTGATCGCCCGTGAAGCGGGGGTTGCCAGTGTGGGCATATGCGACATTCATTCACTGGTTAAGAGAAACTGCCTGCCTAGAATCCCAAAAAGGGAATATGTGATAAGCGCAATAGAAAAAAAGGGATACCTTGCTTCAGAATCGCATATTTGCCGGACCGCAATCAGAACCAACTGCCCGGAGGCAAAAATTATAGACCTGATATCAGGACAGCACGATTCATCGAGCAGGCCTAGCCGATCGCCCGCCTGACATCAGTAACACTGCAGGAACTTACATTCTCGATCTCTGCTATTGAATTCTCAAGATCTTCAGTTGAGCCCTTTGCCTCGTCAAGAATCATGTAAATCATTAAAGCCTTAAGGCCGAAAGCAATAGGCTCAATCTCGACCTTGCCTACATCTCCTGATGCAGCCTCAATCAGCTTTATAGCCTTGCCCTTAATATCGTCCAGGTTTGCCTCTGGCGAGTCGGGCATAATTTTAAGCGTTATAATTACCTTTGCCAAAGATTTCACCTAGTTGGGTCCAGTGAACCCGCACTCAGGACAGCTATATGGTGTCGCCAGTACTCTGCATTTCTTGCATCGTATGATCACTACCTTGCCGCAACTTGGGCATAAAAATTCTACTACGCCGGTTGTGTTAGTTATCCTGTTCTTGCATGATCCGCACTGCAATTGCTCCTGCATAAGGGTTGTGTTTTTCGTCTTACTTAAAAAGATTCCGGTTTTTTGGCAGGGAGAGGCACCGGGACAAATGATGTTACCATTACAAAAATGCTACAAACTTATTTAAATTAAAGCCTAAATAAATGGAGGTTATGGGGGTAGGTGAATTGGTTAATCTGGAGTTAGAGGAACCGCCAGCTCCGGGTCAGCCAGGGCAGAAAAGAGGGGGCAAAAGCGCTAAGCCAGATTCAGGAAAAATAGGGCTGCCCCCCAAACCAAATGAAAAGGACCGGGGTTTCTTGGGATTACTCAGGAAGGATAAGCCGGATGTCAGGAAGGATTTGGCGGTTGAAAACGATAAAAAGCCAGGGTCTGTCTTAGGCCGGTTATTTGGAAAAAGGCCTGTGCTTCCTCCGCTGCTGCCCAATAAGAAAACCATGCCCAGCCTGCTCGGTATGAAAACCAAAGATGATATCAAGGATAGCAAAAAAGCCAAGGATAACAAGGAAGTCAAAGATTACAACAAAGGGGCAAAAGAAAGTAATGTGCCGGGCGCAGCAGATGCAGAGAAGTACGGACCAAACAACAAAAAGGAAGTAAAGGCGGACGGCAAGAAAAAAAAGGCGGGAAAAAAGGCGGCCAAAAAACAAACAGAAAGCGCGCTTCCCAATCTGGATGTGCTGTTACAGAAGGAAAGGGGGTTTTTCTCAAGGGTTTTTTCCGGTGGGCCAAAACCGCCGAAAAGGCCGTTGCAGATTGCCCCAAGCTCCTATTTCTATACAAAGGATGGAACAGCTATAAAAAGCCTGCATGACCTTGTGGATGCGCTGTCAGACATGGGCAAGGAGACCTTCAGGCATCATGTCAATAATGACAAAAATGAGTTCAGCGACTGGGTAGAGAATGTCATGAAGGATGAGCAACTGGCGATGCGCCTCAGAAAAACAAAAAAAAGAAAGCGGATTCTAAGGATTCTTCGTGCAAAACTGGAGGGTGACCTGTTCCACAGGCAGAAGTGGCTTGACCATAGGGAAAAGAAGGTCAGCTCCCATGAAAGAAGACTGGGATTTGTGCAACAGAGGCTTCAGCAGAAACACTCGCAGATTATTGAGAAACATTCACAGCATCAAAAGAGGGTCCTGGAGCTGATGAATCAGAAGAAGGAGCTTTCAAAGGCGCATACTGAGATCAGCTTAAAGAAAAATGAGATTGAGAAACGGCAAAAAACAGTGGATGAGCAGCATAAAAAGGTCCAGGAACACATTCTGCACCTTGATAAGAGGGCATCAGGAATAGAGAAGCATATTGAAAAAAAGAAAGAAATTCTCAGTATAATGGGCAAAAAGGTTGATGACAAGAGTGAGGAGATCCGTAATGACCTCAAGAGGCTTGAGGAGCGGGAAAAGGGCATAGTTGTGAAGATAGCCAGGCTTGAGAAGCTTGAAAAAGTGCAGGATGCCAAGGAGGCCAGCCTGAAAAAGCTTGAGCAGAACTTGGAAGAGTGCTCAAAGAAGAATGAGGACAGCAGTAAGAGGCGTCTAGCTGAAGAAAAAGAGCTTAACCTGAACAGAAAGGCCCTAAAAAGCCAGGAGAATAAAATCAGAACTGAGGTTGCCAGGGCTGAACTGGTGAAAAAATCACTGGAACAGCAAAGGGAAAAATTCAGGACCGCCTCAGAAGGCCAGATGGCAGAGTTGAGGAAGGCCGGACAAAAACTGGCAGAAGAGCGGGATGCACTCAGGAAAAACAATCAGCTGCTGGACACAAAGGAAAGGGAGATAATTAAGAGCATCAGGGAGCTTGAAAAACGCGACAGCAGGGTGGTCTTGCACGAACAGAATGTCATGAAGAGGCTTGCCGCAATCGAAAAGAAGGAGAAGGCCTTATCTGAAAGGGATAAGGAGCTCACAAGGGCGCTCAATGCACACAAGAAGTCTGTTGCCGGCATAGAGGCCCGTGAAAAGGAACTGGCAGGAGAGGAGAGAAAGGTCAGGAATGAGATTGCACGCCTTGTTGAAGACATCGGGAAGCTTGAGCAGGAAAGGGCTGACAAGGAGGCCGGATTAAAGGGATTCATGGACCAGGTCGACAGCAGGGAAAAGAATCTCAATAACAGGCAAAAAGAGCTTGACAAGAGGGAAAAAGCCCTGCTTGCACAGGTTGTTCAGCTTGAGAAGGATGAAAAGGCGAGTGAAGAGCGCCACAGGCAGATTATTGAAACGGCGGAACAGAACCAGGAAAGGGCTGAAGAGCTTGAAAAGCGGACCGGTGAACTGAACCTGTTGGCTGCTGAGTATTCTGACATTGAAGCCAAGCGTCAGGAAGTGACCAAGCTGATTGAGGGGCTAAGGTCAAAGGACCAGTCGCTGGAAAAGAAAGAACTGGTAATTGAGCAGGCAAGGTCAGGGCTGGCTGTATCACGCAATTCAATCAAGGAATCTGAGAAGGACCTCAGGGCAAAGATCAAAACACTGGCAAAAAAAGAGCAATCGCTTGCAAAGCGGCACAATGACCTGCTGTCACGCGAGAAAATGCACCTTGAGAAATCAGAAGACCTGGGCAAAAAGGAGGCTGAGCTTGCCGAGATTTCCATGCAATACAAGGACTCTGAAAAAAAGAAGGCTGCCGCCGAAAAAGAGCTTGCGAAACTGCAGGCCAAGGAAGAAAGGGTATCCCGTTTGCAGGATGAGCAAAACGGGACATCCAAGGACATGACGCGGGAAAGGCGCCTGCTTGAGAAAAAGGAAAAGGAGCTAAACGCCAAGATGCTTATGATCACGAAGACAGAACAAGAGGTTGCAAAAAAAAGGCAGAAAATCCTCGCCCTTGAAAATGAGTCAAGGGAAAAGGCAAAAAACCTTGAGATCAAGGAAAAAGAAATCTCCAGGCATGATACCGAACATGAAAAATGGGGCAAGAAGAAAGATGCCTTTGAAAAAGAGATGGAAACACTTGATGACAAAAAGAAAGAAATGAACCTGGCAGTCCTCGATGCAGAAAGGCAGTTGCATGAAATTGCTGAATCCAGGAAAAAGGAGGAAGCTGAGCTCGAGAAGGCAAAGCAAGAGCTCAGGAATACTGAAAAGCAGTTTGAGGACATACAGCTCAGGGAAAAGGAAGAGCTGGATCAGAAAACAAGGGAGGCCCTAAGAATTATCGATGATATGCTGGGAAAGCTGCCCAAGGAGGTTATCGATGAATTTGCACACTCTGACAATTTTGATCTGTATTCTGAGCTTCTGAAAAAATATAGGGTAGGTGAGTAGGTTGGGCTTGCTCCAGAAGGCCATGGAAGCTAAGGAGGCTCCGAAAACAAATGTGCCTGCAGAAGCTGTGCCCGGCAAGGAGGCTACTGAACCTGTTCAAGAGGAAAAACAGCCCGAAAATAAGCCTAAAAGAGGGGGCATTATCACAATAGGGGGTGACGATGCGCAAAGGGCCAAACTGGAAAAGCTTACCAAGTCCAGGCCCAAAAAACCAAGGGCTGCCCCAATTGTCTTTCCCAAATTCGACGAATCCAAGGAAGAGAAGCTTTCAGGGGAGCTGCAAAGGTTCGCGCCGCCCGCGCCGGAACCTGAAGCCGTACCAGAAATACCTGCAGAGCGCAAGAGCCTTGCAAAGGACCTTGATTCTATTCCTGACCTCTCAGAGTTGCCTGCCCCCACCGAACCCCCAAAGGACAAGGGGAAGGGGATGTTATCGTTCCTGAAAAGGGCAAAAAAGCCAGATGCCGGCAGGGAACCGCAGAAGAAGGAAGAGGCCCCCAAGGAGCATAAGAAAGAAGAGCATACCGATGTATTCAAGGTTTTCAGGCTAAGCAAGAAACTCAAGGAAAAAGAAAAAGAGCTTCAGAAACTGGAAAGGCAGATCCTAAAAGACGGTAACAAGCTTGATGAAAGGGGCAGGGGTTACATAGAAAAGGAACAGACTCTCGCAAAGAAAGAAGGTGAACTCCTTGAGCGTGAAAGCGACATAAAGGAGAGAGAGGTATTGCTTGAGAGGGATGAAAAGTCTTCAGCAGAGCGGCTGGCGAAGCTGAAGGAAGAGCTTAAGCGTGTTGATGATGACCTGAGGGAAAAGAGTGAACAGCTGCAGCTATTAAATGAGGAATATGTAAGCAGAAAAACAATGATGGAGGATGAGCCAAAGGGTGCAGTTCCTCCGTCTATCGCGTCCGTGCAGCGCCATGTTCAGCCGCCAAGGCCCTATGCGCCATTGCCACCGGCCCAGAAACCAGTGCAAAGGCCCATTCTGCAAGCCCGGCAGGGATATGCAGCAATGCAGCAGGCAGTGCAGCCGGTAATGGAGCGCAAGGCGCCGCAGGCACCTGCCGGCCAAAAGGCCCAGCCAGACGAACAGTTATTCGCGCTCCCGGAGACATACCCGGACAGCAAAGAGGTTTATGAGATTGTGGGGCTCCTGAACGAGGCAAAGGGTTCTCTGGGCAGGTCAGACCTGGGCCGCGCGAACCAGATTGTGCAGCAGCTCGATGCAGCATACAGGAAACTGGGCATTGAGGAAATGAAAAAGAAGCCGATCCTCTATGACATTCTGGACTTAAAAACTGAGATAAGCATGGCTATGCTTGGCTGAAGGATATGCCCCGCTAAACCGGATCCAGCCATGAAGAGTACTCATCCGATTCCCCGGTAATGATGCTGAAGAATTGCTTCTGGAGTTTCTTGGTTACAGGGCCGGGTTTGCCGATAACCCTGTTGTCAATTTCCCGTATGGGAGTCAATTCTGCTGCTGTTCCCGTAAAGAAGACCTCATCTGCAGTATACAGCTGATCACGCGTTATTGCCTCTTCTGAGACTTGTATCCCCATGCGCCCTGCCATATAAATGACTGAGTTCCTTGTAATCCCTTCAAGGATAGTAGCAGCCGGCGGGGTTGTGAGGCTTCCGTTCCTAACAATAAAGATGTTCTCACCTGAGCCCTCTGATACAAACCCGTTTGTGTCGAGAAACACCGCCTCCTCATAACCTGAATCCTGAGCCTCCCGTTTTGCCAGGATGGAGTTAATATAGTTGCCGGTTACCTTGGCTTTTGTCATCATGACATTCGGATGATGGCGTGAAAATGATGCGATCCTGACCCTGATGCCGTTCTTAAGGCCGTCCTCACCAAGGTATGCGCCCCAGGGCCAGACTGCGATGCTGACATCCACCTTGCAGCCCAGTGTGCTTAATCCCATCTTGCCGTAGCCGTAAAAGGCTATCGGCCTTATGTAGCACTCCTGCAGCCTGTTGGCTCTAATGAGTTCCCTGGTTGCCTGGCAAAGCTCATCAATCCTGTATGGAATCTCCATCCCTATAATCTTTGCAGAATCGTAAAGGCGCTTCATGTGCTCAGAAAACCGGAATATGGCGGGACCCTTGACAGTCTTATAGCAGCGAATTCCCTCAAAAACAGCGCTCCCGTAATGCAGGGCGTGTGTAAGCACGTGAACCTTTGCATCCTTCCAGGGGAGCAATTTTCCATTAATCCATATCTTGTCAACTTCGTTCATGGTTGGCGTGAACCAGCAATTATTTAAATACTTTTTCTAATCTGTGCGCATTGCCGCGCCCTCTTCAGCAGATCCTGCGAGACTCGAAAACCTTGCAAGGTATCCCCTATGCTGCTCTGGTTTGGGGGGTGATTCTTCCAGCCGGTCCTTTATCTCTTTTGCAGTCAGCCTTACATTCAGCGACCGTTTTGGGATGTCTATTTCTATAATGTCTCCGTCCCTGACTGCAGCTATCTGCCCGCCGCGATACACCTCAGGACAGATGTGGCCTATGCAGGGTCCGGTTGTTGCACCTGAAAAGCGCCCATCTGTCAGCAGCGCAACCTTCCCATAGCCCGCTCCCTTGATTGCATCTGTGGGGGTGAGCATTTCAGGTATTCCCTGCGAGGGGCCCTGACCCAGAATCACTACCACCATGCCCTCCCTGATCTGTTTTTTTTCAATTGCCACAAGCACGTCCCTTTCTGAATAGAACACTTTTGCCGGTCCGGCATGGCGCCTCATATCCTCACATACGGCTGTCTGCTTTATGACAGATGAGTGGGCAATGTTTCCCTTAAGGACAGCGATACCACCCTCAGAATGATATGGTTTATCCTTTGGGCGGATTGCATCCGCGTCAAGAACCTTTCCACCTGCAGCGATCTCCCTGATTGACCTGGTGTTAACGGTAGCTGAGTCCTCTATGTCATCACTTAGCCTGCTTAACACCCCGGATACCCCGCCTGCGTCATGGATATCTGCCATCTCATATGTGCCCGCAGGGATTATCTGGCAGATGTTGGGGGTCTTTCGGGATATTTCATCAAAAATTCCGATCCCGAGCCTGATTCCCGCCTCCATGGCAATTGCCGGTATGTGCAGTACGGTATTGGTGGAACCCCCCATCGCCATGTCAACCCTGATGGCGTTCCTAAAGGCCCCCTCAGTCATGATCTGGCTGGGCAGGAGATTGCTTTTTACCAGCTTAACAATCCTTTTTCCGGTCTCGTATGCCTGTATCTTCTTGTCTGGGTCTGTTGCCGGTGTTGTTCCGCATCCTGTAAGAGACATGCCAAGGGTTTCAGTGACAACTGCCATGGTATTTGCGGTGTACAGCCCAACACATGAGCCGGCGCCGCAGACCATGCATCCAAGCCGGGCCTCTGCATCCTTTTTGGTGAGCAGGCCCCCCTTTACCTGGCCGACCAGGCCAAACCCCTCTATCGGATGGTGCTTCTTTCCGTCAACAACATTCGCCTTCATCGGTCCGCCGGTCAGGATAATGGAAGGAAGATTGAGCCTAGCTGAAGCCATAAGCATTCCGGGTGTGATCTTGTCACAGTTTGTTATCCCAACCCAGCCGTCGAAACTGTGGCTGCGCATCATAATCTCGACATTGTCTGCAATATGATCCCTGGAGGGAAGTGATAGCCTCATCTCGGCATACATGGCTATTCCGTCACATACGCCAGGGACCCCCCAGACAAAGGGCACACCACCTGCATCCCGCACACCCTTCATCACCAGTTCAGCAAGCTCATTAAGGTGAACATGGCCCGGGATAATATTGTTGTAGCTGTTGGCTATACCTATAAACGGCTTGTCTGAATTTATGTCATCAAGGCTTACGCCCGCTGACATGAGCAGAGCACGGTGAGGAAGCGTCTCGATTGGCCGTCTTAGTATTTCACTTTTCATTTTTCAGTTTAAAATAGACTCGGCGGTTCTTTGCACCCTTGTTTTCGCATTTTAGCAGCTCAAGCGGACCAACCTCTGAGAGCGATTTCACATGAGTGCCGCCATCCGGCTGCCTGTCAAAGCCCTTGATCTCAACTATGCGTATCTCGGATATATCCGGAGGAAGCCCTTTTGCCAGCTTGGACAATGATTCAGTCTGTTCTGCCTCCGCTCTGGCTATTGCGTATATCTCCACTGGGAGATCCCTTTTTATCAGGCCATTTGCTTCGGCAATGCATTTGTCAATCAGATCCCTGTCAAACCCTTCCAGCGAGAAATCAATCCTTGTGCGCTCAGGGCTTATCTGGTTGCCGGTAATGAGGGCCCCGCTCCTGTGAAAAAGGACGCCGCTCAGAACATGAGAGGCAGTGTGATACCGCATCAGCAGGTACCTCCTGTCCCAGTCAATTCTCCCTCGGATCCTGTCGCCTGGCTTTAGGCCCTCCCGGTCAACCTCATGGCTGACCTGGTTGCTAAATTTGCCTGCATAGATTACCCTGTATTCTCTGCCGCCGCAATCAAGCGTGCCGGTATCATGGGGCTGTCCGCCGGCATTGGGATAGAAGGCTGTCTGTTCGAGCACTACGTATTTTCCGTTTGCCTCTGTTACTGCTGACTCAAATTCCCGGAGATAGCAGTCGTTTAGGTATAGTGCCTGTTCCATTTTGGTAAACAAGTTGGGTTGAAGTTAATAAATATTGCCCATTTATCATAAAAAACCTAGCACAATGTGTCCTGCAATATAACCCTGCCCAAAAACGTCTGACGACATTTTTAAGCATAACGAGAGTCTGCTCAGTCAGCCCATTCTCCTTAGAATGTCTGTCTCCACAATTAGCCCAACAATATCATAATCCTTTTTCACTGCCAGCTTCCTCTTGCCCGTATCAAGCATAATGGACCTGGCAAGGGACAGGCCCTCGTGGCGTTCTATGCTAACAATAGGCGACGACATAATGTCAGATGCCTGCACATCCTTGAGGTCCTTTTCTGTTTTCACAAGCCCCCGGATGATGTCGGTAGGCGTCACAATCCCCTTGGGAAGGCCCCTTTCACGGATTATCACAGCATCGGCCCGGTTTTCAAAGAACAGCTTCGCCAGGTCAGGCAGCTTTGTCGCCGTATCAGTATGAAGAAGAATCCCGTTCATAGCACCCTCAACAGTAAGACCGTTATCCAGCACCATCATATCACCTCGCATATTGGTAAGATTTTCTGGTATTTAAGCTTTGCTGTTTTTTACTACCCGGATAAAGGCAATACGAATTTACACCGTTAAGAGACAACGCAACAGCGGTAAAAATCATAAAGGATACAGTCCTGCCAGATAGGTTCAGGGGTCTGCAGCAGGGGATTCTCCTGATCTGAGCGAGACAGTATTTTCTGCCGTCTGCACTAAACCAGGCAAAGCGAAGGGAAACATTTATATATGAAATGTCAGCTATGGCATGGCATGGCAGATAAAAACCGGATAGTTTTGGTTCTTGTCGGTTTAGTTCTAGTGTTGTTGCTGTAAAAGGCGGTCTGTTTTTCTGGACCGTAGAATTCAAATGCTAAAGGTTAGATGAAAATGAATGAAAAAACCGGGGAAAGGGTATTGATTTTTGACACAACGCTGAGAGACGGAGAGCAGAGTCCCGGGGCTTCGCTGAATATCAATGAGAAGCTTCTGATTGCCAAGCAGCTTGCCAGGCTTAACGTGGACATAATTGAAGCCGGATTCCCTATTGCATCAGAAGGGGACTTCAGGGCAGTAAAGACCATAGCACAGAAAGTCAGGGGACCCGTGATCTGCGCACTGGCAAGGGCTGATGGGGCAGACATTGACCGTGCTTGGGAGGCAGTGAGCCTGAGCAAGAAGCCAAGGATACATACGTTCATTGCTACATCTCAAATACACATAAAAGACAAGCTCAGGATTAGCAAGGAAGAGGTTATTGAGCTGACGCGAACTGCGGTTGCTCACGCCAAGAGCTATACTGATGATGTTGAATTCAGCCCGGAGGATGCATCCAGGACAGATGTGGAATATATGCTTGAGGTGGTCAGGGCGGCAGTGGAGGCAGGGGCAAATACAATAAACATACCGGATACTGTGGGCTATGCACAGCCCGCCGAATTTGCAGAAAGAGTAAGGTCGGTTAAAAAGATAATACCAAATAACGTTGTTATCAGCGTGCATTGCCATAACGACCTGGGAAATGCCGTTGCCAATTCCCTGGCAGCGATCCTGGCCGGCGCAAAACAGATAGAGTGCACAGTAAACGGGCTTGGCGAGCGTGCAGGAAATGCATCTTCTGAAGAGATTGTAATGAACCTCAGGACACGACCGGATTACTTTAAGGCGCACTGCAATGTAAACGCCAAGGAGATATACACTACCAGCAAGCTTGTTTCAAAGCTGACCGGGCTTTCGGTGCAGCGGAACAAGGCAATAGTAGGGCAGAACGCATTTGCACATGAGGCAGGGATTCATCAGCACGGCGTCCTGACCAACAAAGCCACATATGAGATCATGAGGCCTGAAGATGTCGGATGGATTGGAGAGGGCATTGTCATTGGCAAGCATTCAGGGAGGCATGCAGTTTCTGCCACCCTCAGAGGCATGGGTTATGAACTTAACGAGGACCAGCTCGGACAGATAATGACGAGGATAAAATACCTTGCAGACAAAAAAAAGACGATAGAAAGGGAAGACATCATTGCACTTGCAGGGGACACAATTCACCGGATGTCAGATGAGAAAGAAATAATCTGCCTTAATGATTTCTCAGTCAGCACAGGAAAGGAATCTGCAGCCACAGCCAGAGTTGAGCTGACCATGGACGGAAAAAGGCACATTGGCACCGCCGACGGCGTTGGCCCTGTTGATGCTGTTGCCACTGCAATCAAGAAGATTGTCGGGCCGGAACTAAGGCTTAAGGAATACAATCTAAAGGCCATAACCGGGGGAACAGATGCGCTTGCAGATGTCACGATCAAGCTTGAGTATTTTAATGAGGTATGCATATCAAGTGATGTTAATGAGGACGTAATCAAGGCAAGCATAAATGCCCTTTTGAAGGGCATAAACCGGATGCTGAACATAAGGAGGAAAAATGAAGGGAAGTGAGGCAATAGTCAGTACGCTTGTTGACAAGGGATTTGATGTTACTTTTGGTTTTCCGGGCGGCACCGTTATTCCGCTCTTTGACGCCTTTTTGGATAATGACAAGATAAGAAACATACTGGTCAGGCATGAACAGGCAGCTGCCCATGCTGCTGATGCATATGCACGCGTCCTTGGAAAGCCCGGAATATGCATTGCCACATCCGGCCCAGGTGCCACAAACCTTGTCACCGGCATCATGAATGCTTACATGGACTCATCTCCGATACTTGCCTTTGGCGGCCAGGTCTCTACAAACCTCATCGGCAATGACGCATTTCAGGAAAGCGACATGATAGGCATCACCATGCCAATCACCAAGCACAGTTTCCAGCCAAGAAACGCAGACGAGATTATTCCGGCCATTCTTAAGGGCCTGAGGATTGCCACAGAGGGGCGGCCTGGGCCGGTGTACATTGACCTACCGAAGGACGTACAGTGCCAGGAGGTCAAGAACCTCAACAGGAACGTCAAAATTGCAGGATTTCAGCCAAACCTTCACGGTAATCCGGTGCAGATAAGGAAGGCTGCTGAAGCCATAAACAACTCAGAGAGGCCGCTGTTCCTGGCCGGGGGCGGAGTAAGCCTGTCCAATGCCTCAGCCGAGCTCGGCAGGCTTGTTAACATGGTAAAGGCCCCCATTGCAACGACCCTGATGGGCAAGGGGATTTTTCCGGAGGATCACCCCCTATGCCTTGGCATGGTTGGCATGCACGGGCGCAGGATAGCAAACTATGCTGTGCTGAAATGCGACCTGCTTATTGCGATAGGGTGCCGTTTCTCAGACAGGATCACCGGAGAGCTGAGCAGCTTTGCAGAGAATGCAAAGGTAATACATATAGATGTTGACCCGGCGGAGATCGGAAAGAATGTCAAGGTTGATATACCCATTGTAGGGGATGCACGTCTTGTGATATCCGACCTCATAAACGTGCTTTCCAAAACAGGAGCAAAGTCACCCTCCGCCTGGGGAAAGAGGATAAAGGAGCTTGCAGAGATGTGCAAATGCAACCTGGATTATGACACGACCCCCATAAGCCCAAGGAGACTGATCAAGGATCTGAGGGGTATTATCAAGGATGACATAGTGTGCACCGGGGTGGGGCAGCATCAGATGTATGCCGCCCACTACCTCAGAATCAGGAAACCCAGGCATTTCATTACATCGGGCGGTGCCGGAACAATGGGATTCGGGCTGCCTGCCGCAATCGGCGCAAAGACTGCAAAACCTGAGTGCGAGGTATACAACCTTGACGGCGATGGTTCATTTGCCATGACCCAGCAGGAACTGGGAACCATAAAGGAGGAGAACATTAAGGTAATTACCGCAATATTTAACAACGAATATCTTGGAATGGTCAGGCAATGGCTGGACATATTCTTTGACAAGCGATATTCGCAGGTCCATCTTAAAAAGACGCCTGATTTTGCAAAGCTTGCTGAGGCATACTCGCTTAACGGATATTCAGTAGACAAGCCAGGCGACATCATACCCACGCTTAAAGAGGCCAAGAAGAACAAAGAGGCATCTGTTCTGGATATCCATATAGACCCAAGTGAAAATATACTGCCCATGCTTCCGCCCGGAGGACACCTGAGGGATGCCTTTGGAGGGTGCATGAATTCGAAGGGGGAGTTTTTTTAAAATGAGACACATAATCTCAATGCTTGTTGAGAACCAGCCGGGGGTTTTGACAAGGATAGCAGGAATGTTTGCCCGAAGGGGATTCAATATAGAAACCATTACAGTGGGAAAGACCGGCAATCCGAGCATAAGCAAGATGGTTGTAACGGTGCTTGGGGATGCGCATATGCTTGAACAGATTGAAAAGCAGATAAACAAACTCGTCGACACTGTTAAGGTGCAGGAGCTTAAGCCTGAAGCATCGATCGAGCGTGAGCTTTGCCTGCTCAAGATCGCAATTCCGGATAACAAGTCCAAACAGGACATCCTGAAATATGCTGACATATACAAGACCAAGGTTGTTGACATAGACAAAAAATCAGTTACTGTCCAGATCGTTGGCGAATCGGATAAGATAGACTCGTTCATTGAGCTGGTAAGGTCCTACGGGATCAAGGATATCAGCAGGACCGGTGTTACTGCAATAGCAAGGAGCAATGGGTAGTTAAGATGGGGATGACTATTACGGAAAAGATAATAGCTGCCCATGCAGGGGCAGGTCAGGTTGTGCCGGGCCAGATTGTTGAAGCAGACATTGATTTTGCGTTTGGCAATGACATTACCGCGCCTCTTGCGATCGCCGAATTTGAGAAAGCGGGAATACAGAAGGTATTTGACCCAGCCAAAATCGGCCTTATCCCTGACCATTTTACACCCAATAAGGACATCAAATCAGCTGAGCAGTGCAGGAGGCTCAGGCAGTTTGCAAAAAAGCATAAGATTGAGAACTATTTTGAGGTGGGGCGCGGCGGAATTGAGCATGTGATCCTTCCTGAGATGGGATTTGTCAGGCCAGGTGATCTTGTTGTTGGAGCTGACTCGCACACATGTACATACGGTGCGCTCGGTGCATTCTCAACCGGGGTTGGCAGCACAGACCTGATGGCTGCAATGGCAATCGGCAAGGTATGGCTGAAGGTCCCCGAATCAATAAAATTTACCTACACAGGCACGCTGGGTAAATGGGTCTGCGGAAAGGACCTCATTCTCCACACCATCGGAAAAATAGGAGTGGACGGAGCACTTTACAAGGCCATGGAATTCACAGGACAGGTAATACGCGCGCTTCAGATGTCAGACCGGTTTACAATCTGCAACATGGCGATTGAAGCGGGTGCAAAATCAGGCATTATCCAGCCAGATGCGCTTACCAGGGCATACTCCGGCATGCGGGGATCAGCATATCGCGCCTATGAAAGCGACAGTGACGCGGAATACTCCGGGACAGTTGATATAGACTGCTCTGAACTGGAGCCACAGGTATCCTTCCCCCATCTTCCGAGCAATGCCAGGCCTGTGCGGGAAGCAGGAGATGTTGTCATTGACCAGGTTGTAATCGGGTCCTGCACAAATGGGCGCATAGAGGACCTCAGCACAGCTGCCGGGATCCTTAGGAACCGGCAGGTACACCCAGATGTCAGGGTGATAATAATACCGGGATCACGGGCGGTTGCCCTCGAGGCAATCAGAAAGGGCTATCACGAGATATTCATCAGGGCAGGTGCTGCTGTTTCAACACCAACCTGCGGCCCCTGCCTGGGAGGCCACATGGGAATACTGGCTGAGGGTGAAAAGGCAATTTCAACAACCAACAGGAATTTTGTAGGCCGGATGGGCCACCCTAAAAGCGAGGTATACCTGGCATCGCCCGCTGTTGCAGCTGCAACAGCCGTAACCGGCATGATAACACATCCGGAGGACCTGAAATGATAAAAGGACGTGCATGGAAATGCGGAGATGACATCAATACAGACCTCATCATACCCGCCCGATATCTCAACAGTTCAGACCCTGCTGAGCTGGCGAGGCACTGCATGGAGGACCTAGACAAAGAATACAGGATCAGCAGGGGAGATGTAATCGCTGCAGGGAAAAATTTTGGCTGTGGAAGCAGCAGAGAGCACGCACCCGTTGCAATAAAGGAATCCGGAGCGGGCTGCGTCATTGCCAGATCGTTTGCCAGGATATTTTTCCGAAACTCAATCAATATCGGCCTTCCCGTTTTTGAGAGCCCTGAAGCGGACAGAATAGCTGACTGCGATGAAATCGAGATAGATGAGAAAGAGGGTTTAATAACAAATCTGACAAAAAACGAGACCTATAAGGCCACACAGATGCCCGTCTTTATTCAGCAGATAATAGACAAGGGGGGCCTTGCAGGCTATGTAAAGAGCAGGGTGAAACAATGAGAATAGCATTGATGCCTGGTGACGGAATCGGGACCGAGATTGTTCAGGAGGGTGTGAAGGTAATCGAAAGGGCCGGTGAGATCGGCAGTTTTTCAGTTGACTGGAAGAGGTACCCCCACGGGGCCGACCATTACCTTTCCACCGGTGAGACAATATCTGAGGATACGCTGAAAGAAATCGGCAGGTCGTGCAAGGCCATATACCTCGGTGCACTGGGTGATCCAAGGGTCAAGCCGGGAATACTGGAGAAGGGGATACTCCTCAGGATGAGGTTCTATTACGACCAGTACGTCAACCTGAGACCCATAAGGCTTCTTGAGGGCGTTTGGTGCCCGCTGAAGGACAAGACACCGGCAGATATCAATTTTGATGTGGTAAGGGAAAACACAGAGGACTTCTATGTGGGGATAGGCAACCGTGCTGCAATCGGGAGGAGCAGGCAGGAACTTGAGGTGGCGCGAAGCCTCTATAATGTTAAATTCGGGCTGGATATTGAAACTGAAGGCAGCGAAATCGCCTACCAGATTGGGCTGATAAGCAAGAAGGGAACGCAGCGCGTAATTGAGTACGCCTTTGAGCTGGCCAAAAGGAAGAACAATACAAGAGTAACAGCAGTTGACAAGGCAAATGTCCTGGATAGCATCTATTCATTCTGGAGGGAAACCGTTGAAGAGGTATCAGCAAGATACCCTGGCATTGACCACGAGTATAACTTTGTTGATGCAATCACAATGTGGTTTGTAAAAAACCCTGAATGGTTCCAGACAGTGGTCACCCCGAACATGTTCGGGGACATCATCACTGATCTTGGTGCAATGATACAGGGCGGCCTGGGTCTTGCCCCGGGAGGAAACATAAGCCCCGGCGGGATCTCGATGTTTGAGCCGATACACGGCAGTGCGCCGAAGTACAAGGGAAGGAATGTGGCCAATCCGCTTGCAACAATCTGGGCAGGCGCCCTGATGCTTGATGAACTGGGAAAACCCGAGGCACACACACAGATTGTCAACGCCATCCAGGAGGTCCTTAAGGAAGGAAAGGTCAAAACCAGGGACCTGGGCGGTAGTGCAACCACGAAGGAAATGGGTGACGCTGTTGTGAATAAACTTGAGAATGGAGACAGCTAAGGAGACTGTTTGGGCAGGGGACAGGGCATTTGAAGGTTTTACGGTCAAGACAAACCGCTCAGTAATCCTGCTCATCAGGGCACGGAGAGGCTTTTTGGGCTGCGGCTATTTCAGCAGAGAGGCCGCTGACAGGGTGGGTGACTGCTGTGCAATTGTCAGGGGTGTCAGCACTTACCAGGATATGCTGGATGCCAGGATTGCTGACGCCAGCACAAAGGCCCAGGAACTGGGCGTCAGGGTGGGCATGACCGGCAAGGAGAGTCTTATGCTAATGGAGGTAGATAAAATGAAATTACTGCATGACAAGGATGCTGATATAGGTATTCTGGAAGGAAAAAAGGTGGCTGTTATAGGCTACGGTGCACAGGGACGGGCGCAAAGCCTTTGCATGAAGGATTCAGGTGTTGATGTTATCGTGGGGGTGAGGAAAGGGGGCGCATCATGGGAAAAGGCAAAGAAGGAGGGGCTTTCTGTTGCCAGCATTGCCGATGCCTCAGAGCAGGCAGATATCATCCATATACTGCTCCCTGACGAGGTCCAGGAAGGGGTCTATAATAAGGACATAAAGCCGCATATTGTCGGCGGGAAAACCCTCAGCTGGAGCCACGGGTTCAACCTCTGCTTCAAGCGCATCGTGCCTCCAAAGGATGTGGACCTTATCATGTTTGCGCCAAAGGCACCCGGCACAGAGGAGCGCAAGAGGTTTGTTGAGGGATTCGGTGTTCCTGGCCTGGTTGCTGTCAGACAGGATGTTTCCGGGAAGGCGAGGGATGTGGCACTTGCACTGGCAAAAGCCTGCGGGCTGACAAGAGCCGGTGTCCTGGAATGCACATTTGAGCAGGAGACTTATGAAGACCTGTTTGGTGAGCAGGCTGTCCTCTGCGGCGGGACCGCTGAACTAATCAAGGCGGGGTTTGAGACCCTGACTGAGGCAGGGTATCCCCCCGAAATGGCCTATTTTGAGTGCCTGCATGAACTTAAGCTGATTGTTGACCTGATCTATGAGGGCGGTCTTGCGCACATGTGGGATGTTGTCTCCAATACTGCTGAATACGGCGGGCGTACCCGCGGCAGGAAGATCATAACAGATGAGACCCGCAGGGCCATGAAGGACATGCTAAGGGATGTTGAGTCTGGGAAATTCGCAGAGGAATGGATGGATGAGTACAGGAAAGGGCTGCCGGTTCTGAAGAAGCTTAGGGAGGAAGAGGCATCCCATCCGATTGAGAAGGTTGGAAAGGAGATAAGGGGGCTGTTTGAGAAGAGGTGATTATTCGCCTCTTAATTCTTTCAGCCGGTCCCGTATTTTGGCAGCTTCCTCGAATTCCTCCTGATCTGCCAGCTGGGCTATCCTTTGCTCAATCAGGCCTGTGAAAGCGTCAAAACCGGGTGAGGGTTTCTCGCAGGCGGCACCTGAAGCCGCAATGGAAGCCATGTCCTGCCCAAGCAATCTGGCTGATTCGAGTGGCCCGGATATCCGATGGAAGAGATGAGGATGCAACTCGCCGATAAGATGCAGATCACTTATAAGCTGTTCTGAAATGTCACCTGCATAGGCAATGTTTTCAGGTGAATAGTGCAGTGCAGTGACCTGATAAACGCATAGCTTCGCAAGGAGTCCTGCATATGCTGTCCTGTTCTCCGGTGAATCAGGCATAGCAGGAAGCATCCTTAAGGCATCTCTTGCATCTGCGAGAAAGTCAGTCAGACCAGCATAATTACCAGTCTCCTCAGCAATGCTTACCCGCGCGGCAGTAATCCCCCGCAGAGCTGTTATCATATTCAAGTGATATTCCGGTGTCGGAAAATTTGGCAGCTGCATCAAGGCATCGAGGGCATTATCGAGGGTTCTTTCTGCGTCTCTGGGCGGATTATCCTCTGTAGGGAACACATACCTAAATTCAGACATTGCGAGCAGGGATACCACAAGCGGCCACCTGTCGGCAAGCTCCTGATCAGCTATTCCAATCTCCCCGTAAGCATGAACGTAGTCGAGGGCTTCCCATACATGTGTTGCATCCCTGGCAACCCTGAAGGCATCGTGGATTCCCATCTTATCAGGACTTGGACACAAAGAGGCAAGCGCAGTTCCTCTCCTGTAGTATTGCCATGCCTCCTCAAGAATCGGCCCGGCCTCGGACTGATGCAGAACAGAACTTTGATATGCCATTGCCACCATCAGGCGGACAGGGCCTGTCCTGCCGGTACAGGGATCGCCATCGAGGTAGAGCGGATTGCCTTGTAAGGGCTGCAATATCTGTCTTCCGGCAGCGTCCGTCGTGCGATAATAATTAGGTTGTCCACTCATCTTAAAAAGGCATGAAATAGAACGGTTTGTATGTGCTGCGAATCTGCTGAGAGGCAATTAAGACCCCGCCGAGGTTGTCATACTCCGTGTTGAACCATCTGCCCTTTTCCCGCCTGTCCGGGCGGGGATTAGCATGCCTCAGTGGCTCGAAACGGCCTACCAAATCTGACGCAAGAGCATCAGAATCAATGCCTGAGTAGAGTGAGATCTCCAGAGGCTCCATATGCGCCCTTCCCTCTGTTGCAGGCCTTCCCGCTTCCCTGATATTAACAAAAACCCTCTCGCCCAGATCAGTCCGCTTGTGGTAGACCGCAACCTGTGTAACCGGCGTGCCCTTACACTTCAGGTCTTTTGCCCTGATCTCCGATAACAGCCGCAGGACTGCATCTGCCGGACTATCATCTGTGAAGAAGACCGTACCGGGGTCCTTTGAGGCATAAATCCTGTCCAGACCGACTTTGATCACCGGACTTATGCCAAAATCATGTTCAATGAGGCAGAGCACGCGGCCCGCTTCATACGCAGATGCGATCTCGCTCAGTGTGCCGCTGGCACCTCCGATAAAAACCGCACCGTCACACAGCAGCGGATTCAGAACTGACCTGGCCATGACATTTAGCTTGTTTATTGAACCATCTGGCTCAACTGGCGGCAGCTTAGGGTGCCCTACATATATGATCAAATCCTGGCTCCCGACATAGCCGCCATGGTCCAGGAATGATTTTTCATCCGGGTACGGCGCGATGCCGAAGCTGAATATCTCAGGGTTTGCCTGCTTAGCTGCCTCAGCAGCAATTGTCGGGAATCCATTTTTCGGGCAGGCGCCCTGCTTGATTATTACATCATACCTGGCCAGCTCTTGGCCAAGCTTCTCAGCCAGACCCTTTGCTGTTTCCACTGCAGCAGGATCAACTTGTTGCGCATGGTTGTCAAGGGCAGAGCCGTATATGCCGATTATCGGCCTGGAATCAGGGAGTTCCCGTTCAGAATAGGTATGAACCCTGAAAGCAGGAGCGATATAGTGACCGAACCTGTGCGGGCCCAGCAGCCTTTCCAGCTTTGTATACGACATTTCCGGCATTTTATAGTCGGGGAAAGGAGGGTTGTTTTATAAAAGTATGCCTCAAAAGAACCCGATTTTCACATCGATTTTTTTGCCGGGAATATTCAGTAGTTTTACAAGATCTGCTGAGAGGTCTGATGCCGCCTTGTCTGCATGGATTCCCAGGGTGCGGCAAGAGAGAAAGCCAGATTTCCGTATGACAATCTCATCATGAGAGCTGAATGACTGGTTGATGTCCGCAGAGACAGTATCGGTTGCGCCGCCGCATGACAGATGCAGCAACAGCTTCTTCTTCCCTTTGATGGACTGATTTAGAAATGCTGAATCGAAATCTGATGCTATGCCGATTATGCAGTCGCCCCTTATTGTGACCTGCTTTTCCTTTGTGATTTCCAGGGTTTTTGCATGAGTGGACCTGATGTTCCCGTGACCGTAACAGGCAAATTTCATTCTGTCCGGGCAAATCGAAAAATATTTAAATAGTTATCTGTTATAAAGCCTAACAAAAAGAGGTGGGGATGATGGTGGATGAATATGAGCTAACACCTCATAAGCAGCTGGAACAGCTAAAAAAAGAGGTTGAAGAGCTGAGAAAAAATCCGTTTGGCAAGAATTCTGGATCACATGATATGCTAAGTGCAGTTGAGAAACTGACACGAAGCATTGATCAGATGAATGGCATTTTCAAGGGTGCTGTGCATGAGCTTAAAGAGGGCAGCAGGGAAGAAAAGGCTGAGAAACGGGACCCGCTGTCAAAGAAGCTTGACAAGCTCATTGACCAGAACAAAAAGATAGCCGAAGGCATAATCTCTGTTGCCAAGATGCTCAGCGAGGGAAAGATCCAGCATGAGCCTGCGCCGGTATACGGGATGCCCAGGTCACGCCCGCCGGAGATAGACTTCCCTGAGCAGGAAGACATTATGCCGGCAGTGCCTCCCGGCTATCCGGGGTTCTCCCCGCAGATGCGCGCCCCTCCGCCCGGGCCAATCCCCGGCGGACCGGTTGACTCCCTGAGGAAGAAAGGGTTTTTCAGCAAGCTTGGAAAGTGATTATGACAAGACTTCTAAGGAGGTTTACGATGGCTGCAGTCAAGTCAGGTAGGAAGCTGCATGAGCAGGAGAGGGCAGAGGTCCGTGGTTTGCACCAGATTGAAAAGGTAAGGGCTGCCACCGCAAAAACCAGGCCCGGAAGGGAGCTGCAGAGGGAGATGGGTGGGCTGGAGAGCGCGTTTTCAGGGCTCCTTGAAAAGGAAAAAAGTCTTAATCACCCGATTGTGGATGTAATGAACACTGAAATACAGAGGCAGATACGCATACTGGAGGAAAAGATCGAAGCCGCAGCCAGGTCACTGGAGAAAATGCCTGGGGAAGACAAGGCGCTGCCAAAGGAAAGCAATACAGATATGCTCAAGAGGATTTCAGATATCGAAGGCCGGTTTGCCGGCATAGATGCAGATGAGAGCGACAAATCACGCGTCAGAGCCAGGATAGAGAGGATCAGGCGCGCAGTTTCCTGATTCTAAACAGATAACCCAGCAACAAGCTAGATATGACTGCCAGGGTCAAGAGCATGCCAAAGGCCGAGATAACAGGGCTGGCCTGATCCCTGGTTGCTTCTGTGATTGAATTTGTCCACGCGCCCCTATCAAGGCTGATCGCCCCGGTTGCAGGTGAAGACGTGAAAGACAGATCAAGCGCAATGAGCCTGCTGTAAAACGGGTACAGAAGTGCTGTCCCTGGAGCTGTAAGGTCGAGCAACAGATGGGATAATAGGTAGTATATTGTGAGGAAAAATGCAGTCCTGGACTTGGCGGTATATGCCCAGACAAAAATGCTCAGGGCTATCGCAAAAAAAAGGTTGTGAAACAGCATCCTGTGGCCTACAAGAAAATCAAGGTCAGACAGAACGGCAAGCGGAGAAAAAAGAAGAATATAGCTGCGGGGGATACCTGTAAACGAGAGCAGCAGCAAAAGCGGGACAAAATAATGCACAATTGGTTCCATGTGGCTTGGAAACCGGGCATAGTATAAAAAATTGCCTGGAAAAACCGTTAAGTTTAATAATACATATGAACCAGGATTAGCCATGGGGGGTGGTTCAGCTCAGAAAGATGAGCACAGTCAGGCATATAACAGGCTGCATGATTTTATTCAGAACTGCCATGCGCTGGGCAAAACCCGTGAAGAGATAGTGGATATCCTTACAAAGGTAGGATGGCCCGGACATATCCTGGATCATTTCTTCTCCGATCAGACAAGGATTGAATCACCCAGCGTCATACGGCTTGAAGGAATAACGAAAAGATACCGGGGCAATCTGGTCCTTGACAATATAAGCCTGGATATAGGCCATGGCGAGGTTTTTGGGATTATCGGCGTGAGCGGATCAGGTAAGACAACACTACTGAACACCATGGTGGGCTTTCTGCAGCCTGATGAGGGCCATGTCCTGCTCAAGCTCCCCCGCATGGACGAATGGCAGCATATTAATCAGAACAAGAAGATCAAGCAGCTGTTCGGATTTGCCACACAGAACCACTCATTCTACCCGCTGCTCACAGTCAGGGAAAACCTGGAGCATTTCGGAAGCCTGTACGGCATCAGCCGTTCAGAAATAAAGACGAACGCTGACAGCCTTCTGAATTTCATGGAACTCTATCCCTATGAGGACAGCCTGTCAAGGGACATTTCCGGAGGGATGCAGAAAAGGCTGGGCATATCCTGCGCGCTCATACACAGCCCGGATGTTGTGATACTTGATGAGCCAACTGCAGACCTGGATCCGTTTCTCAGGCGCGAGATCGCAAACCTTATCAGAAACATCAACAAGCAGGGGACAACAGTCATTCTCACCTCACACCTATTCCAGGAGATTGAAACACTCTGCACACAAATCGGAATACTGCACAAAGGAATCTTTCAGGAGGTGGGTACTGCTGAGCATCTGCGAAGCCTGTGCTCCAAGAAAAAGGAGATTCATATCCAGACGGAACCTGGGCACTACGATTACATCATTGACCAGATCGAGCACAAGCATATTGCCCAGAAAACATCAGTGATTGACAACAAATTGGTCATCAAAGCCCCGGATCCGGAGCATACCCTGCACTATCTGCTTCACGTTATTGAGAAGTCGAACGAGAAGCTACTCGAGGTTGAGGTAAGGAAACCATCACTGATTGATGTCTTTGAATCGCTGACCAAAAGCAAGAAAGAGCCGGAACAAGAGACTGATATATTCATATAAAATGGAGAAAATAATCAGGATAGTCAAGAAGGACTACAAGCTTCTTGTAAGGTCACGCACATCTGCACTTATTGTCATATTCGGGCCGCTCCTGATCATATTCCTCGTTGGGCTGGCATTCGGAAATGCCAACAGGTATTCAATCAGGGTCGGTGTTTTTTCTGAAGAATACTCGGATCTCACTGAATCATTCATAGAAAGGCTTGGCAGCGAGGGTTTGAGCATCATGAGGTATGAGAGCGAAGAGAGCTGCATCAGCAAGGTAATGCTCGGAGACACCCACATATGCGTTGTATTTCCTGCCCAGCTGCAGATTGCGGAAACAGAAAAGGAAATAACCTTCCATGTGGACTATTCGAAAATCAACCTGGTATGGATGGTGATTGATGAAATATCCTCAAAGGTTTCAGACAAGAGTTCCGAGCTAAGCCTTAACCTGACCACCTCGCTACTAAACAGGCTCAGCGATACCCAGGCAGAGATACGCAGGGACCAGGGCCTGATGGAGATGCTGAAGGCTGAAAACATCAATATGACAGCCAGGCTGTCTGAGGTCAGGCGGAACCTTACGTCAATCCAGCTGGCCTTCAGCGAGACCCCATTCAGGCTCGAGCAGTTCGAGGATAACACGCGGGCATCAATGAATGACATAAGAAACCTTTCCAAGGTGATCAGCCAGACTGCAAACCTCGGCATCAGCTATGCAGACAGTGCAATGGAGGAGATGGAGTTTGTAAATGCGAGCGCTGCCGAAAGATCGATAGCCGTAAACCTAGTAAGTTCAGTCAGGGACAAATGCGATGATATCAAAAAGACCGCCGCAGACATAGGTAACGCAACCGAGGATGACTTGGATGACTTCCGGACCTCGCTGATAGTAATAAGGACCCAGATAAACAACATCCAGGTCAGGTTCCGGGGAATGGACTCGACCCGTTCATTGTCAATCGCCCGGCTTGACGCGGTCCTTGATGATCTGAACAGGTCATTGGGGCTGATGGGAGATATCGGCAGTTCATTTGATACAATTGATGAAAACATAGAGAGCATCAGGGTGGGGGATGCAGCAAAGATTGTCAGCCCGGTGGCAACCAGGATTAAGCCGATCTCTTCAGAAAAAAGCCATCTGGACTATCTTCTGCCAAGCCTGATTGTGCTTGTCATAATGTTTACCAGCATGCTGCTCTCATCCATACTTATCGTGATGGAAAAGAGATCGCCCGCCTATATCCGGAATTTCATAACACCAACGAGGGATATAGTCTTTTTCCTGGCGACCTACACAACAACGATACTGCTGATACTGGTGCAGGCACTGGTGATAATCCTCATCTCAGCCATTTTCTTTTCCGCATCCATTTTGCCCAGCCTTTTTTCCTCAATGGCCATCATTTTCCTGCTTGCATCCTTTTTTGCCTTCCTTGGCATCATCCTCGGGTCTGTTTTTGAGTCTGAGGAGATTGCTGCGCTGGGTGCCATATCGACCGGATGCGTCTTCCTCTTCCTATCCGGGGTGATTCTTCCGGTTGAAAGCATGTCGTCTTTCCTGGGGACTGCCGCAAGCGTGAACCCGTTTGTTATCAGCGAGTTTTTGCTGAGAAGCACGATTCTTTTCAGGACCAGCCTGTCAGACGTCAGCGGTGAATTGCTGCTCCTCATTGTTTATTGCATTATTGTGATGGTTGCTGCCTATGCTGCGCAGAAAATAATTAGGAAGCAGTATTTATTCAAGTATGCAAGAAGGATTTCGGGCATGAAAAAGAAACAGGGTTGATATTATGAGATACATATTAATGCTATTGGTTGTGGTTCTTTCAGGATGCATGGGAGACGAGAACGCGGCAATAAACGAGTCCTATATGCTGAATGACTCATTCAACAATACGCAAATTGAAGGCATCAATGCCGAACCTCTACAGGGCAACTCTGAGGCAAATATTGATGAACCTGGCCTGGCAGAGGACAGGAGTGAGGCTCTGGGGGAATCAGATGAACAGGTGCCTGAGTTAGAAGCAGGCCCTTCAAAGGACTTCTCGATGGAATCACTGGAGATCGGTAATGCACGCCCGCGTGTATTTGAGATGATCAGCTATACGATCCGGAATAATGATGGGGGCGCCGGCAGGGCTCACGGCAGCATAAGCATCATTGAGCAGATTGATGACAAGCAGCTGAAGATAGAAACGCGTATTTTTGATCATGTGGTGTCAGAGGCAGAGACATTTCACCTAATGCAGTTTTTCCCGCGGGAGGGTCATTATGCGATTGAGGCCAGACTTGATGATGACAGCGACCCGGAAAACAATAATAAGCGGCTGCTCTTCAAGGTCGAAGAGGGCTCATCCGAGATCGTTGACGAAAACATAGAGGGCCATATATACCAGTTCAGCAGGAGCGCCAAGGGTTCCCCATTTGACAATAACCTGACTGGCACAACCACAACCGCATATTACAGTGATACCGTTGTCCTGGTCTCCGAATTTGGCGAGCCGCAGACAGCAGAGGTTCTAAACCTCACATTTTCAGGCTTTGCCGTCGGGTCGCTTGAATACCGGAATGAGGTCATATATGAGATTGTTATTGACACAAGCACCAGGCAATATGCATGGACCTCCGGAAACTCAATCGTGTGGGTACAGGGAAGCGACATGCAGGTGGTCCGGGAATACCTGAAGCGCTATGAAAGCAGCCTTCAAATAGTGACCTGCAAAAGCCGGGCCCTGATCGAGGAACGAAACTCCAGGGAGATCAGAATTGGGGATGATACCTATAATGTTACTGTCGGCCGCATTGACAATGGAAGAATCGAATCGCTGAGCATCGCCGGGACTGAGTTTACATCCCTTAAGAAGGGAAGGACCGAGAAGTTCAGCGAAGATGCCAGTTTCAAGGTTGAAAGCATCCTTGAGAATGAAATAGGAGAGGACCAGGGCGACTATGTCCTGCTTTGCGTGAACTAGTTTAGAAGGATGGTCTCCCGGACTAAAAGCACCAGGTTCAGATCATCACGGAGCGCGGCGGCGGTCTCGTAGTCTTCGAGAGCTGCATAGGCAATCATTCTTTGTCTCAGATCGTACTGCTGATCATCTGCCCTTAAGGCAATTTCAGACCTGACACCTTTAATAAAATCAAGTTCCAACTCAATCCCGGAGAGTTGCGGAATCTCGTCTATCAGGTCTTCTTCACTCATCTGGTATGTATCCCTGCGCAGATAATCGCACCCATCCTGCATTAACTCTGCCTTGATCTTGCCCATATGAAGGAGGATAAGCTCCAGCCTGTCACAAAGAGAGAGGGCTGAATCGTGCATACCCCGACGCAGATATACCTCAATAAGCTCTGTGCCCTCATGGTACAGGTCAGATGCCGCTGCAACATATTCATCTATGTGCTCAGATTGTGTTGCCCGCAGCTGGGGCATGAGGGACCTGTGTGCATCGTAAAACCTGCCTGCATCCTCCACATCATCGAGATTGAGGCCGTAATAAACCAAGGCATGCTTTCGGTCAAACTGCTGAAAATTCTCCTCATCGAGCAGTTGGCCGGCTAGCTCCACCCCCTTCATCAGATTGCTTCTTTTCGCTGAATAATGAGAATTATCAGGATTTTGTTCATACAATGCTGCGCATTGAACCAGCATCCGGCCCAACTGGTCCTTCGCTGATTCACCTGCATACGGGCCTGCGGAGACCTCCCTGCCAGATGCCAGCAGGCTCAGCACAAAGCCCTTCAGGGCATCTGGTTGGGATATGTCGGCACCTGAAATCCCCCAGATCCCATGCTCCCTTAGCCAGTGGTCAAGGCCCTCTTCAAATGCATCCTGTTCTAACGCGGTAGTTGGCCTATAGTAAAAACTGGCCTTTCCTCCGCAATCACGTGCATATATTGCAGACTCCGCCAAGCTGTATGGGTCCAGGTATTCAGAAGCTTTATTTTGCATAACAGGAGGACAGCGACAAGGAGTATTTAAAGCTTCCGGTTATGTAATTACTTACGAGTTGTAACAAATTGTGTGCGGGCGGGTTGGTTCACTTGTAAACAGAAGTATTCGATGGGCGATTCGAAGGGACGATATGTTCCAGAAGTATGCCCGAAGATGGGTTTGGGCTTCAGCCGCCGGACCTGAGAAACTTCTTCTCCAGTTCGCCAAGCGATAATCGGATAATGGTCGGCCTTCCGTGCGGGCACGTGAATGGCTTTTCAGCCTGGTTGAGTGCAAGTATCAGTTCTTCCATCTGAGGCAAGGTCAGAATCTCCCCTGCCTTTACTGCCTTCCTGCAGGCCATCCTGATAACCTTTTCCTCTTCGGCTGCCTCGACTGATTTCATGGCGCCGATTATGTCGCGGAGAGAAGCCACAGGTATAATCCGGGGTATTTCCCTGATGACAATTGCATTTTTTCCGTAGGCATCAATATCAAAGCCTGCCTTTCCAAAGATGCCTGCGGCATCCATAATCCGAGAAAACTCATCAGGTGCAAGTTCAACAACAAGCTTTCTAAGCAGGCGCTGCCTTGGTACAGTGCCCTTGGCGGCCTGTGCCATGTACTTTTCATAGAGTATCCTCTCCTGGGCTGCATGCTGGTCAACAATCAGCAGGCCCAGTGCATCCTCGGCGATGATATACACTCTGTTGACCTGGCCAAGAACCCGCACAGGCCCGATTCTTGTACCTGACTGCACAATAAGACTTTTGGGTTGTCCTGCATTTCCATCTGCAAGGACTGTCTGCTTATCCTTCTCAACCCTGTAGACCTTTCTTGCCTTCAGGTCAGACGACCCTGCATCTACCTCAGGGATCAGGGCATTTTTGTGGAAGGAATCTCTGACAGCATTGTAGACACCGCGGTACAGCTCATCTTCCTTCTCGATGCGTATAACGCTCTTAGTCGGATGGACATTGACATCAACCTTACTGAAATCTATTGTGAAAAAAAGTATTGCTACAGGATGCCTGTCCAGAAAGAGAAGGGAATGGTAGGCATCATACAGAGCCCTTCCTACAACCTCATTTTTTACGTACCGTCCGTTGATTATCAGGGTCTGCTGATTCCGGTCCTGTCTTGCGATATACGGCTTGCCAATGTATCCGTCAATTTTTACAAAGCTGTCAGAGTATTCAACAGGAACCATGTTCTTGGCAGTGTCCTTCCCGTAGATAGTCACAATCTTGTTGAGCAGACTGTCCCTCGGTGTGCTGATCAGCAGTGCACTGTCGCTTTTAAGGCTGATTGCCAGAGGAGTAAGAGCATACCTGGTAACGATGTCAGAGATGTGCCTGAGCTCCGTGTCCCTGGCCTTAAGATACTTCTTTCTTACGGGTGTATTGAAAAAGAGATCTGTAACCTCTACTGTGGTGCCCCTTTTGTGGGCACAATCTTTCTGTTTCAGCAACCTGCCGCCCTCAATCTCAACACTTGTGCCCAAACCGCCCTGACCGGTCGTCAGGCGCACATGCGAGACTGCTGCGATGCTGGAAAGGGCCTCCCCACGGAATCCCAGAGTATGTATGCTGAAAATATCGTTGTCGGGAATCTTGCTTGTTCCGTGGCGGGTGAAGCACGCCAGCGCATCCTCCCCATCCATTCCGCAGCCGTCATCAGCTACCCTAACCAGGCTCCTTCCCCCATCCTTAACCTCAACCTCGATGCGGGTGGCGCCGGAGTCAATGCTGTTCTCAATCAGCTCTTTGACCACAGAAAACGGCCGCTCTATAACCTCTCCTGCCGCAATCTTGTTAACCAGTTCCCTGTCCAGTGTGCGTATAACTGCCATGCTAGAGATCCAAAAGCGTCATCTGTCCGGTTTTGTTCTTTTCAGGCTGAACACGTGATTTGTCAGATATCAGCTTTTCAAGCTGTGGCATGAGCTTATCCTCCTTTTCAAGGATGCCCATCAGGCGCCGGGCGCTTGAAATGACGGCTTTAGGAAGCCCTGCGAGCTTAGCGACATGCACCCCGTAGCTTCTGTCGGTGCCACCCTCTTTCACCTTCCTTAAGAAGATTATGTCATTCTCACTCTCTTTTATGTCAACGTGATAGTTCCGGATAGATGGAAATTTTTCGGTCAGGAGATTCAGCTGATGGTAGTGGGTTGCGAAGAGCGTCTGGGCCTTTATTGTCTCATGAATGTACTCAACAATCGCCCAGGCGAGGCTGAAGCCGTCATATGTCGAGGTGCCCCGCCCGATCTCATCAAGTATGATCAGCGATTTATCTGTTGCATTGTTCAGGATGTTGGCTGTCTCGATCATCTCGACCATAAACGTGCTTTGCCCCATTGTGAGATCGTCATATGCCCCGACGCGTGAAAAAATGCGGTCAACGATCCCAATCCTGGCACTCTCTGCGGGAACGTAGCTGCCCATCTGGGCCATGAGCACAATCAGTGCCACCTGCCGCAGATATGTTGACTTGCCGGACATGTTCGGCCCGGTGATTATCTTCATGACATGGTCATCAGTTATGCAGTCATTATGAATAAAACCGGGCTGCTGCAGCTCGACAACGGGATGCCTGCCCGCCCTGATGTCGATGCCCTTTTTGCCTGATATCTCCGGACACGAATAGCTGTTTTCAGATGCTATCCTGCTGAGGGAGCTGAGGCAATCCAAAGAGGCTATCTTGTCTGCAGTATCCAGTATTTCATGCTTTTTCTCAGAGGCCCTGCCTGCTATCCCGAGGAATATCTCATATTCCATGGTATTGATCCTTTCCTGGGCACCCAGGATGGTCTCTTCCTTTTTCTTGAGACCTTCAGTGATGAACCGTTCACAGTTAGCCTGAGTCTGCTTCCTTATGTAGTCAGGCGGAACCCTGTTCAGATTGGATTTTGTCACCTCAATGAAGTACCCGAAAACCCTGTTGTACCTGATCCGCAGGTTTTTTATGCCTGTCCTGTCCCTTTCCTCCTCTTCCAGCCGGCTTATCCATTCTTTTCCGCCGGAGGCAATGCTCTTGAGCTGGTCAAGGTCAGGATTATAGCCTGCCCTGATCAGGTTGCCCTCCTTCAGTCCTGTTGCGCAGTCATCGCGTATTGCCGCCTCAATAAGGACACGGACGTCAGAGTGGTCCTTCATGCCCCGGATATTTGAGAGGAAGCCTGATTTGGCGGAATTTAGGAGTTCCTGAATTTCGGGTATGAGGACCAGGGCATTTTTTAGTGAGACAAGATCCCGGGCATTGGAACTGCTAAACACTATCCTGCTGATTATGCGATGCAGATCAGCCACCCGGTTAAGAAGCTCGGTTATTTCTGCCCTAACCAGAGCATTATCCTTCAGTTCAGTAACCGCCGCAAGGCGATAGCTGATCTCTTCAGGCTTGAGGAGAGGCCTGGTAAGCCACTGCTTCATCTTCCTGGCTCCCATGGAGGTTGAAGTTTTGTTCAATACCTCAAACAGCGTGCCCCTTGATGATCCGTCACGGATATTCCTCACTAGCTCCAGGTTTTTCTGCGTAGCTGAATCAAGGAGCATATAGTCCTCAATGAAATAGCTGTGCATGCTATTCATGTGATCGAGGCCGATCTTCTGTGTCTGCTTCAGATATGTAAGAAGTGCCCCGCTTGCAGAAGCTGCGTATTTCCTGCCCTCGAGGCCGTACCCCCCGGTAGAGAGGACATTGAAATGCTCCTGCAGAGTCTTTTCCGCCTTGTCAGGCCAGTAATGGCGGTCATCAAGCTCTGATATAAAGAACTGCCTTTTCTTCAGGTCTGTTACTATTACTGATTCCATAAGGCTCATGGGAACCGTGATCTCGGCGGGATTCAGCTTCTCAATCTCACCAAGAATCTTCCCGTAATCATCGGTTTGCGTTGCTATGAACTCGCCTGTTGAGACGTCGGCAGCAGCGAGGCCGAACATATTCCCTTCCATGCTGAGCGAGACTATATAGTTATTCTGGGCTGAAAGCAGCGATTCCTCAACAACTGTGCCGGGTGTGATGATGCGTGTTACGCCGCGCTTCACAAGACCCTTGGCCTGCTTTGGGTCCTCCAGCTGTTCAACGATGCAAACCTTGTGCCCCTTCCTGATGAGCTTGGCAAGATATATGTCAAGGGCATGGTATGGTATTCCTGCAAGGGGAGCCTTTTTCTCACCCTTGCCCCGGGCAGTCAGGGCTATGCCCAGCACCCTTGATGCGGTTTTGGCGTCTTCATAGAATGTCTCATAGAAATCGCCCATACGGAACAGTACTATGCAATCTGGATTCTGCTCCTTTACCTGGACATACTGCTGCATAGCAGGTGTTAGTGACATTTTCCCCGAAACCCGGATAATTAGAAGATTTTTATAGTTTTTGGAAGATTTTCTACCTGATGACCTCGATCTTTGAGCTGCGCTTGTCGAGATCAATGACTTCCTTCTTGTCTTTCTGGAGCGATTCTATGAGGTCCTCCACTGATTTGGCAATGGCCTTTTTCCGGCTATCCCCTGGCGGTTTTTCATCTTTGTGCTCAGCAGGTTCAACCGGCCCTGACACGGGTTCTGCAACACTCTTGATGATTGCCTGGTCTTCATCCTCTGTTTCCCCGATTATCTCGTCAACCTTGTCGGAAATATTGGGCCCGTTTTCTTTCTTCTCATCCTCTTCTTCTTCAAGCGAGCGGTAAACCGAGGAATCGTCACTGCTGCCGTATTTATGTTCATTGAGGTACTCAATATCCCTGGATTCACTCTCATAGCCCTCGTTGAGCACCTCTTCAGTGCCGGCTGCTGCGCCGTATTGCCTGGGGCCGTCAAAAGCGTCATGCCCGTGGTAGACCATGGTATGTGTTGCTGTCTTGCGGTTTAAAAATGTTTCGACTGAGACGGCTTCATCCTGAAAACCGCATTTCCAGCGATTTCGCTGGGACTGAATGGTGATTTCAGCATTCAGTAGACAATTTCGGCAAGTTGCTCTTTTCCCTGTTTTCTTTGTGATTTCCCTGCCTAGCCGCAGAATCTCGTC